>JARLHX010000279.1 GCA_031292035.1 Negativicutes bacterium | reverse complement strand
GGATAAAGCCCACAGGCGAACCACGCGACTTGCTGTTGCTTAGTGATACCGGGCGGGGAAAGGTTGGGTCGTCCTTGAGGCGTTTGTAGACGGTGGCGCGGGCGAGGCCGGTGATGGTCTCCAGCTCAGGCATACGGATGATGGTGGTGGATGGGTCGAACTGGTGAATCGGGGCGCTTGCTGCTTCGATGCGTTGAGTGTTGTTCATGTCTATTCCCAGTTGTTGATGGCGACTGGAAAAATTGTCACTGATGTGGTGTATCCCCCTGCAACTGTCCCCCTATCCCCTTTTTTTGGGGACAGTCGCATATTTCTCCTATTTCTCCTGATTTTCTGGCGCGATCCCACGCATGGTCGAATGAACTTTTAGTGAAAAGATCGGTTCTCTGAATGAGAATTTCCTTAACCTGTGATTTGATCCATTTCTTATTACCCGGTTGCCGTTGGGGTATTTTCAATGGATCGACCGTTAGGTCTTGCAGCGCACTGACAATTGCCGAAACTTGCCGCACACACTTTTGTTCAAATTTGGGTGTTTCGGCCGAAGCTGCCTCGGGCTGATCTACCTTTCCGTTCATTTTGTCGGCAAAAGCCCGGATGTCCTCGGTCCTGAATAGCGGATGGAACAACTCACGACTGAGTTCCGTGTCCCAGCACTGATTGTTTAGTCTATAGGTGGTGGTGGGTTGGCTGGATTTTGCGTGATCAGGCAGATGATAAGGACAGATCGTCATATTGATGTCCCCCCTCAGCGCGATAATCATAGTAGTGCCGGTCACCCAGTCGAGGTTGATGGGGCTAATTATCTGTTGGTAGTCATCACACGACGCATACGCATGACATAAAATGCCACGCAATGAGGCATTCCGTGGGAGGGCATCTTGAGGGGTTAAGCACTTGCCATGTAAGCCGCCCGCAGGTGGCATGAGATACGCTTTAAAGTCGCCACCCATGCAAAGATTCATCAGTGTGTCCGGCGTGATTAGCTCGCCCCATAGGTCACCCAGATACTCCGCTGCCTTATCGGCTTTAAGCCATTCAAAATACTCATGACGCTTGCCCATTCCCACGCCCTCCCAGGCGATCCCATATTGAATAGATCGGCTGACCAGGCGGATGTGAAGTCCGCTTTTCGCTCCGTCGAGCTAGGTCAGCCAAAACCTTTGTCTGTGCTGATACTGTTTATCCGAACAGTGATGGCGAACAGTCTATATCTGTCTACGTCATAAATGGAAGGCCCGCATCAGGCCCGCTTGATCGACACGACATTGCCCTTTGCCAAGGTGTCTTGATGGTCGGCATACCATTGCATCATGGTCGTGAGCTGAGTCAGGTACTGGGCCTTGTTGTACACACCGGCCACGCCTTCTTTGATGTGTGATAGCTGCGCCTCGATGTGGTTTTCGTCGAACCCATGTTCGTTGAGGATCGTTGAGGCGATGTGCCGGAAACCATGCCCGGTCTGTCGGCCTTCATAGCCAAGGCGGCGCAGGGCCATCAGAAACACGGTGTTGCTGCGGGGCTTGGTGGTGTCACTTCGGCCAGGGAACAACAGCGGATAACCTCCAGTGAGATTGCGCAGATCGCGCAGCAATTCGACAGCCTGACGGGGCAGGGGCACCAGGTGTTCGCGGCGGCGCTTCATTCGCTCGGCGGGAATTGTCCACAGCGCTTTGTCCAGGTCGAACTCATCCCACCTGGCCTCTCTT
>JARLHX010000278.1 GCA_031292035.1 Negativicutes bacterium | reverse complement strand
GGCGACGAGTTTGCCGTCTTTGTCCATAATCCCAACCAGCAGAAGATGCTCAATCTCAATAGCGAACTGAAGGCTTTTGTCGCCAATTACAACCTGCACAACCCCCAGCTGCCGATCAGTCTGTCGATCGGGTGGGCCGCCAATTTCGCCGGCAGCGACAATGTCGATGAGTTGTTTAAGCAGGCGGACAATAACATGTACCGTGAAAAGATGCACCAGAGCCAGAGCAGTCGCAGCGCCATCGTCCAGGCGATGATGCGGGCCCTGGAGGCCAGGGACTATATTACCGAGGGTCACGCCGACCGGCTGCAGGAACTGGTGGAAAAAATGGCTCACAAGCTCGATCTGCCGGATCAGGGCGTTGCCGATCTCAGGCTGTTGGCCAAGTTCCACGATGTAGGCAAGGTCGGCATCCCGGACAGTATTCTCTTTAAGGCCAGCAGTCTGACAATGGAGGAGATGGCGGTGATGCGCCGCCACTGCGAGATCGGTTACCGGATTGCCAAGTCGGCACCTGATCTGGTTCCGATCGCCGACTGGGTTTTAAAGCACCAGGAATGGTGGAACGGCCAGGGTTATCCGCTGGGGATCGCCGGTGAGGAGATCCCGGTGGAGTGTCGCATTCTGGCGCTGGCTGACGCCTATGACGCCATGACCAACGACCGTCCGTATCGCAAGGCCATGACCCAAGCCGCTGCAGCAGCTGAGATTGCGCGCTGCGCCGGCAGCCAGTTCGACCCGGAGTTGGCGGCGATGTTTGTTGCCATACTGGGGGCGGAGGGCGCGGACGAGTCACAATAGGAGACCATTCCCCGCCAACAAGGACATAAACTAAAATCCCACTCCAAGTCGGAGTGGGATTTCCTTTTTTGCAGCCTTGCGGCTGCACTATTTGATGATGTTGGCATCCATGATTTCGGTGATGTTTTCGACTTCCTCGAGATAGTTTTTCGTTTTGGCGGAATTTTGGTTGGCCACTCCGGTGAGCAAAAAGTCGGCGACAAAGAGGGCCCCGATTTCCGAGTGGTGAAAAGAAAGGCTTTCAAAGGCACAGGCCAAAAAGACGTCAGACAAGAGCGCCAGTGGCGAAGCATAACCGTCGGTGACAGAGAGGATTTTAGCGCCTTTGCTTTTGGCGGCCCGGACGATTTCTAGGGTGCGCTTGGCATAGCGCGGCAGGCTGAAGGCGATGACAAGGTCGTCTGGCGTCAATCGGACTAAAAGGGAGTGCAGCCGCCCCGAGTCGGGGATGAGCAGCTCGCAGTCGATGCCGAGGCGGTTGAGACTGCTGTGGAGAAAGTCCGCTACCGGAGAACTGCCTCTGACGCCGACAACATAGATCTTTTTGGCGGCAGTCATCAGGGCAAAGGCGTTGTCGATGGCTTCGTCACTGAGAAACTCCACCGTTTTTTTGATGTTGTTCATCTGGACTTCGGCGCAGCGGACCAAAAGCTTGTTTCGTCCCAGGCGTTTGACGTTGGCTTCCAGGCGGGAGGGCGGCGCTACCCGGCTGCGCAGCATTTCCTGCAGGTCTTTTTGGAACTGGGTGTAGCCGGTGTAGCCAAGGGCGTAGGTCATCCGCATGATGGAAGCGACGCTGACTCCGACTAGGTCGGCCAGCTTTTCAGTGGTCAGGAAGGCCACTTCGGTAGGGTGTTTTAAAATATAATCAGCTGCTTTGCGCTGGGCGGCGGTAAAACGCTCCATTTGATTTTCCAGGCGCTGCAGGACGGTTGCATCCATTTGTCTGTTCCCCGCCATTCTATCCTGTTATTGCTCTTGGGCTAGCGATAATCGGCTTGTCTCGCGCTAGGAGACAAGCCGTTAAAACCCGTATAGCTGGGCCGGGTTGTCCACCAGGATGCGGCTCCGTAGCGCCTCGTCCGGCACCCATTCGGCCAAGAGGTCGAGCAGCAGGGCATCGTTGGGCTTGTTGCCAAGTTTGGAGGTGGGGTGCGGCCAGTCACTGCCCCATACCAGGCGTCCGGGGGCTGCCTTGACAAAGGCTTTGGCCACCACGGTGCTGTCGGCGTAGGTGGGCGGGCCGACTTTGCTGTCGATATAGGCGCCAGATAGCTTGACCCAGGCTTTGCCTTTTTGCATCAGGGCGACGATGACGGCAAAGGTAGGATGGCTGATGCCGACCGGCGGGAGGTGGCCAAGATGATCGAACACCACCTGGGCGGGAATGCTGTCCCACAGTTCGGCGTTGTCGCCGATCTGCTCGATGGAGGCGTTGATCTGGAGATGCCAGCCCATGGGCCCCACCCGCTCAGCCAGGGGAGCCACCATGTCCATGGTGGTCGCGCCAGCCTGGGCGAGGTTGAAGCGGATGCCGCGTACGCCGACGGCGTCAAGTCTTTCCAGCTCGGCGTCAGTAACGCTGGTGTTGACAACTGCCACGCCGCGGGTGGTTTTCAGGCCAAATTCTTTCAATACTTCGACCAGGCCGTCGTTATACACCCCATAGGTGGAGGGCTGGACGACCACGTTGCGGCTGGTGCCGATGCGTTTTTGCAGCATCCGGTAGTCGGCAATGGTAGCGTCAGGGGGGCGGAGGGTGGCGTTGGGGTCGACCTTGAAGGTCGAATCATAGATGTGGTGATGGCAGTCGGTGGCCAGGGCCGGAACTTTGGTGCGGGCCCGGCCGCTGCCGCTGGAAAAGGGAACTCCGATTTCGTCATCGAAGGTCGCGGCGAGTGCTGACGGGATTTGGATGCCCCCCAGGGCGACCAGGGCCAGTCCGGAGCTTTTGAGAAAGGTCCGCCGGGTGATGTGGCTGTTCATGGCAATCCTCCTTTTATTTTGGCCGAACAGGAACGCCTGTCGGCTGAGCACTAAAACGTATTGCCGCTTTGGCAGGGTCTAACCCTTGGCCCGGTCTTGTTCTTCCCAGGCCAGGACGACTTCTTTCCACTCTTTGGGGACTTTGCCGCCGAAGGTTTCGCGGAGATTTTTGGCAGCCAGCCAGGAGAGGCGTTCATGGGTGGCTTTGGACATGGTCGGCTTGACGCCGATGCCTTCCAGCATTTCGATGACGTTTTCCATCTCATGGGCCCGCCGCTCGGCGTGGATGGCGCTGCCGGTCACCAGGCGGTTGAAGCTCTGTTCGAAGGAACAGGCGTTCATGGTGGTGGCCAGTGATTTGAGGACCAGGTGGTCGACTTTCATGAGTGACGCCGCCTCCAGCACCTCGAGGAAGAGGGCTGGCATCCCTTTCATGAAAATGCTGCGGACCAGTTTGATGCCGGTGGCCTCGCCCGGGACTTCGCTGACCTTTTCCAGATCCATCCCGTAGGGCAGCATGAGGGACAGGAAGCGATCGCAGCCGCTGCCGCTGATGAGGGAGGGGACTTTTTGCTGGTAGACAGTGAGGGGGCCCAGCATGGCGGCGTCGACAAAGTCGGCCCCGGTTTCTTTGATTTCCTCCCAGATGCCCCGTTTGACGTCCGGCGACGAGGCCGATACGTCAACATAGAGGGTGGGTTTTTTCAAAAAGGGACGGAGCCCCTGGGCGGTGACCAGGGCTTTGTCGCCAGGCACAGCCACAATGACGACGTCGGCTTCGGTCAGCACTTCGGCCGGGGTGGCCTTGAGGGTGACGCCTGATGCCTCGACCCTTTCTTTGACCAGGGGGCCGTAAACTGGATGACCCTGCATGACGTCATAGACAACAATACCTTCCAGGCCTGCCCCTTTAAATCCTTTAGCCATTTCAAAGCCGACTTCGCCGAAGCCGATAAATCCTAATTTCATAGTGGTTTCCTCCTAATATAGATGTTGTTTTGTATTATTCAGCGCCGGGGGTCGCCGCCGCGGGCTTTTTCTCGCGGGTCATGAGCAGTACGCTGACGCCGCCTAACGCAGTCAGCAGCACCAGCGGCAGGAGGGCGACGGCAAAACTGCCGGAAGATTGCTTGATCATACCCACCAGCGATATAGCGCCGCCGCCGACCAGATTGGAAATGGCGTTAATCCCCGCCAGTCCGGCGGCAGCTGTTTTGGGTGACAGCCAGCCTGATGTCAGCGCCCAGAAGGGACCCTTGAAGGAGTAGGCCCCGATGAGGGCGCAGCTCAGCAGCATCACCGTCGGTACCAGCATGCCGGAGGCAAGGGCCATCGACCCGAGACCGGCCGAAATCAGCAGCAGGGTCAGTGCAGTATGCCAGCGGCGCTCGTTGCTGCGGTCGGAGTGGCGGCCCCAGAGGATCATCAGGACAGAGGCGATGCCGTAGGGCACCGAATTTAAAAGACCGGTCTGCATGATGGTAAGGCCGAAGGATTTGAGAATCTGCGGCTGCCAGATGGACAGCGCCGTACCGGTCGCCGAGGCGCCGGCGCACACCATCGCCATCACCAGGAAATGTTTGTTGCGCATGAGCTGCCAGATGGATAGATGCTCGCCCCCTTTGCGGACGCCGTCGCTGGCGATGCGTTCGATCAGCCAGCTGCGCTGTTCTTCGCTCAGCCATTTGGCGTCAGCCGGGCGGTCGGTCAGGACGAAGAGGCAGGCGACGCCAAGCAGGGCGGCCGGGATGCCTTCGCAGAGAAAGAGCCACTGCCAGCCCTTGAGACCAAGCGCGCCATCGATGCCGAGCAGCATCGCCGAAAGGGGTGAGCCGAGAAAACTGGCCACCGGGATGGAAACCATGAAGATGGCGATAAAGCGGGCGCGATAGATGGACGGCAGCCAATAGGTCAAAAAGAGGACAACACCGGGGAAGAACCCGGCTTCGGCGGCCCCGAGGATAAAGCGCATCACATAGAAGGAGTTGGGGCCAACCACCAGGGCCATGCCGGCCGAGACGAGACCCCAGGTGATCATGATGCGGGCGATCCAGCGGCGGGCGCCAAATTTTTCGAGGGCGAGGTTGCTGGGGACCTCGACCAGAAAATAGGAGACGAAAAACAGACTGGCGCCAAAGCCGAATACGGTCGGCGAAAGGCCGATATCCTTGTTCATCAAGAGCGCCGCGAACCCGACGTTGACCCGGTCGAGCAGGGCGAAAAAGTAGCAGACCATCAGAAAGGGCATCAGCCTTAAGGTGACGCGGCGTATGGTTGCCTTTTCGATGTCCGGTATCGCCTGGATTGTTTTTTCATGATCCATCTTCCTTGTACCTCCGCTACCATCCGGCGTTTTTTGGACTGGCATTCATTCATAACATTGGTGTTACCACTCTATATTGCGATAGACTACCTGACCGCCGCGGATGGTCAGCTGGGGCACGGGGAGCTGGCGGCAGGTCAGCACTTCGCCGGTCGAATCGGTCAGCGGCAAAGCGGCCTCCTTCAGGCGGAAAACAGCCACGTCGGCACAGGCGCCGGGGGCGAGGGTGCCGATCGTGCCGGCCATGCCGAGTAGGGCGGCCGGGGTTTGGGTGCAGGCCCGGACCACCTCGGTGAGGGGCAGGCCGAGGGCAAGGTATTTGGCCATCACTTGCGGCAGGCCAAAGAGGGACCGGTCGTAGAGGCCGCCGGTCACCAGGTCGGTGCTGATGATGTCAGGCGGAAAGCCGTCGGCGATGGCTGCCCTGATCACAGCGAAGGTATAGTGGGGGCGCCCGTCGGCAGTGTCGAAAATGACGCCGCGCTCCCGGGCTGCCCGGATAGACTGGCGGACTTTGCCGCCGTCGCCGATGATGTGGTGGCCTTTGCCCTGGTACATGTGGGTGTAGATGTCGCCTGACCGGAGCAGCGCCGCCAATTGCCCCACCTCTTCCGGCGGATTGGTAGTGTGGACTGCTACCCGGCAGCCGATCTCCTCGGCCATCCGCACAGTGGCCGCTAGCGGGGCGAGACCGTAGTCGCCGACGATTTCCCGGCTTTGGCGGATTTTGAGGCCGACAAGCCGGTCGCCGAACTGGCGGAAAAGGCGCGCTGCCGCTGCCGGATCGAAGACGGCGGGATCGGCCACTTCCTGGGATCGGCGCAGGGTGGCCAGTCCGGCGGGCGAGGAGTGCAGATGGGCGAAGATGCGGACCTGGCTGGTTTGAATGACGGTTTTGTAAAAGCTTTCAAAATTGTTGACACCGGTACTGCCCTGGTCAACGGCGGTGGTTACCCCCTGGGGCAGCAGCGCCGAGTCGGGCTGGATACCGATGGCCGTTCCGCCGAAGTAGAGATGGGTGTGAAAATCGATCAGTCCGGGAAGTACCAGACACCCGGTCGCATCCAAAACTTTTTCGGCGGCGGCGGGCTGTCCGGGCGGTGCCAGAGCAATGAGGCCATCATGGATGAGGACATCAGCCGGGCCGTGGAAATCACGGGCCGGGTCGATGACAGTGCCGCCGCGCAGCATGAGGTCATAGGTCACAGACATTGGTTTCACCTCGTATTCTTTTAGATTAGTTTTCCCGCGGCGACAGCTCCATCGGCTCAACCGCCGGGATGACGAAGAGGACGGTGCAGGCAGCCAGCACAAGGAGGATGCCGCCGGTGGCCAGGGCCAACTGAAAGCTGCCGGTGGCTTTGACGATAAAGCCGGTGACGATGGGTGCCAGGATGCCGCCGGACGCGCTCACGGCATTCATGGCCCCGCCCAGTGTGCCTGCCAGTCCCTTTGGGGCGACGTCGGCGCACAGGGTCCAGGTCAGGCCGCCGGTGGTCGAGCCTGCGGCGACGTTGAGGGTCAGGATGGCCACCGCCACCATGGGGTCTTCGACATAGCCGACCACCATGATCGAGGCCGCGCAGAGCTGGGCTCCCACCAGCACTCCTTTGCGGGCCACCGTCAGGCTATAGCCTTTTTTGACAAGCCAGTCGGAAAGATAACCGGCCATCGGCTGGGTCAAAAAGGCGGTAAAGAAGGGCAGGGAGGCGTAGATCCCCATTTTGAGGATGGAAAAGCCCCGCTCCATGACCAGATATGAGGGAACCCAGGTCAAAAACATGTAATAGAGATAATCGCCGCAGAACTTGGTGAAAAAAAGGCCCAGGGTGCAGCGGCTGGTTAAAAGCTGTTTCCAGGGGATGGCGGCCTTGGCCTTGCCTGTGTCTGCCGCCGGGGCCGGTTCGCCCTGGCCTTTGTGCCAGAAATACCACAGCACACACCACAGCAGGCTGCCGATCCCGGTGATGACAAATGCCATCCGCCAGCTATAGTGGGCAATCAAAAAACCCATGATGATGGGGGTGGCGGCATATCCCAGCCTGGCCCCCGACTGGTAAAGACCGACCGCGGTGCCCCGCTCTTTCGGCGGGAAAGCTTCTGAGGCCATTTTGGTGGAGACAGGCCAGACCGCGGCTTCGCCGACGCCGACCCCCAGCCGGGCGGCGATCAGGGTGGCGAGGCCGCCCACCAGGCCGGTGGCGGCTGAGGCCAGCGACCAGATGGCGGCTGAGAAGCCCAGTACCGACTTGACGCCAAACCGGTCGGCGAGGGCTCCTGATGGCAGGTTGAACAAGGTGTAAGTAAAAAAGAAGGCCGATAGCGCGATACCCATGGAGCCGGGGTCGATGTCGAGCTCTTTCATGATGATCGGGGCTGCGACCCCGAGACTGCTCCGGTCCAGCCCCATGATGAACATGCAGGAAAATAGCACCAGAATCAATTGCACCCGTGAAGACTTGCAATCCATTGTATCTTCCCCCGTTTCCGCCTGATTTGCCGGTCGATAATTGTAATAATCATTACAATATAGTTAAAAAAGAAAAATTCATTACATTTATGCTTTTATCGTAACGCCTGCCTTGGTCATTGTCAATATTTTCTGACAAAAAAACGGCGGGTTTCGGCGCGTTATTTCCAGCGAAAAATAAACGAAAAGCATCACCTGGCCGAGCGGCCGGTGATGCTTTGAGAAGCTGGATTATAAAGGTGTGACTAAAGCCGGTGCAGGGATTTAGCCCACACCGGCACGGGCCAGGCTGGTGTTTGCCGCCATGGCCGCTATTTCCTCCGGCTTAAAGACTTTGACGATAAATCGGGTCAGTTCGGCGGTCAGGTCAACCAGGCGGGGCTGGTCGAGAATATTTTTTCCGGACCGGTCATAGACGATTTTGATGATCGGCCTGGCCTGGAGTTTGGGAATAAGTTTCACCACCACGCCGATCTCGCCGGTGTCTAAGGCAACCACCGAACCCAGCGGGAAGAGGGAGACGTTTTGCAAAAAGACGTCGGTGATTTCCGGGTCGAGTTTGGTGCCGCGGGAACCGAGGATGACTTCGTAGGCTTCATGCGGCAGCATGGCCAGCCGGTGGGGCCGGTCGGAGGTGATGGCGTCGTATAGGTCGGCGACGGCGGCGATCCGGGCATAACGGTGAATTTCTTCGCCGGAGAGGGCCCTGGGGTAGCCTGTCCCGTCGTAGTTTTCGTGGTGCTGGAAGGCCACATGGCCGGAGATAAGGGGGATAGAGCCGGGGTGGCGAAGGATTTCGAAACCGGTGGCGGCGTGGCCGCGGATAAGGTCCCATTCTTTCGGCGTCAGTGGTGTCTTTTTGTTTAGTACAGGCAGCGGCAGGGTCATTTTCCCAATGTCGTGCAGAATGGCCCCAACAGCCATTTCCTGGAGTTCCCGGCCATTCATCCCCATTTTTAGGCCGATCATGGTGGAGATGAGGCAGACGTTGACCGAATGGCCGAATGTGTAGTCGTCATATACCCGAACATCGGTGAGGTGGATGAGGACATCCCGGTTGTCGATGATATCTTCAATGATCATTTTGACGGCATTGTTTAGGCCGGCCACATTGAGAACCTTGGTGTCGCGCAGCTGGGTAAAGGTGTTGCCGACCTGACGGACGGCTTCAACCCGTGTTTTTTCATGGAGGATTTCCGGCGGACGTTCCTCAGAAAAAGGGTGCTTGACATAGATAGAGTCGATCCCCATGTTGCCTAGCCGGGAAAGCAGCCGGCGATCCAGGACAATGTCCTGGCCGAGCAGCAGATTGCCGTTGGTATGATAAATGTTGCGGGAGGTGATCAGGCCTGGCCGGGCATGGATCACAGGGATTCTTAACATAGCAGTTTCCTCGCCAATCATCTGATTTCGCGGGTAGTTCTGCGGCAATTTCGCGTTGTCGCTGAGGATAAATTCCGGCGTCAGACCGGCATAAATCCGCACAAAGCACCGTGATCTGGCAGTCTTATCCATTTTTCATCGGTAAAATCATTATACGGCCTGCGGATTGATGGATTGTGTCGAAACAAAACATTATAATTTCCTTTATTTGCAAAATATACTGACATTGTTCTACAATATTCTGCGGAATCAGCTCTCCGAAACGCGGGGCGGAGTCTTGCCATTTTGGTGGCTGATAAGGGGTAGGGGCAGCAGTGGCCCTCGGGCGGGAAAGAGCGAGGAGTTCCGGAATATTGTCGAATAAGTTCGAAAGAAACGGTAGTTATGGACGGGATTGGCAGGAATATGGTTCTTGCTGCCGAAGTTTGGCCCCCAAGGGGTAATCAAAAAGGAGGATGAGGCATGAAAACGCAGATTGAATGGCAGGGTAAAATGCGCTTTTCCGCTGTGGGGGACTCGGGTCACGCCGTGGTGATGGATGCAGGAGTGGAAAGCGGCGGCGAAGGCCAGGGAGCGAGGCCGACCGAACTCTTGCTGAACGCTTTGGCCGGCTGCAGCGGTATTGATATTGTTTTGATTCTGGGTAAGATGCGCGAAACACCCAGTGCCTTTTCACTGGAGGTGGAAGGGGAGCGGCGCGAGACCGAGCCCAAGAGTTTTACCCGGATCATGGTGACTTATAAGGTCGAAGGCGGCGTCAAGGCGGCCAGCCTGGAGCGGGCCATCCGCCTCAGCCTGGAGAAATATTGCTCGGTTTCCAACAGCCTGAGGGCCGAGGTGCATTTCGCCTATATTCTAAACGGTAACCGCTTTCCTGAGGCCGATTATCTGGCGGTGTGAGCACCCCGGGAACAGGAAACAGCGCAAAAAAAGAACCCCGTCGGGGTTCTTTTTTTGCGGCTACGGCACCGGCTTGAGAGGGAACTCGACCCTAAAGGTGGTGCCGCCGGCATCGCTGTGGACGGCGATAGATGCGCCGTGCCGCGCCGCGATTCGATAGCAGACCGGCAGGCCGAGGCCGTTGCCGTCAGGTTTGGTGGTGAGAAAGGGTGTGCCCAGCTTGGCCATGATTTCCGGCGGGATGCCGGGGCCATTGTCGCTGACCGAGAGTACCAGTTGCTCGCGGTCGTCCTCGAGGCAGATGGCGACCGTTCCGCCGAGGACAGAGGCGTCGATGGCGTTTTTGACCAGGTTGATAATGAGCTGCCGGATTTCTTTTTCGTCGAGCAGGATGACAGGGGTGCCGGCTCGGGCGGTGGCGATTTCGATGCGCTTGCCTTGCTCCAGGGCCAGAGCCTCCATGAGCTGCTGCATGTTGGTGAGAATGTCGGACAGGTCGCGGGGAACCAGTTCGGCGGTCTTGTTTTTGGCCAGTGACAGGTATTCGGTGATGATGGCGTTGGCCCGGTCGATCTCACCGATCATCAGATCGTATTTCTCTTTCATGGAGGCGTCTTTGCGTCCCAGCATCTGCAGCATGCCGCGGACGGTGGTCATCGGGTTGCGCACTTCGTGTCCCATGGCGGACGCCATTTCGCCGACCATGTCGAGGCCGCTCAGGCGGGCCATTTCATTTTCGTAGCGCAGTTCTTCGGTGATGTCTTTAATGATATAGGTGCGGATACTGCCTGACGGGGAGGGGCGGGCCGACAGGGAGACCTCCACCGGCAGCCACCGGTTGTCCGAGGTTTTGATCCGGGAGATGAATTCCTTATATACGACCTGGCCCTGACCGGTAACTGTCTGCCATACTGATTCATCGTCAAATGCACCGGTTTCGCCCAGCGTCTTTGCCAGCACTTCTTCCCGGTTCAGTCCGAAAAGCTGCTCGGCGCTGGCGTTCCAGAGGAGTATCCTGTCGTGTACATCGACTGAGACAACGGCGAGTTCGATGGTTTCCACCAAGGTCTGGTAGTTTTCCTCGGCATCCCAGAAAAATTCGGCCAGGGCCTCGGAGGCGGGAACCTGTCTGTGTTTTGCTTCTTTGATACCGACAAAGACCGCAACCAGCGCGTACAGGTGACCGAGATACTGGGCCGAACGGCCGAGGAGATTGGTTAGACTGCCGATGTTGTGCTGCAGCAGGATGAGGAGCAGCCCGGCGGTGATCAAAAATAGCGACAGTGCATACCAGAGGAGAAAGGCGGTGCGGGTACGGGCGTATTTTATCAGCAGAAGCAGAATGGTCTGGGAATAAAAAACGGTGGCGACAACTAATACCAGTTGCCTGAGGGCGGAAGGCCCCTGTCCCTGGATAAAGAACAGCGGGGTCAGTCCGTTGGCGGCGAGCAGGGTCAAAACCATCAGGAAAAAAGTCGTTCCGCCATATAAGATCGGCAACAGGTGGCGCTTTTGGTCGACCGCGGCGCGGTACCTGCTAATCAGCAGCCAACTGCTGGAGAGAAAACAAAACGAGGAAAGGAGCATCCCGGAATTGTGAATGGTGACCAGCAGGTTGGGGGAACCGGTTAATGAGAGCATCCCGGCGGACAGCAGACTGCCGATCCCGGAGACCAGGAATCCGGCGCCGAGAAACAGCAAGCTGGCCGAGCCGTTGGCCCGGTAAGCGCGGGCCGCGATATAGCTGATGGCAAAGGCAGGCAGGGCGATACAAAGAATATTTAAAAGCGAAAGACTGAAAACCGGGACCATGACCGGTCTCAGGGTAGGATCATTGCTGATCAGCAGCCCAAAAGGAATCGAAACAAGCAGGATCGGAACAAGAAACCGGAAATGGATTTGTAATGGCTGATTGTGGTCCATTCGAAGATCCCCGTCCTTAAAATAATCGACACAGCAGGGCATGGATTTCCCGCGGAAGACGGCTTGCTGGTGTGGTTGATTTTGGATTGACCTTTAACATTATAAATATTCGCTAATGATGGGTCGATTCCTTCAACTATTTGTCGAATTTGGCAATTTTTGCGAAAACCAAGTTTGTCGGCTGCTAGGTGGACGGTGGGAATAAAAAGACTACCGGCGTCCAGGCGGACGCCGGTAGTCTTTAGCGGCGCAAAATCGTTAGCCGGCTAATAGCGGCATGAGGAAGGGGGCGAGGAGGGCGGTCATGATCCCGGCCAGAGCCATGGCCAGGCCGGCCATCGAGCCTTGTTCCTCTCCTTCTAAGAGGGCAATGGCTGTGCCTTGTCCATGGGAGACCGAACCGAGGGCCAGTCCCCGCGACACCGGGTCGATGACTCCTACACGGGTCAGAAAGACCGGACCGAGGATGGAGCCCAGTGTGCCGGTGGCGACAACGAAGGCTACCGTCAGCGCCGGATCACCGCCATATATCCGGCTGATGTCAATGGCAAAGGGGACGGTGATCGATTTGGGAATGAGGGAGACGGTAAGCTCGCGGCTGAGGCCGCCCAGCCTGGCGATCAGGCCGGCGGTCACCATTGACACCGCCGCGCCGGTGACCGCGCCGGTGAGGATGGCCACAAAGTAGCAGCGGAGAAGGTGCCGGTTGCGGTACAGCGGGACAGCCAGGGCCACGGTGGCCGGGCCGAGGAGATAGGTCATGATGGTGCGGGCCGGCACATAGTCGGCGTAGGGTATCCGGCAAAGAAGCAGGGTGGCGATGATGATGGCTGTGCTTAAAAGGACGACATTTAAAAGGGGATGGTGGTAGCGGAGATAAAGCCGGCGGCTCAGCAGATAGGCACAGACAGTGAGGACGATATAGAGCAGCAGGATCAGATTTTGCATTCGCCGCGCCTCCTTCTAAGAGCCTGGGCGATGATGCCGACCGCCCAAAATGGGACGGCTCCCCCGACGAGGATGGCGACAACCAGCACCCAGCCGTTTGCCAGGAAGATGTCGGCGGTGGTCATCAGGCCGACGGCGATGGGGACAAAAAAGAAGGTGAGATGTTTCAGGAGGAAATCGGCGACTTCCTCGACATATTCAAGTTTGACGATGCCGCTGAGGAGGAGGAAAAAGAGGAGGATGACGCCAAGGACGCTGCCGGGAATGGGCAGGCCGGATCGCTCGGCGATTTGGGTGCCGGCCCAGTAGACGCCGCCGAGGAGGGCCAGTTGACCTGACCATCTGAGATATTTCAGCATAAGACAAGACTCCTTTTTTAGTAACAGCCGTATTTTAACCACGAGTCGGCGCGCGAATAACGCGTGCTTGGCAGGGGCGATTTTTCGCAGGCCGGGAAAATAGGGCGTCCGGATTATGATATTCGGCGCGGTGGAGGTCGGTTCGCAGCACAATTTTACCATTTGTCACCACTTTTTATCCAGTTAAAATTGCTATGAGTAGCAAAAATGTCTTTGTAGCGGATGGCTGTCGGCAAGGAAAATCGGCGGAAGAGGGCGAAAGGAAGAGTAGCAGCAATTAAAAAACGCCGGGCGCCATTCAGGCGAGCCGGCAGAAATGCTAGGAGTGACAGTAATGATAACCTATCAGACCGAGGGCGTGTGCGCCACCGAAATCCAGTTCGAGGTGGCGGACGGCAAGGTGAAAAGCGTAAAGTTTAACGGCGGCTGTCCCGGCAATCTGAATGCCATCAGCAAACTGGTGGAGGGGATGGCGGTGGACGAGGTCATTGAAAAGTTTCAAGGCAACATCTGTCAAAACGGCACCTCCTGCACCGACCAGCTGGCCAAGGCGCTGGCTGCGCACAGGGGCTGACGGTCTGGGGAGGCCGACAAAAATCAATTTTTAGGCACAGAAGCACGGCACCACTCGTCAGGAATGGTGCCGTGCTATTTATTGAGAATGGATAGTTAGGACTGGCGCTGAAGCCATATCTCCATACCGAGCAGGTTTTCGCGGATATCGGCCTGCTTAAATTCACTTTGGCTGATCATGGCGTGAAAGGCGGCTTTGGTATAGGCGCGCGGCAGCAGCATGAACCGGAAGGTCAGCCTGGTCATCGGGGCGCTGAGCCAGGTCAGGCCCATTTTGCCGACATAGTCATCGATGGCTGCCAGGGGGGCGTCGCGGCGAAGATCGATGATCAGTGCTTTGCCGCCCTTCCTCAGGACCCGGTGGATCTCGGCAAGTACTTGCTGGGGAGCGGCAAAGTTTTTAAAGGCGGAGCTGCAAAATATAAAATCGAAAGACTCATCGTCAAAGGGCATTTTTGTTGCGTCACCCTGGCAAAAGTCAACGGGTACAACGGCTTTGGCGGCGTTTTCCCGGGCAATTCGCACAAAGGTTTTGCTGATGTCCAGGCCAGTGATGGCATAGTTGCCGCGTTTTGCCAATTCGATTGACAGGTAACCTGGGCCGGGGGCGATTTCGAGAAACCGGGCGCCGTCGGCGATATTGGCGGCGATGGTTGTGGCGTCACGGGCGAACCGCTCACTGTCTTTTTTTGTGTTGTCGGCATACCACCTGGCGATAAAGCCCTCCATCCCCATTCCCTTTTGCCCTTTTTGCTGCTGCGTGATTTTGTTTTCAGTCATCGCTGCATCCTCTCCTTTTCTTTCAAACTAACACCGTTAGATAACCTAACGGTGTTAGTTTGTCACAAATGTGGTATAATGTCAAGAGGGGAGATGATAAGGTGACTGCCAAGCCAGGGAATAACAAAAAGAATTCATTTTCCAGCCCTCCGGTGGACAGGCACCGGATTGTCGATGCTGCCTTGGAATTGCTTGAGGCGGAGGGTCTGGATCAAATGAGTATGCGGCGGCTGGCTGACCGGCTCGGGGTGCGGGCGGCGTCGCTGTACTGGCATATAAAGGATAAGGGTGAACTGCTGCAGCTTTTGGCGGAGAGTATCTGCGAGCGCATCGCGTTGCCTGAACCGGGTCTCCGGTGGCAGGAGCAGGTGCTGGCCGTCGCCGGGAATTATCGCCAGGTGCTGCTGAGCATCCGCGATTCAGAAAAAATATTGCTGAATACCCCGCCGGCCACGCCTAGGAGGTTCGCGCTTATTGAGGCTACCTTTCGAGTGTTTGCCGATGCGGGCTTTTCGCCGGCCGAGGTGGCTTGGGCGGCTGCGTTGATCAATAATTATGTTTTGGCCTTCGTTGCCGACGAAGCCCACTTTTTCTACGCCGCCCGCGCGCAAGGCAAGAGCGTGGCAGAGCTGCTTGCCGACGCCAGGAGCGCATTTTCCGGCATGGCGGAGCAGTACCCGGTGTTCAGTAGCCTTGCCGACTACGCGACTGACGCCGACATGGACAGACAGTTCGCCTTTGGCCTATATGTCATCCTCGACGGGTTGGCTGTCAGGCTAAAGCAATAGCATAAGGCAAACTGAGGGGGGCTTTGAGCCACTCTTGTGTTTTGTATTGGACGAGGCAAAAGAGGTTGACCATGGCTTTAGCGAGAGGGGCCATTCCGGATATTACCAATTTAGTATATAATAAGGCCTAAAGACGAGCTGCACTGCTAAAGACAATGAATTATAAAGGAGTGAAATACTGCATGCTTCGGAGAACTTGCAGAGGATCTTTGTTCAGCATTTTGTTGTATTTTCTGGTTTCCCTTTCAGTCGTCTATGCCCATCCGCAAGTGCAGGTGATGGCCAGCAGCCAAATCAGTGACGAGGTAAAGCAGGATACGCAATTTGCCATCGATAAGACGATCGAAGTATTCAAAGAAAAATTTAACTTGGGATTCAATCGGAATGCCAAAGTGTTTCTGGTTTCAAATGATGAGGAATATCTCAATGTTCTTGTCAGCGAACTGCATATTGACAAGGCTGAAGCGGAACGCAGGGTTCGCACCACTTCTGGCTGGTCTAGCGGCAACATCATCATATTGGATGTGAGGAAGGCTGCTGACCGTCGTGACAACATTTTCACGGTAGCGCATGAAATGACCCATCAGTTTCAAAATCAGGAGGATGCAGGTAAACATACGAAGTTGGAGTGGATTGCCGAGGGAATGGCTGACAACATGGCGGCGGTTGTAGTCGAAAAATCGGGTAGAGCGACGCTGGCACAATATAAAAAATGGTGGACCGACATCTTTATTAAAGCCAAAACCCGGCCGTATATCTACGAGCTTCATACTCCGCAGAACTGGTATTCGTCCTTGGATAAGCACGGGACATCAACGACATACCGTATTGCCGGTCTGGCGATGATGCATCTGACTGAAACAAAAGGATATGAGCCGATTCTTGGTTATATGCATTATCTGAGAGATGCTGACAGTCCGGAAAAGGCCTTTGTGCAAGCGTATGGAATGGAACTTTCACTCTACGAAAAAGAGTATGAGGAATATTTGCGTCAGTTAAAATAAGGGCAGTTTACACTCCTGGTAATTGCCGGGAGTTTTTCTTTTCTGCGGCAAAAAGGGCGGGGAGAAATAACTGCCGGTTATGGCGGTAAAAGATACCATTGTGGCCTGATGGATGAAATGACGGAGGGGAAAGAAGGACGGCAATCGAAATAATAGCTAACGGTATAACCCCAGGAAATGAATTGTCCGAATAGTGCGAAAAGGAGGGGGAAAAACCGGATGTTTAAAGAACGGTTTTCCCGGAGGACCTTTCTGAAGGCCGCGGCAACCACAGCGGTGTGCAGCGATTTATTTTCCTTTCAGGAATGGAGCGCCCGGGCTGAGGCGGCCGAGGTGACGCAGGTGCCGTCGATATGCGGGGCTTGTTCGGCCTGGTGCGGCATGTGGATCCATGTGAAGAACGGCCGGATCTGGAAGGTGACCGGGCAAAAAGACCATCCGTCGAGCCGCGGCCGGCTGTGTGCCCGCGGGCATGCCGGGGCGATGTGGCCCTATAATAAGGACCGGATTACCCAGCCGATGAAACGGGTGGGTGACGACATGTTTGTCCCGGTTTCCTGGGAACAGGCCTACAGCGAAATCGCCGCCCGGCTGAAGACAGTGCTGGATCAGCATGGACCGGGTTCGGTGTTTTTCAGCCAAAACCCCAAGCCGACCAGCAGCTTTTATATGGGCCGCCTGATGGACGCCATCGGCGCGCCGACCGTCCACTCCCACCATGCCCTATGCAGCACGGGCCGCGATGTGGCCAACAAGTGGACGACAGGGGCTATGGCGACCGCCGATATGGCCAAAACGAACTATGTGCTCTTCCTCGGCCGCAGCTATGCCGACGGCATTTCGCCCTCTGCCACCGCCAGCCTTGCCGCCTCCCACGCCCGGGGGGCCACCATCGTGATCGTCGATCCCCGCCAGAATTCTTCGTGTATTCTGGCTGACGAGTGGGTGCCTATCCGGCCTGGCACCGACCTGGCGCTGCTGCTCGCGGTGGCCAATGTTCTGATCAGCGAAAATCTGTATGACGCGGCGTTTGTCGAGCAATATACCACCGGTTTTAGGGAATTTTACCAATCGGTGCACCGCTATACGCCGGAGTGGGCGGAAGGCGAGACCACCATCCCGGCTGCCACCATCTACCGCATCGCCCGGTCCCTTGGCGCCAAACGGCCTGCGGCCTGCATCGAGCAGGGCTACAAGGCCCCGAACGGGGCCAACTACGCCAACGGCACCCAGACCTTCCGGATGATGGCCTGTGTCAACGCTCTTCTCGGCAACTACGGTCAGGGCGGCGGGATGAAGTTTCCGGTGGGGCCCCATATGGGTTCGCTGGATGCCAAAACCTATCCGGCTCCGCCCAAGCCCAAGATCGCCCGCAGCGACGGTGTCGGGGCCGGGGGCAAGTATCCTCTCTGCCAGACCAGTCAGGGCATCCCCCACCTCATGCCCAAGCTCGCCCTGGAGGGCAAGGTCAAGGCCGGCTTTATCTATAGCTTCAACCCGGCCCGCAACGCCCCTGATCCAGAGCTGATGATGAAGGGCTACCGGGCGCTGGACCTTTTGGTGGTGAGTGACATCCAGTGGTCGGAGACCGCCATGGCGGCCGACTATGTGCTGCCCGAGTGCAGCTTTGCCGAGCGGGAAGATCTGCCGGTCGGCATCACTTCAGGCAGTCCCGCGGTAGCGATGCGCTGCCAGGCCATCGAGGTGCTCCACCCGGATACCAAGCCGTTTGAAGAGATGGTCACCGGCCTGGCCCGCGCGATGGGCCACAGCCGCTATTTCAATTTCAGCCGCGAGGAGGCAGCGGCAGCCATGCTGAAGCCCCTTGGCCTGACAGCCGACGATCTTCGCCAGCGGGGCACCGTCGTCCTGACGGCTACGCCGGGTGAGCTGGCTTTTGCCACCAAAAGCGGGAAGATCGAGCTATACTCCCAGGCCTTCGCCGACAGCGGTCAGGCGCCGGTGCCGGAGTGGCAGCCGCCCCTGTCCCGGGCTGATGCCGACAATTTTGTCCTCATCCACGGCAAGCAGGGCATCATGTCCCATACCGCCACCGCCAACCTGCCCCAGCTTTTGACTATCGCCAAGACCTACGACCTGGAGCGTCTCTGGCTCAACGCCGGGCGAGCCGCCCGTCTCGGTATCCGCGACGGCGACCTGGTGGAGGTAGCTTCGCCCCAGGCGGTGCGGCGCATCAGGGTCAAGGTGACCGAGCGCATCCACCCCGAGGCGGCCTTTCTGCCAGCCGGCTACGGCAATTTTTCGCCTGGGCTGAAAACAGCCTATCACTTTGGGGTCAGTCCCAATGATTTTACCCCCCATCGGGTCGAGGCCATCGCCGGTCACGCCATGATGATGGAAGTCACTGTCAAGGTGCGAAAGGTGGTGACTAGCTGATGCCGCATTACAGTATGGTGATCGACGCCGGAAAATGCGTCGGCTGCTTTGCCTGCCTGGTGGCCTGCCAAAACCAGAATACCCTGCCGGTGAAAAGCGCCTTTATCCGTTTTGAGGACGCCGAAAGAGGCCAATATCCGAATGTCAGCTATATCATCGCTCCCTTCCAGTGCCAGCACTGCGCCGACGCCCCCTGCGTCGAGGCCTGTCCCACCACGGCGTCAGACAAGGATAAGTTCGGTCTGACCCAGGTGGATGAAACGAAATGTATCGGTTGCCGGCGCTGCGTGGCCGCCTGTCCTTATCAGGCACGGATTTATGTGGCCTCCGAGGGGGTGGCCAAGGGCTGCAACCTGTGTTTGTCGCTGGTTGCCGAGGGACAGGAGCCGGCCTGTGTGTCGACCTGCCTGACCCGGGCGCGGATCTTCGGCGACCTCGACGCCCCCAAGGGCGACTTCGCCAAGGCCCTGGCCGGGGCCAAGCCGCTCCATCCCGAGTATGACACCAAGCCGACCCTGCGCTATATCATTCCCGGAGGGAGGGTGAACCATGGCTCTAAATAGACGCCAGTTCCTCAGCCTGTGCGCCTCCGCCGGAGCGGCGCTGGGACTGTCCGAAGCCCTCCGGCCCGAAATCCTCGAGGCCTTCGCCGGACCGGATGGCGGCAAACCGCCGGTCATCTGGCTCCAGGGCGGGTCGTGCAGTGGCTGCTCTATTTCCCTCCTCAATTCGGTTTCGCCAGCGATCGGCGACGCCCTGACCAAGGTGATCAGTCTGAAGTTTCACCAGACCCTGATGGCCGCCAACGGCGAGATGGCCCTGGACGCCATCCGCGAGACCCAGCAGCGCTATAAGGGCGAATATATTTTAGTGGTGGAGGGCACGGTGCCGGTGGGCGCCGATGGACGCTTTGCTACTTTAGGGGAAAAGGCCGGCCGGGAAATGGCCTTCACCGAATGGGTGACGTCCTGCGCCAAGTCCGCCAAGGCGGTGGTCGCGGTCGGCACCTGCGCCTCCTTCGGCGGCATCCCCGCCGCCAGCCCCAATCCGACCTCCAGCCGCACCGTCCGCGATGTGGTGCCCCGGAGTCTGGCCATCAATATTCCCGGCTGCCCCAGCCATCCCGACTGGGTGCTGGGGACGCTGGTCCATGTGCTCAGCTACGGCCTGCCCAAGCTGGACAGCCAGCTCAGGCCAGATATGTTTTATGGCCGCCTGGTCCACGACCTGTGCGAGCGGCGGCGGGACTTTGACCGCGGCCTGTTCGCCACCAAACTGTCGGGGCATGGCTGCCTTTATAAACTGGGCTGCAAGGGCCCGATGGCCATGGCCGACTGCCCGCGGCGCAAATTCAACGGCGGCACCAACTGGTGCGTAGGGGCCGGTTCTCCCTGCCTGGCCTGTGTCGAGCCGGGTTTCCCTGATGCGACAAGTCCCTTCTTTGTGCGGGAAGATTTATACGGCTCGGCCGGTACGCCGGTGCCTGAGGCCAAAAAGACGCGACTGCTGGGAGGTGAGGGCTGATGCGACGAATTACAATTGATCCGGTGACCCGCCTGGAGGGCCACCTCAAGGTGACGGTCGACATCGACGGCGGTAGTGTCAAGCGGGCCGAGGTGGCTGGGACGCTGTACCGCGGTTTCGAAAAGATTCTCGCCGGCCGCGACCCTCGCGACGCCGTTTTCTTCACCCAGCGGATCTGCGGTGTCTGCCCGGCTGACCATGCTGTGGCCTCAGCGATGGCTCTTGACGACGCTTTTGGCATCCAGCCCACCCCGGACGGACGGCTGGTGCGCAATATTATCCTGGCCGGCAGTTTCCTCCAGTCCCATATCACTCATTTTTATCTTCTGGCGCTGCCTGACTATGTCGCCGGGCCGGATATTGCCCCTTTTGCGCCGCGCTACAGCGGCGACTACCGCCTGGGGGCTGAGGACAGCGCCAGGCTGATGAGCCATTATTTTGAGGCTCTGACCATCAGACGCAAATGCCAGGAATTCATCGCCCATTTCGGCGGCAAGATGCCCCATCAGGCCGGCATTGTCGTCGGCGGGGTGACCAAGATCCCGGACAAGGACCGGATTGCGGCAGCCCGGGGACTGCTGGCCGAGGTGGCCACCTTTATCAACAATCAGTTCCAGGAGGATACCGAGATCATCGCCGCCGCCTACAGCGACTATTTTCAGCTGGGGCGGGGCTACGGCAATTTCCTGGCCTATGGTGCCCTTCCCGAGGACGACTACGGCAATCTGCTCTTTCCCCGCGGAACAGTGATCGACGGCAAGGCCGGCGAGCTGGCGGTGGAGGCCATCGCCGAAGATGTGTCCCACGCCTGGTACACCGACGCCGGCAGCGGCCACCCGGCCAACACCGTTACCGAGGAGAAGCTGGACCGGGCGGCTGGCTACAGCTGGGTGAAGGCTCCCCGCTATGGCGGCGCGGTGTGCGAAGTGGGGCCGCTGGCCAGGCTGTGGGTAGCTGGCCGCTACCAGGGCGGCATCTCGGCCATGGACCGGATCAAAGCCCGGATGCTGGAAGCCAGGCTGCTATTAGAACCGCTGGACAGGTGGCTGTCAGCCCTCGACCCTGAAGGCGAGGCTGCAGCTGAGGCGATCATCCCGGACGGGGCGTATGGCGCAGGGCTGTCTGAAGCAGCCCGCGGGGCCCTCGGCCACTGGATCAAGATCAGCGGCGGGCGGATCGAACGCTATGAGGCGGTGGTGCCCACCACCTGGAACGCCTCCCCCCGCGACGGCAAAGGGCGGCCAGGACCCATCGAAGCAGCCCTCACCGGTCTGCCGGTGGCGGACGCCGACAACCCCCTGGCGGTCATGCGGGTCATCCATTCCTTCGACCCTTGTCTGGCCTGCGCTGTGCATGTGTTTACACCCTGAGGAAATGTGAATCGAGAAAGCCCCCTGACAGTCAAGCTGTCAGGGGGCTTTTTGTTGCGATGGGACTGTGGTTTGCCGACTAGTCCTTGGCAATATAAATATGAATGAATTCACAGGTTTCGTCAAAAGGGTTGGTGAAGTTGTGGGACACATCAGCCCGGAAGGAAAGTGAATCGCCTTCATTCAGAACGAAAACCTCCTGGTCTACCAGAATCTGAATTCTTCCGCTGAGGATTAGGGCAAATTCCTTGGTGCCGGGTTTGTGGGGCGACAGGACGCCAGCGTCGTGGCCGGGCGGAAATACGAACTGGCTGATGCTGAACCCGGCTTTGGCGAAATAGGGCGACAGACTTGTCCCAACCATGCCGTGACGGGAAAGAACGGCAGGACGCTCTGCTTTGCGAGTGACTGAAGGCGTTGCGTGAAGGGGTTCAATCAGTTCCGACAGCTCGACACCCAGTCCCTCGGCCACCTGCAGGGCAACCCGGAGGGTGGGCATTTTTTCGCCGCGCTCGATCTGGGAGAGCATGGAGGCGCTGACGTCGGAGCGGGCGGCCAGTTCTTTCAAGCTGAGTTTTTGGCTGGTACGGGCCGCATGAACGGCTTTGCCGAAATATAACATCACTTTCCTTGCCTTTCGGGAAAAAATGGGAGGAATTTGTCGAAATGGCCAGAATATACTATGGTGAATTTAATTCTACTATAGTGTATTCTGACGGCGATTCACATGATAGCACTTATCATTATTAACGCGCATTTTGTAGGGTCTGTCAAGCTCTGCGGCGGCTTGTTTTATGAGACCTACGACGCTGACAGTCAATGGTGCCTGATGGTCAGGATAAATGGCCAAATTGATATAGGAATCGATGTTGCGGAGGTAGGATGAATGAAGTTTGGTTTGGCTGGTAAAATGGTTGCTTATTTTCTGGTGGTTGCCCTGATCAGTGCTGCTGGTTATGCCTTCCTGTTTTACAATACCCATCAAATCGTCACTGCCAACAGAACGATCGCCCAGCAAGACATGGCGCGGCTGTCCAAGGTGAATGAGGTGGCGATGAACGCCCTTGGCCAGGTGTCCAGCATCCGCGCCTATTTGGCTTATGGAACGCAAAATCACCTGGACAACTATGAGAAACAAGCCCGGGCGAATGAGAAGCTGACGGCCGAACTGGCGCAGATGGCCGCGTCTGAGGAGGGCAAGAGGACGGTCGCGGCGGTGCAGGAAATCGGGGGCAAGTTTAGTGAGGTGACTGAAAAGAAATTTATCCCGCTGAAAAAGGCGGGCCGTGACCAGGAGGCGCAGCAGGTGGCGGTCGCCGAGATGGCTCCCCTGGGGCAGGCGCTGATCGCCAAGGTAAGCGAATACCAGAATATGGCTGACAAATATACCAAAGGGCGGCTTGAGGGCAGCGTGGAGGTGGGCGAACAGGCGGAAAAGGTGGCTGTGGCCATCAGTCTGATTGTTACCATCCTCGCCATCGCCATCGGGCTATTTGCCGCCCGCAGCGTGATTGCTCCGCTGCGCAAGGTGGTGGCGTTTGTCGGTGAAGTGGCGGACGGTGACCTCAGCGAGCATAAGCGGACCATCAGGACGAGGGATGAAATTGGCCAGTTGGCTGATGCGGTGGTCAGGATGCGGGGCCAGCTGCGGCAGTTGATCGGCCATCTCAACCAGGTCATCGAGCAGGTGGCGGCGGCTTCGCGGCAGCTGACAGCCAGTGCCGAATTGTCGGCCCAGGCCTCGGGACAGATCGCCGGGGCGATAACCCAGGTTGCTGAAGGGGCGGAGGAACAGGTGAAAGCCATCGATACCACTGCCGCTGTTGTCGAGGAGATGTCCGCCGGGGTACAGGAGATCGCAGCCAGCGCCAACACCATGGCCGGTACTGCGGCCAAAGCGGCCGAGGCGGCGAAAGAGGGCAGCGAGGCGGTGGACAGGGCGGTCGGGCAGATGGCCAGTGTCGAGAAAACGGTGAGCTATTCGGCGGGGGTGGTGAGTAAGCTGGGCGAGCGATCGCGCGAGATCGGCCAGATTGTCGATACCATTTCCGGTATCGCCGGACAGACCAATTTACTGGCGCTGAATGCGGCGATCGAAGCCGCGCGGGCGGGAGAACAGGGCCGCGGGTTCGCGGTGGTGGCCGAAGAGGTGCGGAAACTGGCTGAACAATCCCAGGCGGCGTCCCGGCAGATCGCCGACCTGATCCATGAAATCCAGCAGGATACTGCCAGTGCCGTGCAGGCGATGACCGAAGGCACCCTGGAAGTGGGCCGCGGCGGGCAGGTAGTCAACGACGCCGGGCAGACCTTCAGCGCCATCTTTTCGCTGGTGGAGACGGTATCGGCTGATGTGCGGGAAATTTCGGCCGCCATGGAGCAAATGGCAGGCGGCAGCCAGGAAATCGTTCACTCGGTGCGGGCGATCGACGGGGTCAGCAAGCAGGCGGCCAGTCAGGCCCAGACGGTGTCGGCGGCGGTGGAGGAGCAGTCGGCAACGATGGAAGAGATCGCCGCCTCCAGTGAGGCGCTGTCAACCATGGCCGGGGAACTGAAGAAAGCGGTCAGCATATTCCGCTTGTAGCCTTTTTCTTTGTAGCACGATGATGTGGCCCCCTGGCATGTCAGGGGGCTTTTTTCGTGCAGCTCGCGCCCGGCGGGAAACGCTAAAATGAAACAAAATATTTCCCAATTTACTACTGAAATGGGAAGGAATATGTCGTAATAGTGCGAATTTAAGCATAGTGTTTTTTTATGAGGTTGCCTAACTGTATCAATAACTCCGTCAAGGGGGTGCATGTTCTATCAAATTCTTTCCGAGGGGCGTCAAGTGGGGTTTCCTGTTATCGACTGGAACAGTCAGGTAAGGTAAATGGGATGATAATCGTCACGGAGGGATCAATTTGAAGATTCGCACTAAAATTTATTGTGGTTTCGCAGTTATCATCGCCGTCATGGCGGTGATGGTGGCAGTCTTTTTCTACCAGTATCGCCAGATCGAGCGGGCGACCGCAGATATTCTGGAGTACCGGATGATGCTCCTCGACAGCGCCCGCAAGCTGCAGATTGCTCAGATGCGGACGGCGGCGGCGACTCGGGGTTATTTGATGACCGGGGACGCCAGGTTTGCCGATGACCTCGCCCAAGCGGCCAAGGCTGCCGAAGCAGAGGCGGATTATCTGGTTGCCACCGGCAGGGAGCAGCAGACTGTCAGGCCGATCAAACAGGCGCTGCAGGATTTTGCCCCCCATCGCAGCCGCATTCTGGAGTTGTATCAGTCGCAGGGGCAGGCCGCAGCTGCCGATTACCTGGTCAAGGTGGGGGCGCCAGCCAACGCGGCGTTGAATACGCTGGTGGACAACTACACCAAACGCCAGGAAGAGGCGCGGAAGACGGCAGTGGCCGAAATCCAGAACATTCAGACCAGACTTTATATTTACATCTATCTGCTGCTGGCCTTTGGGGTGCTGGCCGGTTTAGCGGTGGCCTATTTTACCACCCGGCCGATCATGCGGGCCATCACAGTGGGACAGGACTATGCCGAACATCTGGCCCAAGGGGATTTGAGTCAGGAAATCGGAGTGGTAGCCAAGGATGAGATGGGCGCATTGCTGACCTATCTGAACCAGGCCAGCCGCAGTCTCCGCTCCCTGATTCGCCAGGTGGCGGCAGCAGCGGAGCAGGTGGCGTCTTCATCAGCCGAGCTTTCCTCAAGCGCTGAACAATCGGCCCAGGCTGCCGGACAGGTGGCGGGAGCCATTACCGAGGCGGCGCAGGGGACAAACAAACAGATGGAGGTGCTGGCTGCAACGACGGCGGCAGTGGACACCATGTCGGCCAATATCGCGGCCATCACCCAGAATGCCGGCCAGGTGGAGACTACGTCGACCAAGGCCGCCCAGGCCGCCCGCGACGGGGATAAGGCGGTGGCGGAGGCGGTGAGGCAGATGGCGAATGTCGAGAGCACGGTGGCCGAGTCGGCGGCGATGGTGGGCGAACTGGGCGAGAAGTCGAATCAGATCGGCCAGATCGTCGCAACGATCGCCGGTATCGCCGGGCAGACCAATCTCCTGGCCCTCAACGCCGCCATTGAAGCGGCCCGGGCCGGTGAGCAGGGACGGGGCTTTGCGGTGGTAGCCGAAGAGGTGCGGAAACTGGCCGAACAGTCCGAGCTGGCGGCCAAACAGATCGCCGAGCTGATCGGCGAGATTCAGGGCACCACCGGCAAAGCGGTGGCAGCAATGGTGAAAGGAACAGAAGTGGTGCAGGGGGGCAGCCGGGCGGTGATCGCCAGCGGGCAGTCTTTCGACCAGATCACCGGCCTGGTGGCCGAAACCTCGCGTGAGATCCAGGGAATGGTTCGCGCCATCCAGGAATTGTCCGGCGGCGCCCGGGCGGTGGTGGAGGCGGTGGGACAGACCGAAAAAACCAGCAAGGCCATCTCGGCGCAGACGCAGACGGTGTCAGCGGCCACCGAGGAGCAGACGGCTTCGATGGAGGAGATCGCCGCCTCCAGTGAGGCACTGACAAAGATGGCTGAGGAGCTGAAAAAGGCGGTCAGCAAGTTCAGGCTGTAGACTGCCTCCCTGAGACAAGGTGAAATAATGAAGTCCCCTGACGTTCCTGTCAGGGGACTTTTTGCTGTCGTTTAGCGCTTAAATCGGCTGCCGGGGTGGGCCTGGGCGGCGATTTTATCGGTCAACAACCTGCAGGATAAGCCGATGATGATATAAAGGATGAAGGAGTACCAGTGACTCCAGTGGTTGACCTGGTAGATGCCGCTGATTTCCAGCAGGTGCTCGGCGCCAAAAGCATAGACGACGGCTACGGCGGTGGTGGCGGCGGTAAAGACCGGCCAGGGTCGGAAATACTGGTAAAGAAACATATAGGTGACCGGCATGACGGCGAAGTCCACTGAGACCAGCCGCGACCAGAGGGGCAGCAGCATCTTGTTATATTGCCACAGGGCCAGCTCGCTGCAGATGGCGTCTAGATAAGACGACGTGATGAGGAGCAAGAGACCGTAGAGGGTGATGACGACGATGCGGCGGCGGTCGACCCATTTCCACCAGATGAGCCAGGGCAGGATGAGCACTGCCAGCATTAGCCACCAGACAGGACTGAAAAGGTCTTCGGCCAGCCATTTTTCTATTTTGCACTGCGTCAGCTGGCGTTCCATTTCGGCGAGCTGGTCATGGGACAGGATAGCCACAAGCAAGTCCTCCGGCGACAGGTAAGGTAGCAACACCTCGCTAGTATTTCCCGAAAGAGCGCCGGCCAAACCACCTGTATGGCGTGGGTGGTGAGAAACCCACTACCGGTGAAGGTTTGCCGGCGCTCTTTCAGACAGGCCTCGACATTTTGTAAATAAACAACGAGGAATTTTACAAGGAGTTTATCTCGCGAAAGACGAACGCCTTTTCAATGACCTTAGCAAAGGAGGCAGTTTGGTATGAGTATAAATCCCCAGCAGCAACCCCAGCCAGATGAGGACCGGCATTTTTGCTCGATGAGTGAGTACTGGGAGAAGGTGTGCAGCGGCGGACGGTGCACGGTGCCACATCCGCCGCTGTCAGAAGTCATATGGACCTTTATCGGCTGTTTTGTGGGAATCGGTATTGTGACTTTCCTGGCCTTTCATAAAGGAGTTCCTGTTTTGGTCGCATCCCTCGGGGCGTCTGCCTGTTTACTCTACGGCGCGCCCTCCGTTCCCTTCGCTCAGCCCCGCAATGCCATCGCCGGCCATATCATGGCTGCTTTCATCGGGGTGGCCTGCTACCAACTGCTGGGGTCCTACTGGTACAGCGCGGCGCTCAGCGTGGGTCTTGCCGTTTCGATGATGGTGCTGACCAGGACGATTCATCCGCCTGCCGGAGCAACGGCCCTGATTGCCGTGATTTCCAAACAGGACTGGCTATTTCCCCTCGCTCCGGTTGGGATCGGGATTAGCATCTTGATTGTGATCGCAATCCTTGTAAACAATTTCGCCATGAAGAGAAAGTATCCTCAGTATTGGTGGTAACGCGGCTGAAATCTGCAGGCTAAGGCTGTTTTATCCGGGATGGGGGTTAGACTGAATGGTGCAGGAGATAAAGGAAGTCCAACATGCTTTATTGAAGTGGCGGGATTTTCGGCTGAAGCTTTTTGTCGAGGGCATTGTCGTCGGGCTTATTGCCGGCGCCATTGTGGTCGCCTTCCGCTATGCCCTGGAATCAGCCGAGGCCTTCCGGGCAACGGTTTATCGCTACATGGTATCCGGCGACTGGACCATCATCGTCGCCTGGTTTTCGTGTCTACTTCTCATCGCTTATATCCTCGGCCTTATTATTAAATTCGAGCCTCTTTCCGGCGGGAGCGGCATCCCCCAGGTCAAAGGGGATATTTTGGGTGTTGTGAAGATCGGCTGGCTACGAGTTCTTGTCGCGAAGTTTATCGGGGGCGTCTTAGCCATCGGTGCCGGGATGTCTCTCGGCCGCGAAGGCCCTTCGATTCAAATCGGGGCTGTTGTCGGTCAGGGCGTCAGCCGCACTCTCGGCCGGACCAGAATGGAAGAACGATATCTGCTGACCAGTGGCGCAAGCGCCGGTCTGGCAGCCGCGTTTAATGCCCCGTTGGCAGGGGTGATTTTTGCCTTGGAAGAATTGCACAAGAATTTTTCGCCCGCCGTCTTGATGTCGGCGATTGCCGCGTCTTTGACCGCGGATTTCGTTGTACGTTCTTTTTTTGGCCGTGAGCCCTTCTGGAATTTTATTGGGGTTCCTGTTTTACCCTTCCACTATTATGGCCTCTTGGTCATTTTGGGGATAGTTACCGGAGTTTTGGGCGTTGCCTTTAACAAGCTGTTGATTAAGACTCTTGATATCTATGCCCGACAACAGTTGCTGCCAAAAGGGCTTCAGTCGCTCTTTCCGCTCCTTGTGGGGGGGCTGGCGGGGTTTGTCCTGCCGGAGATCCTGGGAGGCGGAAACAATCTGATCAATACCATTTCCACCGGCCAGGTCGGGGTGGTGATGCTTTTCATCTTATTGCTGGCAAAATTCGCCTTTACGATGATCAGTTACGGTTCGGGGGTTCCGGGCGGGATTTTCTTGCCCATGTTAGTGATTGGTGCGCTGATCGGCGGGGTATTCAGTAAAGTGCTCGTGGTGGTCGGGCTCAGCCATGAGTATCATGTCACCTTCATTATTTTAGCGATGGGGGCCTATTTTACCGCCATTGTCAAAGCTCCCATCACCGGCAGCATACTGATAACCGAAATGACAGGTTCCTTTAGCCATTTGCTTGAAATGATCGCCATCTGCATGGTGGCGTATGTTGTCGCCGATATCGCCAAATCGCAGCCGATTTATGATGTTCTCTTGGATCGGTTGATCAGACAGAAAAAACCGCTGTCCAGTACAGCGGTTTCAAAAAGAACGGTTGTCGAGCTAGTTGTTTGTCTGGACTCCCGCTTGGATGGGCAGCAGGTCAAAGAGATTGAGTGGCCGGCTGACTCCTTGCTGGTTTGCATCAGGCGCGGCAATAAGGAACTCGTGCCTCAAGGGGAAACTACCCTGTTTGCCGGAGATTACTTGTATGTTTCGGTAAATGAGGAGAAAGCCAAAGAGATCAAGATCATTGCCGAAGAGTGTGTTCTGGCGCCGGGTATGTAACGGGTTCGGGACCCGGGGCCGTCTGGGAGCCATGCCGCGCGGCTAGGCCCAACCCATTTTCAGTCTGATGATGGTCAGCGGCGGGGAAGATAAGCGTTCCAGCAGCTTGCGCTGGCACAGAACTTCCGGCTGTCTGACAAAGATATTGGCATAAACCTCTTCCCAAAGATCGGAATACACGGTTACCAGGCGCTGATATTTTTGATAGCCGAATGTACCCCGCAGGGATTCTTCGATCCAGTCGGCTATTTTGTAGTCGGCTAGCCCCCTGTCTACCGTTAAGAGAATCTGTTGCACCTGGTCTTTTTCCAGGTACTTGTTCAGCCTGCCCCGTTGCGTCAAATTGATGCCTCCTTTTGTTACACTACAGTCGTCATTCTATGCAGGCTAACAAAAAAAGAGAACAAAAACGAAAAAAATTAAAAAACGGCCGCAAAAAGAAAATGGCCCCGCCCAGACCATGCCTGTCAGCATCAAGTCTGGTTCGGAGGCCATTTTTTTGTTCAGGGGGCTGTTTCGCTTCTCACGGGCCGAGGAAGGTGTTGTTGGACCAGCGTCCCCGTTGCACCGTACCGTTATGGAAATAGTAGGTGCCATAGCCGTCGCGATTGCCGTTGACAAAGTCCCCGTCATACCGGTCGCCAGACCATTGCGAATTGGACGGCCAGGTCAAAACGCCCCTGCCTGTGCGCTGGTCATTGACAAAGTCCCCTTGGTAGCGGGTGCCGTCAGCCCAGGTCAAAATGCCTCTGCCGCTTTCCTTGCTGTCGACGAAGCCGCCTTCGTAACGGTCACCGTTGGCCCAGGTATAAATGCCATAGCCCTCACGTCTGCCATTGACGAAATCGCCGTCATAGCGGTCGCCGGCCCATTGCGAAGTGGGCCCCCAAGTCAAAATGCCCTTGCCGGTGCGGGCGCCGTCGACAAAATCGCCTTCATAGCGGTCGCCAGGCCATTGGCCGGTCGGTGACCAGATCAATAGACCCCTGCCGGTGCGCTTGTCATTGACAAAGCCGCCTTCGTAGCGGTCCCCGTTAGCCCAGATATAAATGCCTCTGCCGGTGCGAAGGTCATCGACAAAGTCGCCTTCGTAACGGCTCCCGTCAGGCCAGGTCAAGATGCCTTTGCCGGTGCGTTTGTTATCGGCGAAGCTGCCTTCGTAGCGGGTGCCGTCAGTCCAGGTGAAAATGCCTTTGCCGTTTTCCCGGCCATCGAGAACATCGCCTTCGTAGCGGTTGCCGCTAGTCCAGGTATAAATGCCCCTGCCGGTACGCCTGTCATCGGCAAAGTCACCTTCGTAACGGGTGCCGTCAGCCCAGGTCAAAATGCTTTTGCCAGTCCTTTTTCCATGGGTCATGGTGCCTTCAAAGCGGTCGGAGGTATTGCCGTCGATAAACCATTGCAGAGTGCCCTTGCCATCGGCATAGCCGTCCGCATCTGCACCTCCGGACCAGGTGACCGTTGCGCTGGGATTGGGATAGGCATCCCAAATCTTGACCCCTTTGTCGGAATTGGTCCAGGTGCCTTCGGCAAAAACCGTTCCGGACAGCAGCACCAGGGAAAATACCAGGATGAGTCCAAGGAATCCAGTCATCAGAGAGCGTTTCATTTTTAATACCCTCCATTTTGTATGAACTTCTGCTTGTTACCAACCAAATTCCATCTGGCCGTGACAGGTTTTGCCACAAAAGGGTTCCATTGACATTTAAAACAGACAATTGTTTGCGTGGGGTGTACGAACATTTTCTGCATGGTTAGACAAATTCCTGCAAATAAATCAAATTATTAGTAGATTAATAAAGAATAACAGCAGCTTATCACGGCAACTTGTCCTTGGCGGAAGTGGCCTGGGAATGATGGCAAAAAATTCTAGCAGGATAAAAGGACGCAAAACAAAAGAGCAGGCAATCCCTGCTCACGTTTTTTTACTAGTTTAGCGCTGTATTTACTTCTGCCTGTCGGTAGGTTTTTTTTTATCACTGCTGCTTTTCAGCGGCTAAGAATGCGGCGGTAAGGTCAAGGACGCGGCGGTAGAAGGGGGCTGCCGGGGAAGCTGCGGCCTGGGCCGCCAGATCGCTCACCCAGCCGAGGTGGTCGGCGAGGAAGGTGGCGAGGCGGTCCTCTTGTTCGAGTTCCAAGAGGTGGGCGGCGAATTCGAGCTGGAGGCAGAGGTGGTCAGGCATGGCCTGGTAGGCTTCCGGCGGGGTCAGGCCGTAGGATTGGTAGAGGGCGAGCATATGGGCGGCGGCGTCCCCCTGGAGATAGCCGAGGTCGTGGGCGCCAGGCAGGGTGGCGGTGGGATCTTTAGTCCAGGGGCGGTATACCGACTCGACCGGCACCAGCCGGGTCTGGGGCGGGTAGCAAAAGGTGAGATAGTAGGCCCCGCGCAGGGCGTCAAAATCACCGGCCAGGGCCAAAAGATCGTCAGCGCCGGGCGCAGTGAGGGTATAGCCGAGGGCGGTGGCGGCTTCGCCTAAGAAGGCGACCAGGGCCGGCAAATCTTCGGTGGTCTGGGCGGTAGGCTCTTTGAGGAGCTCGGAAAAGGCAATATAGAGATATTGGCGGTAATGGGGGGCGTTCATGGCAACCTCCTGATGAGTTTGGTTTGTCAGATTATTATAGCATTTATCGCGCCGGCTGGGGCGATAAATCGGTGTCATCGGGGAGAACAGGGTCAAAGTCGAGCAGCGAGGTTTTGGGATGGTTGGCAGTGAGGAGGGCCAGCAGGCGGTCGAAGTCGGTGTCGCGAAAGACGGGGATGCGGCGCAGGAGGTAGATGTTGTCGCGGCCGGCGAGGTTGAGGCCGGTGAGGACGCTGAAGGCGCCTTTGTAGCCGGCCGCTTCGACGGCGGTCACGGTGGAGGGCGCGTAAAAACCGCCGGGATAGGCGAAAAAGTCAACCGGTTTATGGGTGATGGCCTCGGCTTTCTGTTTGCTGCCTGCTACCTGCCGCTCCAGCTCGGCTGGTGTGAGAGCGGTGAGGTCGGGGTGGGTCATGGAGTGGGAGCCGATGGTGAAGGTGCCTGAGGCCATATCCCGGATCTGGCTGCTGGACAGGCGGTTTGGCCGGTCGAAGTTAATGCCGACCATGAAAAGGGTGGCCTGAAAGTCATATTGTTTTAGGATGGGGAAGGCATTGGTGTAGTTGTCGGTGTAGCCGTCGTCGAAGGTGATGAGGACCGGCTTATCCGGGAGGGGAGCCGGGTCGCCTTTCATGTAGGCCAGGAGCTGATCCGGCGAGATGGTGCGAAAGCCGGCGGCCTTCAGGGCGGCCATCTGGCGCTGGAATTCGGTCGGGGTGATGGTCAGATCAGGCATGTCGCCGCTGTCGCCGGTTACATGGTGATAAAGAAGTACCGGGACGCCGTTTTGGTAGGCGGCGGCCACCGGGCTGACGGCGAGGATGGATAGCAGGGCGGCGATTATCGTGATCCGTACTATTCCGGTTGTCATTGTAGTGATCCTCCTGGTGTAGAGTAGGGTAGACGGGTGCTAATTTTATTAGTTCCCCGCCGCCAGGTCAATCCCTGCGCCGTATGCCTGTCAATTATTGCTTAAAAGAAAAATTGGTAGAATATTGAAAAATTATGCAGGAATAAACCTTTTATGGAAGAAATAGGATAACTACGAATAATACGAAGGCTGGGGGTGGCTTGATCGTGTTTGCTCAGAGCATGGGGCGGGATAGCCGGTTGGGGCGGCATAAAAAAGGACAGGCAGGCGTCTGGCAAAAGCTGCTGCTGATCGCCGGGCTGCTGGCGGTGATGATGCTGTGGCCGGCGGCAGGCAAGGCGGCGCCGACCATACGGATCGGCGGCAACTTGGAATTGTCCGGCGGGATCGCTGCTTTCGGGCAGGCGGCGCAAAACGGAGCGCAGTTGGCTTTCCGGGAGATGAATGCGGCAGGCGGACTGCTGGGGCGTCAGGTAGAATTTGTCGTCTTGGACAATGCCGGTCAGCCGGCCAATGCGCAGTCAGTGGCTGAGCGCCTGATTAATCAGGAGAATGTGGTGGCCATGTTGGGCTGTACTGCAAGTTCTGATACGATAGCGGCGTCTTTTGTGACGGAAAAATTTCAGGTGCCGCTTCTTTCGCCGAGCGGGGTCAACGCTCTGGTGACCAAGACGGTTGACGGGACGACCAAGCCATACACCTTCCGGGCTTGTTTTGTCGATCCCTACCAGGGGGTCATCATGGCTAAGTTCGCCCTGAACAGTTTACAAGCCAAGACGGCGGCGGTCATCATCGACAACTCCTCTAAGTACTCGAAGGAGCTCGCCGGGATGTTCGAAGCGTACTTTACCGCCAATGGCGGCAAGGTAGCGGCTAAGGAATATTATCAGCCACGGGACAAGGATTTCCAAAGTCAATTGGAGCGGGTCCGGGGCGCTAACCCGGACGTCGTTTTTATCCCGGGCTATTTTACAGACGCTGGCCTGATCGTAAAGCAGGCAAGGGAAATGGGGATCCAGGCGTCCCTCCTCGGCGGTGACGGCTGGGATTCGCAGCGCATGGTGGCTCTGGCCGGTGTGGCGGCACTGAATAATACCTATTTTTCCAATCATTATATTGATAATAACACCCCAAGAACGGCAAAGTTCAAAGCAGCCTATATGCGGGAATACGGGCAGCAGCCGGATGCTTTGGCGGTGCTGGGCTACGAGGCGGCCCTCATTTTGGGTGAGGCCATCAAAAAGGCGGGCAGCAGCGAACCGGGGAAAATCCGCACCGCGTTGGAGAGCGTCACGGTGGAGGGCTTGCTCGGCCCCATCCGCATGACGGCCTGGCACGACCCGTTGAAATCGGCGGTGGTCGTCCGGCTGGTCGAGGGGCAGCAGACCTTTTATCAGAAGATCGATCCTTGATTTGGTGGCAGTTTAGCCACAGAGGGTTAAATAAAAGCGCACCGGCTTTCTGTCGGTGCGCTTTTATTGCAAGGCGATACTGGGATCAACAGGATATTCTGGGAAATGCCTAAATGTCTGGAGGAATATAGTATTTAATGTCGAATTTTGAGCTTATTGTCGGCGCGTAGCGCCAGAGAGACTCTGTGCACAGGTGGGATATTATGCTGACAGGAAATCGATTCAGCCGTTTTTACAGGAGCTGGATTGCGCCCGACAGGGCCATCCTGCTGTTTTGCGTTTTGCTGATCACGCTGGTCTGGGGCGGGGCCTTCTGGCAGGTGGAGCGCGACCGGCAGATTACCATCGACAACGTCATGCACGATTGCGACAAGTTCAGTCGCGCCTTTGAGGAACATGTGCGCCAGATACTGAAGACTCATGACCAGTATCTCCTACTGTTGAAGAATGAATTTGAGGGGACGCAGGCGGTGACACCGGCCATTACCCGCCTGATTTCGCAAATCGGACAGGACCCCTTAGCTATTCAGCTGGCGCTGGAGGATGAAACAGGCGGTATTCGAATCAGCCTGCGGCCTTTTTCGCCTGGGGTTAATTTCGCCGATCTGCCGCATGTTAAGATCCATAGGACCGCTGACACCGGCCAGCTCTATATCGGCCGGACCTTTACCGGCCGGGTAACCGGCGTCTCGTCCATTCCCCTGTCCCGCCGCCTGAATTATCCGGATGGCAGCTTTGCCGGTATTGCCTACGTCTCACTCAACCCCGAGTATTTCACCAAATTTTATCGCGACATGGATTTCAACGAGCACTATACTGTGCGGGTGCTGGGCCTCGACGGCTACGCCCGGGCTTCTAATACCAGCAGGGATATGGGCATTGATATGTCAAAGGCTTTGCTATTTGAGGAGTTGGCCAAGGCGCCAGCCGGCTTTTTCCGTACCAGCGGCCGGTTTTTCGGCGAGGTACGTCTGATGAGCTATCGCCAAATGAGCGACTATCCGCTTGTCGTTCAGGTAGGGGTGACAGAGGAGATATTGGCGCCGATGCTTGCCCGCCGGACTGCTTATTTCGGGGCAGCCGGGGGGATGAGCCTCTTTATCTTGCTTTACACCGGCCGGCTGGTGGTGCGGACCCGGCGCGAGCGTCAGGCTGAGGCCCTGATGCGGGCGAGCGAGGAAAAGTACAACAAAGCCTTTCATACCAGCCCCGATTCGATCAATATCAATCGTCTCCGCGACGGGCTGTATATTGATAGCAACGGCGGATTCACCCGGATGACCGGCTTCACCCGCGAAGATGTCATCGGCAAAACCTCGCTGGACATCTCCATCTGGGCCGACCCGGCTGACCGCTCCCGCCTAGTGGCTGGGCTGCAGCAGGACGGGGAAGTGCTCAACCTGGAAGCTAAATTTCGCCGCAAGGACGGCAAAGTGCAGTATGGTCTGATGTCAGCCAGGCGGATTGCGGTGGCTGGTGAGGACTGTATTCTTTCCATCACACGGAACATCAACGACCGCAAAGAGGCCGAGCTGGCCCTGGCTGCGAGCCGGGCGGAGCTGGCGGCTGCCCACGAGGAGCTGACTGCCAATGACGAAGAGCTCAGGCAGCAGTTCGACGAGCTGCAGACCAACTGGGAACTGCTGGCGGAAAAGGACAGGGCGCTGTGGGCGCTGTTCAACAATATGCATGACGCTTTCGCCCTGCATGAGATCATCTGCGACGCGGCCGGAAACCCGGTGGACTACCGCTTCCTGGCGGTCAACCCGGCGTTCGAGCGGCTGGTGGATATCAGCGCCGACCGCCTGATCGGCCGAACGGTGCTGGAGGTCGTGCCGAACACCGAGACCCACTGGATCGAAAAATACGGCAAGGTGGCCCTGACCGGCGAGGCGATGTCGTTTTCCGATCATTCCCGCGAGCTGAACCGCTTCTATTCGGTGGCGGCCTATTGTCCTCAGCCCGGTCAATTTGCCGTGCTGGCGCTGGATGTCACCGAGCAGAAGCGCCATGAGGAAACCGTCCGGCATCTGGCCTATCATGACGACCTGACCGGACTGCCCAACCGGGCGTATTATCAGCAGGATATGGCCCGGGTACTGGTCGAGGCGGCCGGCGCCAATGATAAATTTACGGTGATGTTCCTGGATCTGAATAATTTTAAACGGATCAACGATGCCTTCGGCCACGCTGCCGGGGATGAATTCCTCCGGACGGTGGCCAGCAGGCTGCAAAGCTGCATGCGATCTCAGGATACAGTGGCCCGTATGGGCGGCGACGAGTTCACGGTGATTATTCCCGGCACTTACGAGGTGCACGCGGTGGTGGCGGTGGCCCGGCGGATTATCGCTGCGGTGAATGAGCCCTGGCGCTACCAGGGACATGATTTTCATATCGGAACCAGTGTCGGTATCGCCATTTACCCTTGGGACGGCGAGGACGCCGACACCCTGCTCAAGAGCGCCGATATGGCGATGTACAAGGCCAAGGGCAAAGGCAACAATTCGTTTCACTTTTACACCGAAGATATCCATATTTCCATGCTGGACCGGGTTTCATTGGAAACAGGACTCCATCAGGCCATCAAAGACGGCGAATTTGTTCTTCACTATCAGCCTCAGGTGGACGAGACCGGCCGGATCATCGGCGTGGAGGCGCTGCTTCGCTGGCAGCATCCGACGCGGGGACTCCTGTACCCGGGCGATTTTCTCGAAATCGCCGAAGCTACCGGCCTGATGATCCCGATCGGCGAGTGGACCCTCCGGACAGCCTGCGCCCAGGCTGTGGGCTGGCAGCAGGCCGGATATGCGCCTGTCCGTATGTCGGTCAATCTCTCTGCCAATCAGTTCCAGGACCCCAATCTTTTGCCGATGGTGCGCTCCGCGCTGGCCGACGCGAAAATGGCGCCTGCTTTGCTGGAGCTGGAGATCACTGAGACGCTGGCCATGACCAAAGCCGAGCTGACCGATTCGGTTTCCACCGAACTGCAGGCCATGGGGATTAGCCTGGCGCTGGACGATTTCGGGACTGGGTATTCGTCGCTGCGTTATCTAAAGGCTTTCACGATTAATACTCTGAAAATCGATAAATCCTTTGTCCAGGATATTGATACCGATCTAAACAACCGCGCCATCGTTAAGGCCATCATGGCCCTGTCGGAGACCCTGCAGCTGGCGGTTACCGCCGAGGGGGTGGAGACCGCCCTCCAGCGCGATTGCCTCCTGGGGCTGGGCTGCCATAAGATGCAGGGGTATTATTTCAGCCGACCTGTTGCGCCGAAAAAAATCGCTGAAATGCTGGCTGCAGCGAAATAACTGAGATGAAAATCAGCCCGGACCCGGGAGATATATCCGGTGTCCGGGCTGATTTTGTCTGCTGCTGCGGGTCGCGTTGTCTTTTACCGGTACAAGCATGTTGTTACTGGTAAAAGGGATGTATGGTATAATGCGGATAAGAGCGGAAAAGGTGGAACAGAGATTGAATGATAAACGATAACTGTGTTTATGAGTATCGTGTCAGCATTAACCGCAAGAAGACCTCGTTGTCGAAGGTGGTGGTCTGCGACATTGAGCCACATGAATCGACTACCGATTTGGTGGTCGCCTATGCGAAGAAGGCATTGCCGCAATTTTTCCGGAAAATGCATGACGGAGATGTTGTGACTGTCTGCTATTTAGGGGAAGAATAAAAATAGCCATAAAAAATGAAAGCAGATTGCTGTAAGGGCAGACTGTTTGCTTATGAAAGAAACCAAATCTGTGGTTTCTTTTTTCACCTGCCGCGAAGGCAGGTTATTTTTTGCGGTTTTTTACAGCGACGACGATGTATGCCACCAGGAGGATGGCGGCTGCGGCGGCGAACCAGATGCCGGTGGCAGACGACAGGTGGGTGCCGAAGGTGGCGTCGATGATGTTGAGGGAGTTGCCGAGGATGACGACGCCAACGAGGGCGATGAGGAGTTTGACCGACAGGGAGTAGTTGCGCATGGTGCTGTCCTTTCCGCATCCTCAGGGAGGATGCCGGCGGGCTGTAATCAGCCCGGCCGCCGGTAGATTATTTTGCCGCCAGAGACGGTGCAGGCCACCCGGGCCTGGGCGATGTCGGCAGGGGGAAGGGCAAAGAGGTCGGTGTCGAGGAGGACCAGGTCGGCCAGGTAGCCAGGGGCGATGCGGCCTTTGTCCTGCTCGGCGAATTCCCCGAAGGCACTGGCGGCAGTATAGGCATGGATGGCCTCGGCGAGGCTGATTTTCTGTTCGGGGACCCAGCCGTCCGGATGGCTGCCGTCCAGGGTTTGGCGGGTGACGGCGGCGTGGATGCCGAGGAGGGGATCAAGGGGGGCTACCGGCCAGTCAGTGCCGAAGGTGAGGCCTGCGCCGGCGTCCAGCAGCGAGCGGAAGGGATAGGCCATTTTGACCCGCTCGGCTCCAAGGCGGCGGTCGGCCCAGCGGCCGTCGTCGGCGGCATGATAGGGCTGGGCGGAGGCGATGACCCCGAGGGCGGCAAAGCGGCGGATGTCGGCGGGGGTGAGATGCTGGGCATGTTCGATCCGCGCCCGGCGGTCGCGGGGACCGTTTTTGGCGGCGGCCGCGGCGTAGAGATCAAGGAGGAGATGATTGGCGGCGTCGCCGATGGCATGGATGGATAGCTGCAGCTCTGCGGCGTCGGCGGCGGTGATGAGGGCGGCCAGCTCTTCAGGCGGGTGGATGAGGAGGCCGTGCGCGTCCGGCGCGTCGCTGTAGGGCTGGAGGAAGAGGGCTGTGGTCGAGCCAAGCGAGCCATCGACAAAGCCTTTGACCCCACCGAGACGCAGCCAGGAGTCTCCCGGGCCGTGTGCGGCCAGCCAGTCTAGCTGCTCGCGCCACTGGGCGATGGGGGTGCGGGCGTAGAGGCGCAGGGTCAGTTCGCCGCGGGCGTGGCAGGCCTGCAGGGTGTGCCAGTCATCCCAGGAGGTGACGTCCTGGACAGAGGTAATGCCAAGGGCGGCGGCGTGAGCGAGGGCGCCCTTGAGGGCCACGGCTTCTTCGTCGGCGCCTGGCTTCGGGATGACTCCAAGGACGATGTCCATGGCGGTGTCTTTCAGGATGCCGGTGGGCTCCCCGTCGCCATTCCTCTCGATGAGGCCGCCGGGCGGGTCGGGGGTGAAGCGATCGATGCCGGCAAGGGCGAGGGCCGCGCTGTTGGCCAGCCCCATATGAAGGTCCAGCCGGGTGACAAAGACCGGGGTGGACGGTGTGATCGGGTCGATGAGGATTTTCGCAGGCAGGGTGCGGTGAGGCCACTGTTCGTGGTCCCAGTTGCCGCCGGTGAGCCAGCGTCCGGCTGGCAAGGCCACGGCCCGCTCGGCGATGCGGTCGGCGAACTCGCCGGGGGAGCGGGCGGTGCGAAGATCGACAGCCAGGAGCTGGCGGGCCCCCATCATAAAGTGGGTGTGGTTGTCGATAAAGCCAGGCAGGAGCGAAGCGCCACCGGCGTCGATGATCTCGGCATGAGGGCCGACAAAGCGGGCGATGTCTCTACTGGTGCCGACTGCGACAATGCGCTCGCCGGCAATGGCGACAGCCTCGGCCCGCTCAAGCGAGCCGGTAAATACGTTAGCATTGAGGATGGCAAGATTGGGTTGGCTCATGTGGGGTACCTCCGAATGTTGTAGCAATAGGTTTATTATACCGTTTTTGGATGGGGATTTGCTATGCGATTTTCAGGCTGTTTTGATTTATGAAGGAAATGCCTGGATGATTCAGGAAGTTTCTATATAAAATGCGGCTACAGGAGGATCTTTCATGCGGGAATTGATCAATGATCGAGTACATGATTACTACTGGAACCAAGACCTAAATTGCGCGATTACAACATTACATATTTTGTCCGAACTATTTCATGCGGAAATTCATCCCCAAGTCTTTGAGGCCGCATTTGGGCTAAACGCCGGAAGATCAGCTACGCAGTGCGGGCTGGTCGAGGGGGCGCTGATGTTTGTGGGGCTTTACGGCAGTAAGACGGGGCTGGAAGGGTCAGCAATAGAGGAATTGTGCCGCCAGTTTTCTGGTGATTTTGAGCAGAACTTTGGCAGCCTGCTTTGCAGGGAGCTGCGACCACAAGGCTTCAGTCCAGATAACCCGCCTCATCTTTGCGAGAAATTAACCAAGCTCGCCATCACTTTTTCCGCGGAGTTTATAGCAAAGGCTATGGGGAAAACATGATGTAAAGGAGTAGTGGCATGGTTGCTTGCTGATCAGTCTGTTGAGGGATGCAAAAGGCCTGAATCCCCAAGTTGGGATTCAGGCCTCTCTATTTTTCGTTAGGCGGTGTTCTTGGCTTTTTCGAATTTGTCGACAATGACTGTGCCGGCCAGGTCACCGAGGCAGTTCATGGTCGTGACTGCCATGTCAAACAGGCGGTAGAAGGCGCCGACCATGACGATGATCTCCAGCGGCATGGTGAAGGCCTGGGCGATGATCATCAATTTGACGATCCCGCTGGAGGGGATCCCGCCCCCGCCTGCCGACAAAATGACGGCCAGCAGCACCATCTGCACCCATTGCATGGCCGAGAAGTCGACCCCGATCGCCTGGGCGCAAAAGACCAGCACTGTCCCAAACAGGATGGCGTTTCCGTCGTGATTCATCTGGGTGCCGTAGGGCACGATGAAATCGGCGACATCATTGGAGACATTCAGCTCCTCTTTAGCCACCTTGAGGCTGATCGGGATGGCGGCCGCGCTGCTGCAGGTGCTGAGGGTGAAAATCCAGGTGTTAGCGGTCTTGGCCATGAAGGCCAGGGGGGTAATCCGCGTAAACAGCCACACCGTCAGCAGATAAATGCCGACAAGCTGAATGGCGGCAGCCAGATAATAGGTGCCGATCAGCTTTGACATGGTCCCGAGAAACCCAAGCCCGTATTTTCCAAGCGCCGCCGCCATCAGGCAGAATACGCCGATTGGCGATAATGACATGATCATGCCGATGATCGCCATAACCAAATCGGATATGGAGGCAAACCATGCTTTGATGGGGGCGCTTTTTTCCCGGGGCATGAGGACAAGGGCAATGCCGATGATGATGGCGATAATCAGAACCTGGACGATATCTCCCTTTGTAAAGGAAACAAATATATTGTCAGAGAAGAGGTTGACCATAAAACTTTTCAAATCGACTAGTTTGGGGATTTCGACCGTTTTCGTGCTTTTTTCAAAGACAAAACCGATGCCTGGCTTGAGGAGCTTGGTTGTTGCGATGCCGATGATCACGGCAATGATGGTGGTAGTGAGATAATAGACGGTGGCTTTCAGCCAAATGCGGCCCAGTGTTTTCGGATTGTCCATACTGGCAATGCCCTGGACCATGGTGAACATCACCAGCGGGATGACGGCCATCTTGATCATATTGAGCCAGATCTCGCCGATCCATTCAATCTGTGTCGCCAGCGGTCCGGCGACGACTCCCAGCACAGAGCCGAGGATCATGGCCAGAAAAATCTTATTGGACAGCTTCATTTTTGTGTACCAAGAAAACATATAGAGCGATCCCTCCTGCACAAGAATGGTTTTCGTTACCCAGCCAGACGGGCGAAAATGCCGATCACGTAATCGATATTCTCGCTGGATATATCGTGATGGGTGACCAGGCGAATCTGGTGTTTGCCAGCTTCATTGGCCCGGATTCCGTGCTCGCCAAGAAGTTCGAGAAAGCGGGCTGCCGTCAGTCCGAGAGGTGATACGTCGACCATGACGATGTTGGTCTGCACGGTGGCAAGATCGACTGCCAGCCGGGTTGCGGCGATGGCCTCACCAAGTTTGCGGGCATGCTGATGATCCTCGTCGAGGCGATCGACCATTGTCTCTAGCGCCACAATTCCGGCGGCGGCGATCACGCCGGCCTGCCGCATTCCCCCGCCGAGCAGCCTGCGGTAGCGGCGGGCCTGGGCGATGAAGTCGCTGGTCCCCACCAGCACCGAGCCAATCGGGGCGCAAAGGCCTTTTGAAAGGCACATTTGCATGGAATCGACGCTTTTGGCAAGTTCGGCCACGGCAACCTTCTGGGCGACCGCCGCGTTAAAGATTCTCGCGCCGTCCATGTGGACCGGCAGGGCATACTGGTCTGCCAGTTTTTTGATGGCTGCCAGTTCGGCCGGGGTATAATAGGTGCCGCCGGCGTGATTGTGGGTATTTTCCACGGTGATCAGGGAGGTAAGCGGGGCATTCATTTTTTTCTTGCGAATGGCTGGTTCGATTCGCTCTGGCGTCAGTTTGCCATGGTCTCCTGCCACCGGATAGGGCTGGGCTCTTGTCAGGGCCGCGATCCCGCCTGTCTCCGAGCCGAGCATGTGGGCTGTCGCCTCGCAGATCACTTCGTCGCACATTCGTGCGTGAACCATGACTGCCAGCTGATTTCCCTGGGTGCCGCTGGTAACGAAGAGGCCGGCCTCCTTTTCTGTCATCCGGGCCGCCAGTTCTTCCAGCGTTTTTACGGTCGGATCCTCGCCATAGCCGTCATCGCCTACCTCGGCTTCGAACATGGCTGTGCGCATCTCTCGCGTTGGCTTGGTGACGGTATCGCTGCGTAAATCGATGATGGCCATGGTGTATTCCCTCCTGCAGTTCCATTCCTATTCGCAAGGCGCTTGCTCATTTGCCTGTTTTGCCATAGGGCTAGGGGTATTTTGTTGCGCCCATTGTATACTTTGGACAGAAATGGCAAAAGCCCTGCGTCGCACCGTGATCAGGTTTCAGCCAAACGATAATTTCGGCAGTATCATTGATGTCTGACAGACATAGCGGCAAAAAGCTTGGCAATACAAATACACGAAAAATACATTTTCGCCGCCCACCAATCTATTGACATTCAAGACTGGGAAATCTATAATAAAAACATAAATACACAAATACACAGCGAGCGCAAGTCAATGATGACTTCCCAATCCAGGGAAGTTTTTTGTGTTTTAATGGGGCTGGCGCGGCTGGGTGGTAAAACAAAGAAGGAGGGCACTGCGATGATGGAGCACTTGAGAGAAGAGGAATTGATGGAGATGCCGCTGCACCTGCAAATCGTGTGTTTGCTCAACCTGTGGGGTAAAGGCGCGGACGGAGTAGTAGTGGCCCGCTAAGTTAGGCTTGTTTTGATCTTGGGCAGCCCGGACGGCTTGTTTGGCAAGTCTGGCCGCGGTGAAACATATGGTCGATTGCAACGGAGGCAACCTTGTCTTCTGGGGCGCCGTTTTCGTCCGGGGTAACCTGGTCCGACTGCGGCGATCGCTAGAGTGTGACAGGCTGCCTTTCTTATTTGCGGCGCGCTAGCAAGGGAAAAAATAGTGTCAGCTTTTTGACATTTTTTTATTTTCCCGGCAGGAATTTTGTGTGAGGTATGGAATATAATAGTCCATAATTTTATCACTGGCAATGACGCCAAATGTTGCAGGTGCTTCACCTGTCACGTTTGTCGTCTTTTTTTTATAAAACTAAAAGAGGAGGAGAAAATCATGGGTATGACTCCCAAAGACGTAGTCGCGCTGGCGAAGGCCAAAGGAGCCAAGCTGGTAGACTACAAATTCATCGACATGCCGGGTATCTGGCAGCACAAGACTGTGCCGATCGGCGAATTTGACGAAAGCATTTTTGTGGACGGAACCGGTTTCGACGGTTCCAGTATCCGAGGTTTCCAGGGGATTGAGGAAAGCGATATGCTGCTGATACCTGATCCTGGCACTGCGATGATCGACCCTTTTATGGCCATTCCTACCTTAAGTCTGATCTGTAATGTGGTTTCTCCCGACAAAGCTCCCTACACCCGGGACGCCCGCTATGTTGCCCAAAAAGCCGAAGCATTTCTCAAAACTACCACTTTCGCCGACACCAGCTACTGGGGTCCGGAAGCTGAATTCTTTCTATTTGACGATGTCCGCTATGATCTGAACCAAAACAGCGCGTTCTATAAAGTGGATTCCAGTGAGGCCATCTGGAATACCGGCAAGGATGAAGGCCCCAACTTAGGCTATAAAATTCGCAACAAAGAGGGCTATCTGCCGGTGCCCCCGGCTGACGCCACCCATGATCTCCGCAGTGAAATGTCCATGGTCTTAGAAGAGCTGGGCGTGGCGGTCGAGGCTCATCATCACGAGGTCGCTACCGGCGGCCAGGCTGAGATCGATATGCGGTTCGACACCCTGACCTCGATGGCCGACAAGCTGATGCTGTTTAAATATGTAGTCAAAAATGTCGCCCGCCGCAATAATAAAGTGGCGACCTTTATGCCGAAACCCCTGTTTGGCGACAATGGCTCAGGGATGCATGTCCACCAGAGTCTCTGGAAAGCCGGCAAGCCCATCTTCTTCGACGAAAAGGGTTATGCCCTGCTCAGTGAGACGGCTCTTTACTATATCGGCGGTCTCTTAAAGCACGCCTCGGCCCTCTTGGCCCTCACCAGCCCGACGGTCAATTCCTACAAGCGTCTGGTGCCCGGCTATGAGGCTCCGGTTAATATTGCTTTCAGTGCGCGTAACCGCAGCGCCGCCATTCGTATCCCGATGTACTCCACCAATCCCAAGACCAAGCGTATCGAGTTTCGTCCGCCAGATCCCGGCTGCAATCCGTATCTGGCTTTCGCCGCTATGCTGATGGCCGGTCTTGACGGCATCAAGAACAAGATTGATCCGGTGAAAGAGGGCTTTGGGCCCCTTCAGGTCAATATCTATGAGATGTCACCTGAGGAAAAAGCCAAAGTCAAGAGTGTGCCCGGCTCGCTGGAAGGCGCTCTCGAAGCCCTGAAAGCCGACCACGCCTTCCTCCTCGAAGGCGGTGTCTTTACACCCGATCTCCTGGAGACCTGGATCGATTACAAATATGTCAACGAAATCGATGCCGTACGCCTTCGCCCGCATCCGATGGAGTTCAAACTATATTTTGATATTTAAAACTTTCACCCACTCCCGAGTGCTCCCAGCGGGGAGCACTCGGTGCTTGTTTGCCGGATGAGGAAAAACGTCTTGTCCGGCGGGATGGGACCTTGCCGCTTTTGGCTTTTTTGGCGAATTTACCAGAGGTTCGAACGATACTATGCAGGGAAGGAGAAAAATCCAGAATATTTATATTTTGGTGATGGACAGGATATTTGCAAAAGATGTGTAATAAAATAATCTGTATGATTGTTACAACGAATTGAGAGGTGCAAACTATGTCAAAAGAACTATTGTACTACTTGCCGGCAGGCACATATACCAAGGAACAGTTGGTCCTGCTGCTGCAAAACCATCCCGAGATCAAGTTTGTGTCGCTGGTGGGCATCGACCTGGCCGGCAATGACACCGACGAAAAAATCCCCATCGGCACATTTATCAAAGATGCCGACAAGTTCTTCCAGGGCGGCGCGGTGGAAACCGACGGTTCGTCGGTGGTTCTCACCGGTGTAGCCACCTTAAACAACGCCAAGGTAGACATGATCGTCGATCCTGGCGTCAACTGGTTCATCGACTACAACTATGATTTCATCTGCCAAGAAACCGGCAAACCGGTCGGCACCCTGCGCATCCCTGCTTTCCTGGTACATAAAGGTCTCCGGGTTGATGCCCGCTCGATCATGGCTGAGAGCCTGGATTATGTGAAAACCGAGCTCATCTCCCTGCTGAAAAAGAACCCGAAGATTTCGGGTCTGGAACATCTGGATGCCAACGAAATCGCCGACGTGGTCTTCACTGTCGGTACCGAGCTGGAATTCTGGGTGAAAACGCCGGACGAGAAAGCCGAAATGGAAGAGCTGTCCTCCACCCAGGTTATGCAAGAAAACTACTGGGCCCGGACTCGCGGCCAGGCGCGCACTGCGCTGGAACAGGCCATCTTGGCCCTTGGCAAATACGGCCTTGACCCGGAAATGGGCCACAAGGAAGTGGGCGGTCTCAAAGCCCGCATCGGCGAAAGCGGCGACCTGGCCCATGTGGTCGAGCAGATGGAAATCGACTGGAAATTCAATAATGCGCTGCAGGCAGCCGACAACGAGCTGCAGGCCCGCATTCTCATCAAGGAAGTCTTCCGGGCCAATGGTCTGGATGTCACCTTCAAAGCCAAACCGATCATCGGCGTGGCCGGCAGCGGCGAACACACCCATGTCGGCATGGCCGTCAAACTGAACTCCGGCAAACTCATCAACCTGTTTGCCCCCTCTGATATGAAAGCCGACTTCCTGAGCGCGGTGGGATACGGGGCCATCATGGGCCTGTTGAAAAACTACGAAGTGGTCAACCCCTTCGTTTCCGCCACCAACGACTCCCTCAACCGCCTCAAGCCCGGCTTTGAAGCACCGGTTTGCATCGTAACCTCGCTGGGCCACAACCCGGCTGTTCCTTCCCGTAACCGGACCATCCTGGCCGGCCTGGTGCGCGACACCGCCAACCCGCTGGCTACCCGCTTTGAAGTCCGCGCCCCGAACCCCTTCACCAATACCTATGTCGCCGTGTCGGCCATCTATCTGGCGATGCTGGACGGCGTCAAGGCTGCCGTCAACGCCGGCAAGACCACCAAAGAACTGGAAGCCGAGCTTTCCAAGGCTCCCGAAACCAAGGGCTTTTATCTGGAAAAGGGCCGCGCTTACCGCAGCGAGCACGACGTCTTCGAAGACTACACTGCCGAAGAACGCGACACGCTGTTCAGCAAGCCGCCTGCTACCGTCTGGGAGAATATGCAGAGCATTGCCAACTATCCCGACAAAGTGGCGGTTCTCACCAAGTCGATGCGTCCTGAGCTGATCGACGCCTTTGTGGCAGGAGCGCTGCTCCGCTGGAAGACCGAGATCATCAACCGGATCATCCCGGAAAACGCCGACCTTGTCCGCGAATGCTACTGCCTGCATGACGCCGATGACGGCGAATCCACCGATCTGGATGAAAAACTGTGGGGCCAGATCGATGGCATCCGTAAATACCTGGCCAAAGACAGCGTCGCTAAAAAAGGCCTCTTCAGCCGCGTGCGCGAAGCCCTCGAAAGTGGCGACAACGCCGCTGCTTCGAAGCTGCAGGTGGAAATGTACGACAAAGTGGCTGAACTCAAAGGGCTGTATATCGAATATCAAAAGAATATCATCGACTAGTTTGCATGAGGAAAGAGGCAAGACCTTCGCGGTCTTGCCTCTTTTTTTGCTGTGACCGGGGTCTTCTGCCGTCAGGAACCAGGCAGGGGTAGTTGGAGAAAGGAGGGAAAAATCAAGAAAAGTCGAAAAGGGAGGTATTGATTGTAGTAAACGGAAAATAATTGGCTGTAGACGTCGAATGGGGTGCAGAGCAAGATGTGGGAGTTCGCGTTTGAAATACTGCTGATCAGTCTTGTCGTGCTGCTGCTGGAGAATGTCCGGAGAAGGCGGGCGGCGGAGAGGGAACTGAATGTGCGCAATACCGAGCTGGCGGCTCTTTATGAAGAAACGCTGGCCTCTGAGGAAGAACTGCGGCAGCAATTCAATGAGCTGAATATCACCCAGGAAGCTCTCTACAAAAGCGAGGAACGCTATAAACTGGCGCTGGTCGGCGCAAACGACGGGCTGTGGGATTATGATTTTCTCAAAGACGAGTTTTATTTGTCGGAGCGGAGCGCACAAATGCTCAATATTCCGTCCGATGTCCTCCCAATGGAAAAACTGCGGGAGCTGATCTTTTATCCGGAAGACAGGGCGGGTATTGTGGCCCTTGTCCAGAAGCATTTGGACGGCGAAACGCCCTTTTTCATCTGCGAGTTTCGCGTGAAGTCCGCCCCGGGGACCTGGGTCCTGTCAAGAGGCAAGGTCCTCCGCAATGTCGGGGGGAGGACCATCCGGCTTGCCGGTTCGCATACCGATATTACCGCCTATAAACAGACTCAGGAGAAGATCAAATTTCTGGCCTATCATGATGACCTCACCGGCCTCGCCAACCGCACCGCCCTGAATGACCGGGCCGCCAAGGCGACGAGGGCGGCCGGGGATGATTGCCGGGGAGCGATTTTCTTTGTTGATCTGGATAATTTCAAAAACATCAATGACCTGTACGGACATTACTTCGGCGACCAAATCCTGGTCCAGGTGGCCATACGGCTGGCGGCCCTTGAAAACGGGCGGTGCTTTGTCGGCCGGTCCGGCGGCGACGAATTCATCGTGCTGCAAGAAAATATCCGGGACCGGGCTGAGGCGGAAAAATTTGCGGCAGCCATGCTTGAGAGGTTTGAAGAGACGCTCAACTTCGAGGGAAAGGCGATTCATCTTACCGTAAGTGTCGGTGCGACCCTTTGGCCGGACGACGGCGCTACTGTGGATGAGCTCTTTAAGCACGCCGATATGGCTTTGCATAACGCCAAGTCTCAGGGCAAGAATTGTTATGTTTTTTACAACAAGGAAATAGATGAACAGGCTCGGAACAAAATGTTGATGCAGAGCAGGTTGCGCTCCGCCCTCGATGATAATGAGTTTCGGCTGTGCTATCAGCCCCAGATTCGGGTGAGTGACGGCCGGATCACCGGGTTCGAGGCGCTGCTGCGCTGGCATAGTAAAGACTACGGCCTGGTGATGCCGCTCGATTTTATCCCTTTGGCCGAAGAGGCCGGACTGATCGTGCCGATTGGCCGGTGGGTGCTGAAAACGGCCTGTGAACTGGTCGCCAGCCTGCTGCAGGAAGGCTATGACGATCTGAAGTTTTCGGTCAACCTGTCTGTGGTGGAGCTGCAGCGGGATTTTGTCGAAATGGTCGGAAAAACGGTGGCCGAAGCCGGGATCAAGCCTGCCAATCTGGCGCTGGAGATCACCGAAAGTGTGCTGATGGAATCGATTGAGTCCAAGATCGCCAGTCTGGCCCAGGTGCGGAGCAGCGGCGTCAGTATTTTTCTCGATGATTTTGGTACAGGGTATTCTTCGTTGAGCTATCTACAGGATTTGCCGATCGATGTCGTGAAAATCGACAAGTCCTTTATCGACCATATGGATGACGACCGCGCCGAAGGGAATCTAACCGGCGCTATCATTGCCCTCGCCCATGAGATCGGCCTAAAAACGGTGGCCGAGGGGGTTGAGACCGAAGGCCAGATGGAAAAACTCCGTCAATGCGGCTGCGATATGGTCCAAGGCTATCTTTTCAGTCGGCCGGTACCGGAAGACCAGGTTCGCCGATTGCTGCATGGCAGGTAGCGGCGCTGGCCGGCCAAGGAGGAAAAATGATAGAAGGGCTAGGAAGAGCGACAGGCTTTATCACAAAGTATTTTTCCGTGTGGATTGCTGCAGGGGTGGTGCTGGCATATTTGCACCCGGAGCCGGTAAAACCTCTGGCCCAGTTTGTGCCCCTTTGTATTATGGTGGTGATGCTGGGGATGGGACTGACGGTTCGGCTGGCCGACTTTAAATTGGTGTTGTCCCGGCCGGCTGATGTGTTTTGGGGTATATTCCTTCGCTATTTGATCATGCCTGCCGTGGCCTTTGCCATTGCCAAAGGACTGGCGCTGCCCCTGCCGCTGGCCATAGGGCTCATCCTGGTGGGCAGCTGCCCGAGCGGGGTGGCGTCAAACGTGATGACCTATCTGGCCAAGGGCGATACCGCCCTTTCGGTGACGGTTTCCAGTTTGAATACCCTGCTGTCGCCGCTGCTCACCCCACTGATCTTTGTCTTTCTGGCCGGCACGATGATCCACATTGATGCCGCCGCCTTGCTGGTGAATATCCTGGAGATCATCTTGGTCCCGGTCGCGCTGGGCGTTTTCCTGCGGGCGGTGGCCTCGGATTTTGTCGATAGATTTATCGCCGTTGTGCCGCTCTTCGCGGTAATCGGTATCTTGATCGCAACCTGTGTCGGGGTGGCCCTTGGCGCGCCGAAGCTGGCGACAGTGGCGGTTGCCGCTTTTTTGGCTGTGGCCGCACACAACGGCGCCGGGCTTTTTCTCGGCTACTGGGCGGCCCGGGGTGTCGGCATGCCACCGGCCAAAGCAAAGGCCATCTCGTTTGAAATCGGGATGGAAAATGGGGGCTTGGCCATGGCGCTGGCCATCATCAATTTTGAGCCGCTGGTGGCCATCCCGGCGGTGATTTTCAATGTCTGGCATAATCTGACCGGCCCGGCGCTGGCCAGTTACTGGCGTTCGCAGGCTGACAAGGGGCAGAAGGGCTAGACGGGAGAAGGCTACAAGGGCTTTTATAAAGGCAATAGAGGCAGGACCGCCAGGGTCTTGCCTCTATTTTAGTGTAAACACTTTTGCATTTTACTGGCGCTGTAGGTGGTTATCGCGATATCTCTTTCAGTTTGTCGAGGCCGGTGATGACAGAGGCCGAAGCCGCGGCGATCTCAGGGAGGAGGCTTTTGGCTCCGGCAAGGTCATTGCTCTGATATTTGCGGATGGCCTCGGCGCAGCGGCGGTGGAAGAGGGCATGGACTTCATCCATTTGCTTGAACACCTGCTCTCGCCCAAATAGCTCCCGGCCTACGGTGTCATACCATTTCCCCAGGCGGCAGGCGTGATGATTTTCCACATTGGCGGCGTCCAGTTTCAACAGCCCCCGCAGCATATATTGGATTCGCGCCTTCCAGACAAGATGGTCGGTCTTGGCAAGATCGAGGATTTGCACCGACGAAAAGCGCAATTTCATGCCGCTGATTTCGGTTCGTACCTTGTTGGCGCCGACCAGAACTTTCAGGATGGCTTTATTAGAAGACTGGGTGCGGTCATTGAGGGTCTCGGCCCGGGTCGTCAATTCGCGGATGGTCGCACTGATTTCTTCAAAGGTTGCCGACTGCTCCTGGGCGATGGGCGCCAGGTTTTGGACAGCGGCGCCAATCTGGCCGAATACTGCGGAGAGCTGTTTGACGCTGGTGATCGATTGGTTGACTGCCTGGGCGTTGTTGGAAAAGGACGCCCCCATCTCGGAAAACGCCTTGTTCAGGATTTCTACCTCCTGTCTGATCTGGGTCAGATGGGCGGTGATTTCGCCAACCGAGTGGCCCGATTGGTCGGCCAATTTGCGCACCTCTTCGGCGACGACGGCAAAGCCGCGGCCATGCTCGCCGGCTCTGGCCGCCTCGATGGCGGCATTTAAAGCCAACAGGTTGGTCTGGGCGGCCACCCCTTTGATGACTGCGACCAGTTCATCGATTTTCGCGGTGGCGGCGTGGAGCTGTGTCACTTCATCACTGACTGCCGCCAGCTGTTTATTGGCGTTGCCGGTTTCTACCGACACGGTGTCAAAGCTTTGGTCCACCTTTAGCATAGAGGTTTGGCCCACCTGCGACTGCTCAGAGGCCTGACCGGCCGAACCGGCAAGGTCATTGACCGACTGGGTCAACTGGGAGACGGCGGTGGCGATCTGTTCGATGTTTTGAACCTGAATATCATAAAGCTCAGCCAGTTCATTCAGCGCGTCGCCGCCAGTGATCCCATGCTGAACCATTTCATTCAGTTCCAGCGATTCCTGGACGAATTTAGCCGAATAGCCTTCTGCCAGCAGGGCAAGAGAGCGGGCGATCGGTTCAAGCGGATCATTTTCCGGCAGCTGGATATCAACAAAGGTATCGCCGCTTGCAAGACGATCCATTGCTTTGGCAATGAGGGCAATACTCGCGCCATAGTCGACCAACGGATTCTTTTCCTGCTTCGTTTTCCACAACATGGCAATCCCAACTTTCTCTATAGCTACTCGTTTCGAGAGTCTATTGATACTTTCGTGTGGATCAAGCAAAATCCTGTCTCGTTGTGTAACGTTTTTATTAAAAATCGAGAATAGTGTACAGTAGTGTAAACCAAGGCTTGGCAAAAAAACCATTGTGCTGAGGAACAGTTTGCCATATAATTAAATAATTAGTTGCAAAACTAACTATTTTGGGGGCGGATGATGAGTTATCGCGCATTAGGGCACCGAGTCGGTATTTTAAGTCGTTTGTTTTTGAAAAGAATCAATGAAAAGATGATGATGACAGGCATTACCGGCAGCCAATGGTCGGTGATTCACCGGCTGCGCCTGTATGGCACCCTGACTCAGACCGAACTTTGTCAGCAGCTATCGATCGAAGGGTCGACTGTTTCGAAAATGATCGATTCGATGGAGAAGTCGGGGTGGATCAGGAGAACGGTGGATGAAAAGGACAAACGCGAAAAAAGGGTGGCCTTGACTGACAAAGCCGAAAAACAGTTCCCGATTTGGCTGGAAATGGTGACCGAGCTCCAGCAAAGGGGCTTTACGGATATTTCCGAGGAAGATATCGCTGGATTTGACAAAGTGCTTGATCAGCTTATCAAAAATCTCGAATAAAAGGAGAGCAAAGACAAGAAAGTCGTCTGTGATAACAAAATAGGGGTTGCCGGCAATTGATTTGACGATGACCTAAAAAATCGCTTTACTATATGCTAAAATTTTTACAATCAAAAGGAGCAAGAGATGGAATCAAAGAGTAGAAAATCGTCAGCAACCATGGTTTTAACGCTGTTTGCCACTTTTTTGGCGTTTGTCGGCATCGGGGTGGTTGACCCCATCTTGCCGGTGATCGCCCAACAGATCGGGGCGAAGCACTGGGAAGTGGAAATGTTATTTACGGCCTATCTGTTTACAATGGCTTTTGTCATGATCCCGGCGGGGGTTGCGACAAGCCGCTTTGGGGAAAAAAAGATCATGGCCTGGGGACTCTTTATTGTCGCCCTGTTTGCCATGTTGTGCGCCTTCGCGGACTCAATTACCCAGCTGGCTTATTTTAGGGCCGGCTGGGGCTTTGGCAACGCTATGTTTTTCGCTACAGCCATGTCGCTGCTATTGCTGTCAGCGCCTTCAGCCAGTACGGCGATGGGGGCCTTTGAGGCTGCCGTCGGCCTGGGGATGGCTACAGGGCCGCTCTTGGGCGGGATTTTGGGCGAGCTGAGCTGGCGCTATCCTTTTGCGGCCACCAGCGTCTTGACCATGCTGGCCTTCGTTTTGTCGGCCTTTTTTGTCAAACAGCCTGAGCAGCGCCCAAGAAACAGCAGGCAGGCGCTGGCCCATATGGTCGAGCTCCTCAAGCATCCGCCCTTTCTCAAAGTCGCTATTTCGGCGATGTTATATTTCTTCGGCTTCTTTACGGTGCTGGCCTATACCCCGCTGATTCTGCATCTGACAGCCCTGCAGATCGGTTATGTGTTTTTTGGCTGGGGTCTGCTCTTGGCTTTCGGTTCAGCCAAGCTGTCCCATTTTATCGAGAAGATCATCCCGGTGAAAACCGCCCTGCTGTGGAGTCAGTTCCTCTTCGCCCTCATCGTCTTTGGGCTGTTCGCCATTCATAACCGCGAGATCCAGCTGGCCCTGGTGGTGGTGTCCGGCCTGGCATGCGGCCTGAATAATGCGCTTTTTGTCACCTATGCCATGGAAGTGTCCCCTTATGAGCGGAGCATCACATCAGGTGCCTACAACTTTGTGCGGTGGCTGGGGGCGGCGATCGCTCCGGTGGCTGCCGGGCTGGTTGCCGAGCATTTAGGTCCGGCCTATCCTTATCTGATCGCTACCTTTTTGGTGATTATCGCGATGCTGCCCTTTTTCGGCAGCGCAGAAGAGGTCGCCGAGGCCGGTGAAGACTGACCTATTTCCCATTGGCTCTTCGCGTGATGTCTGCGAATAATTTCGTCAGCCAGCGGGATAGCAGGCCCATAATAATATAGATGATAAAGGAGTACCAGTACATCCATTTAACCAGGACGTAGAAACCCAGTTTCGCGATGAGCGGTTCGACCACGAAAGAGAAAAGGGCGGCAACGATGGTCAATGCCCAAAAGAAAGATTTCCAGGTAGGGAAGTATTGATAGATCAGCATAAAGACAATTGGCACTGCGGTATAGTCTACCGAGGTGAGCCGGGGGAAGACCGGGATGACGTCCACCGGATAATGCCACAGAGACAATACGAAGCCAAGCTCGTCGAGGGTGATGGAATTTACCATGATCAGCATGCCGAATAGAGCCAGCTCAAGGAGGTTTTTCCTATCGGCCAATTTAGCCCAGACAAACCACGGGACAAACAGCAGTGCCAAAAGCACCCACCAGCGCCAGGTGCCGAGACTCTCTCCCAGCCAATTTTCAATCCGCGCCTGAGTTAATAGCTGCGCCATTTCAGCAAGCTGTTCGTCAGTGGGGTAGCTATGCATTACACTCCACCTCGCTAGGATTTTCTGCCGATGCCGAGGGCCAGATGGCTATATAGCAGCGATTCCCCACCTCGCAGCCTTGCCGGTGGGGACAATTGCGGGAGCACCTCAATCGCCGGTAGCTTCTTAGAATTAATATGGCTTACGACAGAAAACGGCAATCTGGTAATATAAAGCACGAATGACAAAAAACCCGACAGGGATGACGAGGTTTGGCAGATAGCCGAAAAAAAGAAAAACTGACGGTCAGCGTCAGTTTTTCTTTTTGCTTTTTGTTTAGGCCGGCAGATTGAATTTCACCTCAAAGGTGGTTCCCGCCGAACTTGTATCTACTTCGATTTTCGCATTGTGCCTGTCGGCGATCCGGTAGCAGACCGCCAGACCAAGACCGGTCCCGTTTTCCTTGGTAGTGACAAAGGGGGTGCCCAGCTTGGCGAAAATCTCTGGGGGAATGCCGTGCCCGGTGTCCTCCACTGTCAGCACGACCTTGTTGTCAACTAGCTCGGTTTTGATGGTCACCCTGCCGCCGGGCGGGGTGGCATCCATGCCGTTTCGCACCAGGTTTAAAAACAATTGCCGGATTTCCCGCTCATCGAGATCGATATCAGGGATGTCGCCCATTTCGATCTGGAGGTCATGGCCGGTGCGAAAAGCGTCGGCTTGCAGCAGCGGCAGGAGGATACTGACAATATCATTCAGGTTATAGCGTTTTAAAAAGACAGCTTTATTTTTTGCCAGCGATAAAAATTCGGAGATGATCAGGTTGGCTCTGTCCAGTTCTTCGATCATGGTTTTGAATTGCTGGCGGTGCTGGTGGTATTCGTGTTTGCGCTGGAACATCTGCAGGTAGCCGCGAACGGTGGTCAGGGGATTGCGGACTTCGTGGCCGATGCTGGCAGCCATCTCGCCGATGATATTCAGGCGGTCAAGCCGGGCCAGCTCGGCGTCCAGGTTTTTCTGGGCTGTGACGTCGTGATTGATTTCCAGAATGGCTACCGGGTTGCCGTCAGTATCTCGATTTAGCGTCTGGTGACTCTGAACGATGATTTGTCGGCCGTCTTTGCGGGTGATGATCAGCTCGCCGTCCCAGCGGCCATCGGTCAGGAGGCTGGCCATAATATCGTATTTCGCCGCTGCCGGGAACTGGGTCTCAAGCAGGCTGTGGGTCTCCTGCCCGATGGCCTCACTGGCCGGCCAACCGTACCCGGACTCGGCGGCGCGGTTGAGGTAGATGATTTTGCTGTCCAAATCGCGGACCAGGATATAATCGTGGGCGAAATCGAGGAGCTCGGCCTGTTCGGTCAGTTTGGCGCCTGCCAGCTGCAGTTCCTGGACGGCATTGTCCAGCTGGCGGTTAAAGGCTTGTTGGGCCGCCGCGCGACTGCCGAGCAAACCACAGAAGACTAGAAGGAATAAGCTGATAACAGAAGCTCCGGCGAGGTAGGCTTGTTTTCGACTTTCATATTCCGCCAGGGCGACTTGGGTGGACTTGCCGACCGCGAAGAGCAGGGGATACTCCGGCATGACGCGATAACTGACGATACGGGGAATAGCATCCACTTCGCCGGTGGTGATGTATGTCCCTGCGGGGCGGCTTTGAATGTTTCTCCATAGTGGTTTGCCGGTGACGTCCTGACCGAAGTTGACACGGTCGCCCGATTGGCGCACCCGTACAATCCAGTCCAAGCCGATCAGGGTCAGTAATTGGTCCTGGCCAAGATTCATTTTTTTGTAAAAATCAAGAAAGTAGTCGGCTTTTAGACCGATATAGACAATGCCGGCGAACGATCCGTCGGGGTTGTTGAGGCGTCGGGTTAGGGGAATGGTGGTCTGGCCTGACGTCCTGACTTCGATCGGCTTGCCGATATAGAGTCCGGTTGAGGGGGAAGAGTGAGCCTGAAAATACTCCCGGTCGGCGATGTTGGTTGCCAGGGCGAGATTGTTGAAGCTCAATACCACAGTCCCCTGGTCGTTAATGATGGCCACCTGATTCCGGGCCGCAGTGCTTCCCTCGTTGGCCACATAGGCGGCGAGGACCGGGCTGGCGATACCGTCTTTTTCATAGGCTTTTTTTAGGGTGAGGAGGTCCTGGGCGGCTTCGGCGATGATGCTGCGCACAAGCTCTTCAAAGGCGATTGTCAGATTCATGGTTTCGCGGGAGGCTTCGTTGATGGTTCGGTCGTAGTCATAGTTGATCTGGTACCAGACAAACGACCATAGGCCGGCGATCAGCACGATCCCCAGCAAAATAATGAGACGCGAATAACCGGTCAGCACCCGCAGGGCATGAAATCTGTTGGTACCTGACGGCTGATTTTGTGTAGTCTGTCGATTCGTCGTGTCAGCTGTAAAGAGACTGCGTAAAAAGTCCACGTATATTCTCCCAAACTACCTACAATAGTTGTATTACTTTGCCATAATTACCAAAAATCCTGCATTTATCTAAATATTATGGAAAATTCGCTGTCGATAGCTGGGAGTGGGCAGAGCCAGGTAACATGACAAGAAAAAGAGGTTCTGCCGAGCGGCAGAACCTCTTTGCAATGATCCTTTGGTGTTGTGAGCAGGCCGGAATAGCCGTTAACGGCTATCTCTGCTAAATGCGGAATTGACGGATGGCGGCCTGCAGATCCTGGGCCAGTTTGGCCAGTTCTTCGCTGGAGCTGGCTATTTCCTCCATAGAGGCCAGCTGCTGTTCGGTGGCGGCAGATACGCTCTGGGCTTCGTCTGCCGATTTCTTGCTGAGTTCGTCGATTTTTTTGACAGAGCCCACGATTTGCTGACTGCCGGTTGCCGTCTGCTGGGTGGCGGCGGAGATGTCCTTGATCTGGCGCGACACCTGGGTAATGAGACCGGCGATTTCCCGGAAGGCTGCTCCGGCGGCGTTAACCACTTCGGCGCCGGTTTTGACTTCCCGTGTACCGTCGACCATGGCGACAACGGCTTTGTCGGTGTCTCCCTGGATCTCGCCGATGAGTTCGGCAATCTTCTTGGCTGCCTCCTGGGATTGCTCGGCCAGTTTCCGCACTTCTTCGGCCACCACCGCAAAGCCCCGGCCCTGTTCGCCTGCCCGCGCAGCCTCGATGGCGGCGTTGAGGGCCAATAGGTTGGTCTGGCCGGCGATGACGGAGATGGTTCCGACGATCTCGCCTATTTCTTTAGAACGCTCGCCCAGTTTAGCGACAACCTGGGCCGAGGTGTTGACGGTTTCTTCAATATGGGACATCTGCAGGACGGCTTTTTCCACTGTCTTGCCGCCGTCGGTGGCTTTTTCGGCCGCCTGGGCCGACTGGGCCGCCACCTGGTTGGCGCTGGCCGCCATTTGCTGGACACCGGCCGACAGCTGCTCGACCACGATCGAGGTTTGGCCGGCTGCCGCCAGTTGTTCGTCAACTCCTGCAGACACTGTGGTAATCGACAGGGCGACTTGGTTGGCCGCCTGAGCCGATTGTTCGGCGCTGGCAGTGAGCTCCTCCGAGGCAGCCGCGACTTGTTCGGTGGCGCCGAGGACTTTTTGGATGAGGGTGCGCAGGTTGCCCGTCATCTGTTCGAAGCTTGCACCGAGCCGTCCGATCTCGTCATTGGAGACAATATTCAGCTTCTGCTGCGAGATGTCGCCGCCGGCGATGCGGTTGGCGGCGGCTTCCAGCTGCTGAATGGGTTTGGCGATACGGCGGGAGAACCAGGTGATGAAGAGGCCGGCAATGATCACTACTACCACGATGGTGATCATCGATATTATTGTCAGGGCTGATACGGCGCTGGTTGCCTCAGCTATCGGTACGGTGACCGCCAGGCCCCAGTTGACTCCCGGGACCGGGGCGTAGGCATAATACCTGTCAACCCCCATTGCTTGCAGGGTGGTCAGACCTTTTTCCCCTTTGGCGATCCGTTCGGTGAGGGCCTTCCGGCCAGGGTCGGCGTTCGGGTCTTTCAGGGGATTGGCTTTCATGGCCACTTCTTTGTCAGGATGGATGATGGTCAGACCGTCGTGCTGCGCAACCAGCGCATAGCCGGTTTGCCCTACTTTGATATCCAGCACATTTTTGGTCAGTCCGGCCATGTCAACCGCGCCATACAGTACGCTGACGACTTTGCCGTCAAGCTTGACCGGGACGGCGACAACTGTAACAAGGTGACCGCTGGATTTGGAGACAATGGGGTCAGAAATGGCGGTCTCGCCAGTCAGAGCCTTTTTGAAGTATTCCCGGTCGGCGACATTGCCGGCCACGCCGAGCGAGTTGACATAATCTCCATTCAACGCGGCATAGGAAATACCGTCATAGGCTTTATTGGTCTTGGCCACATTCACAAGGAAGGAAACAATGGCGGTCTTATCGCCGCCTTGCACCACCGGGGCCACCGACATGACCGCCATTTCGTCTTTGCGGGATTCCAGCCAGTTGCCGACATCCCGGGCGGAGGTGACGGCCAGCTCCTGCATGTCTTTGCCGACCGAATCGGTGATGATTCCCCGGGCTTTCCAGTAGTTGAGGCCACCGAGCACGCTCATCGCCAGAATGAAAATGGCGAGAATGGTCACGGTCAGTTTGGTCTGAATACTGTTCATAGTGATAGTTCCTCCCCTGTGTGATGACCTTTGTCTGAAAAATACGACAAATAATGCTAAATATCCTACCAGGAAATAAAAATATTACATAATATATTACCTTTCGGGGGTTACCACCCTATTTCAGCTGTCGGCATGGAGCGAAAAGGGTGGCAACCCCGCTCAAAGGACGGTAGGAAATTCAGTCTTGCCAGGTCCAGGGGACATCGGGATTTTGGATGACGAATTTGCCGCCTGATATCTCGACCGCGCTGCCGGTGATATAGCCGGCAAGACCGGAGGCCAAAAAGAGGAGGGTGGGCGCCACGTCCTCGGGTGTGCCCAGCCTTTTGAGGGCTACCTGGGACGTGAGGTAGGCTTCCTGCTGGGCGGCACGCTCTTTATTGAGCTCGGTCCGGATAAAGCCGGGCATATAGGCGTTGACCCGGATGCCGTACGGCGCCAGTTCGGCTGCCAGCGATTTGGTCAGGCTGACGATGGCCGCCTTGGTGGCGGCATAGGCTCCGCCTGTCGCCAGCGGCATATTGGCGGTGATGGAGGCGGCGTTCAGGATGACTCCGCCGCCGCTTTTTCTCATATAGGTGGCGGCGATTTTCGCGCCGAGGAAGGCTGACTTGAGGTTGATCCGCATGACGTCGTCCCATTCGTCGCCACTCATCTCGATGAGGCGGCGTTTGGGCGAGATACCGGCATTGTTTATCCAGATGTCGATTTTGCCGTAGTGCCGGTAGACCTCGGCGGCAAAGGCCGTGAGCGCCGCTTCGTCTGACGCATCGGCAGAGAGGGCTACCATTTGGTGACCAACGGCCGCGAATTCTTTCTTTGCTGTGTCCAGTTTCTCCTGGCTCCGGCCACAGATCGCCAGTTTGCAGCCCTCGGCGGCGAAAGCCCGGGCGCAGGCCGCGCCGATGCCGGTTGCTCCTCCGGTGATGACCGTCACTTTTCCTGTGAGTCCTAGATCCATAGCCTGATGCCTCCTTCGTAAATCTCATGTTTTGCGCAGCGTTGCCGGGCCGCGCTGCCTGCGAGAAACGGGTAGACGGGAGTTTCCCCCCGGCTACCCGTCTAGTACCCCGTCTTCTTGATTGCGAGTGGCTTCTTTTTGCTGGTGCAATCCTAGCCGCTGATGACCTGATCGGCGGCCGGTTTCTTGTCAAAGGTGATGACTTCGATCTTGCCGACGACAAACCACATGGTGAGCGCTGCAATCACGATAAACACGCTGGCCAGGGCGAAGGCCTGCTGAAAGCTGCCGGTCAGCTTGAGCAGAATGCCGGTGATGATCGGGGCGACGATCCCCGCCAGTCCGGCGGCGGTATTCATGATGCCGGCCACGGCGCCGGCGGCGTTGGGCGGGGCGATTTCGGCGCAGGTTACCATCATAATGGTGCTGGCCGACGATTCGAAGACTACGGCGATGGTCATCAGCCACATCGCTAGTAGCGCGTTGTCGGTGTAGACGGCAAAGACCACCAGTGACGCCACCGCGTGGCCGCCGATGATCATCCCTTTGCGGGAGTTGGTAACCGTCATGCCCCGTTTGATCAAGGTGTCGGAAAGGATGCCGACAAGGGGCAGGGCGCAGAAGGTGATGATCCACGGCATGGAAGCATACCAGCCCATTTTGATGATGGTAAAGCCGCGTTCCATGACCAGATAGGCCGGCAGCCAGGTCACGAATACGAAGTACATATAGTCCTGGAAAAATTTCGAAATGACAATGCCGACAATGGTCCGGTGTTTGAGAAGCTCCATCCAGGGAACCTTGTCGACGACTTCGCCCTGTTTTACCGGTTCGGGTTTATCAGACTTAAAGGTGAAATACCACAGGGCTACCCACAGCAGGCTGATCAGGCCGGTAATGTAAAAGGCCACCCGCCAGTTCCAGGCGCTCATCAAAAAGGCCATCAGCACCGGCACAATGGCCAGTCCGACGCGCATCCCCGAGTTGTACATACCGACGGCGGTGCCGCGTTCGGGGGTGGGAAAGTTGTTTTTGACGACTTTGATGTTGATGGGCTGGATGCCGGCTTCCCCTACACCGACCCCGAGCCGGAAGGCAATCAGCTGAATATAGCTGGTGGCGCTGCCAGTCAGGGCGGTCAGCCCCGACCAGATGAAGGCCGACCAGCCGAGAGCCATTTTGGAGCCGAATTTATCGGCTAATAGTCCGGCGGGAATATTCATCGCAGTATAAGTCCAGAAAAACGAGGACAGCACAACCCCCATCAGCGCCGGATCGAGGTTCAGGTCTTTCATGATATAGGGGGCTGCCACCCCGAGGCTGCCGCGGTCCATTGCATTGGTAATGCAACCTGTCCAGAGAAGAAATACTACCCACCATCGATAGTTCTTGCTGTTTTTAAACATCCTTTTAGCCCCTCCCGTTTATTCTCCTGCGATTTCCGGCGGCATTTGCTGGTGCTGTGAGGCCGGATTCAGAATTTTTATAATTGTTACCTTTTTCCACACAAATCATATGATATCCTTTCTTTTTTCCTGTGTTCCTGTGAATAATTATCCAAGAGCGGGTTATTTTTGGGAAGATGACGCTGGCGGATGAAAAACTCCCTGCCGTCAGATTGACAACAGGGAGCAGGGCTTGGGGAATCTATGCTGTATTCTGGCAGCGAGCCAGGCTGGGCAGCAGGGGGCCTATTTGTCTTTATTGCCGAAATCGGCTTTGGCAAAGCCCTTGCCTGGGCCGTCAGGCATGGCGCAATCCTCGGAGGCGATATCGGTGGTGTCGGTGCGGGCGAAGCCTTTGCCGGCGGTGCTGCAATCGGGGGCGGCGGATGCTTGGAGGGGGTTGGGGGACTCTGCGCCAAAATCGGCTTTGGCAAAGCCCTTGCCTGGGCCGTCAGGCATGGCGCAATCCTCGGAGGCGATATCGGTGGTGTCGGTGCGGGCAAAGCCTTTGCCGGCGGTGCTGCAATCGGGGGTCGTACCGATGGTGTTGTCTTTGACAGTCATGGTGGACAACTCCTTTCATTTATTATTGGATTCTGCAGGTTCCATTTCTAGGGCAACAAGAAAATACCTTCTATATTTTGGATAATTAGCAAATATTTTCTATTAAAAGCAAATTAATTTTGATTGCCCTGTGGCTATATATATTGCAGGCCAGGGGAAAAAAGAAGACCCATCGTGCGATAGGGTGAATAAAAGGATAAATTGGCCAGTCCCATGGTGATCGTTTGGACTGCTAGCGCAACATTTCCAAGGTGAACCCGAAGTGAAGCCAGATAAAAGTCAGGACCAGACCGGACAGCGCCCACGCCAGCAAGGGGTATTGATAGTGAACCCGTAGTATCGGAAACATCACGCAATTAAATAATGCCGACCAGAGGAAAGACCAGCCGTTAGTATAAACAATTAAACCTAATTGCTCAAACAAGAATTCTACCCAGCTATATAGAGCCGCCCAGGCGAGGATAAAGAATAGTTGGTGCGTTTTTCGCCGCGGATAATGGCTGAAAAAGAGGAGCACCGTGACCGGGAAAGTAATATAGGTATGCATAAGGTCGCTCACGGTATGGGAGGTCAAGATAGAGCTCGGCATAAAGATCCAGAGCCGATGATCATGGGTGATGGTGGCCATTGTTGCATTTAGGGCAATCATAAAGACGATTGTCGGATAGTAATCTTTCCAATGGCGCCACTTGGTCAATAGCAACGCGCAGACGATCCCCAGCACAGCCAGTATGATCCTCATAGAGGGACTCCTTTAGATTATACGAGTCATTTTTTTGCCAGGATATCATTTCGAAGAACCCCCCGCCGCATGCTGACTGGGGGTTCTTGGTTTGTCAGGCCATTACTTTTTGCTGCCACTCATCGCCAATTCTCTGCGGTTGGCGGCTTGGGGCGGCTGCTCCAGCCAACCGTGTTTGATCATGATTTGCGCGCCGTCTTCGCCAAATTGGGCTGTTTCCGCCATGAGACGCCCGTAGTCAGCCGCCACATCGATTCTGGTGCTGGCGCCAAGGGCGACGCCGTAATTCGCCATACCGGTCGCGACCAGACTGATGACATGCATCATCATAAGCTTGTCGGAAAAGGGGGCAACCGTCGAATCGGTCACTTCGGAGTCCCAGGTTTCGGGTGCCGAGAGGTCGTCAGCTATAAACAGCTTGCTGAGTACCTCGATATGTTTCTTGGATATCTCTTGGCCTCGGACCATGAACTGGCGGACGTCTTTGCACTCGGCGACCTGAGAAAAGCCGATTAGTAAGGCCCGGGACATGGCATTGGTCTGGACATTGGCAAACAGGTGCATCAGTTCCATGGCATTGAGCGGCCGGAGGCTGCCTGTCAAACCGCCCATGAAATTCGGAGCCTGAACAAATTCAACCTGTTTCGGGATCGGGAGATAGGGGGCGCGGATGAAGACTCCCTTGGATAAATGAACCTGGATCACCCGCTCGTTCAGCTCCATGACAGACCGTTCGCAGGCATAGTAGAACTCGCGCACATCCTGGCGAACGGCCAGGTATACCGACAAGGCGTAGCCGGCCAGCCCCGACTTGCCCATGTGCCGCAAGTAGCGGAGGGCAAAGGTGTCAGAATAGAGCCGGGGTGCATTGACATTGACGTCACTGTCGCTGTAGCCGGCCGGGATAGGAATGCCTTCCTGCTTGAAAATGCGGGTAATACTTTCAATATGCTTTTGCGACAAGCCGAGAGCAAATTCGAGCAGTGAACGTATTTCCAGGTCTTTGGCCTTGTGCAGGAAATATTTCAAATAGCAAGAGGCCATGGTGTCATTCATATAGTGGGTCCAAAGGGCACCGATCTCTGTTGAAATCAGGCGCAGATTTTTCGCTTGTTCCATCAGTATTTCCTCCTGAGAGCAGCGTTGATTCCTAGCGATTATTGTTTGCGGCAGGACAAAAAACTATCCCCTCGTTTCCGGAGGGGATAGTTTTTAGGCCAGACCGTGGTTCAATAGAATGAGGCTTTTGCCGCTAAAGGGATTATTTTTTGCAGATTTCGTAGCGGTTTGCCGCCGCTTTTAGTACAAAGTCGGGATTGATGCCGGCGACGAAGGCTTTGAGCCAGGTCTGGTAAAAGCTGGTCATGTCCGCCTCGTCCATGCCGACCCGCTTCCAGTTGGGGGCCTGGAGGCAGGCGCCTGTTTCCCAGATCAGGCTGTCAGGCTGGGAGGTGATGACACTGTCGGCCTGATCGCAGGGCATGCCGTTGAGGTAGAAATCATTCAGGGCTTTGTAGATGCCTGGCGCGGTAGCCGCGTCATATTTGCCCTGGGCTTTGGCGGTCTGGCCGGTCTCGGTCCCGTGTCCGGCAAAGGTTTTCTCGATCAAATCGCTGGCCGCGCCGCCGCAGGTGTCGAGGAGTTCTTTGATAAAGGCGGCTTCCCGCGATTCGGCGATGTTGATCTGGCGCTGGAGCCAGCCGTGGATGTTGTCATGGTCGAGGAGCTCGCCAAGATCGCCGTCAGGCAGGGGGGCGCCATAGGTCTGCCATACTAGCTCGCGCAGCTCTTCGGCGGTGGAGCCGCACATTTCGGCGGCGTTGGTATAGATGGCGTCTTCGCGCTGGCTGACAAGGCGGATTTTGCCGTACAACCAGTAATGGATGGGTCCGATAAAGGCGCTCATATTTTATCACTCCCTACAGTAACTTTATTTAAGGACTCAATCAGTTCATTGACATCTATGCCGTGGATGTCGGCGGCTTTTTTCAGCCCTTCCCCGGTGGCTGACGGGCAGCCGAGGCAGCCCATGCCAAAGGAGCGCAGAACGGGAATGGTCTGGGGATAGACCCGGATGATGTCGGCGATGACACTGTCGGCGGCAATTTTGTCGCCAAATACCAGGGTGCCTTCGGTCAGGCCGCCGGGGGCAGGGACGATTTTTTCTTCGGCGGAATAGGGCTTGGCCGGGGCAGCGGCGACAGGGGTATGATGAAACTCCGCCAGGATGTCGCTTTTGAATTTGGCAAAGCCGATCCGGTCGATGAACTGGCCCACCCGCTCGATGTCGGCGTTTTTCTGGTAGTATTTCACGATAATATCGACTATTTTCAGGGTGTCGTCATAACCGAGGCCGGTGATGAGATGATCACCAAGCCGCGGGTGGGACCCGGCGCTGCCGCCGACATAGACGTCCCAGCCGTCGTCGGTGCCGATGATGCCGATATCCTTGATGATGGCCTCGGAGCAGGAATTGGGGCAGCCGGACACGCCGAGCTTCATCCGAGAGGGCATCTCTTTTTTTATGTAGCGTTTGTCGAGCTCAAGGCCCAGCTTGATGCTGTCCTGTTTGCCACGTTTGCAAAAGGCCGTCCCTGGGCAGATCTTGACACTGCGGACGCAGTTGGCAAAACCCATCGCCGGCTGCATGCCGAGATCGTTCCAGATATTGTCGATATCTTCGGCCTCAAGCCCGGTGATCATGATCCGCTGGGCCGAGGTCAGTTTGAGTGTCCCGTGGTATTTTTTGGCGACCTGGGCGAAGTTTTCCATTGTCTCCGGCTTGATAAAGCCGCCAGGCAAATGGGGGGTGATGGCATAGGTCTTTTTCCCGTCACGGATTTTTTGTAGATTGGCTCCTTTTGGCAACATGGTTTTTTCCTCCTCAACACTCGCTCTTTCGTTTCTCTGTCTTTATAGTACCCTTTTTTTTCGGTCATTACTTTGATGTAAATCACACATCCAAGTGATTTACATCACAGCTCAAACCAAGGATAAGACGCCGAACCGGGCATTTATCCCGATAGCCAGGGGGGTGGAATGTCCCTCAGGATCACCAGCCTTGCCAATAAAAAACCGCGAATATCGCGGCTGTTTTTGCCGGCAGGCTTATCCAAACAAGCCTGGCCAGGCATACTATGCAAGAGAGGTGCGCTTTTTCATGGATAACTTATCGCTAACAGAAATGTTGTTAACGCCACTAACGCCATTTTTCGGAGTGGTGGTAGTTTTGCTGGGGATTTATTCTATTACGTTTAACGCTGCAGACGCCAAGAGTCGTAACCATACGCGCGCCAAGCGGACCGCCCTGATCGGCGGCTGGGTCCATATATTTGGCGGCTTAGTCATTCTGCTTTACCGTCTCATCGCTTAACGCATGATGACAGGCCTTCTGATGACCACTTTGATATTTACCTCTAACGGAACGCTGGGAAATACTTCGTCATCCCAGCGATCTTTTATTTGTTGCCAATAATCGGGATGCTGACGGTGCACCAGGCTACCCAGTTCGCTGGTTTCCGCCTTTTGTTCCTGCATTTTGACATAGGCGTTTCTGACCAGGCGTGTGTATTCCTCTTCTACGGCTTTTTCCACAGCTAGGACAAAGGCCCGGTCATAAGCGTCCTGCCTGGGCTCCATATTCTCTCCCAATGTGCCAAATAATTTGGCGTCAACGATAATCCGCAAGTTGTCGCCATCAAGCTGGGAATCGATTTTGATCACCGGTTCGTATAGTTCGAATACTACCAGTTTGGCAGGATCTGCCGGGTTGGGTACTGCAAGCACTCCTTGTTTCAAGTTATTCCTGAGCAATTTACCGCCGATGACCTCCAAATCATCCAGCACGCCCACCATTTTGGCATCTTTATTAAAAATAACGGCCTTGGTAAGCCTGATTTCTTGATTTTCGACCAAAACCATGGGGAGAACGAAGGAGCGCTTGCCGCGGATCGCCCTGGCGATCTGCCCCAGCTCGACCTTGCTGGCGAAATACGGGGACTTATCCACGCTGTGGACAAGCTTGGCGATAAATACGCTGTTCACTTCCCCGACCTGAAGCTTGGCTGTCAAAATGTCTTCCGCCCGGCCCGGGGTAACGAAAAGCTTTACCCTTCGCCGCATTTCCGCGTTGCGCTGGAAAAAGTCGAGAATATCGGCGATGCCGTCGCGGGCGACAGCTTCACTGATGATGATACTCTGCATATCTTCAAAGAACATGCCGAAGTAAGTTTTCGTGTCCACCGCCCTGGTGATGGCAAACATCGACTCTCCTTCGCCAGCCCAAATAAGATGCGATTGTCCGGCGTTGATATCTTGATTTTCCGAGGGTTTGCGGAATTTGGGCAGCTCAAAGGTGACACGGAACTTTCGCGTGCCTGTCGATTGTGGCGAATATTTTAGATCATGCTTTTCCTCTGGATTAGGGGCCAAAGTATAATCGATGGCCACTCCCAGTACATAGCCCCGATTTTCGATTTCCTTGCGGTCCCAGCAGCCTGCTGTGGTCAACAGCGCCACAACCAGAATGAGCGTCAGCCAGCCTTTATACCGGCGGGAGATCATCATCCTATCCGCCTCTTTTCCCGGCGCCAGGCGAGCAGCCAAAGCAGCGGCAACACGCCAAAGCTCCAAAACGCAGCCAACAGGTTGGTCCACCGCCCGAATATTTCCGCCGACTGGCTGTCGGGTGGCAGATGGACGAGGTACATGATGAATGGAATGATTAGCGCGACAATCGGGCGGATCGATTCGAGTTGCAGCATTTGCCGGATTGCCTGGGCGCAGAGATAAACCCAGATGATCTCTGAACAGAAACACAAGACGATCCACAGAATGATGAGATATCCGTCCAGACGCTCGATAAAGGTGTCCGGTATTTCTACTGACCGGTAGGCCATGACGGTGGGGATTAATAAATGCGCCGTGTCGTCAGGGCCGAGGATCCCCTGAGTTATGCCGGTCATCAAAACATATACAGTGATAAGAAAGAGGATCGCCGTCGCCCCAAACCGGAAAATTGCCTGTTGCCTGGTAAAAAAAGGATAGAGAAGGACGGCTGCCAGTTCTGCTCCGGTATATGTGAACCATGTCTCAGGGACCACTTTTAAGACCGGTATTATCCCTGCAGCCAGTATGGGCCGATAGTTCGATACATCCACAGAAAGTAAGCCAAGCAAGACTACAACGAGGAAGGAACTATAACCAGGCAGGAAGATAAATTCGATCATCCTGACAACAGGCATCAGCCCGTATTGCACAGCGTATACCGCCGGCAACAGGAAGATGGCGACAGTCACCAGCGGCGGTGTCAGATCAAGCAGATAGACTCGCACCGCGATGCTAAGGTCCTTATCTCTACCGACACGATCAGAATCATCAAGAGTATCAACAAAATATTGAGAGCCATTCCCGTAACATTTCCGAGCAAGAGTGGATTATATTCGATGATGGTCTTGCCGGGAAAGTAGGCCGCCAGCTGTAGAGCAATCCCAAGGCCCACGAAAAGTAATAGGCCGCCGATAAGCACTGGCAGCCACATATCCTCGTGGGCCATTTCCGCGACGATGCGCGGCAGGGTCAGCATGCTGGCCCCAAAGGACAGATTGACGGTGATGATGAAAAACTGTAGTGGCGTGACTCGTGTTGGGTATCTCATGTTGGCGTAAACCCACCTACATTACGGTTTTTGACGCCGGCTATCCTCCGCCTCCAGGTATGTCGGCCGGTAGTCCATCGCCGCAGGCGGAGCGACGATCATGGCGTCTTTCATGTCTTGAAGATTTACCAGGTTTCTCGGTACCTGCGTCGCCAGGTAAGGTTCGCCGAAGCTTTCAAGGAGACTGAGATGAACCACGATGATGAGCAATCCAATCATGACACCATACATGCCGAAAGCCGCCCCGGCAATCATGAGAGGAAAGCGCAGTATTCTGACCGCCAAAACGAGGCGATAGTTGGCGATGCTGAAAGTTGCGATGGCGGTAAGAGAATTAACAATAACCAAAGAGGCACTGACGATGCCGGCCCGAACCGCGGAGTCGCCGAGCACCAGTCCACCGACGATGCTTACCGCTTGGCCCACATTTTTCGGCATCCTGATTCCCGCTTCTTGCATCACTTCCAGGGCCACGATCATCAACACCGCTTCGACGAACGAGGGGAAAGGGACTCCCTCCCGCGAAATGCCAATAGTCAGCGCCAAGGGGGCTGGCAGCAGAGCAGGGTGAAATGTTGTGATGGCCACATAGAGGGCCGGCACTGTAAGGGCGACTAAGCCGGCGAGATAACGCAGTAATCTGAGGGCCGTAGCCGGCAGCCATTTTTCGTGGTAATCGTCACCAGCCGCCATAAAGTCGGACAGTATCGCAGGAGCCAGTAGGGCGAAAGGGGTACCATCGACAATGATTCCGACTTTGCCTTTGAGAAGAGCCGCCGCAAACTTGTCTGGCCGCTCTGTCGCCACGATCGTCGGAAAGGGGGAATGGGGATGATCTTCGATCAGCTTTTGAATTCCCAGATTCTGCGGAGCGTCTATATTTAGTTTTTGCAGCCGCCGTTCCACCTCGCAGACCAGCTTGAAATTGACAATCCCCTTGAAATACAGCACAGCGACTTCTGTTCTGCTCCGACTACCGACAACATGATTTTTGACAACAAGATTGGGGTTGTTCAGGCGCCTTCGGACTAACGTAATGCCGGTACGTAAGTCTTCGGTAAAACCCTCGCGGGGACCACGAACATCAGCTTCAGTTTCAGGATTGGCGATGGCCCGTATTGCTACTTCGCGGGTCGCGATTAGGAGAGCGCTTGGCACACCATCGATGATGAGCAGCGTATCGCCCAGCAATATTCGTTTGACGGCTTCCTCCATCGCCGTTGACTCGGTAATAGCGGCGGCGGTAAGCAGCTTGCTTTTTAAGTAATGCAGTACTTCTTGGTTTGACGATCCTGCCACAATTTTATGATGCGATGCAGTGAGCTTTTCAATGATATGTTCATTGATAATATGCTGATTCGACATGTTATGGACATAAACCAATATTGCCCGGCGGTTTTCCAGCGATGCGATCTGAACTTCCCGAAATACAGCATCGTCACTGCCTGAAAAGATTTCTTGCAAATGTTCGAGATTCACCGCTATATCGGCTACCAGCTGGTATATACCGCTTTCGACCTGTTGTTCCATGAGTGAGCGGGCGACAACCTCAATCTCTTGCTCTATCTCTTGGGCATGAGCAATGAGTGACTTTAGATCACGTAAAAAAGGGACCGGCTGTTCATCCGATTTTTTATTCACGGATGCCGAATACCCTCCTCTCTTTAAAGGGTAAATATCAGAGATCAAATATATTATTCCGTAATATGTCTGGTGCATGCACTCTTACTGGCGATGGATAGCCAGCAAGAATCGAAGCAAACGTCCTAACGGGCACTACCGGTAAAGGCGCTCTTTTGCTCATTAAAAGACAACAAAAAAAGCCGCAATAATAGCGGCTTTTCAGCAAAGAAGGGCGAGGCGGGAAACGGGCTATACCCTAAAAACAGTTACCGCGGCATGCAACCCTTCGGCCATTTTGGATAGGGCCTGACTGGAAGCGGCGATTTCCTGCATGGAAGCCGATTGTTCCTCGGTCGCGGCGGAGATGGTTTGCGTCTGTCCGGCGGTATGTTTACTGATGCCGGCGATATCCCTGACAGAAGATACAACTGTTTGGCTGCCTGCGGCGATTTGCTGTACGCTGGCGGCGATACTGCGGATTTGCTCGGAAACCTGATTTACCTGGAGGACGATCTCAGTAAAGGCTGCACCCGAGGCCTTCACGACTTCGGTACCGGTGGAAACTTCTTTTCTTCCGGTTTGCATGGCCTGGACCGCCGACTGGGTTTCTTGCTGGATTTCGCCAATCAGGGTGGCGATTTGCTTGGCGGCTTCTTGTGACTGTTCGGCCAATTTCCGGACCTCCTCGGCAACCACGGCGAAGCCCCGGCCCTGTTCACCGGCCCGGGCCGCCTCAATGGCGGCGTTGAGGGCCAAGAGATTGGTCTGGCCGGCAATACCGGCAATGGTGTCAACGATTTGGCCGATTTCCTTGGACCGCTCACCCAGCTTTTCAACCACCCCGGCCGAGGTTGTCACTGCGGCTTCGATGTGGGCCATCTGGGTGACGGCTGTCGAGACTGCCATGTTGCCATTGCGGGCGGCGATGGCGGTTTGATCGGAGGTTTGGGAGACAAGGGTGGTGTTGGCTGCCACTTGCTGGATGCTTGCCGACATATGGTCGATGGCTGTAGTGCTGCGATCGACAGCAGTCAGTTGCTGCGCGGCACCGGTCGCTACTTCGCTGACTGTTGACGAGACCGAATTGGCGGCGTGGGCGGCCTGGGCGGAGTTGGCGGTCAGCTCCTCGGAGGAGGCTGCGACCTGATCGGCTGAGGACAAAATATCACGAATCATCGGCCGCATTCTGGCCCGTACGGTATTCATGGCCGCGGCTACGTCGGCCAATTCGTCGGCTGAAGTGAGCGGAACCCCTTCTCGCCAGTCACCGGCGGCGTATTGTTGCGTCCCGGCCAGCATGACGCCGACCGTCTCTTTAATAGAAAGGTAAAAGGCCACCAAAAGATAGAGGGTAATCAGCAGGATGGCGACCACGACGGCAAAGACATTGGCCTCATGGGTGGTGGCGTCATGGATGCGGTTGACAAGAAGAAGATCGAGTTGTTTGAGATAGAGGCGGTAGGCGGCCGCGTTTTTGTCAGTCGTCTGTTTGAGTTGACCGGTAATCTCCCGGCTCTTGCCTGCGGCTGCGTCCCCGCCCGCCAGGAGGAGAGAGTCGTCGATCAGTTTGAGCAACCGGGAGGTGGCGGTTTCGGACTCGGCGAATACAGCCATGCCCTCTTTCAAAGAGGGATTGGCGTTGGCAGCGTTTTTGAGGCCGGTCTTTGCGCCGTCCAGGGTTGAACGGATGGCCCCTTCGACCATGGCGGCGCTGATTTGGTCATCGACCGTTTTTTGCGTTTTTGCCATGCTGCCGGTGGCCATGACCGAGAGCTGGTTGGTCTTGCTGAGGATGTCGGGATATTTGACAATGGCCGCATCCATGATATAGTAGCTATCCATGTCAGGGTCGAGGACCAGGTTGGAGCTGTCGCCCACGATGGCGATCAGGTCCACCGTTTTCGCGATGGCGGCTTCGCGTGCCTTGGGGTTGGCGGCTTGTTGCAGCAGGGGTTTCAGCTCTTTCCAGGCAGCGGTTGTCTTCAGCTCCGCCCCCAGGGCGGCATCATTTTTATCGATGGCGGCGATTTGCGGCTCCAGTTTCTGCAGCGATATGTCCTGCGACATCCCGCCCGACAGCTCGATCAGGATTTCCGACAAGGGCAGGATGTACTGGACGCCACTTCGCTCCTGCTCGGCAAAGTCGGTCACTTTTTTGATTTCGACATGGAGAAAGTAGGCTAACACACAAATCGGGATCAGCATGACCGCAACTAAGGTCACGATTTTGGGGAAGAACTTGAGTTTTTGCATAAAACGGATGCCTGGTAGGAAAAGTGCTGTGTTTTTCATCGAATGCGCCACCTTTATCTATTTTGTTGTTAGCCAGGAGAGGAAAATAGAGAAAGCAAATAGATAAATATCATCCATTTGCATCATCATTGAAGCAGTGAACGGTTGTAATAATTTGTAATATAATGTCGGTAAGAGGTACTTCTTATTATAGTTTTACCGTAATATCCCTGTCAATCGGAAAGTCCCTATCTTGTCATTGATTATACAATGGTAGCAATTCGCTCCCGGATGAGGCACAAGAAAATGGCGGTGAGGAAAGCTGCTGTTTTACTTGGGACATCCCTTGCCGCTTTTGGGAGTATTTATCAGCCTCCAGGATACAATAAGAACATCTTTTTGTTAGGTAGGAGTACTATGTCAGCGCTGCTTTGGTTCACCCTTCTGGCTGTTATCGGCATCACTGTCGCCGCCTTCGCCATCTATAAAAAAAGACACCTGACCGAGCTGTCCACCTGGCTGGTGTTCTATTTGTTTGTTACCGGCGTCACCTGGCTGGGGGAGTTTACCGTCCTTGGGCTGTTCGACAGCTATGCCTACAAGCCCGGGGTGTTCGAAAGCCCCTGGGCCGAAAACCTTGCCGGCCACCTGATCCTCAATTCCACTCTATGGCCCGGGGCCGCGATGGCGGTGGTGGCCTTTCGTCTGGGGTACGGCTGGATGGCGGTGATCACTGCCGCCTTTTTGTTGATGGAATACCTCTTCCTCAAGGCGGGCTTATATGAGCAGCACTGGTGGCGTTATTATATGACCGCGGCGGCGGTTATGCTCTCGCTCGTGATTTCAAAGAAGTGGTTTCCCTTTATGGACAAGACTCGCCACGGCCTGCCGCGGTTTGTAACCTTGTCCTTGGCCGCCATTTTTATTATCCATCTGCCCATTCCCCTGCTGCTCCTCTACGGAAAACAGTATTACTATGTGGATTTTGCTCTGGACATGTACCGGTCGAGCACCATCTTTATTCTGTTTTATCATGTGGTGGAAGCGGCGGTTGTGATGGCCTTCTTTTTTCTCGGCAAGTGGTACTGGAAGCTCGCCCCCTACGTCATTTCCTTTGGCTGCCAAATTTTTCTGGCTAGCAGAGGCATCCTGATCATCCAATACGGCTGGAGTCTGACATATACTTTGCTTATTTATGTTGTTACGCTGACCCTTTGTCTCCTTATGGAAAAGTATACCCTGCGGCCGCCGGCTAGTGGAGGGCGGTGAAGGACCGGGTTTCGCCGGCAGGAGGGCGGGTGACCGGGATTTGCAGTACCTGTCCCGGGTAGATCTCGGCATTGTTATTGAGGTTGTTGGCCTGGCGGATGGCGAAGATCATTTCCCGGATGTCCTCATGCGCGGCGGTGTGGCGGGCGGCGATCAGCCACACGGTGTCACCCGGGGCTACATGGACGGAGAGATAGGAGACCTGCTGCTGGAGGCCAAAGACGTGGGCCGGGAGTAAATAACCGATCATCGCCCCAGCCATGAGGCCTGCCAGCAATAGCGGAAGAAGTTTGCTGCAAAGACGGTTCTGTCTCGCCGGTCTCGCGGCACCAGCTCCCCCTGGCGGCGATGGTCGCTGCGGTTTTACGATGCGAAGTGTTTTTTCCATGGAATACAACCCCCATTTTAAACTGGCGGCCGGAGCCAACCCAATGCTGTGGGTTTTAGTGGCTCTGGCGTTTATAGTAGCGTGTGGCGCAAAAAAGCACCTGCGGGCAGGACGGCCCCAGGTGCTTAGTATTTTGCGGTAATGCAAAATCGCAACCTGGCAATCATAGGCTGTCGCCCTTAGACCCATAGCTTTGCGTCCCCACCTTTCGGTAGGTTTGCCAAATTTTCTTTTATGATATTATTCTACATGTATCGACAAAATTTGTCAAGACTAAAGTCCTGGATTACTAGGACTTTAGTACTATGCCTGTTTGGAGGGCATTAAAAAAAGCCGCGAATTTCGCGGCTTTGGGATTTAGGAGTGGGCTGGGGCGAAGGTGCACCGGCGCGGGAGCAGGCAATTGGTTTGCCTGATTATTCATGGGCTGCAGCCATTTCATTGGGTTCAATCAAGCCATTGACATAGGCTGCATCTTGCAAAAGGGCTTCCACCAAAAATTCATCCAGCTTCCGGTCGCTTACCATCGAGCGCATCAATGTCTTCACTTCAGAGAGTTCCATTGCTTTGCGGTAGGAACGGTCTTCCAGCAAGGCGGAAAATATATCCGAGACCGCCAATATCTTTGAACCCAAGCGGATGTTGTTTACCTCATCGCCGAAGGGATAGCCTTGGCCGTCGAGTTTTTCGTGGTGTTGTCCGACCCAGGAGGCGATCAGGCCGAAGCCGTTGATTTGCTGAAGAATCCGGTACGAAAAATACGGATGCTGCTTCACAAGGGAAAATTCGGCTGCTGTCAAAGGACCGGGTTTATCTAAAATACTGTTGGGAACGGCCAGTTTGCCCAGATCATGGAGCAAGGCAGCCAGTTTTACAATCTTCTGCTCTTCGACGCTGTAGCCGCACCGTCTTGCCAAAAACACAGCAACCCGGGCCGTGCTCCGGGAGTGGATGGCGGTATAATGGCTGGTGCGATCAATCACGGTTGCGAAAATTTCGGCAACATGAAGCAGGTCATCGACTTCAAAAAACAGCTTGCCAAAAAAGTTCAGGTTGGCAAAAAACTTTTGGTGAAAGGCAGCAGTGGTCAAATCCAGCCAGAAGCTTTCCCTTTTGGCCAGCTGCTCGACAATATGCAGCAACTCAGGATCGAAATAAGTATGTGACAATCCCTGGAGTTGTTTTAAAATAATGCAACTTTGTTCAAGGATATGTGAGTCGTCGCGGATTAGGATCTCCATTCGGTCAGCCAAATGAATGATCCGCGATAGAAGGGGAATGTCGGTGCCTTGAAGACCGCTGGGATTTCCGCCGCGAAAACGGTCGTGATGATGCCGGATCGGTGTTGCAAGCGCCCCGAGTTGCGGCGAATCCTTCAGCAATAGATAGCCCACTTCGGCATGATGATAGACCGGCATCCCTGCTTCGAGGTGAATGATCTGATGCTTTTCTTCCCAGTCGGACGCTGCCCCGACATCGTGCAATAATGAGGCGTAAATCAAGGTCTGCTGCTCTACTTCGCGCAGGCCGACCGCGTGGCCGATTTTGCTCGCAATGATCGCCGTCCGGCAGTGATGCTGCGACAAACCGGTGGATGATAACTCCAGAGCCATCGATAATGCTTTAATAAAGCCGACCGGATGAATTGCGACAAGTCGTTCCATCGTTCTAACCCTCTCCATCTTGGCCCAAATCGAAAACTGCAAAACGAAGGCCGTCAGTGGAAGGCCTTTCTAACGAGAACGTTCGTTGCCAGGCAAAACATTCCTGCAATAAAATGTCAAAAATAATCGCTTTTTGTAATTATTAAGACTTTTTGGCGGGTTTCTAGCTTATAATTGGCATCTTTTTATCTCGCGGGGATAAATTATGGTGCCGGATATATTCAGTGGCTGCCGGAGCGGGCAGGGCCGGGCTGTAAAGATAGCCTTGATATTGGGTACAGCCTAATTGCCTTAGCTTGTCGCATTGCGCTGCTGTTTCCACACACTCGACAACTGTTTCGATATCCAGGGAGGAACAAAGGGCCGTAATTGATGCGACAATTTCCTGGGAGCCTTTATCAGCCACCACGTCGATGCTGAGGACCCGGTCGATTTTTAAGGTGTCGATTGAAAAGGTCTTTATATATTGGAGGGAGCTGTACCCTTTGCCAAAATCATCGATGGCGATTCGTGCCCCCAGCTCCTGGACCTGTTCGAGGGTGGCAATGGTCTGGGCCCCGAGGGTCAGGGCGATACTCTCGGTGATTTCGATTTCAAGGTCACCCGGCGCTAACCGGTTGGCCGCGATGGCGGCTGCGATGTCGGCGACCAGCGAGCCGGACTGCACCTGCATCACCGATACATTGACCGACATTCTGATGTTGTCGATGCCGGCTTGGTTCCAGACGCCAAGCTGCCGGCAGGCATGCGCAATGACCCATTTGCCTACTTCATGAATAAGGCCCACTTCTTCGGCGATGGCGATAATCACAGGGGGCGGAATGCGGCCATAGATTTCATGCGGCCAGCGCAGCAAAGCCTCGAGACCGAAAACCCGATTTTCACTATTGACCTGAGGCTGATATTCGAGAACCAGCTGGTTTTTCTCCAGCGCTTTTTTCAGGTCATGCGCCAGAATTCTCGCGAGATTACCCACGCTGTCTTTGCGATTGATAAACGTGGCCGGTGCTTTTTCTTTCTCCGAGCCGATCTGCTCAAAAAAATCGGCAAGGGCGTGCTTGGTCTCCAGCGACTTTTGCTCTTCGGCCAATTTGACGAAAGGCCAGTAGATCATTGTGCCGATGCAAATATTCACCAACTGGAGGACAACCCCGCTCCACGAGCCTGTGGCCATATAGCCGCTGATCAAAGGCGGGGTGGTCCAGCTGATTGTCGTGATGGTGACGGCGATAAGCCCTGTAGCGGTGGCGGCATAGGAGACCAGGGTCAAGACCAGCGGCACCAGCAGGAAGGGAACCAGATAAATCGGGTTCATGACAATCGGCAGACCGAAGATCAGGAGCTCGTTTACATTGCAGATGGCTGTCAGCAGGGACAGTTTGGCCAGACGTAGGGTGTTGCTGCGCCGCGACACCAGCAGCAAGGCCAAAATAAGGCATAAAGTAGCGCCTGAGCCGCCAATGAGGACAAAGCTGTCAAAGAAGGGTTTGGTGAAGATTTCTACCGGCTGTCCGCCGCCGGCCAGGACGGCCATATTGGTTTCAGCAGCCGAAACATAGAGGTTTTGGGTTACCGGTTCGAGGATGTTATTGCCATGCAGCCCGAAAAACCAAAAGGAGTGAATGAGGCCGACAAAGGCCAGGGCTGTTCCCAGGCCGTTCTGGGTGTAGCGGAACAAGTTTTCAAACCAGGCGTACATATGGCGGTGGATGTCAGGGATGCCAAGACTTGCGGCCGCCAGCTTCAGCAGGGCGAAACAGGCGATGGTCGCCGCGGCGGGCACGATGCAGGCCATGGCTTGTGAAATGGTGGGGTCGGCTTCGTCGCTGAAGATGACGATATTGACTTTTTTATTTGAGGATAAGCGCAAAAAGAGCTCGGTGGCGCTCAGGGCGACGAGGATGGCGACAAACAAGCCATGGGTGCCTGTCCATTGCACCGGCAGCCCGGAAATGCCGGTGTGGTCGAAGGGCTGCATAATGGCAATGAGACAAGAAAATGACACCAACGAAGCCATGTTCGGATGAATGGCGCCATTTTGGGTCAACTGGTGGCTTTCAGCTAAAAAATAACTGACAGACAGAACAAGCAGGATGGAAATAACGGCGAAGGACCCGTTCCAGATGGCCTGCCCCAAGACTTGCCATGCAGGCCCAAACAGCTCCAGCATGGCCTGCTGATACCAACCAAGCGGCAAATTATTTAACACAATGGCAAAGGAGCCGATGATAATCAGCGGCATATTAAAGGATAGTCCCCGGCGGACAGCGACCATATGTCTTTGCTGGGCGACTGTTCCCAAAAACTGTGCAATCGCTTTTATTGCCATACAAAATCAACCCCTAGTGCGCGACCATGTCATTGATACTGTTTATCAAAAAGGTGGTATGTTGATATTTTCGCTAAGTTTTGACATAATCCTCCATTGGGCCATAGTGAGAGCAGGGGCGACGAAAAAAGAGGCAAGACCGGTTGGTCTTGCTTCTTTTAGTGAGTAGGGAGCAAATTTTATATTTCTTTGGACTATTCTTCAACGATTATCCGCAGGCGCAACTGGGTGCCATGGAAACGGCGGTTGACTCCTCGTTCAAACTGGCAACCAATTTGTCCATACTCGCCGCCGCGCCCTTGCGAACTGTTCGGCCGACTTCCATCGCCGCTCTGATCTCTTCCGGCGTCAAGCCTGCTTCCACCGCTTTGGCTTTGTGGTGCTGAATACAAGGGTGGCAATTGGCTGCCACCGAAGCTCCGAGGGCGATCAATTCTGTTGTCCGGTTGTCAAAATTCACGTTATCTCACCTCCTCACCCCTATAGACGAAGGGGTGGGAGAAAAGATACACCCTTGCGCAAAGTTTCGCGAAAGAAAAAGCGCCGACCTTTTCCTGGTCAGCGCTTCGATTCTTTTGGCCTTCGTTTTACGTGACCGGCCCTTTGGGCTCACAGGCCAGCTGGTTACAGTCGGTACGGTAGAACAGGCAGTTAGCTGCCAGCTCTTTTTTAAGTCTGGCCTTGGCGCGATGCAGGCGTATTTTTACGGCGTCGACGCTCAATCCCAGGATGGCGGCGATTTCGCTGTTTTTAAACCCCTCCAGGTCGCTGAGAATGACGACTGTCCGGTAGTTGTCAGGCAGGGAGGTGATAAACCGGCGGATGCACTCATTCATTTCCCGTCGGACTGCTTCGTCTTCGGTCGATAGCGGCTTTTGACCGGTGCATCCAGCCTGCCCGGCCAGCATATCAATGGCTGCTTCAGGCTCACCTGCTGCGGCCTTTTGCCGGAAGGCCGCGCTGCGCGTCCGGTCGATGGCCGCATTGGTCGCGATCCGATAAAGCCAGGTGGAGGGCTGCGCTTCCTGGCGAAAGGCAGGCAGGGCCTGATTCACTTTGATAAATACCTCCTGGGTCAGATCCTCGGCGTCGTCAGAGCCAACCAACCGTGTCAGATAACGGTAAATCCGGGGCTGGAACTCCTGATAAAGTTCTTCAAAACCTAATTTCTCATTTGCCATGTGGAGTTCCTCTCCTCGTCAATAAGCTGTTGCGCTATTGAGGCGGCTTTCATTCAGCCTCGAAATGGAGGATGGCCTTCTCCAGCATACCCGTGCCGCGGATTTCCTCTGCCAGCAGCGGGTAAACCAGGACAGGCAAGGCAAATTTCGCCGTGATCTCGCGCAGATAGTGGCGCTGCATCTGGCGGCGGCTTTGGAAGAAGTCATTGCCACATACTTCGTCAGGCAGGACCATGTTGGCAATGACCAGCTGGGTCGCGATCCCGGCTTCTTGTAAATCGAGCATGGCCCGGTGCGATTCGATAATCGGCGTGGATTCGGGGTACATCACCAGGGCAAAGACACTGCGGGACCGATCCCGCAGGATTTCAATGACATGTTTATATTGTTCCCGGGTATCGCTTTTCACCTTGGAACTTTCATCAGAGACACTGACCATCATTTCAACCTGCCTGGCATAATCAAACGGCAGATTGAGCAGCCGCAAGGTATGGCCGGTGGGGGCGGTATCAAAGACGACCACTTCATAGTCGGTGGTCAGGATATACTTCATAAACTGTTCGAAAGCCGCCATTTCCTGGGTGCAGGGCGAGTTCAGCTCTTCCTCCATCGCCAGCAGCATGTCGGGGGAAAAGCGCCCTCTGGCGGCTGTCAGTATCCGCTCTTTGTATTGAATAAAGGCCTGCTGCTGGTCGATCATGACGGCATCGAGGCCGGCAGTCACTTTTGTCGGCTCACTCGCGATGTTTTGGCCGAAGACTTCGCCGAGATGGCCGGCCGGATCGGTGGTCACCAGCAGGGTTTTCTGCCCCTTTTGCGCCAGGTAAAAGGCTGCCACCGAGGACATGGCCGTTTTGCCGACCCCGCCCTTGCCGGTGAAGAAGATGAGCTTGGTCGCCTGGCCGGGCAGGAGAAGGGCGTCGAGGTCAGGCCTGGGAATGAGGATATCGCCGCTACCTGATACCGGGGTAGCGGGGCCTGACTGGATCACGCCATCAAAAAGCTCCCGGGCTACGCTTTGCAGTCCTGCCAGGCCCTTGACTTCGCTGTTTCGGAGCAGCATCCGGATTTTTTCGCCTGGCAGCGAGCCAAAGGCGGTCTCCATGACTTTTTGCTGGGCGTCGAATTTATCTTTGAAAAATTTGATATCGCAGACTTCGCTGGGCAGAATGCCGTTGATGATGATTTTATTGGCTTTGACGCCGATGGTCGCCAGCTCGGCGGCGGCGCGTTTTGTTTCATAGAGGGACAGTTGATCGGGGCGCATGACAAAAAGGAAAGACGTCCTGGCCTGATCCTTCAGTAGTGCGGTAGCCTGATCGTATTTTGCTTTTGACTCCTGGATGGCCTGCACCGGGCCGATGCAGGTCTGACCGCCGCCCAGCGCCGCTTCTTCGATATGGCGCGACCAATCCACCGGCAGCTCCAAAAGGCGGATGGTATGACCGGTCGGGGCTGTGTCAAAAATCACGACATCGTACTCGTCGACAGCCATAAAGTCGACGAAACGGTCAAAGGAGGCAATCTCGGTGGTGCAGGGCGAATTGAACTGTTCTTCGAGGGCGGCAATCACATCTTTAGGCATAAAGGCGCGAAAGGGAGCGAGGATCCGCTCTTTGTATTGGCGGGTCGCGGCGTCTGGCTCGATTTCCACCGCCCACAGGTTGCCGACGCCCTGAATGGGCACGATCTGGTGACCGATCGGCTGCTCGAAAACATCAGCTAGGTTGGACGCCGGGTCGGTGGTTACGATCAGCGTCTTTTTGTTCTGGTCCGCATAGTATACGGCGATGGCTGAAGCCATGGTGGTTTTGCCGACGCCGCCTTTGCCTGAGAAAAAGATATACTGAGCCATCGTTTTCACCTCCTGACGGTGGCGCTACTTGTTCAGGGAGGATTTTAGCTCTTCATAAGAGGGATAGCCTTTGGTTTTATAAAGCTGGCCGTTGATCATGGTAATGGGCAATGCGTCCAGGCCCTCGCTGTTCAAAAGCTCTGCCACCACGCTGTTGTTCATGAATTGCTGGATGTGATGGGTGAGGCTGTAGCGCCCGATCTCCACGCCGTCATTTTTGAGAGCAATCATCGTCTCCTGGATTTCGAGCAGGGCCGGGTCGGTGGTGGGACCGCAAACTCCGGTGGGACAGCACATCGGCGGATCATAGATCTCGATTGTCATGCTTTTGCCTCCTTAACGATTTTAGGAGTTATTTTGGCTCGGTCGTCTTGCCAGCCGCCGCCAGCGGGCATCCTTCAGGAGCAAACCAGTGGGTGGTCCGGTTGCAGAAATTGCATACCGAGAGCATGACCGGCACCTCGACCAGGACGCCGACGACGGTGGCAAGGGTGGCGCCGGAGGTCAGGCCAAACAGGGAGATGGTGACCGCGACCGCCAGCTCGAAGAAGTTGCTGGCGCCGATCAAAGCCCCGGGGGCGGCGATACTATGGGGCACCTTGAGCCATTTGGCCAGCCCGTAGGCTAACGAAGAGTTGAAATAGACCTGGATGGTGATCGGTACGGCGATGAGAATGATGTTGAACCAGTTGCCGAGGATGACTTCACCCTGGAAGGCGAAGATGATGACCAGGGTAATGAGCAGGGCGATGATGGTGACTGGTTTTAAGGGAGCGAGGAACTCTTTATTGAACCATTCTTCGCCCCGGCTGGCGATGGCAATCCTCCTTGTCAGATAGCCTGCCCCGAGGGGGATGACGATATAGAGGAAGACCGACATGAAGAGGACGTCGGTCGGCACGATGATGTTAGAGACCCCGAGGAGGAACATGACGATAGGGGCGAAGAGGACCAGCATAATGAGGTCGTTGATCGCCACCTGCACCAGGGTGTAGGCTGGGTCGCCGTCGGTCAGGTAGCTCCAGACAAAGACCATGGCGGTGCAGGGGGCCGCCGCCAGGATGATGGTCCCGGCGAGGTATTCGCTGGCAAGCTGGTCGCCGATCAGGCCGATAAAGAGGTGCTTAAAGAACAGCCAGCCGAGAAAGGCCATGCTGAAGGGCTTGACGATCCAGTTGACAAACAGGGTGATAAAGAGGCCTTTCGGCTTGTCGCCGACTTTTAGAATGGAGCCAAAATCGATCTTCAGCATCATCGGATAGATCATCAGCCAGATCAAAACAGCGATTGGCAGATTGACATGACTGATCTCCAGCTTGCTCATCGCGCTGACGACGCCGGGAAACAGTTTGCCGAAGATCACGCCGATGACAATACAGGCGGCAACCCACAGGCTGAGATACCGTTCAAAAAAGTCCAGCTGCTTTTCGTTCGCCATTATGTGTCTCCTTTATTCGCAGATGTTTGGTCGTTCTTTTTGGGCCAATCCGGCCGCCATCGTTTCCGAAAACGCCTTGATCAGGGTGAAGGCTTCGGGATGCAAGCTATAGTAAATCCACTTGCCCTCGCGGTTGTCGTTGACCAGTCCGGCGTATTTGAGCACTTTGAGATGATGGGAGATGGTGGGCTGGGAAACCTTGAAGGCGTCCAGGATATCGCAGACGCAAAGCTCCTTGCCCAGCAAGAGCTGGACGATTTCGAGCCGGATCGGGTCGCCGAGGGCCTTGAAAATGTCGGCCAAGGCTCTCATCGCTCCTCACCAGCCTTGCCAAAGGTTTCGCCGATCCACTGCCTGATCTCGCCGCGCACCAGCCTGACCCCTGCCATGATTTCGTCGTCAGAGCCTGTGAACCCGGACGGGTCGGTAAAGCTATGATGCAGCATGGTTTTGCCACCCGGGAAATAGGGGCAGGATTCCTGGGCGTTGTCGCAGACGGTGACGACAAAGTCAAAGCTGTCGTTGATAAATTCATTCAGGTGTTTAGAACGGTGGGAGGATAGGTCGATGCCGATCTCGGCCATGGCTCTGGCCACATAGGGGTTGACCCGGGTCACCGCCGTTCCGGCGCTGAAGGCCTCATAGCGGTCGCCGTGCAGCCCCCGCAGCAAGCCCTCGGCCATCTGGGACCGGGCAGAGTTGTGGGTGCATAAAAACAGCACTTTTTGTTTTGGTGTTGTCATGGGTATTCTCCTTATAACATATAGATATTAATCAATATATAAATATGTTACTCAAAAATGTGACTAAAGTCAATGAACTTCTTAGATATCTGTCAGTCAAAATACTAAGGAAGGCAGAAAGAGACACCCTAGGGTGTCTCTTTTGCCATGACTGTAAAATAGATGGAGGGCGTGTTGTCTTACGAATCAGCTACCGCTGCCGTCCATTTATAGCCTAAAGTTTGAGCGGCAATAAGGCAAAGAATTTGCAGGCCAGGAGGATGTCGGACAGGGGGCAGTATTCGTCCGCCATATGGGCCATTTTTTCGTCGCCGGCGCCAAAGCCGATGGTGGGTATGCCCAGCTTGGCTGACGCCACTCCGTTGGTGGAAAAGTCCCATTTATAGGGGGCTGGCTTTTTGCCGAATATCTCCTGATAGACGGCGATGCAGCCTTGGGCCAAGGGGTGGTCTTCGGCAATCTCCCAGGCCGGCAGATAGGAGTGGAGGAGGATGTCTTCGCCGGTATAGCTTTTTCCGGTCGCGTCATAGATCTCCCAGTCGGCGTCCAAGTCGCCGATCAAGAAATCCAGCTCTTTGCCGACCGATTCCTCGGTTTCACGGCAGGTGATGCGGCGGTCGATATAGAGGATGCAGCTTCCTGGTACGGCGTTTAAGGAGGCGGAGGTGCTTTCGATTTTGGTCAGGGCGATGGAGGGGCGCTCGGGCGGCAGGGCCATATACTGTTTGCCGAGGGCTTCGATCCGGGCAATGATGGCGGCGGCTTTATAGACGGCGTTGTCGCCTCGTTCCGGGGCGGCCCCGTGGGCAGAGGTCCCTTTTATATTGATTTTATAGATGGCCCGTCCCAAATGGCCCATGGCGAGGTTAAGGTGACTGGGCTCGCAGATGACCACATAATCTGGTTTTAATTCATTGTCGACGATGGCATGATAGAGTCCTTCGCCGTCAAAGTCTTCCTCCATGACCGAGCCGCAGATGAAAATCGTTTTCCCCTCTGCCAGACCGAGTTTTTTCATGATATGGCCGGCATAGACGGTGGCGGCAAGCGAACCCTTCATATCGGTGGAAGCCCGGCCGTACAGTCGGCCGTCTTCGATGTCGCCGCTATATGGCCCATGCCGCCATTCGCCGGCGTCGCTGACAGATACATGATCGGCGTGGGAGTCAAACAGTATTTTCACCGGGCCGCTGCCCATTCGGCCGATAATGTTGCCCACTTTATCGATGAGGATTTCGTCATAGTCCAGCTTTTCCATTTCCTGCTTTATCCGTTGGACAATCGCTTCTTCCTGGCCGGTGAAGCTTTGGATGCGGACCAGGTCCTGGGCAAAGGCGATTAACTGGCTTTCCAGCGCCTTGAGGGTGTCTTGCACCTTTTGATTCATAGTGAGGAGCCTCCTTTTCGTTCTAGCGGCTTACGATGGCGTCGTAGGATTCGGGATCGGTATTTCCTTCGGTGCTAAACAGCAAAATGGTGGACGTCTCGTCCAGACCGAGCAACTGCCGGTAGGCGCTGAGTTGCTGGTCCGAACAGAGGGCGACAAGAAGGCCGAGGCCGACGGCGCCTGATTCACCGGAGACGACGTTTGCATCCTGGCCGATGGGGTGGGCCAGGGTCTTCATCCCGCATTCGGTTACCCAATCAGGGCAGCTGGCGTAAAAGGAGGCATAGTCCCTCAGGATCGGCCAGGTAAAGGGGTTGGGCTCGCCGCAGTTCAGGCCGGCCATGATGGTCACCGGGTTGCCGCCGATGGGGTGGGGGGCACCGTCGCCGGCTTTCGCCGACTGGTAGATGCAGGCCACGGTGGCAGGCTCGACAATGGTGGTCACCGGGGGCTTTTTATGATAGTAATGGGCCAGATAGCCGAGGATACTGCCTGCCATCGAGCCGACACCGGCCTGGAGAAAGAGGTGGGAGGGCTTTTCGATGTGGTGGTCGGCCAACTGGGCAAGGGCCTCTGACGCCATGGTGGTGTAGCCCTGGATGATGGCGCTGGGAATGTCTTCATAGCCGTCAAAACCGGTGTCCTGCACCAGATAGTGGTCAGGCTTTTTGGCATATTCAGCAGCCAACCTTACAGTGTCGTCATAGTTCAGCGCGGTAATTTCAACGGTGGTGTTATTGATGGTGCGAATGGCCTCGGCCCGGCATTCCTTAGAACCCATTGGCATATAAACTATGACTTTGCAGCCAAAGATCGAGGCAGCCCAGGCGACACTTTTTCCGTGGTTGCCGTCAGTGGCGGTGACAAATACGAGATTTTTTACTTTTGCGCGAATGCTTTCGGTGGTCAGGGCGGCATAGTTTAAGCTGGTTTCATCTACACCTGTCATTTTGGCAATGATTTTTGCAATCGCATAGGTGGCGCCGAGACCCTTGAAGGAATTGAGGCCAAAACGCGGGGATTCATCTTTGACGAAGATATTGCGCACCCCGAGCTTCTTCGCCAGGGCGGGGAGGGCGACCAGCGGCGTTTTCCGGTGGGTCGGCAGCGAACGGTGAAATGTCTCCACTGCTGCCACCGTCGCAGGGGACAGGAGCGGTGATAACTCGTCGCGGTGCTTTTGGCCGGGGATGATGGAAATAGCGGCTGCCATGATCGATAAACCCCTTCTTTCTGTCTTGCAAACTTCTCTATCTACTATATAATTATATTGATATTTATTTTGATTTCTACAAAAATATTGCTTGATAATATCGGGATATTGCTCGGAGGGTGTACAATGCAGATTAGAGATATCCAAATTGACAAGAATCGCCGGGAGACGACCCTCCATGGGAGCTATGATTTTCCGCTGGCAGTTTATTTGGATCAGCTGGATAAAAATGTCGCAGGGCTGGTCAACTGGCATTGGCATGAAGAGCTCCAGCTTTCGCTGGTCACCAAAGGCGAAGTGGAGTTTTTGGTCAATCAGACGGCCTATGTCCTAAAAGAGGGCCAGGGTATTTTCATCAACAGTGGTTGCCTCCATATGGCGAGACCGGTCACAAAGCCTGACAGCACCTATATCTGCATCAATGCCGACGCCAAGCTGCTGGCCTTTTTCCCGGGGAGCGCCATCGAGAAGAAGTATATCAAGCCCTTTCTCACGCTGCCGGGATTTTCGGCTGCCCTGCTGGAGGGGGACGAAGGGTGGCAGGAAATCATCCTGGCCAAAATACAGGCCATCTATCAGCTTTATCGCCAAAAGGCCTTTGGCTATGAACTCGATATTGTCCTGGAACTGGCAGCCATCTGGCGGCAGTTGATTGGACGGCCGAACGAAGCGGCGCCAGAGGTCAAGGCCAATGAATATATCGACCAGCAGCGAATCAAGACCATCCTGTCCTATATTCACGAGCATTTCCGGGAAAAGATCACCCTGGAGGAGCTGGCGGCGTTGGTCAATGTCAGCAGGGGAGAGTGCTGCCGCTTTTTCAAGCGGGTGGTAAAATGCACCGTCTTCGACTATGTCATAAGCTATCGGATCAACCGCAGTATCGAGCTTTTGCGAACGACCGACAGGACGGTAAGCGAGATCGCCGACGGCGTGGGTTTTGGCAGTACGAGTTATTATATTGAAAGCTTTAAAAAACAAGTTTTATGCACACCGAAAGAATATCGGAAGAATAAAGGATAAGGAAAAAGGGACACTGTGTGTGTCCCTTTTGTAATGTTGCTATGAGTTTGTGGCCGATGTTAGCCGCGGGCGCAGAACGGAATGACAATATTGGCGATCAGGCAGCTGAGCCCAACGACAAAGAACATGGCTCTGTCGAGTGCCGCGGAGAGCTCTTTCTCATCTTTGCGGACAAAGAGGTAGTGCGAGACGAGAGACAGCGCGATCGACAGGAAGATGGTAAAGAGGCCGATGCCGGCGATATGGTCGACCAGCACAAAGGCGCCGGAGGGCGGCAGGATGGAATTGACGACATAGGAGTTGGCCACAGCACCAAAATAGGCGCCTGTCGGCAGCGAAAACCGCGGACCGATGTCAGACGGCTTGATAAAGAAGCTGGACAGGGTCAGGGCGAGGGCGGCAAACAGGGACAAGAAGAGCTTGACATATAGGCCGTAGTCAATCCGGCTGATTTCCACGGCGGCAATGTACTGCGAGAAGACTTTCCGGGTGTCAGGCGATACCCGGGGGTCGCCGTAGGAGGAACGGTAGGTATGGGTCTTGACCACATTGCCGTGGCCGGTGATCCGGTAGCCGGGGATGGTGACCCGGGAACTGATATTGGAAGAGGTGTCGGCTTCGAAACGGAGTTTCGAACCGTCACGGGCGCTGTCTTCGACATAGATGTTCAGCATATGATTTTCAATCGGTACCCGGACCGTATCAAAAAACTTGATGACTTTGGCGGAAACCTTGTAACGCTGATAATTCATCCCGTTATTATCATGGAATTCTTCCGCCAATTCTTTTTTGTTGATGACACCGTCGACAAGGGTGAGCTTGGAGCCGGGATCGAGGGTTCTGTCGCCCTGCCAGCTGAACCAGATATAAAAATTGGTGGTCCAGGCGGAATCCTTGATCGAGAGGGTATCGACGTCGTCGATATAGGTTCCGACTTTTACGGTGGTATAGTCTTTTGCTTCAGGGTAGGGGTCAGGCGGGGTTTTTCCCGGTTCAGCGGCGGTCGGGCTCAATCTTGCCACATGGTTGGCGGCGGCAAGGGTATTGTTGTTGTGCATGGCTGACGCGCTGTAAAAGGTGATCACTGAATATAACACCAGGATACAGAGGGAAAAGACGACGATAAACTGCTTCTTTTTGTCGTTAAGATTGTTCCAATTCGGAATCATAGTGCGCCCCCTTTTTTATTTTTTGTGCTGAAGTTTTTTTATTTTTTTGCTATTTTTATTGTGATTTCTCCAAAATTCGCCATATGATAAAAAACACCTCTTTTTACTTAATAAAGATTCGCTTATTTTTTCGCAAAAGAAGGAAAAAGAAAGACGCCGGCCATGATGATGGCGGCGCCGAGGGGTCTTGAGGGATCATTCATCTTCTGTCCGGCGGGGGCGGTTAGCCGCGGGCGCAGAAAGGTATGACAATATTGGCGATGAGGCAGCTGAGCCCAACGACAAAGAACATGGCTCTGTCGAGTGCCGCGGAAAGGTCTTTCTCATCTTTGCGGACAAAGAGGTAGTGCGAGACGAGAGATAGTGCGATCGACAGGAAGATGGTAAACAGGCCGATGCCGGCGATATGGTCGACCAGCACAAAGGCGCCGGAGGGCGGCAGAATGGAATTGACGACATAGGAGTTGGCCACAGCACCAAAATAGGCGCCTGTCGGCAGCGAAAACCGCGGACCGATGTCAGACGGCTTGATAAAGAAGCT
>JARLHX010000277.1 GCA_031292035.1 Negativicutes bacterium | reverse complement strand
TGTCGACCTTGATTCAGGTGTGGCGTACGAGGCCGAAGTATTTGGTCTGTGCTTCGCCACCGCCGACCAGAAGGAAGGCATGGCCGCCTTCGTAGAAAAACGCAAACCCAATTTTATTGGCAAATAAGAAGGGCACTAAAAAGGCTTTTGGTAATCGAAAGATCAGGAGGGAAGAAGTTCTGTGACGGATAAAATCAGAATATCCTTTGATTCCTTTATTGATTTTACCCTTAAACCTGACAGTCTCAAGCCTAGCTTAGTAAGAAGTCTTCAGTCCGGAGCTTTTTCCCTGCGGCAAGATTACTGGAAGCCGGTCAAAGAAATTATCACCGAGGTAGTGTTTGGCCGCAAGTCAATCAAACGCTTATACAGCATGCTTGACCAAGTACCCAATGAGTGCCGTGTAAATTATTCGAGAGCAGTTAGTGGCTTTGACCGTTTTATCGCCGGTTCGGGTGATGCGGCTTGTTTTGTGCCGCCGAAAGCGTTTTGGGTCAAGGAAGATTTGATTGTCAGCGTCGACCCTGAGCTCGGAATCGTCATTAACGGAATTCCCTATATCATCAAGTTGTATTTCAAAGAATATACCGATACCCGTGAAGTCAGAATAAATAAAGAGCGGGCTATGGTTTCAGTACAAATGATGACTGATGCATTTGAGTGCAAAATATCCAATCGGTACCGGATGTCGCTGCTCAATGTAGCTACAGGTCAACTGTTGACGCCCAGGACCAACGGCGATATGACAGTAGCCCTCAACTGCTCCACAAATACCCTTATCACTATGTGGAAAGCCCTGTCAGGCTGTGACATTCAGGAATCTATTGCTGGGTTTTGAAGCATGAGATGGCCGAAACGATTGGCGCGCAAACATGCGTAGCCTGAATCAAGACCGGAGATGATGGTATGGAATTAATTTGTATAACGTGTGGTAAAGTTTTGGGCACTATTAATAAAGATGTGAAAAATGCGGCAATTATTGTCCAATGTCCTGAGTGTAGTCATCTGTTTGGCCGACCTGTTGGCGACAATGAGGAAATAAATAAAATTGTTAGTTGGAAACATTTTTTGAATCGAGGCGGGTTTTAGCAGTAGATTACATGAATCACCTAACTAGAGTTTTGTGGATATAAGGGTAGTCGAGAAAACAATCTCGACTACCCTTATGAAGTAACGGCAGTGAAAATTATTACTTATTGCGTTATACTAGCGCGAGCAATAGGGAAAGGCTAACTTTGCCTTAAAGTCGATGGGAATTTATTCAGAATATTTGTTATAATAAATCGTAACAACGCTATAAACCTTCATTGCTGTTTTGAATCGCAAGGAATTCTCCTTATTCTCCGGGTGGCAGATGAAACAGGAGGCAGCTAATATGAGTAGAATTACATTTATCACTCCTTATCCGGAAATAACTTCGGATATTGAGAGGATTTTTACTCAGCAGAATGATCCTGATTGGGACTTAGATGTCATGCTAGTCACCGGACTGGAGGGTGTGCGCGCGGTTAGGCACCAAGATATTCAGACGGATGTCATCGTTGCCCGCGGCTTGGCCTATGCAGCGTTAAAAAGGCGTCTTTCTGACACGCCAGTTGTTGATTTGCCTATAACAGGGCATGACATCATGAAAGCTATATTTGAGGCGCGGGAAAAATTCAAAGTCACTAAGGCCGCTGTTGTTGGTGTACATGATATCACTTTTGGAGCTGAAAATATCGGGCGCTATTTGGGATTAGAAGTGGTAGCGTTAAATGTCGATGACGAGGAGGAAACCGAGCAGCTTATTTTACGGTTAAAAGCCGAAGGGATTATGGTAATCATTGGCGGAATAACTGCTACGGAAATCGCGGCCCGTCATGGAATGTTCACAGTAGCCGTTCAATCAGGGAATGAGGCTATTTACCGGTCCCTGCAGGAAGCGAAACGAGTTGCAAGAATACGGCGCTATGAGCAGGAGCGTAGTGAACAATTTCGTGCTATATTGGAGTATTCGGTCGAGGGAATCATTGCAATTGGGGCCTCTGGGCGGATAAATTTAATTAATGAAGCAGCACTAAATCTCACTGGTCTGGAAGGTAAAGTGCTTGGGGAGTTGGTGGATAATACTTTGCCCCAGTTGCGACTGAAGAATATACTGGATTCTGGTCTGGCTGACATAGGAGAAATAACAGTAATCAATGGACATCATCTGGCGATAAACAAGGTCCCTATTCTAATAAAGGGCCAGGTCGAAGGCGCAGTAGCGACCTTTCAGCCGATTGCCGCCATACAAGAATTAGAAGGAAAAATCAGAAAGAAAATTTACCGTAAAGGGCACGTGACAAAGCATACTTTTTCTGGCATTATTGGCAGTACTGAGGCAATTAAGAAAACAATCTCCAAGGCAAAATTATATAGCAGAGTTGATTCTAATGTTCTGATTCTCGGGGAATCAGGCACGGGAAAAGAAATTTTTGCCCAGAGCATTCACAATTTCAGCGACAGATCCGGGGAGCCCTTTGTGGTCGTAAACTGCGCCGCATTGCCGGAGAACTTGTTGGAAAGCGAATTGTTCGGTTACGCAGAAGGGGCTTTCACAGGAGCGTCGCGGGGCGGGAAAATGGGATTATTTGAAATGGCGCATCGTGGTACTATATTTCTTGATGAAATATCAGAAATCACGCCTAAAGTCCAGGTGCGCTTGCTGAGGGTTTTGCAAGAACGGGAAATCATGCGAATCGGTGATGATCGAGTTGTTCCGGTAGATGTTCGGGTCATTGCCGCAACAAACCAGGATTTACGAAAAGCTATGAGGGAGGGACTCTTTAGGGAGGACTTGTATTATCGTCTAGACGTGTTAAAATTGGAAATTCCGCCACTTCGCGATAGGCAAGAAGATATTCTTCCGTTGCTGGATCATTTTTTGAAAAATTACGTCATTCGCTTCAAACGGTCCCTGGTCAGCTTTAGTGAAGCAGCACGGAAGCTTTTGAAAGAATATTCATGGCCTGGAAATATACGCGAACTCAAAAATATCGCCGAGCGCATTGTAGTTTTAAGTGTTGATTATAATGCGATCGACGAAAATAAAATTCGGGAAATGTTATCATTGCCTGAACAAAAACAATCTGATCGCGAATACGCGAGTCAAAGTCTTGATAAATTAATGAATCTGCAAAACGATTTTCGAAGGTGGAAACAATCGGTGCAAATCGATAAAATCAAGCAAACTCTGCTTGAAACAGACTTCGATTACCAAAAAGCTGCCCAATTGCTAGGGATAAGTACCACCACCTTATGGCGTCGCCTAAAACAATTTTCGGAGAATCAACAAAATGATGTTAATTGAAATAAAATGATATTATTTGTATTTTAAATTGCGATTGTCGGAAATGTTAGAAAAGTCATCAGCGATGTTCTTGTCATTTTATTCTGAAACTCCAGTAAATCAGCAGGTATGTGCCTGCTGATTTTTATTTATCCTGAGACTTAATTTTTGGCATGTTTCCTGCAGATTAAAAAGATAACTCAATGAAAGGAGATGCGTTATGCTAATTGATCAGGAAAAGTGTGTAGGGTGTGGAGGATGTGTTTCGTTTTGTCCTCAAAATGCGATAAGGTTGACAGCTTCTGGTGCGCAAATTGAACTCGATGATTGTGTGGAATGCGGCGTTTGCTCCAGAGTGAGCGTCTGTCCGACTGATGCAATTTTTCAACAACCGTTGGAATGGCCAAGAAGCGTCCGAGCGATTTATAGTGATCCTCTGAATGTCCACAAGGAAACGGGTCTTGCTGGCCGGGGTACCGAAGAAACAAAAACGAATGATGTGACAGGCCGGTTTAAGCGCGGTATGACGGGGGTCGCACTAGAGCTTGGACGTCCAGGTATCGGAAGCCGGTTAAGTGAGTTGGAAAAGCTCTCTAAGGCGCTGGCGAAATACGGAGTCGAATTTGAACCGCTTAATCCATTAACCAATCTGATCAACCCGGAAACGGGAGAAATACCGGCCGAAATCCGTAACGAGAAAGTCCTTTCAGCCATAATTGAATTTGCTGTTAAAGACGAGCAACTACTGGAGGCTCTTGATTTAATCGCAGATACTGCCAAGTCTGTGGACACCGTTTTTAGCGTAGTGCTTGGCACCCGTGCTAATGTTGCCGGCACCTGGGAAACCGCGAAATTATTGCAGGGCACTAAATATGAATATCGGCCAAATGCAAAAATTAATGTCGGCCTGGGCAAACCATACATCGGTTAGGAGGAAGGAATAATGACACATACTTTGCATCGTCAAGGATCGGTAGAATCATTAGAAAAAGACTATGTTGTTTTTGCGATGCCTTCAAGTGGACTTAACCATCAAGGTTCATTGGAAAAACTCCTGAAAGTTTACGAGATTTTCATGCAGTATAACCCAATTAATATTGGCGACTCAAAGAGTGGTAGCAGGTATTCTTTAGGTTCGGCCGATGCGGTCCGCGAAGTGATCCAGGAGAATGAATTGGTCCACGCTGTATTCAATTCGCGGCAAACGGTATTGGAAGTGCTGAAGGAGCTGAAAAAAGAAGATTTGGGTCTTTCGATCGTCGTTTCCGGATTAAATGATGAGGTCTGTCAATGTGTCAAGGATGCGGGTCTGGACCCTCACACGGTAGCACAGTCTCTGGGGATTTGGGGTCGGACGGACCTGTTGCCTAAACCGAAGATTCTTGAAATTGCTACGATGTGTGGTCATGGCTTGGTGTCTTATCAACTAATCAGTGAATTGGCGGATCAGGTTGCTAAGGGGAAAATCACAGCAGAAGAAGCAGGGAGACAGCTGGCTAAGCCTTGTATCTGTGGAGTCTACAACCCGGAAAGAGCAGCCTCTTTGATAAGGGAATTAACCGATCTTTGAAGGGTTTAAACCGAGGGGCATATGGATTTCATAAGGATCGGGTGATGTTATGCCGGAGATTATTGATCTGACTTTGCCGGTGAAGAAACACTGGCGGTGGATGTTCAGCCGCACAGTTGACCGCGATTACACTAGCGGGGGGCCCTTGCGGGAAGAAGTTCTTTACATGACGGTGCACAGTTTTACACATATCGATCCTCCCTCGCACGCTTACGCGGGGCAAAAGACTATCGATCAGGTTCCGCTTGCAGACTTAATTGGAGTGGCTCGGGTTCTCGATTTATCTCACAAGGAACCCAATACCGAAATCACTGGCGATGACTTGGAACGAACAGGCAAGCAGGTCGGGCGCGATGACATTGTTATCATCAAGACATGCCAAGGCCGCAAACAAAGTCTCGAGACACCAGAGTTTTGGACCACGTCTCCATTCGCAGGGGAGTCGGCAGGCCGATGGCTGGTTGAAAGGGGAATAAAGGCTGCGGCATTTGATTTTCCGCAAGACTATTCGCTCCGGAGGTTCTTTTTGGGGGACATTCCTACCCTCGACGAAATGATTGTGCACAAGATGTTGCTGGGAGCGGGAATTATTCAGATCGAATATATCACTAACACGCATTTGCTTTCCGAGGACAGTGTTCAGTTTTTTGCGATACCGCTGCGGCTGGAAGGAGCTTCTGGGTCACCGGCGCGTGTATTTGTAATCCGGTAAGAGGATAGTTCCTGTCGCGGTGTCGGCAATTAACTTGAACTGGTCTTGCTTATTCATGCTAAGACGCGTTTGCAAAAGTGGAGCAACAGAACGGACGTTCAGTATTTAAAATTTAGGAGGAATTAACATGCCTGATAAACATCGCGCTATTGTAATGTATCGAGATCAAGTGGATAAGAACGTAAATTATGAGAAACAACTTTCCCACCAGTTCGGAATCGACGTGACTACCTGCGGTAGTGAGGATTTGGTGATGAGTTTTGTCCGCATACCCCCTGGGCATAGATCTAGGGCTCATTACCATATCAACGCCGCACTCGGACAATATTTTATCAAAGGCCGCGGCAAGTACTACGTTGGTTGTGGTGTTGATGGTGAAGAGTCGGAATATGATCTGGTTCCCGGGACCTTCATCTATATTCCCAAAGGCGTTATCCACGTCATAGAAAATACTGGGGATGAGGATATCGAGTCAATTGCCTGTTATGGCGGCGTCAGTAGCGGCGAGGCTACCGGGAAGTTTTTTTGCGAAGGGCCGCTGGCGGAGAAAAAATAACGACAGGGTGGACGCCTTATGAATAATTTGTTTTCGGTTGAAGGTAGAGTTATTATTGTTACCGGCTGTGCGCAAGGAATTGGTTTTAATTATGCCCGCGGGCTGGCTAACCATGGAGCCAGACTCGCCATATGCGATCGGCAGGAGGATAAGCTTCAGATGGCGGAAAATACGCTGGCTGCGATCGGAAATGAGGTAATGGCGGCTCCAGTGGATGTGACGGTCCCGGAGCAAGTCCAAAACTTTGTTACTAAAACGATGGAACGCTATGGTCATATTGACGCGCTGGTAAACAATGCCGGAGTTCTTTTGCGCCGGTTACCGGAAGAGATGACTGCCGAGGAATGGGATTTTATTCAAGATGTAAACGTTAAGGGGACCTTCCTGTTCTCGCAAGCTGCCGGTAGGGAGATGATCAAACGTAAACATGGAGCTATTGTCAATATCGCCTCTATTGGATCCCGGCAGGCTTTGAGTCTAAGACTGGGTTACTGCACCTCGAAGGCAGCGGTTGAGCAATTCACTAGAACGTTGGCATACGAATGGGGCAGATATAACATCCGGGTGAATGCAATTGCCCCGGGATACATCAAATCTGACATGAATGCCGACCTGCGTGCCAACCCAGAGATTTATAATAAAATGGTGAGCGAAGTGCCGCTCGGACGATTTGGTGAGGCCGACGATTTGCTGGGAACGCTGATCTATCTTTGTTCACCCGCGTCGGCATATGTTAGCGGGCAGACCGTGTATGTCGACGGCGGCAAGACGACCCAGTGACATCTGACGTGGTGTGAGGTGGTACGGAATTTACCGAATCAAGAATGAAAGAGGTGAAAGCGATTCATGAATACGAACATAACACCAGTTGTGGCCAATGAGTTCAAACCGGCGGGAAATGTTCGATGGAAAGTGACGGTCATTCTTCTACTAGTTGCGCTGATTAACTACCTTGATCGCACTAACCTGGCAATTGCGGCGACGCAGATGATGAAAGAACTTCATTTGACTAACACAGATATCGGGTTATGTGGCGCTGTATTTGCATGGACTTATGCAATAATGCAATTGCCGGCCGGATGGCTTGTTGATCGATTTGGAGCTAAACGAGTTATGATCACCGCCTTAGTTGGATGGAGTTTCGCGACATTGCTTAGTGGAATTGCCCACACCCTTGCCTTTCTCTTGTTCGCTAGATTCATGGTAGGATTTTTTGAATCACCCTGTATGCCAACATTGTCAAAAATTATTTCATTCTGGGTTCCCAAAAAAGAGAAAGATCTCGCCACAGGAATTTGGAACTCTGGAACTAAATTTGGCCCCGCTTTGGCCCCACCTCTGCTTGTCACCATCATGGTTCTTTTTGGTTGGCGGGCTTTATTCTATATTACTGGTATAGCTGGCATCCTTTTGGGCGCATACATTTGGAAGCGCTATCACAGTCCGCAGGAAGATAAATCTCTTTCGCAAGAGGAACTAGATTATATTATGGCGGATTCGGGCGTGGAAGAAAAAACTAATCAGTCCAAAATCAGTTGGCTCAGCCTGTTTCGGTATCGCAGTGTCTGGGGCCTGCTTCTCGGATATTTCTGCATAACATGGATATGGACTATCTTCATCAATTTTCTCCCCCTCTTTTTGTATAATACTCAGCATATTTCTTTAGCGCAATTAGGGTTTTACGCAAGCATTCCGTGGATAGGAGGGATAACTGGGTCCATTGGTGGCGGTTGGATTACACAAAAGCTGATGGAGAAAGCCAACATTCCGCCAATAAGGGCCAAACGCATAGTAATCAGCGTCAGCGCGCTGATTACTGGGATATCAGTTTGTTCCATTCCTTTCGTTGATGGCCTAGGACAAACGATCACTGTGCTTACGATCGCAATTTTCTGCATATCGAATATGCAGGCAAGATCTTGGGCGCTTTCAGTCGATGTTTCCCCTCGTGCGTTAGTGGCTTCCGTGGGATCATTACAGAATTTCGGTGGCTATTTTGGTGGAGCATTTGCTCCCGTTGTATGCGGTATGATAGTAGATTCCACTGGTTCGTATACCTTGGCTTTCATTAGTGGTGGCATGATCGTAGCTTGTGCTGCCATTTGCTATTGGGTCATTGTCAAAGAACCTATACCGGCGTAGTCAAGAGAAGTTAACCAACGGTGACCAGCCTTATAACGTTGCGTTTTTGACATAACAATATAAAAAGTACAAAAGACCTTGCATACGGGCTGAAGGGTAGTAAGATCAAAGCTTTCGAAATTATTTCGGAAGCTTTTTGTTTTTTGATACCAAATGTGGCGAGCTATAGGTATGATGTCCCGCCATTGCAGACGACACACGATAGACTGTCTTAAGCTATTCTCCCTGAAGGTATCCATCAGTGCAACCTGTTAGAAATCGGCAAGAAGCTTCGACGGTCTAAACCCGGGATATACGCCATACCTTTGAGTATGTAAGAGCTAAGGGGATGGCGCTTTGAAGAGGTTGATAGTACTACTGATCACGTTGGTGGTATTGATTCCGGCTTACGCAGCGGCTGATGAAGTGGACAATGCTCAGGCGGTCGGCAAAAAGGTAGCGCTAACAATTGAGAATGTCGAAAACCCTGTACAGATGGAGAACATGCTGCGCCTTTGTCAAGAGCAAAACATTACGGTAACATTTCTAATTGCGGGGAAGCAATTGGATCAATATCCCATCGAGAAGGCGTTAACTCAGGGACATGAAATCAGCAATCATCGTACCAACAAAAATTATTTGAGCGAAACAAGTAAGGAAGGCGTTGCTGCAGATCTTGCTGATGTGGCGAAGGTAATTCGGGCAACTACAGGATTTTGGCCCAGGGTTGTCAGTCCCTTGTACAATAACTATGACCAAAACTTCTGTTTAACGGTGGAAAGCCTGTCAAAACCTATGACGCGACTGCAGGGGGAAAATACAGGGGAGTGGTTGGCCGATGCACCGGAAGCCATGCTTGGATTAGTAATAGGTTCGATGAAGACAGGCGATATTATCAATGTTGATATGAAAACTAAAGCTGCGCTTGTCTTGCCAGCCGTTATTACCGAAATCAAGCGGGCGGGATACAGGTTTGTCACTCTTTCCGAACTTTTAGCCAGGGAGAAACCGCAGAAATTAGCCCAAGCCACAAAGCAGAAAAAGGCTATCCCCTTCGCCGTGATAAAACGAATATCTACCAAGCAGCCTGATATAGCGCTAACCTTTGACGATAGTGGATCTGATAGGCAAGTTAATGAAATTCTCGATATCCTTCACGATACCGGAACGAAGGCCACGTTTTTCCTGGTCGGCGAATGGGCCGATATTAACCCGGATTTTATTAGACGTGCGGTGCAAGAGGGCCACGAAATTGCTAATCATTCCTATTCGCATCCGTATTTCACGCGCTTAGATGAAGATGAGATGCGGGACCAAATCCTCACTACCCAACATGTTCTTGAAAGGGTAATTGGTTCGGGAGCGGTCCGGTTGTTCCGTCCACCTTATGGAGACTATGACGCAACCGTTATAAATGTCTTGCGCAACCTTGGATACGATGCACTCGTTATGTGGGACGTTGATTCGCGGGACTGGACTGGATTGTCAGCCGAAACATTGGTCAGCCGGGTGAGCACCAGAGTAACCTCAGGTTCAATAGTTTTATTCCATTTGCATGGAGCCCATACCGCCGAGGCCCTCCGCGAATTAATTCCACTACTCAAATTAAAGGGGTACATGTTGACTACGGTTAGCACAATGCTGAATGAATCTGAAAGTGTCAAATAGAGATTGATTGGTGAAATGTTATAGCTCTTATTACATTAAAGAGATAGTTAAGAATGAAATAGACCTCACGGGCTCAGCGGATTTGAGAAATAAACAATATAAAAAACGTGAAATCCGGCTATTTATTTCCTATCATAATACTTTTGAAATAACAGACAAAGAGCAAAAAAAAGAACCTTCAGTGTGAGCCGAAGGCCACGATTATCGGTGAGACATCGTGTGATGTAAAAGGATTTAACATATATTATATTTAGTGATCATTTAAAGGGTATGGAATAGCCTAAACAGAGCTATCTAGAATTTTACCGCTATAAAGCCTTCGTGTTGAATCGGTTGATTTTGAAGACGTGCCTCAGGAAGAATACCGAAATGACGAAGGGCTTTTTTGGCTCCGATATAGGCTCCTCGTGTTGTGTATCTAACGGGAAAACTGTTTGCTGCACTTTCGGACAGTGGTAGGATACCTATCGCTTTATTTTCTGGGTCGTAACCTAAAGAGCAGTAATGATTATTCCCTAGCAAAGAAGTAGCTAGATTGTTAAACATAATCCGGCCATTGGGTCTTACTTCGACTAAAGGATTAGTTGGTTTAGGTTGCCGATGCTTCTTAGGTTCGAAAAGGGTAAACGAGAATGGCATATAATAATACCCCCTAGATTAATTCTTGTTATCAGTATGTGCAAAAGGAAAGTATTTTAACACAAAGAATGAAATTTTACCAACGTTAAACATGCAGGGCATGCGGTTGGATCTCGATAAACGTTAGAGCATTGCGTGACAAATAATTTTTAGACATTGCTTATTGATTGTGAAATCATTCTAAACCGCCGCAGCCAACTTATGCAATTGACATAGGAAATGCCTGTGAAGCCAGTAGTTTTAGCACTAATTCCGGCTTAGGACACTGGTAGGTAATTGTCACCAGCCCTTGATTTCACTACGCTTCTATGGTATACTTCATAGCGTTGGGACACCAATAGATGCTCAAAAAGCATCCTAATGGAGCGTAAAGTAAGAGGCGGAATCTATAAACCCTTATAGTACAACCTTTTATGCGGGCGTAGCTCAGTGGTAGAGTACCGGCTTCCCAAGCCGTGGGTCGAGGGTTCGAATCCCTTTGCCCGCTCCAGTAAATTCAAGCCTCCAGGCAATTTGCCTGGAGGCTTTTTCTTAATTTGTATGCTATTTGTATGCTACGGCGCTTTCTACTGTAAGTAGGAAGAGGAGTTTTGGTTATTACGAGCAGGTATTGCAAGTATTTCTGACAGGTTGGAGTACGGACTTAGTGGCTAAACAGGCATATTTTTAAAGCAAATTATTTCAGTGAAGGCCTGGATCGCGGTTTTAAGTTTCATGAGTTGTGGCATACTCCCGCAAAGGCACTGGCATAACATCAGTGGCTATTTTTTAGATAATGGTCAATACGGATTAAGTGTCAATTCTCGGCAAAACTAAAAACGAATAAGGAGATGGAATAATGAACAATTTGAACATTAAGGTTGGAACCATGAAATATCTCCACACTGAAGCATTGTTTAGTGGCACTGTTAAGATAGACGGTGCAGATGCCGGCTTTGAGAGCAGCAAGATTGTTCTCGATATTTTTGAGTCTATGATGCGCGAACATGCCTTTGATGTATCGGAACTTGGCCTGACATATTATTTGCGTACACTCGAACTTGATGATCCGCCGTTTATCGCCATTCCGGTATTTCCTGCCCGGCAGTTTCGCCACTCGGCGATATTCATCAATACAGAGAGCGGGATCAAGACGCCTGGAGATCTGGCTGGCAAGACAATCGGCGAACTCGCCCTGTATGGTCACGATGCAGGTGTGTGGCCCAAAGGTATTCTATCGGATGATTTTGGTGTGAAGCCAGAACAGTCGCACTGGATTATTGGGGCGCCCGACTGGTATCTGCCGCCTTTAGACTTCGTGAGACAACCGCACCCTTCTAACGTTGACGTAAGGCATGTGCCGGAAGGTAAGGCGCTAGGTCCGATGCTGGAAGCGGGGGAGATCGATGCCCTCATAACTGCGCAAGCTCCACGCTGCGCGCTAACCGGCTCACCTAGTGTCAAGCGGCTGTTCCCTGACTATGAGGATGTCGAGCGGGACTATTATCGGCGCACAGGTATCTTCCCGATTATGCATACGGTTGTCATCCGCAAAGACATTCTGGCAAAGCAGCCCGGACTTGCACCTGCCGTGTATCGGGCTTTCTGCGAAGCAAAGGAAGTGGCGATGGAGAAATATCGTAAAGGTGAGGTGATACAGCATATAGATGTCATGATGCCATGGTTTACTCCATTGTTCACGAAGAACCGTGAGCTTATGGGTGACGATTGGTGGCCATATGGCATCGAGGCGAATCGCAAGACGCTCGATACTTTTCTGCGATACTTCTTCGAGCAGGGCCTCTCCAAGCGCCGATGGCTATGTGAAGATATTTTTGTTCCGGAACTACTCAGAACATAATGGGGCGGCCTGAAGAAATGGCGCTGTTTATGCAAAAGTTGGCGGATTTGCAGGGGCGCGGCTGGCCTTCTTGCACCGAGAAACGAGGATTAGCTCCCGGAGCGCGTAGAGACTCAATCATCACTCCGTCCCGCTTTACGGGGTAAATATTGTCCTTATCGCTATGAAAAGCCTGGAATCGGCATCGTTATCAGGCATTCTGCCCATGCGCTAGGTAACGACGGACTTGCAGTCATCAGGGCCGCTGCGGCGGTAAGTTTGGGCATTATATTTTGAAAAATCTTACAATAATAAACAAGGAAAGTATGGAATGACGACGAAATGGATAGTGTTAGAATGGAAAATTTGACCTTATGGTTATTGACGGATTGCTCGAGCATCACAATGTGGGGCAATCGATAAAATAAACGTCAGGTTTGGTCAAAAAAATTTTAGGGAGTGGTAATGTGATGAGTAGGCTCAGAAAAGTGGTAGTTTCTCTATTTGCTGTTTTAATGATTCTTGGTTGTCCCCAAATTGCCCAACTTAATTCAGCTTTTGCAGCAGAGCTTACCGACCTTAAAGCGGTGGAGATTTCGTATCAAGCAAGTCTTACTCCCTCTTTTGATTCAAAGATTACATCATACACACTAAATGTCCAAGACGATATTTTTGGCGTCAATTTAACCCCAACTGCTACTGCTGGTTCAACAATTACTATAAATGGAAAAAGCGTTGATTCTGGAAAAACACTGATGATTGAGCTTACACAAGCAGAAGAGGCCTTTGGATTGGATTACTCTGTTAAAGCAGAAATCGTTGTTAAGGATAAAAATGATTCAAAAACATATACAATTGACATCGTAAGAAAAAATGCAAAAGATACGTACGCATTATTTAAAGAATTAAACTATTTTGATCCAGTTAGTCGCATTGTAGTTCCTTATGAACTATATGTTCCCAAGAACTACAATCCAGCCAAAAAATATCCAATTATTTTTGCACTACATGGTTCAGGCGCAAGAGGACTAGAGCTTGCTAGTATTATTAAGAGAAATAAAATGGCAACTATTTGGGCCGAAGATTCAGAAGCGGGAATCAACGAATGTATTGTTCTTGCGCCCCAGTGTCAAACAACCAATAATTTAACAAACTGGACCACATTGCAAGCGTATCAGAATAAGAATATAGATAATCCTTATGCCGCAACAATCTGGCTTGATGCGGCGTACAGGCTTTTAGAAGACACCATAAGTAAATATTCCGTAGATCAGAAGAAAGTTTATGCTACGGGGCTTTCTGCTGGTGGTTTTGCGTCATTTGCAATTGCCATTCAACATCCAGATCGATTTGCGGCGATAGTGCCGATTTGCGGAGGGGCAGACACGGCAAAAGTGTCAGCCTTAAAAGATAAAGTTGCTATATGGATAGTCCAAGCAGTTGATGACCCGTTGGTAAAAGTAGAAGAATTCTACTATCCGACAGTCGCAGCACTGGATAAAGCTGGCGTTAAATACAAAACTACGCTATATCCAGCAGGTAAAGTATTCTTTCCGTTAGCGCACTGGTCCTGGACTCCGGGATACGCGAATAAAGAGCTACGAGACTGGCTATTCGCCCAATCAAAATAAGAATGAATGTCTTTCCCTATCAAGTGGTCACAACCTAAAAACAGTATCGACGTTTTTCCCAAGCCGTGGGTCGCGGGTTCGAATCCCTTTGCCCGCTCCAGTAAATTCAAGCCTTTCAGGCATATGCTTGGAAGGCTTTTTTCTTATGCTTGTATGCTGCTGCACTTGCTATAACGGGGGGAGAGGGTGAATTGCTAATAAAAATATCTTCTTTATCTACGAGTTTGCAGGTCTTTATTTTAGATTGAGTGAATTTGACCTTTTGAGGATGTAATTTATCATTCCGACGATGGTTGTTAAAGTTTAGCAGTCAGAAGGACGAATTCCGACTGATTTACAAAGGTGCTATACCGTTATACGGTTATTCCAGGTCCAAGCACGGGTCATCACCTGGAAGCTGAAAAATATGAGCGCAGGCGAAGGTGTTAAGAATACATGACAGAGAGGTGAACGTGATGAAACAAGATATCTCTCAATTTACTAACATTATGGAAGGACTTTTAGAGGACTTTATTACTCTTATAACAGATCCAAAGGGTAATATTCTCTATGTCCATGATAATTACGCTGCAATACTTGGTGTTAAACCAGAAGAAGCACAGGGTAAGTTTTGCTGTGACGTTATTCCCAATAGCCGAATGCATATTGTAGCAAAGTCGGGGAAAAGTGAGCTGGGAGTTGCTTTTCGTTTGAAGAATGGTGAATTTGCGATAGTCAATCGGTTGCCAATCAAAAAGAATGACAATGTAGTTGGGGTGATATGTTTTGTTTTATTTTCAACTATCATGATGACGACGGCGCAAAGTGTCAAGATAATCAACCATTTACGAGATGAAATTTCGCAATATGAACCTGAATTATCCGGATTTCTAAAGGCTAAATACTCGATTGATCAAATCATCGGTGATGCCCCTAATATACGGACAATCAAGGAATCTGTTTATAAGATTTCTCAAACAAAATCTACGGTGCTAATCAGCGGCGAAACGGGAACGGGGAAGGAGCTCTTTGCTCACGCCATACACCAAATAAGCCCACGCAGTCAGCACTCGCTGGTTAGGGTAAACTGTGCCGCCATTCCGGCGGAGCTTTTTGAAGCCGAGCTTTTTGGCTATGAAGCAGGTGCCTTCACTGGGGCAAGAAAACAAGGAAAAGTCGGTAAATTTGAGCTTGCCAACAAAGGTACATTAGTTTTAGACGAAATCCACCAGATGCCATTGACGATGCAACCTAAATTGCTAAGAGTTTTACAAGAAAAAGAGATCGTGAGGGTGGGCGGTAATCAACCGATAAATGTTGATGTGCGATTAATTTTTATCACGAATAAGGATCTTTTTGATTTAGTCAATAAGGGTGAATTTCGGGAAGATCTTTTTTATCGAATTAATATTGTGCCGATAGAAGTACCGCCGCTGCGGGAGCGTTTGGAGGATTTGCCGGAACTAACGGAGGCGCTGATTAATAAAATAAATTATAATCTTGGCTTAAAAATTTCTGGTATTGACCAGAATGTATTAGATCTTTTCCAGCTTCATGACTGGCCTGGTAATGTCCGGGAACTTGAGCACACGTTAGAACGGGCAGCGAATATTGTTCTGTCGGGCCCTTTAACTCTAGGCTGCTTCAAAAACCTGACATCAAGGATTCAAACCGGATCCCAAAAAGATATTAATAACACTTTAGTGTCAGCCAGAAGAAATGTTGAGCGGGAAAGAATCCTTGAAGCTCTGTTGGAGACAGAAGGGAACGTTTTGGCAGCAAGTAAACTCTTGAAGATTTCTCGCAGTGTATTATACGAAAAGATAACAAGATATAATATTAAAGTTAGCCGAACGCCCACTGCGTAAATGTTCGCGCAGTTAAACCAATCAGGAGTTTAGCATAAAGACCGTAACTGAAAGTCATAAATACTTTCAGTTACGGTCTTTGATTATTTGAGGAGTGTCCGGAAATCAGGAATATCATTTGGTAATTCCTGGTTTCCGGACATTTAACTACACCCATTTATCTTTTGATAATTCCTGTATATGCACAAACGCGATACTTATTGCTCCTTCCGTGGTTTTAGTACAGTGGCACAAAACTTGCGATTGCTATTCAGTGAGTTAAGAGAAAGAAGTATTACGGTATAGAAAGGAGGGGCGCCAGGGACGAGCATGTCTTCGGGTTGTCCTTTAAAGTTAGTTCGGAACTTTAAAAAAAGTATAGGAGGTTTTGCGAGAGATGGCAGGCGTAAGTGTGGAGCCAAGACCAGAAAAAAGCCGGTCTAACGGGATTGTTGACAGGTTTACTGAATGGAGTCTTAACTGGGTGCCGGATTCTATGGTTTTTGTTGCGGCGCTAACAATCATAGTCTTTCTTATGGCGCTAGGTTTTACTAAACATGGTCCATTTGAACTGCTGGACGATTATGCTAAAGGGTTTTGGGTCTTATTAACATTCGCAATGCAGTTAACTATCATGATGATCACTGGGTTTGTCGTCGCCGATTCCAAGCTTGTTAAACGCGGTCTTGTCAAATTAGTCGACTCGACTAAGACGGCCAACTCAACCTTGATCATGTATTGCTTAATTGTTGGCTTGATATCATGGCTCCATTGGGGCATCGGGATTATGATATCCATTGTTTTGGGTAAAGAGGTTGCTGCCCGTAAACGTGGACTGGGAATTCACTATCCGCTGCTTGGCGCTGCTTCGTACAGCATGATGATGATCATGGCCAATGGACCCTCGCAGTCTGCACCCTTGCTTGCTGCGACCCCGGGCAACTTTTTAGAACAGACTCTCGGTGGTCTTATTCCGCTGACCTATACTGCTCTATCGCCATTTTTGCTTGTGTTTATGGCAATTCAGTATCTTACATTACCGTTGCTGTTTATCTTTCTTATGCCGCGGAAGGAGAATGCGGTAGAGATTGATGACGCGACCTATAAGGAATTTACGCATGTTGAGCCCGAAGAGGAGAGTAAGCAAGATTTACGGCCGGCAGAGCGCTGGGAACGTTCCAGAGTACTGCTATCGGTGTTAGGGGTGGCAATTATATTATGGGTTGGCAAGCTTTTAGTAACCCAAGGTGTAGGTAAAATAGATTTAAACGTGATCAATTTCGCCTTCTTTGGAATCGGGATGTTGTTGCATGGCACGCCACGGAGTTTTATCGCTTCGGTTAAGCAAGGTGTCGGTACAACATTCGGAGTAATTATCCAGTTCCCACTATATGCAGGCATTTTTGGTCTCATCAGCTATTCTGGGTTAGCCCATGTTATTACCGATGCGTTTATCTCCATTTCAACCCCGCGAACCTATTCGTGGATCGTTTTGATTTATACAACAGTAATGGACTTTTTTGTTCCGTCTGGGGGATCGAAATTTGCGATTGAGGCGCCGTATATTATTCCGGCAGGCAAACAACTAGGTATTTCGGCTCATCATATTATTAATGCCTATAGTACAGGCGGCCAGCTGGCAAACAATATACAACCGTTTTGGGCTTTGCCGTTTCTGGCGGCCTATAAATTAAGATTCCAGGATATTTTGCCCTATACCTTTGCCGTATTCGTCTACACACTTGTTTTAGGCAGCGCTTTATTTCTGTTGTTTCCATACGGCTTATAAAGCTCGAAATCAATTATATTTATGAGGTGTTAAAATGGAAAAATGCATTATTACGGTAGCGGTGACAGGCGCTTGGCCCAAGAAGGAGAACAACCCCAATGTGCCGATGACGCCCAACGAGATTGCCAATGATGTATATGACTGTTGGCAGGCAGGTGCTTCTATTGCCCATTTGCATATGCGGGATGACGATGGCAATGGCACGATGAGTACGGAAAAATTTAAAGAAACGGTTGCCCTCATCAAAGAAAAGAAATGCTCCATCATCCTAAATCTTACTACTTCCGGTGATTTGCATGCCACCGAAGAAACTAGAATGGCTCATCTTATCGCGCTGAAACCGGAGATGGCTTCTTATGACGCCGGATCGATGAACTGGATGCACAGTGGTCTGTTTCTAAATCCTCCCGCCTTCTTAGAAAAACTGGGCCAGGTCATGGCTGAGAATGGCGTAAAACCGGAAATCGAGGCATTTGATGCCAGCTTTATTTACAATGCTTTGTATTATCGCAAAAAGGGAATCTTGAAGGATCCTCTTCACTTCCAGTTCTGCATGGGCGCGGCCGGCGGAACGGCTGCAACGGTGGAAAATCTGGTCTATTTAAAAAGTTTGATTCCCCAAGACTCCACCTGGTCGGCTTTCGGAATTGGTGCTGGCCATATGCCGATTCTTCTGGCAACGATCGCGATGGGTGGTCATATTCGTCTCGGTATGGAAGACAACGTGATGTATGCCAAAAATCGCCTGGCCACATCAAACACGGAATTTGTGGAGCGGGCGGTCAGACTTATTAAAGAAGCAAACCGGACGGTAGCCACTACCAATGAGGCCCGCCAAATTTTGGGACTAAAAAAAGAATAGTTGCTATAAGTATATCCAGGGGGGATTTATTATGCGCGTAGCTATTATGGGAGTGGGTTCCCTAGGAACCATTATCGGGGCCTTGATGACTGCCAAGGGGAAATCAGTCGACCTGATTGATGCTTATAAGGAAAACGTGGAGGCCCTCAATACGAAAGGTGCCACTATTACTGGCTTTATGGACTTAAATGTGCCGGTTAAAGCCTATACTCCGGAGCAAATGACTGGAAAATATGACTTGGTGTTTTTGCTGAACAAGCAAACTGCTAATGCAGCAGTATTAAAGCATCTACTTCCCTTTATTCACGGGGAAAGCATTGTCTGCACTTTGCAAAATGGAATTCCGGAAGAGAGTGTCGCGGCGGTCGTGGGGCGGGAGAGGACCATTGGCGGTGCTGTCGGCTTTGGCGCCACATGGCTTGAACCAGGGGTTTCGATGCTGACAACCTCTCAGGAAGCCGTGGAAAAGTTTGCCTTTGAAATTGGTGAGTTGGATGGAGTTGTCCGTCCTCGCCTTGCACAAGTGCAAGAATATCTTCAGTGTGTTGGCGGAACAGAGATTCTAACAGATCTTATGGGGATTCGCTATGCCAAAGTTTTAATGAATGCTACTTTCAGCGGGATGTCAGCCGCCCTTACATGCACCTTTGGGGATGTGTTGGCCCACCCGAAGGCTATGACCTGTGTGGCCTTTATTGCTGATGAGTGTATTAAGGTCAGTCATGCTCATGGAGTTTGGCTGGCAAAAATGCAGGGAGAAGATTTCCAGGCCTTCGAATTTCAAAATCCAGACGAAATTCCTGCTAAAATGCCCCTTTATCAGAAAATATGGAGTAAACATGTCAAGTTGAAGGCGAGTATGCTGCAGGACCTTGAGAAGGGGCGAGATTGCGAAATTGACTTCATTAACGGGATTATTTCCCACAAAGGCCGTCAAAAGAATATTCCCACCCCTTTCAATGACAAGGTTATTGAATTGGTCACCGAAGCGCAAGCTCGCCGAGGCGTCAATGATTTTAGCTATCTGTCGAGGTTTGACGGGCTTCTGGAACAATACGCTAAGGGAATAGTGGAAAAAGTAAAATTATAAAATAGGCATGTGCGCCATAGCAACATTGGTTGCGGAAGAAGCTTGATATGATTTGACCCGAAGAATGCTATTCCAAGCCGTGGGCGGAGGGTTCGAAAAACCTTTGCTCGCTGCAGCAAATTCAAGGCCGCCAGGCGTGAGCCTGAAGGCCTTTTTCTTGTCCGGCTTGTTACTTGTCTAGTTTCTTCTTGCCCTCAACAAGAATAAGACAATTGTCCGCCGACAGATAAAGAAGCAGGTTGGTCGTGAAATTTGCGTCAATTTTCAAATATTAAGCAGGAGTAATTAAATAATCGGCGAAAAAATACAATTAAACAGGAACGTCGTTCCTTTGAGAGAAACAAGGGGTGGCATATTTGACAAGAAGTGTTGAACGAGTGTTAGAATTGTTGGATTGCTTTACTGAAGAACATAGTGAAATTGGCGTTTCCGAGCTATCCAGAATTCTGGGGTTATCTAAAACCGTAACATTTCGGATTGCGTCTACGTTGGAGAAGCATGGATATTTAGTGCAAGATTCTAAGCTGAAGCATTATCGGATAGGTCATAAGTTTCTGCGACTCGGCCAGCTCTTTCAAAACAAGCTGGACTTCAGGGTTACTGCCTTGCCGTATATGGAGAAGATTCATAAAGAAACCGATGAGACCATAACGCTATTTATCCTGCGTAATGGCAAGCGGGTGTGTATCGAAAGGATTCACAGCACCCAGCCTTTGCGACGGGTAATTTCGGTTGGTGACGAGCTGCCGCTAATCGGTTCGCCTGGCAAAGTCTTGGTGGCATTTAGTGATGATCCTGACGTGGTTGAGGCTAGTGGTTTGGCTATAGAGGAGTTGGAGCTGACTCGCAGCAGGGGCTATGCTATTAGTTATGGTGAGCGACAAACTGGCATAACTTCAGTTTCAGCGCCAATTAGAAATTCTGACGGAAAGACGGTTGCCTGTATATCGATAGCAGGTCCGTCATTTCGGTATACCGATGTCACTATGGCGCAATATATCCAAATTCTATTAAATTCAACCGCAAAAATTTCGCTTCAAATGGGTTTTCGCGGCTAGCTTAACTCAGAGCTGCCGGGATTCTATTGATTGATACTAGGGCCGGCATTTTCACTGCGTGTCATGTTAAGGCAAAAAGGCGCAGGTAAATGATAAATATGGGTAATGGGGGAATGTTTCATGTCGAACACAGGGTTTCGGGTTTACACGAAAATCAATCGTCCCAGCAAAGAATTGGTGGAGCAATTTAAAGGTTTGCCGGTTGCCAATATCGCGGATGAAATGAATCGGATAAGTTGTGTGGATGCTCGCATCAAGCCAGTGAACAGCACGCCCCTTCTGGGCACGGCTTTTACCGTAAAAGCCAGAGTTGGCGACAATCTGATGCTGCATGCGGCAATCGACTTGGCCCAGCCAGGTGATATTATCATCGTTGACGGTCAAGGGGATTTAATGAATTCGCTGATCGGTGAAAATATGATGCTGTGGGCTGAGCGGCGGGGTATTTCAGGGATGGTTATCGACGCAGCGATACGCGATGTCGAGACACTCAGCCAGATGAAATTTCCGGTTTACGCCGCTGGTGTTCAACCTAACGGCCCATACAAAGAAGGCCCTGGCGAGATCAATACGCCGGTTTGCTGCGGGGGAATCACGGTTAATCCCGGCGATATTATCGTCGGTGACGCCGATGGCGTTGTTGTGATAAAACAACAAGATGCGCCGGCGGTGCTGGAAAAGGCAAAGGCTAAACTGAAGCAAGAATTGGCGACTCGGGTAGCGATTGCCGATGGCACTTGGAATCGGTCGAAGTATACCTTAGAGGCCTTGCAGAAAATGGGCTGCGAGATTATTGACGATGTTTGCAAGTAGATAAGATCGGTCGCGGAACAGGCAAGCTAGTTTGGACCAGAGTTGGGCCGGAGAGGGCGGCGCCGGCGACGGGTTGAAATGGTGAGAGCATATTGCCACAGATATACGAAGTTGTATTGGCTGATTATAATTGAATATTTCTTATGGAAGAAAGTGGCGATGGAAAGAAGGGGCAACTCAACCGTCACTTTCTTCCCAATAAGATATTTTAGGGAGGGCGCTGTTGTAACAAGGGCAGCCCATGTTTTGTTTACGTCCTACAGTCGCGTTGTATATTTTTGAATTAGGCGATTCTAATTTATACCAAGTGAGCGAAAATAGGAGGAAAGAAATGTCTCAATTGACAACCGAAATCAAAGCAACCCCAGTGGCGGAAAAGATGACCCAGTTCCGGTGGATTATCATGGTACTGATTTTTTTGGTATATACCATTGTTGCTGCCGATCGGGCCAATATTGGAATCGTTTTGCCGTTTATAAAAACAGAGTTTGGTATGAGCAACACGGAGGCAGGCGTGGTTGTCAGCTTCTTTTTCTTAGCATACTCTATTGGCCAGATTCCCTCAGGGTTTGCTTTAAGTAAGCTTGGTATACGCGGGTCGTTATCTATTTCATTGTTGTTGACGTCGATCTTTACCGGACTATTGGGGACGGCAGGCTCGGTCTTTGCCCTAAAGGTTTATCGTTTTGGCCTGGGTCTTGCGGAGGCGCCGCTGTCGGTGGGAATTCCCGCCACCATTAACAACTGGTTTCCGCCCAAAGAAAAAGGGACGGCAACAGGGTTATTTCTTGCGGCCTCTAAATTTGGTCCTGTCATCGTACCGCCGATCGGCGCTTTCATTATCGCATCATATGGTTGGCGCGAGATATTTTACTGGTTTGCTGTTCCTGGGGTGGTCTTGTCTGTCATCTGGTATATCTTAGTAAGAAATTCCCCGGCAGAAAACCCATATTGTTCATCGGCCGAAGTGGAGTATATCAAAGCAGATGTGGTGATTACTCCAGGGAAAGCAGCGACGAGAAAGCAATATTCGTTAGGCTGGCTGGATAAATTAATCCGCCTGCGTAAAGTTACCCTGATTGATAATAATGCCGCTGTATTTCGTTCATGGAATATCTGGGGGTGTGCACTCGGCTATTTTTGCATGGTTGGGATCGTTATGGTGATTTTGTCCTGGATTCCTACCTATCTAATTACGGTTAAGGGGTTTTCTGTTATAAAAATGGGCTTTGTTGCCTCGGCGCCATGGATAGGCGGCGTCGCTGGCAATATATTGGGCGGCTGGTTTTCCGATAAGGTGCTGAACAAGCGGCGGAAACCAACGATGTTCGTCACGGCGATATCAACCGTATTTATGATGTGCGCCTTGATTTACGCGCCTAATGATGCTCTTTTATTAAGCATTCTTTTGTTTTTGACAGGAGTATTACTCAATTTCGGCTATTCGTCCTTCGCGGTATATAGCATGGGTGTGGCGACAAAGGAGAAATATCCGCTTGCCCATTCTATCGTCAATTGCGGCGGCCAGGCAGGGGGAACAATTGCCCCGCTGATTACAGGAATGATCTTAGACGCCTATAACTGGGATATGGTATTTTTGTTTTTAGCGGCGTGTTCGGCTTTATGTATCTGCGTTATCTCAACTATTGACGAGCCGGACAATAGTGCTGATGCTCAAATAAATTAGCTACAACCATTTCAATGAAAAAGCAGGAGGGAATCCCAATGACCGTAAATTACACCCAGGATGTTGTTAGAAGATCAAGACTGATTATGCCGGCAAATGTAAAAAAGTATGTTGAAGCCGCCTATTTACGCAATGCCGATGCTATTATCCTCGACCTGGAAGACAGCGTTCCGGCAGCGGAGAAGGCGGCAACCCGCAGACTCATCAAAGAATTAATCCCGATCGCCGGCAAGGGCGGCAGCGATATTCTTGTCCGGGTTAACAATACCAAAGAATGGCTGCATGAGGATCTGGAGGCCACAATTTGGCCAGGGCTGGCCGGCATTTATCTGCCGATGGTCGAATCGGCCGAAGACGTAAAAGCCGTCGACCGGATCATCACCGAGCTGGAGCAAAAAAGGGGAATACCCAGTGGACAGGTAAAAATCTCCCTGGCCATTGAAACGGTAAAAGGTTACCTTAAAATGGAAGAGATTGCCGGTGCGGGGGAACGGTGCGATGCCCTTTCTCTTGGCAATGAGGATTTTTCACTAGACTCAGGCATGGAATCATCAGATGAAACGTATCATGGCTGGCTGATCGCCAGAATGCAGATTGTCTTCGTGGCTCGGGCCTATGGCTTGGTACCCATGCTGGGGAGCAATCCTAACTATAGCGACATCGCCGCCTATGAAAAACAAGCCATTAGCTACGCTAAGTATGGCTATCTTGGTTCCAGCTGTATCCATCCCGGTAATGTGGAAATCCTGAACAAAACCTTTTCTCCTGGCCCGAAAGAAGCCGAGCACGCCAGGAAAGTCGTTGCAGCCTTCGAACAAGGTTTGGCTGCCGGACGGGCGTCTGTGGCGCTGGAAGGCAAAATGATTGATTATGTTCATTACAAACAGGCGAAGAAAGTCTTCGACAGAATTGTTAAGATCGAAGAATTTGAAATGAAAAAGAAAAAAGCACGGGAAGCATTAGGGGGTTGACCATATGAGCTTAGAGCAAAACAAGTTGCCTTTGCAGGGGCTGAAAATCATTGATGCGGCGACCATGCTGGCCGCCCCCTGGTCGGCTACATTCTTAGCCGACTATGGAGCAGAGGTCATAAAAATTGAACATCCGGAAACTGGCTGTACAGCCCGGAAATATGGCAAGCAAAAGAATGGAATCGGCGTCTTTTGGAAATCGCTGAATCGAAATAAGAAGGGCGTTACCCTGAATCTCGGAAAACCGGAAGGCCAGGAGTTATTTAAAAAACTAGTGGCGAAAGTCGACGTCGTGATTGAGAATTATCGGCCGGGAACCTTTGAAAAATGGGGTATCGGGTATGATGTCTTATCCAAGATCAATCCTTCGCTGATCATGCTCAGGACAACAGGCTATGGGCAAAGCGGTCCGTATTCATCCCGAGCCGGTTTTGGAACGGTAGCCGAAGCAATGAGCGGTTTTACCTCGATAAACGGAGCGGCAGGAGGACCGCCTACTCTGCCAGGGATGGCTTTAGCGGACGGAGTAAGCGGTGTTTTTGGGGCGTTGGCGATCATGACTGCTGTCTATGAAAGAGACAATTCCCCTGGCCGCAGGGGTCAATGTATCGATATTTCCCTTTACGAACCGCTGATGCGGTTGGTAGAGCCTCATATCGCGGCCTTTGATCAGCTGGGGAGTATTGCCGCTCCGGTGGGGAATGGCAGCTTGTCCATTGCTCCCAGAAACGCCTACCAAACCAAGGACGGAAGATGGGTGGCTCTTTCCGGTGCAGCTCAGCCGATTACGGAAAAGCTGTTTAAAGCCATTGGCAGAGAAGAGTTAATTACCGACGAACGCTTTGTAAACAACGCGGCCAGGGTAAAAAACGCCAAACTATTGGACGAGATCATCGGTGCCTGGATCGGGGCGCGGGAACTTGACGAGGTAGTAAAAATATTGAACGAAAGCGGCGCAGTTGTGGGGCCCATGTACGATATGAGCCAACTGTTTGATGATCCGCATTACAAATACCGCGAATCGTTTGTTGCTTTACCAGATGAGGATTTTGGGGAAATACGGGTTCCCAATGTGGCAGCAAAGTTCTCCAGAACCCCGGGGAAGGTCCTAACTCCGGGACCGGGAAAAGGGCAGCATAACCAGGAGGTTTACACTAACTTAGGCCTTTCGGAACAGCAAATTGACGATTTGAAAAGCAATAAAATTATATAATTGAATCAAGTGGAAACTAGTCATCTAATGAAACCATGAATATGGCCCCGGAATTTAAGCAGATGATGGATGTGCAATGGGCTTAAATAATATGGCGGGAGGCAAGACGATGCTCATAGAGGCGAAGACCAGTCCTAAAAAAACTTTTAGTCACATCATGGAAGAAATGCGCCTTAAATGGGGAGTTCCTTTAGCAATCCTGTGTATGCTGGCGGTATGGTTTGCCCCTACGCCGGCAGACCTGTCCTTGGTGGGTAAGAAGGCGCTGGTGTTATTTGCCGGTGTATTCATCTTGTTTCTTACCGAGGCAATGCCGTTGGCGGTCACAAGTTTGGCGATAGCGCCTATCGCGGTTTTGCTTGGCGCGGTTAAAATGAATGACGCGCTGTCCGGGTTCGCGACCGGATCGACGATGTTAATGCTCGGGGCGCTCATTATCGCAACCGCCATGGTTAAAACAAGGGTAGCGGAAAGAATAACCTACGTTATTCTTTCTAAAATCGGCGGGAGTACTCGTAATATCACAATTGGTGTTGTAATGGTCAACATTTGTCTTGCCTTCATGGTGCCGTCTTCGACAGCCCGCACAGCCATTCTGCTTCCCATTTGCCTCGGCGTCATCGACATCTTCAAAGCAGAGGGGCGTTCGAATTTTGCGGTTGGATTTCTTTTGATAATGGCTTTTACCAATTCCACAATTGCCGCAGGGATTATGACTGCCGCCGGGCCGAATATTATCGTCGTACATCTGATCGGATTGGCTGGCGGGCAACAGATTTCCTATATGCAGTGGCTTATCTTCGGCTTTCCGCCGGCGGTACTGATGACCGCGATTACCTGGTGGTACCTTTATCGGACTTATAAACCCGAATTTGCGGTGGTACCTGGTGGTCAGGCTTATATCGACGACCGGCTTCAGCAGCTAGGACCCATGACTTCGCAGGAAAAGCGTGCCCTTTTTGTCTTTTTGGCTGTTGTTGCTTTGTGGGTGACCGGCGAGTGGACAAAAATTGACGTGGCGACTGCCTGCCTGATCGGCGTCATTATGTTATATCTTCCGAAGTTTGGTGTCCTTGAATGGGCCGACGCCCAAAAGGGCGTGTCGTGGCAGGTGGTTTTGGTATCGGCCGGAGGCATCTCCCTGGGCGAAATTCTCATGAAAACCGGCGCCGCCAAGTGGCTGGCGACAAGCATATTTGCCGCTCTTGGCTTGCACACATTCTCCGTCTTGATGCTGTTGGTAGTGATTATTTTTCTTGTCCAGTACATGCACTTTTTCTTTGTCAGCACTGTGGCGATGGCCACTGCAGTCATTCCGATTATTTTGGCGATGGCGGTTGAAGCAAAAATACCCCCCGCAGTCCTGGCGATGCCGGCGGGGATGGTTATTGCCGGATATCCGCTTTTGATGTTTTACAATACATTACCGAATATTTTGGTGTACGGAACCGGGCACCTCAGAATGGATGATTTTCCGCGAGTCGGGGTGGTTATCTGTGCGATAGCCTGCGGAGTATACGCCCTTTGTGCGGCTACCTATTGGCAATGGCTTGGACTCTACTGATAAATCGTTTAGCAGCAGCCAACGCCCAGGCTCTTATCGCGATTATCTCGGGCTATCGTCCAACTTATTTGAAATGATTATAAGTTTGATCGAAAGAATTCGTTTTACTAATATGTTTACTTGTATTAACATTAAAATTGATGAAAAAGGGTCTTGAATATTTGACTGCCAAGGAGGAGAAAAGTATGAGTACAATAGACAGATTGTTGGATCCAATTGCCATTCCAAAGATTATCCGAATTCGTCAGAAGTTTGACCGGCCGATGATTGAAGATGTTGCAGCTGAACTTAAAAGCAGGCTTCAGGCGAAAGCAGTATTAGAAAAAATAAAGCCTGGCCAAAAAGTTGCAATTACAATCGGGAGCCGGGGCATTACCAATATGCCGCTGCTTATCAAGACGTTGGTTGAAGAGGTTAAGCAACGTGGTGCCGAGCCGTTTATGGTGCCGGCGATGGGCAGCCACGGTGGAGCCACTAACGACGGTCAGCGCGATATGATTATTGGAATGGGCTATACCGAAGAATATATTGGTGCGCCGATAAAGTCTGATATCAATCCGATTCAGATTGGGGTATCGGAAAACGGGTTTCCCGTTTATTTTGACCGAAACGCCTATGAGGCCGACTGGACAATTGTTGCCAACCGCATTAAGCCTCACACCGGTTTCCGTGGTCCTGTCGAAAGCGGTGTGCAGAAAATGATCACTATCGGCCTTGGCAAACAAAAAGGCGCCGACATTTGTCATGAACTAGGTTTTGGTCAAATGGCTGTCAATGTACCGGCGATGGCTGCGGTGTCGTTGAAGAAAGCAAATGTGCTTTGTGGTATTGGCGTATTGGAAAATTCTTTTCATGACACTTGCCGGATCGAAGTGATGAGTAATGAAGAAATTTCGGTCCGAGAACCCGATTTGCAAAAAGAGGCCAAAGAACTTTGTCCCCGGATCTATTTTGGCAAGCTGGATGTACTGATTATCGACGAAATTGGAAAGAATATCAGCGGGACTGGTTTTGACTCCAACGTAGTTGGTCGTTACAATTCCGAATACGCCAGCGGTGGGCCCGAGGTCAAGCGGGTGGCGATACTTGATATCACCGATGTTTCTCATGGGAATGGCAATGGACTGGGAATGGCCGATTTTACTACGAAACGGGCTTATGAAAAATTCTCGTTTGAGCAGACCTATCCCAATTCGCTGACCTCGACCGTTCCACTAACCGTTAAAATCCCGATGGTACTGAAAAATGACAAACAGGCCATTCAAGCGTGTATTAAGACATGCAATCGTCTAGAAAAGTCGGACGTTACGCTGGTCAGGATGAAGAATACTTTGGAATTGAGCGAACTCGAAGTATCGATCAGCCTGCGCGCTTATATCGAAGAGCATCCGCAGTTGGAAGTTGTAAGCGACCCATATGATTGGAAGTTCGACGGCAATTGCAATCTGGTTTAGTGGTCAATAGAAAGTTCGAAAAATAGCCATTTCGTAAAGAGTGGCTATTTTTGTTTTCCAGGCATGAACCCAGAGCATGGTGAATAGACGGATACCTTTCGGGGAGTAATCATCGACAGTTGCATAATAACCCCGTGTTGATGCTGCTAGCATCAGCAGGGGTGGGTAGCGCCAAAATCATTTCGGGTAAAAAGGTATTACTAGCTTGATTTTAGAAGTATTATATATAAAGCAGAGAAGATTGTAGGGGGTCTTGTGATGAAGCGGGGTAGCTTTATTCGTATTCTAAAAACGATTAAGCTTGTATCGAATAACGTGAGTGTAGTGGAAAATTTTAAGAATAAGGCCCTTGTGGTTTTTAAGATACCTTTCATTATCGGTGAAACGCCGCTGCAACAAAAGGCATTTCGCAAGCTGGTGACATATGCCTCTTACTTCAAAATCGCCCCTGACAATGAAGAGATAGTCCTTACTGTCGAGTTTGACCTGGACTGAGGCGAAATGAGGAAAGGCGTGGTTTTAATTGGCAACAGCCCCTACTCCTCCGGCCAAGCCGACACACCCCACTGCGCCGGTGGTTTCGCCGGTGACGATAAATCCACCGTCGGACTTGCCTGCGAACACAACAACTACTTCAGGCAATAAGGTTACCCCCGAATTGTCGACCCTCGGAAGAGAAGCCGAAGGGCTGATGAAAGCATTTCAGGGAACATCAGCGCCGGCTTCTTCTGATGGCAAGTCCACGGTAGTCCCCCAACCAGAAAACCAAACAACTGAGCCGATGAAAACAATCCCGGTGGGGGTTATAAATTCGCAAAATGAAGCTTCAACTAAAACTGTGGTTCCAGTTAATAATCAAATTCCAGAGAATAAAGGGGCTTCCTGGGAATACGTGTGGCTTGTGATTGCGATAATGGTCGTTGGTTCGGTAATAATCGGGTTGCGAATATATAGAGATAGACAGAAACAACCCCATGCCGCTAATGCTAATTTCGGTAGGGAGAATAGCGTGCCTAAACAAAGCGCTACGGAAAAGGGCAAAGGAAACTTTGATTTTCGGGTATAACAACCTTCTTCCCGCGTCGGCGGTCGAGTGAAGGGCCCCTTTCCCGCCCCAGAACAATCAGAGACTCCAGAAATTATTCTGGAGTCTCTTTTCTATGTAGGTTCCTAATCGGAGGGTTCAAGTTCATTCTAGCGCGGCATTGAGCAGTCGCAGTGAGGTGTGCCTTCTGGGGCAGGCCTGTGCGGAGGGCGTAGCGCATCGGCGACGATCTTTGCCTGTTCGTCAGATAAGGTGGCCGCGGCTTTCAATTCGGCAATGATGTCAGGTGGAGTGCTGAATTTCTGCTGTCGATAGGCCTGGCGATCCTCTGGACTCATCGCTTGTATTTTATCCATCTCTTCCCTGTGTTCGCGGTCTTTTTCCTTCCAAAAACTCAGTAGTTGGGTGGCCTGGGTTTTAGTAAGGGTTCCTTCTTTGACCAGCTTATCAAGAACGTCGCTGATATGTCGTTCGATGTCTGGCGGGTTAGCTCTCGCAAAACCGCCCAGCGAATCAGGCCCCGGCGGGCACTCTGGGTCCCCATGTGCCAGGGCTGTGGCTCCAAACAATAGTGCTAGGCAGAAAATGGTCAGGCCGACCCCCCATTTTCTGATCTGGAATTTGTTCATCATGATTCTCCCTCCTGTAATTGATTTATTAGAATCTATTATGGGGGAGAATTATTACAGTTGCGTTACAAGAAGATGACAATATTCTATCGTTTGTCGGCCTTATCAAGGTCAAACCAAAAGCTGACGCCGTCTTGAAGATTTTCTACACCAAAGCTGTTGCCGTGCAGCTCCTGGATGGCTCGAACAATGGATAGCCCGAGGCCGTACCCGCCCCCGTCCCTTGTGCGGGCTTCGTCGGCCTTATAGAAACTTGTCCATATTTTTTCAAGACTGTCTTGCGGTATCGGTCGGCCTGAGTTGTATACATAGACGCGGATTCGCTCGTCAATATCGGTAACGGTGATTTTGATATTCTTAGCGAATTCGGCGTGGGCGATGGCGTTGTTCAAGAGGTTGAAAAGAATCTGATCGATACGCAAAACATCACCGTTAACAAAATTGCTTTCTTTTATGTCCAGGGTCAGAGTGATGTCTTTTTCCGCCAGAACGGTCTGGTATTTTAGCGCAATGTCGGCGAGCATGGCGGAAAGATCAAAATCAATCCGGGTTAGTTGATAAAAGCCTGATTCTATTTGCGCCAGATTCAATAAATCTTTCACTAGTTTATCCATTTTTTCGGCTTCGTCCATAATGATCGAGCAATAGTAGTTCTTGCTTTCGTCGTCCTGTGCCACGTTTTCCTTCAGGCCTTCGGCATACCCTAAAATAAGCGAAAGAGGTGTCTTTAGCTCGTGCGAGACACTTGAAACAAAATCTTTGCGCATCTTATCTAACTTTCGTTCATTTTCCACATCGGCAAGCAGTTGGCGGTTTTTTTGGTTGAGTTCGGATATGGCGGCGTCCAGATGGTCAGATAGATGGTTGATACTTGCTCCGAGTTGGCCGATTTCGTCATTGGCGGTGATGGTGCGCCGCTGGGAGAAGTCAAGCCTGGACATGTTTTGCGCCAGACGACTGAGCTCGAGGATGGGGGTGGTAAATTTCTTTGCAAAGAAGAAGGCCCAGAATGATCCGGCCAGGATTGACAATATGCCGGTAAATACCATGAACTGCGCTGCGACGGCGGCGCTTTCAGATACTTGGGCCAAGGGTTGTCTGATGATTAAGCTGTCGCCATTTTTGAGTTTTCGTTCCAGCGTCATAAAATCAATCTTAATATTATCGTCGTGCTGCATTTCCAAGATGGTCTGATTATCGACGGCTTCTCTGGTTTTCACTGTGAGCGGCGGTGGCGGGAAGGCCGGGGCTTGTCTGGCCGGTCCGGGGGCAAAATGATCAGGCAGTTTCTGATTCATAAACGGGCCAAAAGAACTATACTTGATGTCGTGTTCCCGGGTGGTGATAAGGATACCGGCACCAAGGACATTTGCCAGTCTTTCCAGCTCTGTGGATATTTCCTCCGGGCTTCCATGATATAGCGCATCAATCGACTGGCTGCTTGTCAGCAGAATGTTTTTCTTTTGCCAGATATAATATTTTTCTAAACCGAGATGGGTGGCGCCAAAGGATAAAAGAACAAAAAAGAAGACAACACCGCTCAGCGCGAGAAAAAGTTTGGTTCTTACCGAAACAGTCATTTTACCGCCTCGAATCTGTAGCCATAGCCCCGGATTGTTTGAACCAAGCCGCCATTGTCGCCAAGTTTTGTTCTGAGCCGATTAATATGGGTGTCTACTGTTCGCAGGTCGCCGAAATAGCTGTAATGCCATACCTGGTCGAGAATCTGCTGGCGGCTTAATGCTTTTCCTTTGTTTTCTGAAAGATAGATGAGCAGATCGTATTCTTTGGGACTTAAATCAATTGCCTGACTGTCGATGAAAGCCTGACGGGCTGTTGCATCAATCGCCAAACTGCCATATAGGGCTGTTGCGGTCTTTTCTGTGCGGCGAAAGAGAGCGTTGACCCGTGCTGTCAGAACTTTGGGACTAAAAGGTTTTATGACATACTCGTCGGCACCTAGCTCAAAGGCAAGAAGTTGATCGACTTCTTCGCCCTTGGCAGTCAGCATGATGACCGGAATATCGCCTTTCTTCCGGATTTCTCTGCACACCGTCCAACCGTCGTGTTCAGGCATCATGACATCCAAAATAGCCATATCGACCTTTTCTTTGGACAAGACCTCTAAAGCAGCGCTGCCATTTTCCGCCTCAAGGATGGCATAGCCTTCGCGAATAAGAAAATCGGCAACTAACTTTCGGATGCGGGATTCGTCGTCGACAATTAGTATCGTTTTAGTCATTACATGAAATCTCCTCAGTTTTTTGCAAAACAAGGGTTTGTTTTTTACAATAAAGGGTATCAACAAAGAAGTCAATGATAGGCAAGCAGGGTAATAAAGCGCAGCAAAGCAGGAAGCCGCCCCGGAATCATTGGGGGCGGCTTTAAAAATCGTCGATTTTCGCCACGGTAATCTACAAGATATGTACAAATGATTGTGACAGAACTGTAACAATTCGCCGCCATAATTAGCATCAAGAGAGTAGTCGTCACCCTGGCAGGTTCGGCAGTTGTGGCACAGGCTTGGCGGGGATGAGAATGAGGCAGATTGATGATGTTGAAGAAAATCTTGCGCTACAAAAAAGGGATAGTTTTAGCGGTATTTCTGGCGCTAATCGCCGCTGGGGGAGCAACCTATTATTACAAGAACAGCCCTCCTGTTGAAACTGATACGACGGCTGTCGTCGGCCGGGGGGATATCAAGGCGACGGTTTCGGCTACCGGCACGATTAAGGCGGTAAACTCGGTCGCTGTGGGCTCCAGGGTAACAGGGCTGATTACTGAAGTTCGGGTCAATGAAAATGACATAGTCAAAAAAGGACAGGTTCTGGTTGTGCTTGACGATACAGCGCTGAAGGCCCAGCTTGAGCAGTATCAGGCCCAGGTGACAAATTATGAGGCAGCCTATGAAAGAAGTAAGAAGCTCTACGCCATCGGTGGTGAGGCCGCGCAGCAGCTGGACTCCGACCGGATGAATTACCGGGTGGCAAAAGCCAGCTATGACAATCTGGCTGCTCAGCTAAGTTATTATATGATGACTGCGCCGGTCGACGGGATGGTTATCGGCACCCCTTCGGCGGTCGGAACTACCGTGGTGCAGGGGCTGGATACTGCACAGACGATAGTAACGATTGCTGATATGTCTAAAATGCAGATTAAGGTACTTGTTGATGAATCAGATATTGGTAAAGTCAAAGTGGCGCAGCAGGTAACGTTTACGGTGGATGCCTATACAGACAAAATCTTTACAGGAACGGTGACGAAGATTTCCCGCGACGCCACCACCTCGTCCAATGTGGTCTATTATCCGGTATATGTTGCAGTCGACTCGCCGGAAGACCTGCTCTATCCGACAATGACTGCCAGGGTCACTATCAACGTCGGGGAACGCAAAAATGCAGTAGTTGTACCGTTGGCTGCCATCAGGGAAGATAAGGGGCAGAAGTACGTGCAGGTGATGGTCAATGGCAAACCGCAAAATACGCCAGTCAAAACTGGTTTGAGTGATGAAGATAATGTCGAGATTCTGTCCGGCATTAACGAAGGCGATCAGATTGTGCTCCCTGCCGCCAAAGCCCGTACCACCTCGACTAGCCAGAACCAAGGACCGCCGCCCCCGATTTAAGGCGAGACCATGATGACGAGGTGGTAACAGCGAGCCAGAATGTGAAAGAAGGAGGGTGGGAGGATGCTCTGGGAAAGTGTCTTGATTGCTTTCGAGGGGCTAAAAGCCAATAAGCTCCGCGCCGTCCTGACGATGCTGGGAATTATCATCGGTGTTAGTGCCGTTATTGCCATGGTGTCTTTAGGATTAGGTGTTCAACAGAAGGTGCAAAACTCCATCGCCAGTCTGGGCAGCAACCTGATCATTGTCATGCCGGGGGCGGCGTCAGCGCCTGGCAGTATTCGTTCGGCGGCAGGATCAAATATTACTTTGACCAATCAGGATGCCAGAGCGATTGAGAAGGGAATTGCCGGCGTTACCTATGTAGTACCTGCCGTGTCTGATTCCTATCAGGTCATCTATGGCAATCAAAACTGGAAAACTAAGATTCAAGGTGCGCCCCCGGAATTTCTAACCATACGCGATTACAAGATTGCCAGTGGTAATTATTATCGCAGCAGTGACGAGGATGCCCGGTCCCGTGTGGCTGTCCTCGGGCAGACGGTGGCTGCCAACCTTTTCGGCAATGTCAGCCCGGTGGGGCAGACAATCCGTATTGGCAAAGCACCCTTTCGAGTGATTGGCGTACTGGCAAGCAAAGGCCAATCATCGATGGGCCAAGATCAGGATGATCTGGTTTTGGTGCCGCTGACCACCGCGCAAGAGCGGTTGATGGGAATAACCTATCTTCATAATATCAGCATTCAGGTCGAGAATGAGAAAATGATGGATACAGTGCAAGAAAATATTACGACCTTGCTGCGGGCGCGACACCATTTGACAGCCAGCGCCGAGAACGATTTTTCTGTGCGCAATCTGACAGCACTAATGAGTACGATGAAGGAAACCACCGGCAACATTACTCTGTTTCTAGGAGCCATTGCCGCCATTTCCCTGGTGGTGGGAGGTATCGGTATTATGAATATCATGATGGTCTCGGTGACTGAGCGGACGCGGGAGATCGGGATCCGAAAGGCGGTGGGCGCCACCTTTGGCAATATTCTTATCCAATTTCTGATCGAAGCGATCGTGATCAGCGTCACCGGCGGATTGATTGGTATCATTCTGGGGGTGGCCGGGGCACGGGTGATATCGCTGGCGGTCGGCTGGAACACGGTAATCTCTTCGCTGGCCATTCTGGCGGCATTCGGGGTCTCGGTCGTGATTGGCCTGTTTTTTGGAATCTATCCGGCCCGTAAGGCGGCCCTGCTTGATCCGATAGAGGCACTGAGGTATGAATAGGAAATGAGGTGGCAGAATGGTGAAATGCTCGGGCATAGAGCAGCTTGCAGGGTAGTTATAATGGTTTTCCGTAGACGCAACTCTTGGGGAATTCGGTAATTCAATAGGACAAGGAGGATGTATCAGTGAAAAAGGGTTTGGTTTTCATTCTTGTGGTTCTTATTCTTCTTTGCTTTTCCAACTATGCTTTCGCGTCGATTCTTGACGGCAGGCCGGCGGCCTTTGAAGCTGAGGAGAACACAGGATATTTCATCTGGCAGGATAAAAACGGGTTGCATGTTCGCGCCACTACAGCCGGGCCTGAACATTCTTTCAGCGGGATCATTCGTACAGATGGCTCATTTCAGGATGTTTTCAGCAAAGCAAGAGGGGCGAATGACTACTGCCGGATCAGCGATGACCGCGGCAAAATCACTTTCTGGTTTACGGCTTCCGGGGATGAGGCTGGCCTGGACCTTCATGTCACCGATGGTACCTATGTGAACTTTAAATTATCAATGGATGGCGAGGATGTCGATTCTGCGAAAATCTTCATCGGTGGCGAGGGCTGGCATCCAGGCGGCAATAAGTTTACTTTGCAAAAAAACAGTGTAGCCGAGGAAAAAGGTCCGACTTGTAATGAGAGCCGAACCATCATTATTATCGTCGGCGGCTTTTGGTGGGGGCATTTCCCGCATGATTGGCCGCATGACGGCCCTCATGGGGGACCACCAGACGGTCCTAGACGTTGATGAAAAAGACCGCAGCCCTCAGGCGCTGCGGCTTTTTGATACTCGCAGAAAAGCTATTTCCTGGCATGTCTGACAGGTTCTTGTGCTGAACCCAAGTGGGACTGTAGAGTGTAGTACCATTTTTGAATAAAAAACAACGTTGCCCTGTTATTTACCGCAATCCCGATAAGAGCGATCAATAAACTGACGGCGAGACCCAAAAATAACGGCATATTATATTCCGGGTAAAAAATATTCGCCAACAAAGAAGAGACTACACCGGCAATCGTTGAGCAAAGGGCCGCCTTCGGCGGAAGTTTACCAGGATAAAATATTGCGATGGTCAGCGGCACAAAAATGCCGACTCCGCGTAACGCCATCGACAGGAAGTTCCATGTGAGAACAAGAGACTGCATGTTGCCGAAAACGAATAGCGACGCGCATAAGCTGATAATCAAGATACATGCCCGGTTCAGCCAGAGTAGTCTCCTAGCGCCACAGACTCCGAACAGTTCACTGATAATATCGCGCGAAATCATCGTTCCGACGCCTAAGGAAAGCCCGGCGACCGAGCCGATCGAGGACAGAAGAAGAGCAGTTATTGCGGCGCCTCCCAGCCATTCCGGCAGGTTGTACAGCAGATACATCGGTAAAGCGTTAATCGGGAGCATATCAGGAAAGTTTGTATGCATGTACATTCCGATCATGATGGACGGAAGGCCGACCGGGATTGTCACAAAGGCGGCGACCAAAGACCCGATGGCGGCGGTACGGGTATCGCGGGCCGAATAAATGGCCTGGACATAGGTCTGGGTCGAGATAATTCCGACCACAAGGGAAACGGCGTTGCCGACATCCAACCAGACACCTCTGCCAAATAGATTAAGCCACGGGTCGGCCGGAAAAATGGTTTCAAGGCCGCTCATTCCACCGAGGGCATTAAACGCTGTAGCCCCTGCAACCAGCAGGGTAAGATAAAGCAGGCTCAGCTTAAAAATGCCGGACAGGCCGGCACCCTTTATCCCGCCAAAGAATACATAGGCGATCACAATGATGACGGTAATACCGGCGGCTCCCTCTGCCGATAGCCTAAATACGGAAGACAGCAAATGGACCGACGAGAGCATGCTTGCCACAATGCTAAAGAAAATTCCCAGTGAAGAAGCGATGCTGGTCACAGGCCCAACGGCCCTGCCATAATGCAGAACAAGATACTGCGAGATGGTTTCCATCCCTGAGTTTCGTAAGGGACCCGCATAAAAGACAGACATTATGAGCAGGCCAATGCCTGAACCGAGGGTAAACCACCAGGCGGACAATCCCACGCAAAACGCCAATTGCGCGGTGCCCATCGTTGCCGCTCCACCGATAATTGTGCCGACGATCGTGCCGGAAACGATGGCCGCGCCTGACGACCGGCCGCCGATACTGAAGTCGTGGGCCGACTTTACTTTGCGGGCGGAATGTAAACCCAGCGCCATCACGGATAGTATGGTGACTGCCAGACTCAATAGTTGAATGGTGCTCAACTCCATGTTTTCCTCTCCTTTTAATAAAGCTGCGACGAATTTGTATTGACCGGCGCCATTCTTTCAACTACGATTATAGCAAGATTACAGTTATACCAATAATACCAATATAATTGATAAGTTATACTCTGTAGGTATATGGGGGCTGGCTGATGGATGTCAAGGATATGCAGCACTTTCTGGCCGTTGTCGAGGAAGGAAGTATCAATGCCGCGGCAAAGCGGCTCCACATGGCTCAACCGCCGCTTAGCCGGCAAATGAAGCAACTGGAGGAAAGACTGGGAGTCAAGCTGTTCGAGCGGGGAAAGAGCAAAGTCCGGCTTACCGAGGCCGGTCGATTGTTGCAGCAGCGGGCCGAACAGTTTCTGGGGCAGGTGGACCAGACTGTTAAGGAAATGAAAGCTATTCATGCTGGGACGCAGGGCACATTATCTATCGGTACAGTCACTTCTTCCGGGGCAACCATTTTACCCGGAGTTGTGCGGGTATTCCGCCAGTCCTTTCCTGGTATCAGTTTTCAGCTGTGGGAAGGGGAAACCGATCGGATTACCGAGCTTTTAAATAGAGGGTCTATTGAAATAGGGATGGTGCGCTTCCCCTTTGATGCCGGAATCTATGAAGCAATAAAATTGCCGAATGAGCCATTAGTCGCCGCGATCAATAAAAACCACGGCGACCATCTGGGACAGCATCCAGACCAGATTCGACTGTCGGAGCTGGCTGGCAAGCCGCTGCTGATCCATCGCAAATACGAAGGGCTGATTGTTGAGCATTGCGAACAATCCGGATTTACACCAGAGTTTGTGTGTATGAGTGATGACGTCATGCCCATCCTGGCGTGGGCCGATGCTGACATCGGAATAGCCATCGTGCCAAGGGCTGCGATTGGTCTTATTCCAAGTACCAATCTTACCTATAAAACAATCGATCCCTTGCTTGAAACCACGGGTGCGGTCATCTGGATGAAGAACCGCTTCCTGTCGGCTGCAGCCCGGAACTTTTTAACATTGTTTACTCAATACACGCAAAAATTTTGACTGCCGCAAAGTAGGGCTGGTTTGGCCGTGAAGTGGCAAATGTGATCGCAGGGGCTGGCAGGCCAAAGAATAAATAGAATAAAGGACCACCCCTTTGCTGGAGTGATCCTTTACAACCCATTATCTAGTTTAGCGGAGAAGCTGTGGTAAAGCGGCCGCGATTTTGGCCAGGACCTCGGCCCAATTGCCTGGTTTCTGTTGGCGAAACAGCCGCATCGACGGGTACCAGGGACTGTCTGCGCGGTCTAGCTGCCAGCGCCAGTCAGGATTATGCGGCACCAGTAGCCAGATCTGCCGGCCTAATGCCCCGGCTAGATGGGCAACCGCCGAATCGACGCTGATGACGAGGTCGAGGTTGGCGACTACGCCGGCGGTTTCGGCAAAGTCGGTCAGGTCGGCGGAGAGATCAATGATGGGAGCGGGCGCTTTAGCCAAGTCGGCCGCCCTCTCGCCTACCTGCAGACTGACCCAGCTGATTCCGGAAAGGTTTAATAACCTTGCGAAGGTGTCAAACGGAATGGACCGGTTCCGGTCGTTATTGTGGGCGGGGTTTCCGGCCCAGACGACGCCGACCCGGTAGCGACCGCCGCCATCGAGGGTGGCTAATTTTTTTTCCCAGGCGGCCACCTTTTCATGGCTAGGCTGTAAATAGGGAATGATCCCGGGGATGCTTTCTTTATCGGTTTTAAAGACTTGCGGCAGGCTGGGCAGGGGGCAGCAATAATCATAATGGTTGACGGCGACGGTTTTGTCATTTACCTGGCGGTAATTGGGCTGGGAAATGGCCAAAAGTCGCTCCAGCGGCTGCTGGACCCACAAGAAGGTTTCTGTCGCCATGGCGGCGACCATCGGCGCATAGCGTGCAAAATGAATGGTGTCACCAAAGCCCTGGTCGGCATAGAGCAATATCCGGCGCCCGGCCAGATCCTCGCCGCGCCAGCGTGGGGCAGGGGGCCGCCAATCGCCTGCTTTTACCAGCCGGAGATCGTCATATTGATCCCAGCCTTTTTCGTATTCTTCCTGAAGTAAATATAATACCGCAAGCGAGAAATGGGCATCGGCAAAATCAGGGCGCAGTTTGATGGCCTGATGCAGACAGGACTCGGCCTCAGCCAAGCGGCGGGACTCTTTCAAAGCGACGCCTAAATTGTTGAGAATTTCCGGATTGGAGGGCTCCAACTCCTGGGCGCGGCGCAAACAGGCTATGGCGTCCTCTAGGAGGAAGCTGGTTTTTAAAACAAGGCCGAGATTGTTATAAGCTTTTGCATAATTGGGTCGCAGTACCAAAGCTTTGCGGAGGCAATCCTCAGCCTCAGGCAGGAGATGACTTTTTCGCAGTACGGTACCCAGATTATTTAGCGCCTCAGGATAATCGGGGGATAGTGCAATGGCGCGGCGAAAGGCTGCGGCAGCCTCTTCCAGGAGGGCGGCTTTATCCAGGACAATCCCGAGATTGTTAAAAAAGGGCGGATGGTCGGGTTTCAGACAGGTAGCCTGGCGAAAAGAGTGGACAGCAGCATCCAAATCCCCAGCTTCACTTTGCACGATACCCAGATTGTTGTACGCCGCTGCGTTATCGGGGTTCAACCTGATGGCCTGGTGAAAAGAGTGTACCGCTTCGCTCAGCCGCTTCATTCTTGTCTGGATAACCCCTAGATTATTATAGGCTTCGCCATAATTTGGATTTTGGGCGATAGCCTGGTGAAAGGAGGCTGCCGCTTGCTGCAGATTTCCTTTTCGCGCCAGGTCTAGGCCGTTGTTGAGATATGTTGTTGCAGACATACGCCTCACTCCTTGGGGATAATATCGTCGGAGAAGCAGTGGAGAAAAGTAATTGCCGGTGGATTTGAAAGGCCGGATAGGCTATATAGCCGCGTGTTGGAGCTCTTGTTGTAATATAGACAATATAAATAGGAATTCAGTTTGAAATTCGCCGGCAATGGAGTTGTTCTTTGCGAACCAGCAAACCAGTCCCGAAGATCCCTCGGCACAGCAAAAAGTGGGGCCTGCCCGAAGTTGACAAACTTGGCTGAACAAAGGCAAAAATGAAAAGATTCCGAATATAATTAAGGGTATTGCCAAGTGTAAGCAGCTATGTTATATTAAGTCTAAACTTACAGTCAAAAAGCAACGGCGCTTAGGAGCATTCGCTCTTGAGCGCTTTTTTGATTAGAAAAGCATATGGCAGGGTTTTACTTTTGCAATAGCATTGGGGCTAATAAACAAAACGTTTATTAGCCCCAATGTGCTTATAAATAGCAAAAGGGTAAGGAGGTGATCCTACGGTCGAATGTCCAGAAAATAAAGCTTCATGGGTACTGGCATACCCATGAAGCACAGGCAACCATATCCCCCAGTGCGACCAGGGTTTTTGTGTTACCCATTTTACATTATAGTTGCCTGAGACAAGTTTTTCAATCGAAAATATGAGGAGGATAAAATAATGAGACAAGTAGCGATATATGGAAAAGGCGGCATTGGTAAATCGACGACAACCCAGAATACGGTGGCGGCATTAGCCGAAGCAGGAAAGAAGATCATGGTGGTCGGCTGCGACCCCAAGGCAGATTCGACGCGGCTGCTGTTACACGGACTGTGCCAGAAGACGGTGCTTGATACCCTCAGGGATGAAGGCGATGACATCGAACTGGATGAAATCCTCAAACCCGGTTTCGGAAAGACCCTTTGCGTCGAGTCAGGCGGCCCCGAGCCCGGCGTGGGCTGCGCCGGCCGCGGTATTATTACCTCCATTAACATGCTCGAATCACTGGGCGCCTACACCCCTGATCTGGATTATGTTTTTTACGACGTCCTGGGCGACGTTGTCTGCGGTGGGTTTGCGATGCCGATCCGCGAAGGCAAAGCCGAAGAAATCTATATCGTGGCCTCCGGCGAACTGATGGCCCTCTATGCTGCCAACAATATCGCCAAAGGCATCCAGAAATACGCGGTAAACGGCAAGGTAAGACTGGGCGGCATTATCTGCAACAGCCGCAAGGTAGATAACGAGCTGCCGCTGCTGGAAGCGTTTGCCGAGGAACTCGGTTCTCAGCTCATTTACTTCGTACCGCGGGATAATCTGGTGCAGCGGGCTGAAATCAACAAGAAAACGGTTGTCGATTTTGATTCTACCTCTAACCAGGCTGACGAATACCGGAAGCTGGCCCAGGCGATCGACGGCAACAAGATGTTCGTCATCCCCAAACCCATGAAGCAGGACCGCCTGGAAGAGCTGATGATGCAGCACGGATTCATGGACGCCATGTAAGGCAATAGGAAAAAAGGGAGAGATGACAATGCTAATGATGCGTGCAATAGTACGGCCGGAGAAGAAAGACGAGGTGCTGGCCGAGTTGTCGAAAGTCGGTTATCATGCGGCTACGGTAATAGACGTAGTGGGCCGCGGTAAACAGCGGGGGATACGGATCGGTGGGGTTGTGTATGATGAAATCCCCAAAACGTTGATTTTGATGGCCATCGAAGATATAGATAAAGATGCTGCCATCCAGGCAGTGCTCAAGACAGCCAAAACCAGCGAAAAAGGCGCCTATGGCGACGGCAAGATTTTTATCAGTGCTATCGACGACGCCTATACCATTTCCAGCGGCGCCAAAGGCTTGTAGAGGAGGGATAGCAATGAAAGAAATCCTCGCGATTGTGCGGATGAATAAAACCGGCGCTACCAAGAAGGCGTTGGTCGAAGCCGGGGTGGCCGGATTTACCGCCGTTAAGGTGCTCGGACGGGGAAAGATGGTGGGTGACCCGGCGGTGATCGCAGAGCGTAAAGCCAGCCTGCTGGAGATGGCTGTCGATGACGTCAGCGAGAGGGAATTGGCTGAAAAGGAAGTCACCGAGTTTCTGGATGGTTCCCGCCTTTTTCCACGGCGATTGTTCACCGTCGTCAGTCCTGACGGAGAAGTGGCCAAAATCGTGGAGGCTATCAGTAAGGCGAATCGCACCGATAACAAGGTCGGTGACGGAAAGATATTCATCTTGCCCTTAGCCGACGCCATCAGGGTGCGTACCGGTGAAACCGGCGAAGAGGCAATTTAGTATAAGGAGGGGAGACCTATGGCACTTACAGAGCAACAATTAGACGAAATGCTGGCCAAAATGCCATCCAAAGTCCAAAAAAACCGCAAAAAACATATTGTTATTAAGGATATAGAGCAAGACAGTCAAATCATCGAAGCCAACACCCGGACCATTCCCGGGATCATCACCAACCGCGGCTGCGCGTACGCCGGCTGTAAAGGCGTGGTGCTCGCACCCATCAAAGATATGGTTCATATTGTTCACGGACCCATCGGCTGCGGCTACTATGCCTGGGGAACCCGCCGCAACAAAGCCAAGTCTGAGGATCCCACCCAAAACTTCATGAACTACTGTGTTTCCACCGATATGCAGGAAAGCGACATCGTTTTTGGCGGCGAGAAGAAGCTGGCCAAAGTCATCGACGAGGTGGTCGAAATTTTTCATCCCAAAGCCATTACCGTTTCCGCTACCTGCCCGGTGGGACTGATCGGCGACGACATTAACGCCGTTGCCAAGGCGGCTGAAGAGCGCCACGGTGTTCCTATTCTGGCTTTTAGCTGCGAGGGCTATAAAGGGGTGAGCCAGTCGGCTGGTCACCATATCGCCAACAACGGCTTGGTGGACAGGATCATTGGCGCCGGCGACTGGGAGGAAGCTCCCGGGAAATATCCCATCAACATTTTGGGCGAGTACAATATCGGCGGCGACGGCTGGGAGATTGAACGGGTTCTCAAAGACATCGGCTATACGGTGATTTCAATCATGACCGGCGACGGATCATATGAGGATCTGAAAAACGCCCATGTATCTGAACTCAACCTTGTCCAGTGCCACCGTTCGATCAACTACATCGCCGGGATGCTGGAAACAAAATATGGTACCCCCTGGCTGAAGGTTAACTTCGTCGGCGTCCAGGCTACCGCGGAGTCGCTGCGCAACATGGCACTGTATTTCGATGACCCGGCGCTGGCTCAGCGGACCGAAGAAGTCATTGCCCGGGAACTGGCCCATATCGAACCCATGCTGGAACAATACAAAAAGATCTGTGACGGCAAAACGGCTTTCTGCTTTGTCGGTGGCTCCCGCGGCCACCATTACCAGGGATTGTTCGCCGAGCTGGGAATTGAAACGGTGCTGGCCGGCTATGAGTTCGCCCATCGCGACGACTACGAAGGCCGCGAAGTTATCCCCACTATTAAAACTGACGCTGACAGCAAAAATATTCCCGACCTCCACGTCGAGGCCGATCAGGAGCGTTTCCGGCTAAAGATTCCGGCCGAAAAAATGGAGGAACTCAAACGGCGGATACCACTGAGCTATTACAACGGGCTGCACGCCGAGATGAAAGACGGCGGCATTGTTGTCGACGACCTCAACCACTATGAAACCGAGGAATTTATCAAGATGCTCAAACCCGATATCTTCGCCTCAGGCATCAAAGACAAATATGTAGTGCAGAAGATGGGGATACCGGCCAAACAGCTTCATTCCTACGATTACAGCGGCCCTTACGCCGGCTTCAATGGCGCCGTAAACTTCGCCCGCGATGTCAGCATGGGGTTTGCCTCCCCGACCTGGAACTACATTGTGCCGCCATGGAAAGACGAACCGCTGCTTGTTGGGTCGATGGCGACGGAAGGAGTGGCCTAGATGCTTGATTGTACACCAAAAGAGATAAAGGAACGCAAAAGCGGCGGGATGATCAATCCTGCCAAGACATGCCAGCCTATCGGCGCCATGTACGCCGCCCTCGGCATCCACAGCTGCCTGCCGCATAGCCATGGTTCCCAAGGCTGCTGCTCCTATCATCGCATGCACCTGACCCGTCATTTCCGCGACCCCATCATGGCTTCGACAAGTTCATTTACCGAAGGGGCTTCGGTGTTCGGTGGCGGAGCCAACCTCAAGACAGCCATCAAAAATGTGTTCCAGATTTACAATCCCGAGGTCATCGCCGTCCATACCACCTGCCTGACTGAAAACATCGGCGACGATATTCCCAGCATTATTAAAGAAGCCGAAGTGCCGGAGGGGAAGGTTGTCATCCACGCCAACACCCCGAGCTACCAAGGCTCTCACGTTACCGGCTTCTCCAATATGGTCAAGGCGATGGTCAGCTATTTCTCAGCCGATGACCTGTTGCTGAAAAAAGAGCGGGTCAACATCATCCCCGGGTTCGTCAACCCTGGCGACATGCGGGAAATAAAGCGAATCGCCAAATTGATGGAGGCCCCAAACATCATGTTCCCTGACACCACCGGGGTGGTGGACACCCCGATGACCGGCGAATACAAAATGTTCCCCAGCGGGGGCACCACCGTCAAACAGTTGATCGACACCGGCAACTCCAAATGCACCATTGCCCTCGGTCGGTTTGCCTCCAGCGATGCTGCCGAACTGTTGGCGAAAAAATGCAAGGTGCCGGCAGTCACGTTGAAAACACCGATCGGCATTAAAGCCACCGACGAACTGGTGATGACTCTCCGGCGGATATTCATGCAGGAAGTACCGTATGAGCTGGAGGAGGAACGGGGCCAGCTGGTGGACATTATGACCGACACCCACTTCCACTTCCATGGCAAGAAAGTCGCCATCTTCGGCGACCCGGACATTGTCACCGGCCTGACCGAATTTGTCATGAGCCTCGGTATGGAGCCCATTCATGTGCTCACCGGGACACCAGGCGGGGCCATCGGCTCGGCGGTAGGCAGCTTTGAAGAAGATATTGCGGCCATTGTCAGTCAGACCGGATTGGCTGCCAATATCAAGGCCGGCGGCGACCTGTTTACCCTCCACCAGTGGATCAAGAACCAGCCGGTGGATCTCTTGATTGGCAATACCTACGGCAAGTATGTTGCCCGGGCTGAAGACATACCCTTTGTCCGGGTGGGGTTCCCTGTTCTTGATCGCAGCGTTCATTCTTATCTGCCGATCGTCGGCTACCACGGCGCCATGCGATTGATCGAGATGATTTCCGGAGCGCTGCTGGAGCGGGCCGACCGCGACGCCGCCGAGGAAGATTTTGAATTGGTAATGTAATGTCAGCGCGTAAGGCTGACTAAAAAGGATGTGAGACCATGGGCCACGCACAGGCAATACAGGAACGGGAAGACTTTATCACAACTAAAGGTAAGCAGAAAAATCACCTGAAGTGCGATTCCGACAGTATCGCCGGGTGCGTAAGCCAGCGGGCCTGTGTTTTCTGCGGCGCCCGGGTTGTGCTCAACCCGATTACCGACGCTGTCCACTTGATCCACGGCCCCATTGGCTGCGCCGCCTATACCTGGGACATCCGGGGCAGCCTGACCAGTGGCGCCGACCTGTTTCGCAACAGTTTTTCCACCGACCTTCAGGAGCAGGACGTCATCTTCGGCGGCGAAAAGAAGCTGGCGGCGTCCATTGATGAACTGGTTGGCAAGTATCGGCCCAAGCTGGTATTCGTTTATTCCACCTGTATCGTGGGGGTAATCGGCGACGATCTGGAGGCGGTCTGCAAGGCCGCCGCCGCCCGCCATAATATTGAAGTCATTCCCGTCCAGTCCAGCGGTTTCATCGGCAACAAGTCGGCTGGCTACCGGGCTGCCAACGACGCCCTGTTCCGGCTGATCGAGCCGCCGGATAAGAGCTGGGTTGGCAAAGATAAAAGCATCAACTACTTGGGGGACTTCAACCTGGCTGGCGAGGCCTGGATTATCCGCGACTACCTTAGCCAGATGGGAGTGGCCGTCAATGTGGTCTTTACCGGTGACTCCAGCTATGCCGAGCTGAAAAAGGCCACCCGCGCCTCGCTGAATATCATGCAATGCGCCGGATCAATGACCTACTTGGCCAGCAGGCTCGAAGAGGCATATGCCATTCCTTACCTGCGGGTTTCCTTCCTCGGACTGGAGGACACAGCCGCGTCACTGCGCGACATCGCGCTCACCCTGGGAGACCCCGAAGTGATTGCCAGGACGGAAGAACTGATCGCCAGAGAAACGGCAGCGGTCCAGCCGGTGATTGACGCCTACCGGCGCAAACTGACCGGGAAAAAAGCGGCGGTCTACGTCGGCGGCGGCTTCAAGGCCATTTCTCTGATCAAGCAGTTTCGTGAGATCGGCATCGAAGTGGTGATGATCGGCACCCAGACCGGCCAGAAAGAGGATTACGAGGCCATGAACAACCTGGTCAACGACGGCACAGTCATTCTCGACGACGCCAATCCAGCCGAATTGGAAAAATTCATGGTCGATCAAGGGGCCGACCTCCTGGTGGGAGGAGTCAAGGAGCGCCCGTTGGCCTATAAACTGGGCCGGGCTTTCGTCGATCACAATCATGACCGCAAGCATCCCCTCAGCGGCTTTGTCGGGGCGGTCAACTTTGCCGAGGAAGTTTATTCCACGGTGTGCTCGCCGGTCTGGAAGCAAGTCCGCGCCCGGGGAGGTGCCTGCAGTGGCTGATAAAAAACCGGTTGCCCGCGATGTCAACGAGAATCCCTGTCATATGTGCATGCCCCTTGGGGGAATTATGCCCCTTAAAGGGATCGAAGGCGGGATGGTCATTATCCACGGTTCCCAGGGGTGCAGCACCTATATGCGCCGCACTATCGCCGAACATTTCAACGAGCCGATCGACGTCGGGTCTTCGGCTCTGAACGAAAAGGGCACAGTATATGGCGGCGAAAAAAATCTCAAGCAGGCGCTGGATAATATCCGTAAGGTCTATCATCCCAAGTTGATCGGGGTGCTGACCACCTGTCTGGCCGAGACCATCGGTGAGGACATCGACCGCATCGCCCTTGATTATTTGAGTGAGCGTCAGATCGATGATGTTGCGATTGTGACAGTGTCGACCCCGGGCTATGGCGGTAGCCAGGCCGAAGGGTACTTTCTCACAGTAAGGCAAATCATCGCCAAGCTGGCGGAAAAGACAGCCAAACACGGCAAAGTTAACATTATTATCCCCAACATCAGCCCGGCGGATATCCGCGAAATTAAACGGATGCTGGCCCTGATGGACATCGAATATACTCTTTGTCCCGATTTTTCCGATACCCTTGACCGGCCCTACCTGCCGGAATATAACAAAACTGCCCCTGGCGGCACCACTATTGCCGATATTCGCGCTATGCCCGGCGCCGCGGCAACTATCGAGATGGGCATGACGGTAGACGCCGCCCATTCTCCCGGCCAATTTTTGGCCGACGAATTCGGGGTACCGCTGTATAGGGTGCCGATTCCGATTGGACTGGAAAACTGTGACTGCTTTTTCGCCGCCCTGACAGCCATCACCGGCAAAGAAATTCCGGACAGTATCGAGCAGGAACGGGGGCGGCTGCTGGATGCCATGGTCGACTCCCATAAATATAACTTCGCCGGCCGCAGCGTCATTTTCGGTGAACCGGAACTGGTCTTTGCCGTCACCCGGATGTGCCGCGAAAATGGAATTCATCCGGTTGTTGTGGCTACAGGCAGCGGCGGAACGAAAATGGTCGAACTGCTCGGGAAGGCGGCGGAGGACAGTGAAGAAGAAAGCCTGCTGCTGCCGCAGACCGATTTTGCCGAAATCCGCGCCAAAAGCGTCGCGGCTGCCGCCAATATTGCCATCGGGCACTCCGACGGCCGGTTTTTGACCGAAAAGGAAGGCATTCCGCTGGTGCGGCTGGGGTTCCCCATCCATGATCGGGTAGGCGGGCAGCGGCTGCTGTCGGCCGGCTACACCGGGACGGGAATGCTTCTCGACCGGCTGACCAACACCTTGCTGGAGAACAAATACCGCGACTATCGGTCTACGATGTACGAGAAATATTATAAAGGCAGTCGACATGAAGATGTTGCCGCAGAAAATGAGGTGAATAAACATGGGCTCAGCCTGTCGTGATAATACGTCTGACGCCAACCGGCACCCCTGCTACTCGGCCGATGCCCAGCATAAATTCGCCCGGCTGCACCTGCCGGTGGCGCCGAGCTGCAATATCAGCTGCAACTACTGCAACCGCAAGTTTGACTGTGTCAACGAGAGCCGCCCGGGAGTGACCAGCGAGGTTCTCGCACCGGAAAGCGCCAAGGATAAATTTCTCTGGGTCAAGGGTGAAGTCCCCAATTTAAGTGTGGTGGGGATTGCCGGACCTGGCGACGCCCTGGCCAACTGGGAAAACACCAAGCGCTCCCTGGAACTGATTCGCCAGGAAGATCCGGAGGTCATTTTCTGCCTTTCCACCAACGGGCTGATGCTGCCGGAATATGCGGCGGAAATTATTGCCCTGGGAATCGGCCATGTCACGGTGACGGTTAACAGCGTCGATCCCGAAATCGGGGCCAAACTTTACCGGCATGTGAACTATCAAGGAAAAAGCTATCATGGCGTGGAGGCGGCAAAGCTGCTTTCGGAAAATCAACTGGCGGGAATTAGCCTGTTGGTTGCGGCCGGGGTGTTGGTCAAGGTGAATATCGTCATGGTCCCTGGTGTCAACGATCAACATATTCCGTTGGTGGTGAAAAAAGTCAAGGACCTCGGCGTCTTTGTCACCAATATCATGCCGATGATTCCTGCGCCGGGGAGCGCCTTTGAGCAGCTGCCCCAGACCAGCATGCGGGAGGTCAACGCCATGCGGGATCTCTGTCAGCTGGATATTCGCCAGATGCGGCACTGCAGGCAGTGTCGGGCGGACGCGGTCGGCCTGCTGGGCGAGGACCGGTCGGCTGAGTTCCGGATGGGCTGTCGCGAGCAGGAACCGGCGAAGGTCGAACCGGCAACCAGACCATATAAGATCGCCGTGACATCCAAAAACGGCAAGCTGGTTGATCTCCATTTCGGTCACACTACCGATTTTATGGTTTATCAGGCGGCGGACGACGCCTTTGAGCTGCTGGAGCGGCGGCAGGTGGCCAAATATTGCGACGGGCCGGCAGGGTGCGATGAAAGTGAAGACGGTAAAGAGGCCATCGCCCAGGCGCTGAGCGACTGCGACGCCGTTCTGACCATGCGGATCGGGCATCACGCTATCGAAAGGCTGCGCCGGCACGGCGTTAAAACCATCGAATCCTGTTATACCATTGAACACGGCCTGAAAATGGCGGTGGAGGAACTACACAAGGACAATATTTCATCATAAGGAGAGAGCGACATGCAAAAACCTAAGACCCATATTTTCGTCTGCACCAGCTCCCGGATCAGCGGACAGCAAAAAGGATTCTGCCACAGCAAAGGCAGTATAGACATTATGGCCAAGTTCATGGAGGAAATCGAGGAACGCGACCTGTCGGGCGAAGTGTTTGTCACCAACACCGGCTGTTTCGGGATTTGTGAAAAGGGCCCGATTGTGGTGGTTTATCCTGACAATGTCTGGTATGGCGCGGTCACTTTGGCAGATGTGGAAGAGATATTGGACCAGCATATCGAAGGTGGAACGGTAGTCAAGCGCCTGGAATTGTAATTAGGGCAAAGCGAAGAAGGAGGTGGCGGTATGACCCGGGAAATTGCAGTATTTTGCGGCAGCGACGGCACGACGGCCTCGCTGGGTGAGCCGGGAACCATCACGGTCTTTCGCCGCAAACAGGGAAAATGGGAAACGGTTCGCACACAGGAGCTCCACCTTGACAGCCGCGGCGGCCTGAGGGAGCTAAGGCGCCAGATGGGGGAAATTTTCCTGTTTTTCGGCACATGCAAAGTGTTCGTAGCCAAAGGGGTAACCGGAGTTCCTTACTACGAGCTGGAAAAAGCCGGGTTTTCTATCTGGGAAATGACAGGGGCGCCTCGCAGCTTTCTGACGGAAGTTGCCCTGCAGGATGCCGCCGCCCGCGAGGAAAGACCGGCTGAGCCTGCGATAAAAGTGCCGCAACCCACCGAAGTGGCGCCCGGCCACCTGGCCATCTCGATCAAAGAGATACAGGAAACAGAGTGCGGCGTGACGTCAAAAGAGGTGCTGTTGCCGCTGCTGCGTAAAGACCATTATTCAATTCTCGAGATCATCTGCAACCATGTTCCCCCTTGGCTGGAAGGCGAAATCCAGAGCAAGGGGCTTGGGTTTAGCAAAGAAAAACTCGGCAACAACAAGTTCAAGGTGGTTGTAACCAAAGCGGCCAAAGAGCTCTAGGGATATAGGTGGAATGGTCAATTAAGACTCCTGCTTCGCAGGGGTTTTTCATTTTGCCGTTTTGCAACTGTCGTACGATTGGCGGATAAACCTGGTATGCATTAGGTATTTAGGCGTTCTTCAGGGGAGGGAAATATCTGTTAGCGTAGAAATAGGGGCTAAGAGAGTTCAATCGTGTCAAAGTATGGATTTATTTATGGCCATAAAACCAATCGGGGGCACCTGCTAAAAATTTTCGGAACATTCGGCAAGTTGAAAAGCGGCTCTGCCCATAAATGATAAGGGGTGGTATCGATGCAGCGTCTGGGGAAATTTACATATTCCCGACCGGAATCATTGCAACAAACGCTCGATATTTTGCGGAAGGAAGGCGACACGGCCTGTATTTTGGCGGGAGGCACCGATCTTTTGGTGGCGATGAAGGAAAAAGGACTAAATCCTTCGGCTCTTGTCGATATCAAAGGATTAACCGAAATGGCGGGGATCCGCGGTGGGGACGATGGTTGGCTGGAGATTGGTGCCTTGACCACTTTGCATGCAATAGAGACCCATCCCGGGTTACAGCAAAAATACCCTGGTGTGGTGGAAGCTGCTACCGGAATAGGTTCGCTTCAGGTGCGCAACCGAGCGACGATTGGCGGCAATCTATGCAATGCCGCACCGTCGGCCGATATGGCCCCGGTGCTGATCGCCTATCAGGCGATGGTGAGGATGGTCGGTCCGGCTGGAGAGCGCAGCATTGCTCTGGAGGAGTTTTTTACAGCTCCCGGCCGAACGGTTCTGGCGTCTGGCGAGGTGGTGGCCGCCCTGCTGCTGCCGCCCCAAACAGGAAGCGCCGCCGGGGCCTATCTCAAGCATGGGCCGCGGCGGGCGATGGATATTGCCGTCGCCGGGGTGGGGGTTTGTCTGGACCTAAACCCACAGGGAATGTGCCAAGAGGCCCGGATTGTGCTGGGGGCGGTCGCTCCGACACCGCTGCGGGCAAAACAAGCCGAACAAGTGCTGATCGGCAAACAGCTGGATGAGACCCTCATTGCAGCCGCGGCCGACATGGCCGGAGCAGAAGCCCGACCGATCAGCGACATTCGCGCTTCGGCGGAGTACCGGCGCGAGATGGTGGTTGTGCTGACGCGGCGGGCCGTCGCAGCGGCGCTGGCGCGGATAGACCGGGGGGTGAAAGAATGACAATGTTAGCGGAAAAAGAGATCAGGCTGAAGATAAACGGCCGGGAATGCGTCCGGCGGGTGGCGGTACAACGGACGCTGCTGGATTTTTTGCGGGAGGATATCGGCCTGACCGGCACCAAGGAAGGCTGCGGATCGGGTGATTGCGGCGCCTGTACCGTCCTAATGGATGGCAAGCCGGTGAATTCCTGTCTGGTGCTGGCGGTGGAGGCCGATGGCCGTGAGGTGCTTACTATTGAAGGGCTGTCTCCCCAGGAGGGGCTGCATCCTTTGCAGCAGGCCTTTCTTGACGAGGGGGCTGTGCAGTGTGGCTTTTGCTCACCGGGAATGCTGATGACTGCCAAAGGACTACTAGATGAAAACCCGCAGCCGACCGAGGAGGAAATCCGCCGGGCCATCGCCGGCAATCTTTGCCGGTGCACTGGTTACAGCCGGATTGTCGCCGCCATTCAGAAGGTGGCGGCCGGCGGAGGAAGCGGCAGGGAAAAGAGGTGCCGGGACGATGGGTAACTATGTCGGCCAGCCGGTAGTTAGAGTGGATGGGGTTGACAAGGTCACCGGTGCGGCAGTTTTCGGCGGCGACCTTCTCCTGCCCAATCTGCTCCAGGCCCGCGTTCTTCGTAGCCCTTACGCCCACGCCCGGATTGTGAGTATCGACACTGCGGCTGCCGCGGCGTTGCCAGGGGTGGCGGCGGTGGTGTCCGGGGACGATGTCGTCGGCATTCTCGGCGGCGAGGCTCTGAAAGACATGCCTTTTCTGGCGATAGGAAAGGTGCGTTACGCCGGCGAACCGGTAGCGGCGGTGGCGGCTGAAAGCCTTGAAATCGCAGAGGCGGCCCTGCGGCTTATTCAGGTGGAATACGAACAGCTTCCCGCTGCCACCGCCCTGGTGACAGCGATGGCTGAGGGGGCTCCGTTGGTACACGCGGAGATGGCGGAATATAGCCATATCGGCTCAGTGAAACCGGTGGCCGGGACCAATATCTGCAACGTGACCGAACTGAAAAAAGGCGATCCGGAACAGGGGTTTGCCGAAGCTGACTATGTTTTTACCGATACCTTTCGTTCTCATATTGTCCAACACGGCCAGATCGAACCCCATGTCGCCATTGCCCAGTATTCTCAGGCCGGAAAATTAAATTTGTGGGGACCCAACGACGGGCCGCACCGGCTGCGCAAGGATCTCGCCGACGCTCTGAAGATGCCGCTAAATAAAATAAGAATCCGCAGTACCTATGTCGGCGGTGATTTTGGCGGTAAAGGCGGCCTCAAGGCCGAGCCGGTAGCGGTGGCCCTGGCCATGAAAACCCGGCATCGGCCAGTCAAGCTGGCGCTGACGCGGGAAGAAACCTTTACTGCCACGGCGGTCCGCCACGCAGCGGTTATCACGATAAAGACCGGAGTAAACAGGGATGGGAAGCTTGTCGCCCGGGAGGTGGAGTGCGTCTGGGATACCGGGGCCTACGCCGAAAAAGGGCCGACTGTAGTCAACCAAGGAACAGCGGCGGCGGCCGGGCCCTACAAAATACCCCATGTGCGGTTGAAAGGCTATTGTGTATACACCAATAAGGTGCCGGCCGGAGCCTACCGGGGTTATGGCACCAATCAAACTACTTGGGCTTTCGAATCGCAGATGGACATGATCGCCGAGCGGCTGGGTCTTGACCCGCTGGACATTCGCCTGCTGAATATCTTGCGGGACAATGATGAGATGCCCACCGGTGGGCCGGCAATGAGTATGGGATTGGCCGAATGTCTGGAACGGGCGGCCAGGGAAATCGGCTGGCAGCGACGGGCAACGCTGGGGCCTAACCGGGGCATGGGTATTGCCTGCACGGTGAAATTCACCAAGACGCCGTCAGGGTCGGCGGTCTTCCTTACCCTGAACGGCGACGGGTCGCTGAATGTCCTCTGCAGCGGGGTCGAAGTCGGCCAGGGGGCGCAGACGGTCTTTGCCCAAATGGCGGCAGAAGCTATGGATATTCCGCTGGAGCGCATTACTGTTGCCGAGCCTGATACCGACACGACGCCTTACGACTCTTCCACCACCTCCAGCCGGGCCACCTTCCACAATGGTAACGCCATCATCCTGGCGGCGGAGGATATCAAGAAACAGCTGGTGACGCTTGCAGCGAAACTGCTTGGCTGCGGTGAAAGCGAACTGACGGCAGCGGCGGGGAGGGTTAGCCGGGCTGACGGTTCAAGTCTGACGTATGCCGAAGTGGTCAGTAAAGGGTATGGCGCCGGCGGGACGATTTTGGGCCGGGGATTTTATTATACGGCCGCCGGGAAGTGGCCGGCGCCCAGCGTTTTTCGAATGTACGGCGTCAATGCCGTGGAAGTCGAGGTCGATCCGGAAACAGGAAAAATCAATGTGGTAAATGCAGTTTCAGCCCATGACGTCGGCACCGCCATCAATCCGGTCACCTGCTGTCAGCAGATGGAGGGCGGGATGGTGCAGGCGCTGGGCAACGCCTTGCTGGAGGAGGTCAAGTTCAAGGAGGGGCGGGTGCTGAACCCGACGTTCCACGACTACCAGATGCCTACTGCCTTGGATGCGCCATCAGTCACCGCGCTATTGATCGAGGTGCCCCATCCCGAAGGGCCTTTCGGAGCCAAAGGGCTCGGCGAGCCGGTTCTGAACTCGGCAGCTGCAGCCACCGCCTCGGCGGTATATATGGCCACCGGGGTGCGATTTGCCGAGCTGCCGCTGACGCCGGAGCGGGTGTTCAATGGATTGAAGAAGATAAAACCAGGGTTGTCTCAAAACTGAGGGTGAAAAGGCCACTAAAAGGAGAGGGTGTTGTTTTATGTCAGCCATCAATCCCCAAGACGCGAAAGAAGCCATCGATCTATGTGTGTTCGCCAATCGTATATTGGCAAAGGAGGGACTATTCGACGCATTCGGTCATGTCAGTGTGCGAAACCCCGAAAACCCGGCAACCTTTTTCCAGTCTTGCTCGGTGTCGCCGGAATTCGTGACCCACGCCGACATTTTCGAGCTCGATCTGGACGGCAATGTTGTCACCAAGACCGACAAAAAGCCCTATGGCGAGCGGGTCATTCATTCGGCCATCCTTAAAGCCCGTCCCGAAATCAACGCTATTTACCACGGGCATCCCTTTGAGGTCATTCCTTTTTCCAGCACTAATATTGCAATCAAACCGGTCATCTACCCAGGCAGCATGTTTTTTGACGGGGTACCTCTCTATGACGCTTATGACGTAAGCTGCGGCATGCTGATCACTTCTCGGGAGGAGGGTGCCCGGCTGGCCCGGGTGCTAGGCGACAAGCGCGGGCTGATCATGCGTGATCACGGTCTGGTCGTGGTTGGCGAAAATGTGCCCCTGATGGTCAACGGCTCCATTTTCTTGCGCGACAATGCCAAGGTGCAGTACCAGACCATGATGCTGGGTGAGCCGAAATATATATCGTATGAAGAAGGGTATGAAGCCTTTCGCAAGGTGACCAACGAGCTGACCGTCAGTCGGACTTGGGATTACTGGGTCCGTAGGGTGCAAAAATCGGATATGGCAATAAGCGGGGTGTGATGATGAACAGTAAGATGGTGCGGTTGTTGGCTGTTGCCGCCGTCGGGGCGGTTATCTGGTTTATTCCGGCGCCGGCTGGGGTAGAGCTTCGCGCCTGGCACTTGTTCGCGGTCTTTGCGGCGACCATTCTGGGTCTTATTTTACAGCCCTTTCCCATGGGTACCATGGCTCTGGCCGGTATTACTTTTCCGGCGCTGATTGGCCTTTTGACGCCTGCCCAGGCTTTGAGCGGGTTTGGCAATCCTGTTATATGGCTGCTGGTGGTCGCGTTTTTGCTTGCCAGGGGCTTTGTCAAGTCAGGCTTCGGACGCCGGGTGGCCTTCCTCATTATGCGGGCCATTGGGGACAAGACGCTTAAACTTGGCTATGTATTGGTGCTGACCGACCTCATTATTGCCCCCTCGACACCGGCTGCCAACGCCAGGGGTGGGGCCATCGTCTATCCGATCGCGAAGAGTCTGAGCTCGACATTTGGTTCTGAGCCCGGACCGACGGCAAGGCGGATCGGGGCGTATCTGATCCAGACCGAGACGCAGGGAAATGTCGTTACCTCCTGTATGTTTATGACGTCAGCTGCCGTCAACCCGCTAATGACCGGTCTGGCTCAAAAAGTTCTCCATGTCCAGTTAAGCTGGGGGACATGGGCTTTGGCCGGATTGGTTCCCGGTCTCATCTGTTTGGCATTAATCCCCTGGATAATGTACAAGATTTATCCGCCGGAGATCAAAGAAACGCCGGAGGCCAAAGAAATCGCAGCAGCCGAGCTGGAAAAAATGGGACCGCTGACGCGGTCGGAAAAAATCATGATGGGCGTTCTTGTGGGGTCGCTCCTCTTATGGAGCACCGCTCTCATCACAAAAATCGACTCCACGGCGGTGGCCCTGCTCTGTGTATGTGTAATGCTTTTTACCGATGTCATCAGTTTTAAAGATGTAACCGAAGAAAGAGCGTCATGGGATGCGCTGATATGGATGGGCAGCCTGCTGACCCTGACTACCTATCTTGCGGATTTTGGCCTGATTCCTTGGTTTGGTAAAGTGGTCGGCGCCTCGCTGACCGGCGTTTCCTGGCCGATAGCGCTGGCGGTTCTGGCTTTTGTCTATATGTACTGTCATTATGGGTTTGCCAGCATGACCGCCCATGTCAGCACCCTTTTTCCCATATTTATCGCCGTTGCTGCCGCCACCGGAGCGCCGGTGTTACTGTCGATCATGGTGATGGCAGTATTCTCAACCTTGTGCGGCGGTATTACCCATTATGCGTCAGGAGCGGCCCCCGTCTTTTTCGGTTCCGGCTATATAACCCAGGCGGAATGGTGGCGACTGGGCTTTATTATGGCGACTTTTTATTTTATTGTATTCGGAACGGTGGGAGTCATGTGGTGGAAGGTGCTCGGGATATGGTAAGCCCCACATGGCTTTGCGCGGTTGGAATGTATGTGTTAAGGAAGGTGTCCTATGAATAATAGCCTGCTTAAGGGGCTGGGTGTTGGCGGTTTAGGGGCGGTCATCTGGTTTTTGCCGGTACCGGCCGGGCTTACCCCACAAGGACTGCACCTGTTGGCCATTTTTGTCGCCACCATCGTCGGATTTATCGTCAAACCGCTGCCGATCGGCGCCGTCGCGCTGATCAGCATTACCTTTTCGGCGCTGACCGGCACCCTCAAGCCGACAGAGGCTCTCTCGGGGTTCAGCACTACAACGATTTGGCTGATTGTCGCCGCTTTCATTTTTTCAGTATGTTTTAAAAAATCGGGGCTGGGACGGCGGGTGGCCTACACCATCATGCGGCTCATCGGCGGCAGCGCGCTGAAACTGGGCTATTCGTTGATGTTGAGCGACCTGATCATGTCCCCGGCTACGGCTTCCAATACTGCTCGCAGCGGCGGCATCGTCTTTCCCATCGTCCGTAGTCTTTGCTCGGCTTTGGATTCGGAGCCCGGTCCGACAGCCCGGCGTATCGGGGCATATCTGATGAAGGTCAGCTACCAGTGCGACGCCATCACTTCGGCCATGTTCCTGACCTCTTCGGCCGCCAATCTGTTGGTCGCCGCGTTGGCGGCTAAAGCGCTGAACGTCAATATGAGCTGGGGGATGTGGGCCCTTGGCGCGGTGGTGCCAGGGGTGGTATCGCTGTTGGTTCTTCCGTATTTTATCTATCTGGTGTATCCGCCGGAGATAAAAAACACTCCCGAAGCCAAACAACTGGCTGCTGACGAATTGGTTAAAATGGGACCGATGTCCCGCAATGAGAAGATCACCACCGGCGTGTTTGTCGGTATGCTGGCCCTGTGGTGCACCAGCGCGTATAACCAGATCGACGCGTCGATCGTCGCCCTGGCCGGCGTGGCGGTGACCCTGATATTCCGGGTGGTGGACTGGAAGGATGTTCTCAAAGAAGAAAATGCCTGGGACACCATGGTCTGGATGGGCAGCCTGATCGGCCTGGCCGACTATCTCTCCAAGCTGGGGGTTATCCCCTGGTTCACCAAAAGCGTGGGGGCAGGTCTTGCCGGGATGCAGGGCATGACAGTCCTGATCATCCTTACCCTGGTTTATATCTACGCCCATTATGGGTTTGCCAGCATTGTCGGCCATATCACCGCCATGTATGTCGCCTTTGCTTCGCTGGCGATGGCAGCCGGGGCTCCGCCCTTGCTGACTCTTTTTCTGCTGGGATATGCCTCAAGCTTGGGAATGTCCCTGACCCATTACGCCGCCGGGATGACGCCGATTTATTTTGGCGCAGGTTATATTGATCAAGGGACATGGTGGCGAATCGGTTTTATGATTTCGGTTGTCAATCTGATCATTTGGCTCGGGCTGGGCTCGCTATGGTGGAAGGTGCTGGGCTGGTGGTAAGCGTGCATGAGCAGAGGGAAGAAAATAAGCATAATGTGCGGGACGGTGCATATAAATTAGTAGCCAGAGGGGGAGCGAATACTGACAAGCTGATACTATTTGAATAATGAGGCGATGAAATGGTGCTGCCGAATGTGCTGAGAATGATCAACCGACCGATTGTCCCGGCGCCGCGTACGCTGGATGATTTTAAGGTTGCCTTGGTCAATATCGCCTTTCCCAGCATCATTTTGCTGTTTGGCGATATTGTCGGCCTGCCCAAGCTGTTGGCCCGGGCGCAGCAACACGGCAAACAGCTGGTGGTTCATCTCGACTTGCTGGACGGTATCGGTAAAGATAAGGCTGGCATCAAGTTTCTAGCCCGATTGGGGGTCCCTGCGGTCATTACCACCAAATCGCATCTGGGAAGTGCGGCCCGCGACGCGGGACTGATGGTTATTCAGCGGGTGTTTCTCATGGACTCGGAGGCCTTGCGCCAGGGTATCAACACCTTGAAAAAATTTACGCCTGACGCTCTCGAAGTGTTGCCAGCCGCTGTTCCGGCAGGAGTGGTGCAGCGACTGATCAGGGAAACAGGACTGCCGATTTTAGCCGGAGGGCTGATGTCAACACGGGAAGAGGTGCATAGCGCCCTGAAGACCGGGGTTTATGCCGTGAGTACCAGTCGTCCGGGTCTGTGGCGTGACTTTACTCCATCTTCGTCACCTTCAGCGTAAGTTAATTGTTTCACATAAAATTTCTAGCAGGAACTTATCGGAAATTGTGGAATATTATGTTAAAATATAAATTTTGGAAATAAGATGAAGAGGAGTCCAGATTGCAGACTGATATTGTCAGGTGTAATTTGGACTTTTTTGGAGATGTGAGGCGAAGAGATGGCGCTGCCGAATGTATTGAAGGCATTGGTGACCAACCCTGTGATACCTGCCCCGCGGACGATCGATGATTTTCGTTTTGCCCTGAGCCATTCTTCTTCACCGAGTATTATCTTGTTATTTGGCGACATCAGCACGCTGCCTGAGATGCTGGCCTTGGCCAATCAGTATCAAAAACGCCTCCTGATTCACCTCGATTTACTGGAAGGAGTCGGCAAGGACAAGGCCGGTGTGAAATTCCTGGCCCAGGCAGGGGTGACGGCGATGATCACCACAAAATCGCATTTGGCGAAGGTGGCCCGCGAGGAAGGAATGGTGGTGATTCAGCGGGTGTTTCTCATGGATTCGGAGGCGCTGCGCCATGGTATCAATACCTTGAAGAATTTTAGACCCGACGCCTTGGAGGTGCTGCCGGCCTCCATTCCTGCCAGCACGGTTCAGCAATTGATCCGGGAAACCGGCCTGCCGATTTTGGCGGGAGGGCTTTTGCAGACAAAGGAAGATGTGAAGAGCGCTCTGAAAAACGGCATTTTTGCCGTGAGTACCAGCAGTCGCGAATTGTGGCAAGGGATCAATGAAAGTTAACTTTTTCACATGGGATTTTTTGGCAGGAACTATTTTGAATTTATAGAATATTATCCCTAATTAAATATTTGGGACTAGAGATAAAGAGAAGTCCGGGTTACGTTCTGCCAGTGGCAGGACGTGATTTGGACTTCATTATTTTGTCGCAACAAATTGAAAGGGGGATGAATGATAAAACAGGGGTTTGAGAGGTGGACCGCAGGCGTACTGAAAAATTAGAATAAAGGAAGGGAGGCTATTGTAATGACCAACTTGTTTGGTGAATTTTTTGGAACCATGGTACTGATGATTTTTGGGTGCGGCGTTGTTGCAAACTGTCTGCTCAAAAAGTCTAAAGCCGAAGGAGCCGGCTGGATGGTAATAGTCACAGGCTGGGGTTTCGCAGTCATTATGGGCGTTTTTTCGGCAATTGCGGCCGGTGCTCCCCAGGCTGACCTCAATCCCGCGGTTACGCTGGCCAAAACGATGCTGGGGGTATATAGTGTTCAGCATGCCATCGCGACCATGCTGGCAGAGTTGTTTGGCGGTATTGTCGGCGCAGCCGTTGTCTGGCTGGCGTTTTTGCCCCACTGGGAGATCACCGAGGATAAGGGAGCCAAACTGGGGATATTCTGCACCGCCCCAGCCATTCGCAATGCTCCGGCAAATCTGCTGTGCGAGATCATCGGCACCATTATGCTGATTGTCCCGATATTCGCTATCTTTTCCAAGCCGGTCGGCGGCATCGCTCCGGGGATGGGGCCCTATTTGGTAGGGATTTTGGTCTGGGCTATCGGTCTGAGCCTGGGCGGCCCCACCGGATATGCCATTAATCCGGCCCGTGACTTGGGTCCGCGTATTGCTCACGCCATTCTGCCCATAGCCGGCAAAGGCGGCTCGGACTGGGAGTATTCCTGGATTCCGGTTGTCGGTCCGTTGATTGGCGGCGGGCTGGCCTACGCCATTGCCAAAGGGAGCGGCATTATCTAAATTCTCCGCTGCTGAACAGCAGTAAATTACGTGAAGTCTATCAAGCTTATGTGATTTTAAATGCAAGAAGGGGTGGTTGTTATGGTCAAGAAGTATGTATTGGCGCTGGACCAAGGAACGACAAGTTCAAGGGCAATCGTGTTTGACAGTGATTCCAATATCGTGGCGACAGCCCAAAAAGAATTCACGCAGATTTTTCCGAAACCAGGCTGGGTCGAGCATAACGCTGATGAAATCTGGGGCACTCAGATTGGTGTCGCGGCCGAGGCGGTGGCCAAGGCTGGCATCAGCCCTGGCGATATTGCCGCCATCGGGATTACCAATCAGCGTGAAACCACGGTGGTCTGGGACAAAAATACCGGTAAACCGGTATATAACGCCATTGTATGGCAGTCTCGCCAGACGATGGACATCTGTAATGATATCAAAGCCAAGGGCCTGGAAGCGTCCTTCCGGCGCAAAACCGGCCTGGTGGTGGACGCCTATTTTTCCGGGACAAAAGTAAAATGGATTCTGGACAATGTCGAGGGGGCTCGGGCCAGAGCGGAAGCGGGCGAGCTCTTGTTCGGCACCATTGACACCTGGTTGATCTGGAAGCTGAGCGGCGGCGCGATTCATGTCACCGACTACTCCAACGCTTCGAGGACGCTGATGTACAACATCCGTGAACTCAAGTGGGATGAGGAAATTCTCCGCGAGCTGACCGTTCCGGCCTCCATGCTGCCGGCGGTCCGTTCCTCCAGCGAGGTATACGGCCAAACCGATCCGGAGGTATTTCTCGGCGCGACCGTTCCTATCGCCGGCGCGGCCGGTGACCAGCAGGCCGCGTTGTTTGGGCAGACCTGCTTCAAACCGGGGATGGCGAAAAACACCTATGGTACCGGCTGCTTCATGCTGATGAATACCGGCGACAAGGTGTTCGAGTCAGATAACGGCCTCTTGACGACCATCGCCTGGGGACTCGACGGCAAGGTGGAATATGCGCTGGAAGGTAGTATTTTTATCGCCGGTGCGGCGGTGCAGTGGCTGCGGGACAGCCTGAAGCTGGTTGAAACTGCACCTGATTCCGAATATTATGCCAGGAAAGTCAAAGATTCTGAAGGGGTTTATGTTGTTCCGGCTTTTGTCGGCCTTGGCGCGCCATACTGGGATATGAAGGCTCGCGGCGCTATTTTGGGGCTAACCCGCGGGAGCAGCAAGGCTCATATCATCCGGGCCACCCTCGACTCGATGGCCTATCAGACCAAGGATGTCCTCAGCGCCATGGAGGCCGACTCAGGCATCCAGCTGCAGGCGCTGAAGGTAGACGGCGGTGCGGTGGTCAACGATGTGCTGATGCAGTTCCAGGCTGATATTCTCGCCGTTCCTGTCGACCGGCCGCAGGTCACCGAAACCACGGCGCTGGGAGCGGCCTATCTGGCAGGGTTGGCTGTAGGTGTCTGGGGCAACAAAGAAGAACTGATCAGCAACTGGAAGCTGGAAAAACGGTTCGAGCCGCAAATGGATGAAGTCCAACGGGAGAAACTCTATAAAGGCTGGCGAAAAGCCGTCAAACGGGCCATGGATTGGGAAGAATAAAAAATTTATATCGGTAGGGACCAGAGTAATTGAGAAGTCCCTTTGTGCTGAAGTAGAGTACAAAGGGACTTCTGTCTCTTTTTGGCTGTGGGTGTCTGGGTGGAAATGCTTAAGAAAAGGCGGATTGGTATGCAAAAAACGACAGTTGTCATCATCGGCGGCGGCGTCACTGGTGTCGGGATTCTCCGCGATCTGTCCTTGCGTGGCGTGAAAGCCATCCTGCTGGAGCGAGGCGATTTGGCGCATGGTACCAGTTCCCGCTTCCACGGATTGCTCCACAGCGGTGGCCGCTATGCCGTAACTGACCCCGAATCGGCCCGGGAATGCATTCAGGAAAATGTGATATTGCGCAAAATTGCCAGGCATTGTGTGGAAGAAACCGAAGGGTTCTTTGTCCGTTTGCCGGAAGATGATGAGGGGTTTGAACCGCGGTGGGTGGCTGCGTGTCAGAAAGCGGGTATTCCGGCACATCGTCTGACGCCACAGGAGGCATTGCGGCTGGAGCCGAATCTGACGCCGCGGCTGATGTCGGTGTATGCCGTCCCTGATTCGGCGGTGGACGGGTTCCGCCTCTGCTGGCAGAATATATTGTCTGCCAGGCGATATGGGGGGCAGCTTCGCACCTATTGCGAGGTTGTCGGAATTGAAAGAGACAATAATCAGGTGATTGGCGTCAAGGTAAAGGATACTCTGACCGGCAAGACCGAGTCGCTCGCCTGTGATTATATTGTCAGCGCTGCCGGGTCTTGGGTCAAGCAAATCGCTGCCCTGGCGGGGATTGACGTTGCGGTAAAACCGGACCGCGGGGCGTTGATAGCATTTAACCACCGCTTTACCAGCAGGGTGGTCAACCGATTGCGGGCGCCGACTGACGGGGACATTTTTGTGCCGCACGGCCTGGTGACCGTCTTGGGAACGACGTCGGCGCCAGCGCTGCGTCCTGATGATACTGTGCCCCGCACAGAAGAAATATTGGCACTGCTGCGGATCGGGCAGGAATTGTTCGAAGATTTGCCTCACTACCGACTGCTGCGGGCCTTTGCCGGTACCCGTCCCCTGTATAGCGCCGATCCAGCGGCAGCAGGGCGTGCGGCCACCCGCAGTTTTGCTATCATCGACCATTCCCGGGAGGGGGTGCAGGGCTTTGCCAGTATTGTCGGCGGCAAGCTCACCACCTACCGGCTAATGGCGGAAAAAATGACCGATTTTATCTGCGGGCGTCTTGGCGTTTCTGCCGAGTGCCGCACAGCGACCGAACCACTGGTTGAGGATCCCCCGGCAGGGTTGTTGACCGAGGCTCGACAGTATTTCCCCGCCTGCGGGGCCGAGCTGGCAGCTGAGCGTCTGGGGCCCGATTTTACTACTGTGCTTGATTGTCTGCGCGGGCAGCCGGAAAAGCGGCAGCTGGTATGTGAATGTGAATTGGTGACATTGGGTGAGATCGAAGCAATAGCGGCAGATGCCACCACCTTTAGCCTGGATGATATTCGCCGGCGGACACGGATGGGCATGGGTACTTGTCAGGGAACCTTTTGCGCGCTGCGCGGGGCAGGTGTTGTGGCAGCCAATCGACTGGTAGCGGGAAAAAACATGACCGAGCTATTGCGGGAATTTATCGAGGCCCGCTGGAGCGGAATCAGGCCGCTCCTCTGGGGGAATCAGCTGCGCGAGGCCGAGTTGACCCGCGGGATTTACGCGGCAACCATCAACATAGACGGGGCGATGAAATATGAGAGAGAATGACGTGATTGTCATCGGCGCAGGGCTGGCGGGGCTGGTTGCAGCGGCGGCGGCAGCCAGTCGCGGCAAAAGCGTGCTGGTGCTGACCAAGGGCGCGGCGGCCATTAGTATTGGCGGTGGGGCTATCGATGTTCTGGGATATGATGCCGAAGGCCGGTCTGTTGCATCGCCGCTGGCCGGAATCGAAACACTGCCGGAAGATCACCCTTACCGCAGAATCGGCGTTCAGCGGGTGACCGAAGCGCTGGAATTCTTCCAGAAGATTGCGGTTGAAGCAGGATATCCTTACAGCGGCAATATCGGCCACACGCAGTGGTTGCCTACGGCTGTCGGGACTTTAAAGCCCAGCTGCCTGGTGCCCGGGTCGATGAGTCCGTTACTGCTCTCGGCGGCGGAAGAAGTGGTTGTAGTCGGGTTTTCGCGACTGAAAGACTATTATCCGGAATGGATCATTCAGGGCCTGCGGCAAAACCTATCTGCAAGCAAGCGTTACCAGGGAGTCACGCTTGACGCAGGACTGGCCGATGGCCGCGACATTACCGCCCTGGATGTCGCCCGCTGGCTGGACAGCGAATCCGGTCGGCAGCAGTGTATCGCTCAAATACGCCAGCAGATACCTGCCGGCAGTATTGTACTGATTCCGCCGGTGTTGGGCACAAAACCTGACTGTTTGACAGTAAAACAACTTGAGCAGCAGACCGGGTGTCACTTTATTGAAACCACCGGCCTGCCGCCGGCTGTCACCGGTCTCAGGCTGCGCACCATGTTGGTCAGCCAACTGAAGAAGAATCAGGTCAAAATTATCGAGCAAGCAAATGTTACCGGTGCCCTGGTCGAGTCGGGCTATTGCCGGGCGGTGACCACCAGCAATGTAGACCGTGAGCGCCATTATTATGGCAAGGCCTTTGTCTTGGCAACAGGCGGGTTTTTCGGCGGGGGTCTCCAGTCGGGAGCCGGATGGGCCGGGGAGTCGATTTACAAACTGCCGATGAGCGTGCCGTCCGCGCAGGAAGAATGGGGAGCTGCAGATTTGTTTTCTCCCGCCGGCCAGCCGTTTGCCCGGTTCGGACTTGCGGTGGATACCAGTCTGCGCCCGATAGACCGGCAAGGTCTGCCGCTATTGGAAAATGTCTATATTGCCGGGCGTAATCTGGCTGGCTATGATTACTGCCTGGAAAAGTCGGGGAACGGTGTGGCGGTGGCCAGCGGCTATCTCGCAGGCAGCTCAGCATAGGGGGGAATGATAATGAAAAAAAAGCAGCCGCCTTCTGACCGTTGCATAGCCTGTACTTCCTGTGTCGCCCACTGCCCGGTGTCAGCGGTAACCCGGCAGTTTTCCGGGCCGAAACTGACCGGTCCGGCGCTGGAACGATTCAGGCGACTGAAAAGCGGCGACGAGTTGCCGCCGGAGTACTGCTCAAACTGCAAGAACTGTGATATCTCCTGCCCTTCAGAGGTACCGGTATCGACACTCAACATGCTGGCCAAGGCCGCATATTATAAAACCCATAAGCATAGCCTGCGGGACTGGATACTTTCCCATGGGGAGCTGCTGGCAAAGATGGGGAGCCCAATGGCGGGTCTTACCAATATCGGCATGGCCAACCCGCTGAGCCGGATCGCACTGAAAAAGATCGGGATTTCCGACAAAATGCCTCTGCCCCGCTATGCTGCAAAATCGTTCGGGGCGCTCTTTAAGCGGCTGTGGCAGCAGTCTTACGACGACAAGGTTGTATTTTTTCCAGGGTGCTATATTCAATACAACGAACCCCAGGTTGGCATAGACCTTGTCAAGATTATGCAAGCAAACCGCTATGAGGTGATTTTACCGGAAAACACAGGATGCTGCGGGTCGCCCCTGGTGGTCAACGGGTATCTCGACGAGGCATTATTGAAAGCGCGGCAGAATATCCGGGAGCTCAAACGCTGGGTGGACCAAGGCTATCCGATTATTACCGGCTGCCCCAGCTGCGCTTTGATGCTCAAACAGGAGTATCAGGAATTGTTCGCCGTGGAAGACGTGGCGGCTGTGGCGGCCCAGTTGTATGATGCCGCCGAGTTTTTGCTGGAACTACATGATGCCGGCCGACTGAATACCGACTTTCAACCACAGGCCGGCAGGTATCTGTATCACGCCCCCTGTCATCTGCGGGCTCAGGGCATGGGGCTGCCCGGCCGCGACCTACTCGCGCTGTTGCCGGGAGTCGAGGTAACCGATGCTGATGCTGGCTGCTGCGGTGTTGCCGGCAACTATGGCTTCAAAAACGACAAATATGAAATTGCGATGGCCATTGGCGCTGAACTGTTCCAAAAAATCCAAGCCGGTCAGTTTGACGCGGTTGTTTCCGAGTGCGGAACCTGCCGGCTGCAGATTGCCCAGGCTACAGGGGTGAAGACTCTCCATCCTTTGTCATTAGTGCGGCGGGCCTATAAAATGAGCTAGGCAGACCAGAAGCCGGGGTATATCCCGGCTTCTGGTCTGCCTAGCGAGTAGAATCTTTCGTAGTGGTCAAGTGCCGGAGTGCCGGGATGAGGGATAGCAGCGCGGCAGACAGGCTGGTACGCAGGCTGGGGCGCAGTGCGGGGTGCAGTTAGGGCCGCAGGTGAGGTGAGAAGGGCTGCAAAAATAATAGGGCGGACAGGTCGGCAGGTCAGGGGTGCAGATGGGGCGGCAAACCGGCGAACACTGGCGGCTGGCGAAGTCGGCGTTTTCAGGAGCCAGACTGGGCAATTCCCGAAGGAAGACCGGGGATTTCTGATGCAAAGAGAGCCCTCCTTATGGTTATCATGAAATCGGTGTTGCTACATCATACGCAGCGGCAAAGAGAGTTTTACCGTAAAATGCGCTAATGAGCGCGGCGGTCTTGTCAATCATTGCTAAATGCGAGCGATGCGGGAGATGGTGATTTTTGCAGGAATAGTGATCTGCCGCGAATAATAGTAGCAAGGTGAATCGATGAGGGACAGACTATGCACCGGTAATTTTGCTGCGGCAATAGGTTGCATTACTGTCTTGTTGCAAAGAAATGAGGAGGGATCGTGATGTCGAAGTTGCGGCGGACTTGGCTGGTAGGTGTTTTGGCGATCTTAATTTTTAATACGTCCCTGGTTAACGGGCCCCATATTATCGGCGAAGGCTTGTTGCCGGGTAGTTTTGTTTCATTAGCCGAAGCATCGGCGGCGAGAATGACCCCGTTGGTTTTGGCTGCCCAGGAGGTGGGGCCGACGGTGGTGGGGATAACCAATAAAGCCAAGGAGAAGGATGAGTCAAACCACGAGGTGCTGGTGGAAGGGGTGGGCTCGGGAGTTATTTTTGACGCCCGCGGCTATATCGTAACCAATAACCATGTGGTGGAAAACAGTACCGAGATTATGGTTCATTTCGCCGACGGGACAGCCGCGAAAGGGACCCTGGTTGGCCGGGATCCTGCGACCGATTTGGCGGTCGTCAAGGTGGAGCGGACCGATCTGAAAATCGCCCAGTTCGGCGACTCGGATTCACTCATGGTGGCCGAACCGGTCATTGCCATCGGCAATCCGCTGGGACTGGAGTTTCAAGGCAGTGTAACCGCTGGCGTAGTCAGCGCGCTGAATCGAACGGTGGAAATCGACGACCGCCGCTATAAACTCATCCAGACCGATGCGGCCATCAACCCCGGGAATTCAGGCGGTGCCCTGGTGAATGCCGATGGCCAGGTCATCGGGATCAACAGCGCTAAGATCGCCGACGTGGAAGTCCAGGGGCTTGGTTTTGCTATCCCCATCAATACAGCCAAACCCATTTTACAGACCCTGATTGACAAAGGAAAAATTGAACGGGCCTTTCTGGGGGTCGATCTGATCGACCAAGCTACCGCAGCGAGTTATGGGTTTAAACTGGATATTAAGAAAGGGGTCTATATTCAAGGGGTGGTCAAAGGAAGCCCCGCCGCGCGGGCTGGCCTGAAAAAAGGCGACATCATGATTTCTATCGACGACAAAGAACTGATGTCGATCGCTGACCTGCACGAATTTTTAGATGCTCAGCCTATCGGAAAAAGTGTTGTTGTGGTGATTGAACGCCGGAGCAAAGTTCAGAATATCGCCATAAAACTCGAGGCTGCCCCCGAGTAATCAAGCAAATTGTGGCCGGGCCTGTCAGAGCGACGTAATGTTTGGACGAGTTATCAGGTTAATAGCAAAAGAGTTTGCCACCCGGCAAACTCTTTTGCTATTAACCTGATAGAATAAAGCGGTTTCAAGAGGACTTTTGTCAGCTGCTGCCGAACAATGTCAAATACCGGGAATGCCAAGGCCGGTGTTGGTCTGGCGGGCATATCTTGGCTGCAGGATAGAACCGGAAAGGCAAGAATGTTTTGTTGCTGCTTGTGTATCAGGCTGATTGATCGATAGGGGGATAATGATGGCGTATATGAAGTGGGATCCAACCCTGCTGACAGGGATTCAAGAGTTGGATGTTCAGCATCAGACGTTGTTTAGTTTAGTTAACGATATCTACGACGAAATCCCCAAATGCCCGACAACTGCCGCGGAAGGTGTTTTTACCGGCAGATTCCTGAGTGAACTTGGCGAGTATGCCAACAGTCATTTTGCCAAAGAGGAAACTATTTTGCTGGAATGCAGCTATCCCCGGCTGGCCGAGCACCAAGGGGAGCATGAGAATTTTAGACAGGCGTTGCACAAGCTTCAATTTCGCCATGATGCCGGTGAACCTGCTCTGGCTTTTGAGATTTTTACTTTTGCCAGTGAGTGGCTTGTTCACCATTTGCAAGAGGCCGATCGGGATTACCTGGCATACTTGAAATAGCTGCAAGTTCCACCGGGCTTTAGCATGCAAGTACATTTGCCATCACTGGAGGGGCCTTATGCTGCGTTTATCACTGGAATATGTCAAGCCCGGCATGATCACTTCGCGCAATATCTATAATGCTAACGGCAGCCTCTTGCTGGGGAAAGACCATTTGCTTGATGAACAATTTATCCGCCGCCTAAGCAACCTGAATATTGACGCGGTTTTTGTGCAAAATCCTTTTTGTGATATCGAGCCGGCCGAAGAGGTTCTTCATGAAACCACAAGGGTGGAAGCGATCAGATTTACCCAAAAGGCCTTTGAGAATTTCAAAAAGACCCAGAATCTTAATTTGGTGGGCATTCATCAATCGGTGCAGAAAATCATCGGGGATATCATGGCCAACCGTCATGTTTTGATTCATCTCGCCGATATCCGGGTCCGGGACGATTATACGTTTGGGCATTCCATCAATGTCTGTCTGGTTGCCACCATCATTGGTCTGAAGCTTCGCCTAAGCGAGTTGCAACTGACTGAATTGGCGACAGGTGCGGTTTTACATGATGTGGGGATGATGTTGCTTTCGCCGGCGCTGGTAAACAAGCGTGAGGCGTTATCGTCTGATGACTGGGCGATTCTGAAAAGTCATGCTGATCTGGGATTTGGTATTTTACGCAACCAGGGTGCTGTGTCGCTGGTGTCGGCTCATATCGCCTTTCAGCATCACGAAAAATGGGATGGCAGCGGTTACCCGCGCGGTATCAGTGGAGAGAACATCCACCGCTATGCAAGGATTGTGGCGGTGGCCGATATGTACGACGCCATGACTTCGGAAAGGGCCTACCGTCCGGCCATGTTGCCCCACGAAGCCTATGAGGTCATCCTGGCCTCGCGGGGATCAAAACTTGACCCCGAATTTGTCGACATTTTTTTGGAGAATGTCGCCCTTTTTCCCGAGGGAACAATGGTTCTTTTGGATACCGGCGAAATCGGTGTGGTGGTCCATTCCCTGCCGAAACTTCAGGCCAGACCCATCGTCAAGATCGTCGCAAATGCCTTAGGGCAAAAGGTGGACGAAGGGCGGGAGGTCGACTTGACCAAAGAGTTGACTCGATTTATTGTCAAGGTGTATAAGGCAGAAGAAATTGCGGTAATGGAGCTGGATTAAGATAAGCCCGTTTTTGAATCGATACCAGGAAGCATCTCTTGGCAAATGAGCGATGCTTCTTTTTGTTTTGTCCCTGGCGGGATCGGGAAATATTTCGAGCAGTGCTTGTTCTTGGAATAAAAAGCCGCCACTGTTGGAACCATGAAAGCACTCTTGTCTAGTCTGCGAGAAACATCCAAAAATTTGCAGGAAGTCGGCGGCCGGTGGCGAAGAATTTGATGTTATGTTCATATCTGGCAGACGCCATAGCCGGTACCGGGAGGACAAGCCGGCAGGATAGAATGAAATGAGGAGGTACCATCGATGGTATTGATTGACGGATATTCTTTACAACTGAGTGATGTGGTGAGGGTAGCGCGAAATTATGAAGAGGCAGGTCTGAGCGAGCTGGGCTGCGAGCAGATTTCAATCAGCCGGGCGATAGTGGATGAAATGCTCACCGCCGAGCAGCCGGTATACGGAATTTCCACCGGGTTCGGCGATTTCAGCCGGGTGATTATCTCACCGGCAGAACGGGAAAAGCTGCAAAGAAACCTGATTCTCAGCCATGCCACCGGGGTGGGAGAATGTCTGCCGGAGGATGTGGTGCGGGCGGCGATGCTCCTTAGAGCAAATTCGCTGGCCAAGGGGTACTCCGGCATCAGGCTGGCTACAGTGGAAATGCTGCTGAAGATGCTCAACCGGCGGGTATATCCGGCCATTCCGGCCAAAGGGTCGGTCGGAGCCAGCGGCGATTTGGCGCCACTGGCCCACATGGTGCTGGTGATGCTGGGAGAAGGACAGGCTTTTGTGGATGGGCGAAAGATGAGCGGTGGAGCGGCTTTGGCCTGTGCCGGCCTTGAGCCGGTGGTTCTGGGCGGCAAAGAAGGGCTGGCGTTGATTAACGGTACCCAGATCATGACTGCTGTGGGCTGTATGGTCTGGCAAGACGCGGTCGATCTCATGAAGCTGGCGGACATCGCCGCCGCCCTTTGTCTGGAGGCTCTCCGCGGAACCCGCACTGCCTTTGACCCGAGGATCAGCCGGGTACGGCCGCACCTCGGTCAGCAGGCGACAACCGACAATGTCCTCAGGCTGACTGCCGATAGTCCTATTATGGCCTCCCATATTCACTGCGCCAAAGTTCAGGACGCCTATTCCCTGCGCTGTGTGCCTCAGGTGCATGGGGCGTCGAAGGATGCTCTGCGGCGGGTGGAGGAGACGTTGGCGGTGGAGATCAACGCCGTGACCGACAACCCGCTCATTATGCCTGACACGGGGGAAGCCATTTCTGGCGGCAATTTCCACGGACAGCCGATCGCGCTGGTCATGGATTATCTTAAACTGGCTCTGGCCGAAATCGGCAATATTTCCGAACGCCGGACCAACCGGCTGCTGGATGCCAATCTCAGCGAACTGCCCCCCTTCCTTACCGCCTATCCCGGGGTAGACTCGGGGCTGATGATCACCCAGTATACCGCAGCCGCCCTGGTATCGGAAAATAAGGTTCTGGTTCATCCGGCCAGCGCCGACTCTATTCCCACCTCAGCCAACCAGGAAGATCATGTGAGCATGGGAACGATTGCCGCCCGGCAGGCGCGCGAAATACTGGAGAATGTCCGCTATATTCTGGCTATTGAATGTCTTGCCGCCGTCCAGGGAATCGACTTTCTGGCGCCGCTTGCCCCCGGGACGGGTAGTGCCGCCGTCCATCAGGCCATTCGGCGCCTGGTCCCCCATTTGGAGGAAGACCGGGTGCCTGCGCCAGATATTCAGGCCATATATTGCCTGATAAGCGACGGGGTATTGGTTAAGGCTGCCGAGGACGCCGTGGGGCCGCTGGTGATCTAAGTATCAACAGAGAACTTCTAGTCAGTTTAGGCAAAAATTTTACAAAACCCGGTGCTTTTTCGCAGCAGGCGGAGGGATTAAAAGGGTAATGCCTAAATATAACAATATATGGATAGAAGGAGTGATGTAAAGATGACCAGGAAGCTTTTATTTGCGGCCGTAATCCTGTTGAGTGCGGCATTGCTGCTGACCGGTTGCGGCGGCGGACAGAGTCAGAACGACAAGGGCCCGATCAAGATTGGTTTCTTTGCTCCGGTTACCGGTCCAGCCGCAGCTGACGGCAAGAGCGTGCTCGATGCCGCGAAGCTGGCAGTCGAGCAGAAAAATGCCGCAGGCGGAATCAACGGCCGGAAAATCGAACTTGTTGACTACGACGATCAGTTTAATACCCAACAGGCAGTCAGTATTGCCCAAAAATTGACCACCAAGGACGGTGTGGTGGCGGTTGTCAGCGGTTCTTACAGTGGGCCTACCCGGGCATCGGCCAAGATTTATCAGGATGCCAAAATCCCGATGATTTCCGCTTACGCCAATCACCCTGATATCACAAAGACCGGCAATTTCATCTTCCGTCAGTCCTTTGTCGGTACAGTGCAAGGCAAAGCCGGCGCCAAGGTGGCTGTCGATCTTCTGAAAGCAAAGACCATTGCTATTTTGGCGGTGGACAACGATTTCGGCAAGAGCTTGTCTGATTCATTCAAAGAAAGAGCGATCCAGATGGGTGCCCAGATTGTTTCCTACGATACCTTTGCCATGGGGGAAAAGGAATTTACCCCTGTGCTGACCAAGCTGAAGGGTCTTAATCCTGATTTGATCTACATTCCTGTATATGCCGGAGAAGGATCGCAGATTGTTCGCCAGGCCAAAGAACTGGGCCTGAAATCACAGTTGCTCGGCACCGAGGGGATTGACTCGACGTTGCAGTTCCTGGGAGTTGCCAAAGACGCCGCCAACGGGGTTGTCATCACAACCAACCTCAACCGGGACAGCAGCCGTAAACCAGTACAGGATTTCATTGCCGGGTACGACAAGGCTTATGGACATAAGCCGGACATGGTTGCCGCTTCGACCTATGACGCCTTCAATGTGTTGTTTACAGTCATCGCCCAAAAGGGCGCGGAACCTGATAAAATTCGTCAGGGAATAGCCGAACTCAAAGACTTCGAGGCGGTTACCGGTCTGATCAAAGGCTATAACCAGATTGGTGAGGTCAAAAAATCGGTGCAGATCCAGATTGTCAAAAACGCCGATTTTCACTTCTTCGCTGAGATCAGCGACGATGACGTCATTACCCCGCCCAGCCAGTAAAATTGCAAGTGGAAACACGAGGTGGCTGGGCAGGAGTGGCCCTGCCCAGCCACATTTCTTTGAGGAGCAAACGACATGGATATGATCTTTCAGCAAGTTCTGAACGGCATAGTGATTGGCAGCGTTTACGCCCTGACGGCCATGGGAGCGTCTTTAGTCTATGGTATTTTGCGGATACTCGATCTGGCCAATGCTGCGGCTTATGCCATCGGGGCTTATGCTGGAGTATTTATTTTTCTGGCCACCGGCAGTGTCGCGATTGCCTTTATTGGCGCTTTGCTACTCACCAGTTTTTTCGGGCTTGTTGTCCAGAAATATCTTTATGTACCTCTCCTGGGTAAACCCCCTATCGTGCCGCTGATTGCCAGTATCGGTCTTTTTATTTTTGTCCAGGACTTGCTGCGCCTTATCGCCGGACCTGAAATTCGGGAATTCAAAATTCAGATGCCTTTTGCCGGCATTAAAACAGCCAATCTGACAATCAATCCGACCTGGATACTGATCATGGTTTTGACCGGGGTGCTGCTGTTTTTTTTATGGTATGTGCTGACCCGGACCAAAATAGGCCTCGCCTGGAGGGCCACCGCCCAGGATCTTGATATTGCCAAAGCCATGGGGGTTAATGTCAACCAGGTGGTAGCGCTGAATTTCGCGTTAGGCTATGGCTTTGCCGCCGCCGCCGGGATCATGGTCGGCTTGTTATATAATGCGGTATTTCCCACCATGGGAGACGTTCCGGCCTACAAGATGCTGGCTCTGATTGTGCTCGGCGGGCTAGGCAATCCGGTGGGGACGGTGGTCGCCGCGTTGCTCATTGGTCTGATCGAGACGCTGATCGCAGGCTATATTGGCTTTATTCTGCCGCGGGACGCCATCGCGTTTGTTGCGCTGATTATTCTGTTGCTTATCAAACCCGAGGGCTTAATGAGCAAGAAGGCGTAAGATAGGAAAAGGTGTTGGCCTATGTATGAATTGGTAGTAGCGATTAATATCGGAATTTTTGTCTTGCTGGCACTAAGTTTGAATATTATTACTGGCTATGCCGGGCAGCCGACACTGGGACATGCCGCATTTTTCGGCTTCGGGGCCTACGCTGCGGCCATTATGACCGGTAAGCTGGGAATGAGCTTTTGGCTTGCCCTGCCGGCAGCCGGCGCGGTCGCAGGCTTGGTCGGCATTGTGCTCGGCTTGGTCAGCATGCGGGTTAGAAACGATTTTTTGGCGGTGACTACCATCGGTGTCAATTTTGTCGCAGTCGCCGTTTTCCAGTACACTCCTTACCTGGGGGCGTCATACGGTTTGGCGGTGAAAAAACCGCTACTGTTTGGCGCGGAAATGACCAATTACGATTTTCTGGGCCTGGTTCTGATTTTGATTGTGCTGATTTGTTTACTATGTCGGCGTATACAAACCTCATGGCTGGGCCTAGCTTTGAGCGGCATCCGCAACAACGAGGAGGCAGCGGCGTCCATCGGCATCGACGTCAGTAAATTCAAGGTGATCGCCTTTGCTATTGGCACCGCCATTGCCGGGGTGACCGGAGCAGTATACGCCCACTATATGTCCTTTATCTACTCCAGCGATTTTGCTTTTGTCACATCGATTTCCATTCTCTCAATGGTTGTAGTAGGCGGCATGGGAACGCTCAGGGGAGCCTTTGTCGGTGCAATCATCCTGGGGCTCATCCCTGAACTCTTCCGGTTCATATCCGATTACCGCATGTTGCTCTATGGCGGGCTGCTGGTACTGATGATGCGCTTCCAGTCGGAAGGGCTGTTAGGTGAAGGAAGTTACCTCTGGACCTGGCTCACGGTGTTTTTTGTCCGGTCCAAGCAGGCGGTAAGGCCGGACTCGCGGGAAGGCGGTGAAGCCTGATGGCTGATCAGGGAGAAACCATTCTTAGTGTTAAAAAGCTAAGAAAACAGTTTGGCGGATTGACGGCAGTAGAAGAGGTCAGTTTCGAGCTGGCCCGCGGCCAGACTCTGGGAATCATCGGACCCAACGGTGCCGGCAAGACGACCCTCTTCAATATGATCGGGGGTTCGCTTGCGCCTACTTCCGGCCAAATTATCCTGAACGGCGAACCCGTTCAGGGGATGAAACCGCATGAGATCGCCCGACTGGGCGTAGCCCGGACCTTTCAGATATCGCACCTCTTCAAGGACATGACGGTTCTGGAAAATGTGGTTATGGCTTTCGGATTGAGCCACTACCAAGGTTTAGGCGGCTTATTCCGGCGCAGCATGACCCGGGAAAATGTTGTCAAAGCCGAAACCCTGCTGGCCACTGTTATGCTGTCAGGCAGCTGTGACAAGCGGGCCGGCGATTTGAGTCTCGGCTATATGCGCCGCCTGGAGATTGCCCGGGCGCTGGCCCTCGACCCGGTACTGCTGCTGCTGGATGAGCCTTGCGCCGGGCTCAGCCACGACGCCACAGGGGAATTTATCCAGATTATCGCCGGACTGAAGGCGCGCGGTACAACCATTATGCTGGTAGAGCACAACATGACCATCGCCATGACCTTGTGCGACCGTCTGGTTGTGCTAAACTATGGTGTAAAAATCGCCGAGGGACCGCCCGCGTCGGTCCAGTGTGATCCGGGCGTCATTGAGGCCTACCTGGGGAAGGATGATGAGAGTGCTTAGCCTGGAAAATGTCGCTGTACACTACGGCAAATCCCAAGCCCTGCACGAAGTTTCCCTGACTGTAAAGCAGGGGGAATTTGTCACCATCCTGGGTGCGAACGGGGCCGGCAAATCGACGATTATGAAATGCATTATGGGACTGGTAAAACCCAGCGGTGGCCGGGTTATATACGCTGGTAGCGATATTACCGCTCAGCCGGTCTGGCAAAGGGCGGCGCTGGGGATCGGCTATGTGCCGGAAGGCCGTCGGGTATTTCCCGACCTGACGATTGAAGAAAACCTAAAAATGGGCGGCTATAGCTTGTCTGATCCTGCCCGTCTGAAGGATAATATAGAAAAGGCTTATCTGCTTTATCCCCGGCTGGGGGAACGGAAAAACCAGGCCGCCAAAACGATGAGCGGCGGCGAACAGCAAATGCTGGCTATCGCCAGGGCGCTGATGTCTGATCCGAAACTGCTTTTGATCGACGAGATTTCCATGGGCCTGATGCCTATATTGGTCAATCATTCCCTCCAGGTCGTTTCTCAGCTGAACCAGGCGGGCATCACGGTGCTGCTGGTCGAGCAAAACGCGAACAAGGCGCTGAAATATGCCGGCCGGGGCTATGTCTTAAAGACCGGCCGGATTACCCTAGCGGACAGCAGTGAAAATCTGCAAAACAACGAAGAGGTTGTGAAGGCCTATTTAGGCGAATGATGGATGAAAGGCGTAGTCAAAAGGACTACAGAGAGTGAACGGAGGTTGAACCAAAATGGCGAACAATCGCGATGTTGCGGCAGCCATGACGATAAAACTGGATGCGGGGCTGCCCCCGCTGCCGGAATTTGAGCAAGGCATCCGCCGGGCGCCCAGCCGGGGGTTTAAATTGACTGCGGCCCAGACAGAAGTTGCCTTAAAAAACGCCTTGCGTTATGTGCCCCAGGAGCATCACGAGGTGCTGGCGCCGGAGTTTTTGACAGAGCTCCTGACATATGGCCGGGTCTATGCCTACCGCTACCGGCCAATTGGCCGGATTTTCGGTAAACCCATCCACGAATATCAGGGCAACTGTCTCGAAGGAAAAGCCTTCCAGGTAATGATTGATAACAACCTGGATTTTGATGTTGCCCTTTATCCCTATGAACTTACCACCTACGGCGAAACCGGCCAGGTCTGCCAGAACTGGCTGCAGTACCGGCTGATCCAGAAGTATCTGCAGGTGATGACCCAGCAGCAGACTTTGGTAATCGAGTCCGGCCACCCACTGGGACTGTTTCCTTCCCGGCCGGACGCTCCCCGGGTTATCATTACCAATGCCCTTATGATTGGCATGTTCGACAATCAGGAAGACTGGGAAATCGCCGAGCAGATGGGGGTGGCCAACTACGGCCAGATGACGGCTGGCGGCTGGATGTATATCGGGCCGCAGGGCATCGTCCACGGTACGTTCAACACCCTGCTCACCGCTGGACGGCAAAAACTGGGGGTAGTAAGCGACGGTGACTTGCGAGGCAAGCTGTTTGTCAGCTCAGGACTCGGGGGGATGAGTGGCGCCCAGTCCAAGGCCATGGAGATTGCCGGCGGGGTGGGTGTCATTGCCGAAGTCGACCTCTCCCGGATCAAGACCCGTCACGAGCAGGGCTGGATTACCGCCTATTCCGCCGATTTGCCTGAGGTCTTCCGGCTGGCCGGGGAGTATCAGGCAAAGCGCGAGCCGATATCAATCGCTTATTACGGCAATATTGTCGATCTATTGGAGTATGCCGCCAATAACAATGTCAAAATCGACCTGCTGTCCGACCAGACTTCCTGCCATGTGGCCTATAGCGGCGGCTACTGTCCGCAGGGGATAACCTTCGAAGAACGTACCGCCCTGTTAGCCGGCGATCGGGCCAAATTCATCGCCCTGGTCGACAAGAGCCTGCGGCGCCATTTCGAATTGATCCGGACACTGGTTGGCGCGGGCAGCTACTTTTTCGACTACGGCAATTCCTTCATGAAGGCAGTGTATGACGCCGGGGTAAAGGAAATATCCAGAAACGGTGTGGACGAAAAAGACGGTTTCGTCTTTCCTTCCTATGTGGAGGACATTATGGGGCCGGAGCTTTTTGACTACGGCTACGGGCCCTTCCGTTGGGTCTGTCTCAGTGGCAAGGAGGAGGACCTGGCTAAGACCGACCAAGCGGCTATGGACTGTATCGATCCCACCCGCCGGGGTCAGGACCGGGACAACTACATCTGGATCAGGGATGCCGCAAAAAACAAGCTGGTGGTTGGCACCAAGGCCCGGATTCTTTATCAGGACGCCGAAGGGCGGATGAAAATCGCCCTGAAATTCAACCAAATGGTCCGCACCCGCGAAATCGGTCCGGTTATGCTGGGCCGCGATCATCACGACACTGGCGGCACCGACTCGCCATTCCGGGAGACGGCGAACATTAAGGATGGCAGCAATGTGATGGCTGATATGGCCACCCAGTGTTTTGCCGGCAATGCCGCCCGGGGTATGAGCCTGGTGGCGCTGCACAACGGCGGCGGCGTGGGTATCGGCAAGGCTGTCAACGGCGGCTTCGGGCTGGTGCTGGACGGCAGTGAGCGGGTGGACAATACGATAAAGGCGGCGATGTTGTGGGATGTTATGGGCGGTGTAGCCCGGCGGGCCTGGGCCCGCAATACCAACTCCATCACGACTTGTGTCGAATTCAACAAAAATTATGCCGGTCAGGGGCATGTTACTTTGCCCTATATTCCGGCAGACACCCTTGTCAGCAATTTAGTCAGTCAGGCCTTTCAGAAACGGGGCCAGTAAAAACAGGAGTGAGGGAACAAAATGGCAAAATTAGTTGAATGTATTCCGAATTTTAGTGAAGGTCGCCGGCCGGAGGTTATTGAAGCCATTGTCGCGACAATCAAGGCGGTTCCGGGGGTTATCCTGCTGGACTATTCCGCCGACCAGAGCCACAACCGGAGTGTGTTTACCTTTGTCGGCACCCCGGAAGGGGCGGCGGTGGCGGCCTTTTTAGCCGCGCAAAAAGCGGTAGAATTGATTGACATGACCACCCATAAAGGCGAGCACCCCCGGATGGGAGCGGTGGATGTCATTCCCTTCGTGCCGGTCAAAAATATGACCATGCAGGAGTGTGTCGCCCTTTCCCAGGGGGTCGGCGCCCGGATCGCCGCAGAACTGGCTGTCCCGGTCTTTTTGTACGAGGAGGCGGCGTCCAGCCCGGCCCGGCGAAATCTGGCCGACATCCGCCGCGGCGAATTCGAGAAGATGGCTGCTAAACTCAGTCAGGCGGAGTGGCAGCCTGATTATGGCGAAAAAGCAATCCATCCAACAGCCGGCGTGGTGGCGGTTGGCGCCCGCATGCCGCTGGTGGCCTATAACATTAACCTGGATACCAGCGACCTGAATGTCGCCAAAGAGATTGCCAAGGTCATCCGCGAGAGCAGTGGCGGTCTGAAATTTGTCAAAGCGATCGGCGTCATGCTGGAAGACCGCAATCTGGCCCAGGTATCGATCAACATGACCAATTTTGAAAAGACGCCGCTGTACCGGGTGTTTGAGTTGGTGAGGGTCGAAGCAAGGCGCTATGGGGTAAACATCGTGGGCAGCGAAATCGTCGGCCTTACCCCGGCCAATGCCCTGATCGACTCAGCAAAGTATTATCTGCAGTTGGAAGGGTTTAGCGCGGAAAAACAGGTGCTGGAGAACTACCTCCTCCAGAGCGAATAGCACAGGTTAGCGAGGCGGAATATGAAAACCATCATCACCAATATTGGCCTACTGGCCACGCCAAAGGGCACTGCTCCCCTGAGTGGCCGGAAGCAGGGGCAGATCACCCTGATGAAAGATGCTTATGTGTTTATTGACGGCAGGACGATTGTTGAGATCGGCGCCAGCGCAGCGGCGTCCGGGAGGCTGAAGGAAGCCGATAAAGTCATTGATGCCGGCGGGTCGCTGGTTACGCCCGGGTTGGTGGATGCTCACACCCACCTCGTTTTCAGCGGCTGGCGGCAGCGGGAACTGGCTCTTAAGCTACGCGGGCTGAGTTATCTCGACATTCTGAATCAGGGTGGCGGGATACTTCATACTGTAAAGAGGACCCGGGAGGCTTCTTTGGCCGAGCTGGTCACGGCTGGGAAACGGTCGCTGGCGGTAATGCTGGCCCATGGAACCACCACCTGCGAAGTGAAAAGCGGTTATGGGCTGACGACAGCTGATGAAATCAAGTCGCTAGAGGCGGTGGCCCAACTGCAGGCATGCCAGCCGCTCGACCTTGTGCCGACCTTTATGGGGGCCCACGCCGTTCCGGAAGAGTATAAAAATCGTAAACAGGACTATGTCGAGCTTGTCTGTGATGAGATGATCCCGGCGGTGAGTCGGCGGGGTCTGGCTGAGTTCTGTGATGTTTTCTGTGAAGACAGTGTTTTTGATCTAGTCCAGTCGCGCCAGATCCTCGAATGCGGCAAACATCACGGCCTCAAACCGAAAATTCACGCTGACGAGATCACTGCCTTGGGTGGCGCCGGGCTGGCCGGAGAAATCGGCGCCCTTTCGGCCGAACATCTGATTCACGCCAGCGATGCAGGCTTGGCGGCAATGGCCAGGTCTGGCACCATTGCCGTGTTGCTGCCTGGCACGTCATTTTACCTTAATGAGGCGTTTGCCCGGGCCCGGGTCATGATCGACCTCGGGATTCCGGTGGCGGTAGCTACCGACTTCAACCCCGGTTCCTGTCCCACCGAGTCACTGCAGACGCCGATGACCATAGCCTGCCTGAAATACCGGCTGACGCCGGAAGAGGTGCTGACCGCCGTGACCCTGAATGCAGCTGCGGCCATTGATCGCGCTACAAGTGTCGGCAGCATCGAGCCAGGTAAACAGGCTGATCTGGTCATTTGGGATGCCCCCGACCTGGAGTTTATTTTCTACCACTGGGGAGTCAATCTAGTCAACACAGTGGTCAAGAACGGGGCTGTCGTTTTGGCCAGAGGTGGGGACTGCCGTTAACATCACCTGGATGCAGAGAAGGAAGTGCAATTTGTCTTCCCCACGGGCTGGCAGAAAAAGGATTTCTGTCGCGGCGGCACGAAACAATAGTGAGCTAGAATGTGAGATTCGGCAGGGGCGGAGAAATCACGTCGCGCGGCAGCTCAGCTGGTTGCTGGGCAGGAATTTCGGTCTTGTAAAAAAAATAGAATGAGGTGCAGCATGAAAAAAATGGTTAGTTTCCTTCTGTTACTGAGTTTTGTGTTTGTGATTAGCCTGGCAATGAATACAGCCAGCGCCCAGGATTTGGCTGACATTAAACTCGTTCCCCCCGAAACCGACAAAGGACGTCCGTTGATGCAGGTATTGCAGGATAGAAAATCGATGCGCGAATACGCCAGCACTCCCCTTTCCCTCCAGGATCTGTCCAACCTGCTCTGGGCCGCTGATGGCATTACCCGCTCTGACGGGCGGAGGACTGCGCCTTCGGCTAAAAATGTGCAGGAATATGACATCTATGTGGTCATGGCCGAGGGTGTTTATCTCTATGAGCCGAAAAACCATGAGCTGCTCTCTGTCGCAGCTGGGGATTTCCGCAAAAATGCCGGGATGCAAGCTTATGTGGCCACCGCTCCGGTCAATCTGATCTATGTTGCCGATTTTGCCAAAATTAATTGGACCAAGGATGAAGTCGAAAAAATGTATATCGCTTATGTGGATGTGGGCTTTATCGCCCAAAACGCCGCATTGTTCTGCACGTCCGAAGGGTTGGTTTCGGTCCCGCGCCTGTTTATTGATAAAGATGCACTCGGTAAAGTGATGAAGCTGCGGCCTGATCAGAGAATTATTTTAGGAACCACAGTAGGTTATCCGAAACCCAACTAAATACGGAATGATAAACTCCAGGAGTAATCCTGGAGTTTTTTTCTTAGGGGGCTGCTGCCGTGGACATCATAAGTCAGGCAGGAAAAGCATGTGGCGGCGGGAAATCTATCACAGGGTGGCCTTGATTTTAGGGAGGGGTATTTTGTGAAAATGTTTTGGCGGAGCACAATTCTTTCGCTTGCTATATTGTTGCTCATTCCTTTTGGCGGAGCGGCGGCTGAAGAAAGTGCGGCTAATCTGGTGGGGATTCAGATTTTGACGGTCAATGATTTTCATGGGGCCCTGCTGGAAAACGGAAAGAATCCCGGTGCGGCCAAATTGGCTCAGTATATTCGAACGATGAAAAGCCACAATCCAAGCGGAACGCTGGTTTTGAGTGCCGGCGATATGTTTCAGGGCACGCCGGACTCTAATCTTCTCGGCGGAAAAACCGTGGTGGAAGTGATGAATTCCATCGGCTTCGACGCCATGGTGCTGGGCAACCATGAATTTGATTGGGGCGTCGCGGTACTTAAAAAGCGCATCAGTGAATCGTCTTTTCCCTATCTGGCCGCCAACGTGGTCGACAGGGCCACCGGCAAGACCGCGGCTTTTGTCAAGCCTTATACCATCGTGGAGCGTTGCGGTCTGCGCATTGCCGTCATTGGTGTGGCAACTCCTGAAACCGCTTATAAATCCAGTGCCAAAGTGGTAGCCGCATTCGACTTTGGTGATCCGGCCTCTACGGTGCATGGCCTGCTGCCTGAATTGGCAAGACAACATGTCGATCTGATTGTCGCCCTGACCCATTTGGCCGGCTATATGGATGGTGAAGGAAACGTCAGCGATGACGCCGCGGTGCTGGCGGCGAAAGAACCGGCGCTGGCAGCTGTCGTATCCGGACACTCCCATCAGTGGGTGGCCGGTGAGGTCAACGGGATTCCAGTGGTTCAGGCGCTGTATTCCGGCCGGGCCGTGGGTGAGATCGATATACTTTATAAGAAAAGCAGCCATCAAGTGCTGTTCGCGAACGCCGCGGTGACCGCCCTGCCGACTGCGGGACTGACCGCCGACCCGGCGGTGGAGGCCATTGTCGGTAAGGCTCAGCAGGAAATTGCCCCAGTCAAGAATCTGGTTCTTGGCAGGACGGACGTGGTCCTGGCGCACGACCGCGAGGGACTGGCATCGTCTCTTCTGGGACAGTGGACCAGCGATATTATGAGGCAAGCCACAGGCGCCGACATTGCCTTTCAGAACGCCGGCGGTCTGCGAACCAGCATCACGGCCGGACCTATCACTATGGGTAATCTTTATGAAGTGGCCCCCTTTGACAATACCCTGGTCACGGTGGACATGACTGGGGAGCAAATCATGCAGGTGCTAGAGCATGGGTTATTCAGCACAAAAATCGGCATGGTCCAGTATTCGGGGCTCAAGGTGACTTTTGATTCGTCCCTGCCGCCTGAGAGAAGAATTCTTGCGGTGACCCTGGCGGACGGAACGCCGCTGGCTGCCGATCGGACCTATAAGGTGGTCACCAATGATTTTATGGCTGGGGGCGGCGATCAATTCACCATGTTCGGGCAAGGCAAGAATATGGTGGACACCTACATTCCCCTGCGTGATACTCTGGCTGATTTTATCAGACAACACCCGGTGCTTTCGCCCCGGGTCGATGACCGGTGCGTCGATGTAAGGCGGCAGGCCAAGCTGCCAGAAGCCGCTTAGGGATAGAATAACAGAAAATCGCTCAGACAGCCGCAGGGAAGGGTCAAGTGTTGGCCGAATAGTTAAGTGTTAAAAGGACAAAAACTGGCGTTTTAGCTCGCTACAACAACAAGCGGTTTGTTGGTGCTGTGGCGGCAGTTGGAATACAAGGGAGGAAAATAGAGAGATGAAGGCGCTGCTACTAAGTCAGCCCAAGGAAGTCGGGATTGTCGAAGTTCCGCGGCAGGATGATGCCTCAAAGGTGGTCATCAAGGTTCGGACGGTAGGAGTGTGCGGTTCTGATATCGCCGCTTATAAAGGGATAAGCCCGCTTGTAACCTATCCGCGCATTTTGGGTCATGAAATCGCCGGAGAGGTGGTCGGTGTGCCGGCCGGCGCCACTGATTTCAAGGTGGGCGATCATGTGGTGACTGAGCCGTATATGCATTGCGGCAAGGGTTGTTATCCCTGTAGTCTGGGCCGGACCAACTGTTGTGATGAACTGAAGGTTATGGGCGTTCACGCCGACGGCGGCATGGTGGAATATTATTCGCATGCAAGCCATCTGGTCCACAAAGTCCCCGAGTCGGTCAAATGGGAGCATCTTCCGGTCATTGAGCCTCTCACCATCGCTCTGCATGGGTTGCACCGGGTGGGCGTCAAAGCGGGTGAGACGGTGGCGATCACCGGAGCGGGGGCCATCGGCCTGTTGGCTGCCCAGGCAGCGGCGGCGATGGGGGCGAGAGTCATTGTGATCGACCCGGTGGCTGAACGGCTGGAACTGGCGAAGACGATGGGGATTGAGCAGGTAATCAATCCTCTTGAGCGGGATACGCTGAAAATCATCGGCGACCTCACCGCCGGCCGAATGGCCGAGGTGGTGGTCGAAGCTTCCGGCTCGGCGGTGGCGGTGCGGAGCGCACTGGACTATGTTTCCTATGCTGGGCGGATATCACTGGTCGGCTATCCCAAGGATGAGGTGCCGCTGCCGACCTTCCTGATCACGAAAAAGGAACTGGATATCAAAGGCTCGCGCAATAGCGCCTGTCAGTTCCCCCTGGCGATTGAACTGATTGCATCAGGTAAAGTCCAGGCTGCGCCAATTGTCAGCCATATTATCGAATTTGCCGAATTGCCGGAGTACATTGCCCAGATGGCGCAGCAGCCAGGCGCCTACCTAAAGGTGGTCGCAAAGCTGTAAATAGGCTCTAGCCTGCTAAAGGCCTCCGGTAGTGGGGGTCTTTTTTCGTGTCGGATCAAAACAGGATGAAGTGCGCCAGGAGACAGGTGGCGGACAGGGAACAGAAGGTGTAATATAGTATCATGAGAAATGACAATGGAAAAGGTGGGAGAGATATTTCTAACGTGAAACAGAGCGAATCCTCCTCTCTGACCTCCTCGGTCGGACGGATAAGCCTTTGGGATATCATGACAAGCTATCTGCAAATTGCGCTGTCGAGCTTTGGCGGAGGCCTATCGGCATGGGCCCAAATTGTGATTGTTGAAAAGCGACACTGGATGTCTGATGAGGAATTTCTCAGCGGTGTAGCGCTGTGCCGGGTGCTGCCTGGTCCCAATTCGGTCAATTTTGCCGTGTATTTGGGCAGCAGACTGCGCGGGTTCCCCGGTGTGCTGGCCGCATTGATCGGGATGATCACCATTCCGTTTTTCATTGTGGTTTTCTTAGGGATTGCCTACTTTCAGTATCAGTATATGCCGGGTGTGCAGGCTGCTTTACGCGGCATGGCGGCTGTAGCGGTCGGAATGACACTGGGCATGGGTTCGAAATTGGCGCTACGTCATTCTTTCACCCCGGCAACGATATTCATCATGGTGGCTGCTTTTGTCGCCATCGGCCTTCTTCGCTGGCCGTTGCTGCCGGTTATGGCGGTATTGATTCCATTGAGCGTCGGCCTCTCTTGGCGCGGTGCGGCCGAGGGTCCCAAGAAGGCGGGTGAAGAGAATGAACAATAGCCTTTTATCGCTGATCCTCTTTTTCGGTTCACTTTCGCTTGTTTCGGTGGGTGGCGGCAATACGGTCATTCCTGACATTCACCGCCATGCTGTCCTTGTTCAGCATTGGTTGACCGACGCGGAATTTGCCGCCGCTTTCGCCATCGCCCAAGCTGCGCCCGGGCCGGGCTCGCTGCTTGTTGTCCTGGTCGGCTGGAAGGCTGCCGGCTGGGCGGGGGCGCTGCTGGCCATGCTGGCGATGTATGGCCCGGCCTGTGTTTTAACCTATTTTGCCAGCCGCCTTTGGCTGCATTTTCGCAATAGCCGCTGGCAGGTCGCGCTGGAAAGAGGTCTTGGGCCGATTGCCATCGGCCTGATTTTTGCCAGTGGCTGGATTATTGCCCAGGAAGTCTGCCAGGGGTATTTGGCTTTTGTGTTCACAGCAGTTACCGTTGGGGTTGTAGCCAAAACGAAGCTGAATCCGCTGCTGCTCATGGCCTTGGCCGGACTGGCCGGGGTGTTGGGGCTGCTGTAGAGCGTGAGACGGATGGCCCCGATATAAAATCAAAAAGTGAGTAAGTTTTTCGGCAAAGGTGGGAATGGGCGGATGGGCAAAATTATATTTTATGTCCCGAATCTGGATGACAAAAATCTGGTGAAGGAAATCTTCGCTGAACAATATGACGACAGCTGGGAACTGGAACTCCGCTATACCACAGGTGTGCGGGAGATCCTCCATGAGGAGTTCAATGCTGATGCGGTAGTCGCCAGGGGGATAACAGGGGAGGCAGCAAGGCGGATTCTGCCTGATACGCCGGTTATCGGTCTGTCTGTTACCGGCTATGATATTATGCGGGCGGTGATTGATTGCCGCCAGCGTTTTAACGCGACGCGGATTGCGGTCGTGGGGGCGCCGAATATGATTTACGGTGCTAACGCCATCGAAGGCTTTCTCGACGTCAAGATGGAGCTGTTTCCCATCGGTGATGAGGAAGATGCTGAAAATAAGATCAATAGCGTCATGCAGGACGGCATTACAACAATTATCGGCGGGGGTACGGCCGCGAAAATTGCAGTGGCGCGCGGGTTGAACGCGGTGATGATTCAGTCTGGGCGAGAAGCCATCCATCAGGCCCTGCTGGAAGCAAAAGCAATTGTTGCCATCCGGCGACAGGAGCAAGAACGGGCTGAACAGTTCCGGACCATTCTCGACTTTTCGCTGGAAGGTATTATTGCCGTTGACGAGACCGGTAATATTAATTTGGTCAATAAGGCTGCCGGTGAGCTGACCGGGATTGGCGGCAAAAGTATCGGCCGGAGCGCTGCCGCCATTGTGCCCCAGCTTCGGCTGGAGCAGGTATTGCAGACCGCGAAGGCTGAGCTGGGCCTCTATGACACAATCGCCGGGCACCAGGTGGCAATCAATTGCGTGCCGATTATTGTGAAAAGCCGGACGGTTGGAGCGATGGCGACCTTTCAGCCGGTGGCGCGGTTGCAGGAAATGGAAGGGAAAATCCGCCGGAAGATCAATCGACGCCGCCAGGCAGCCAAATTCAGCTTTGAAGATATTATTGCCGAGAGTCCGGGTATGCGGCGCATCGTGGCTTTGGCCAAAGAATACAGTAAGGTTGATTCCAATGTCCTGATTTTGGGAGAAACAGGGGCAGGCAAAGAGGTTGTTGCTCAAAGTCTGCACAATGCCAGCAGCCGCCGCCACGGGCCCTGGGTTCCGGTAAACTGTGCAGCTCTGCCGGAAAGTCTGCTGGAGAGTGAACTTTTCGGCTATGTCGAGGGTGCCTTTACCGGGGCGGCAAAAGGCGGGAAAACAGGCCTCTTCGAGCAGGCCCACCGCGGCACAATTTTTCTTGATGAGATTGCCGAAATTTCCCCTAAGCTGCAGGGACAATTACTCCGGGTGCTTCAAGAACGGGAAATCATGCGGGTGGGTGATGAACAGGTTATCCCGATCGACGTCCGGGTGCTTGCGGCCACCAACCGCAATCTCCGCCAAAGGGTGAGTGACGGCTTTTTCCGGGCCGACCTGTATTACCGTCTGGACATATTGAATCTGGAAATACCGCCGCTGCGGGATAGAAAGGAAGATATTTTGCCGTTGGTCCGGCAATTTATGAAACACTATGCCCTGCGATTTCAAAAAGGAGAAAAGATTCTAACACCGGAGGCCCATGAGTGGCTGATCAATTATCCCTGGCCGGGAAATGTGCGGGAATTACTCAATATTACCGAGCGGTTGACGGTGCTGGACGGGTATATTCACACTGCTGTCGATGAAAATATTGTTCGTTCGGTCTTAGCCCACTTTGAGCGGCCGGAGGCCGCGCCATCGCAGGCAAGTCTGCAGGCAGAGCCGGTAATGAAGAAAAAACAGCTGGCCCAAATGGACAAGATTAAAAAAGTGCTGGAAGAAACAAATTATAATTATGGTAAAACAGCCGAGCTCATGGGGATTAGCCGGACGACGCTCTGGCGGCGATTGGGCGGCAAAGATACCAAGTGACAGGAATTTGTCTGGTTCTGAGCAGATTTAACAAAATGAAACAAAACGAAACGTAATGAAATATTGTGAAAAGTTTGAAAATATTGATGATTAGCTGAACAAGAATTTTGCGATTGGAATTGAGGGGAAAGTCCAAAGCAATAAAGTCCTTTTAGCCGCCAGTCCTCGCTGGACGGCTTTTTTTTTGCTGCAGTCAGAACCAGGTGGGACATTGGCACAGAAATTGCTTTATAACAAGATAGATGATTGGGCTGCCAGCCCTTTCGCGGAATTCATACAGTAGGGGGAATCTAATAGTGAAACCAGTATTAGGGATAACGTTGGGGGAAGCGGCAGGTATTGGCCCAGAGCTCATCGCGAAACTTTGTGCCAACGATCGGCTGACGCAATATTGCCAACCGGTGTTGATCGGCGATGTTCGGGTGCTCGAGGCGGGACAGAAGACTGCAAAAGTCAGTTTCCCTTTCCAGGTTGTGGACAACATCGACAAGGTGGTTTGGGAAGGGCCGATCACGATTGTTGACTTGAAGAATTTGGATCCGGCAACGGTTGAAGTAGCCACCGTCAACGCTGCGTCCGGCCGTGTGACCGAAGAGACTCTTCTTTTTGGTCTGGAGCTCTTAAAACAGAAAAAAATCGACGGGCTGGTATTTGCGCCGCTCAACAAGGAAGCGATGAAACGCGGCGGCATGAAGTTCGAGGACGAGCACCGCCTTTTTGCCCATCAGCTTGATTGGAATAAGCCGTTCGGGGAAATCAACGTACTCGATAAACTGTGGACAACCCGGGTAACCAGTCATATTCCCTTGAGTGAGGTAGCAAGCAAGCTGACTACCGATAATATTCTGCGGGCGGTGGCTCTCGCCCATCAGACCCTGAACCGGGCTGGCTATGAGAAGCCGCGTATCGCTGTAGCGGCGATCAACCCGCATGCCGGGGAAGGCGGTCTATGCGGCCGCGAAGAAATCGATGTGATCGGTCCAGCAGTCAAAACGGCCTGCAGCCAAGGGCTGGATGTAGTTGGTCCGTTCTCGGCTGACACTGTTTTTATCAACGCTTTCGCCGGTCACTATGATGCGGTGGTGACCATGTATCACGACCAAGGACAAATTGCTATGAAACTAATGGGCTTTCAGTTCGGCGTCACGGTGGCCGGGGGATTGCCTTATGCGATTACCACACCGGCTCATGGTACGGCGTTCGATATTGCGGGGAAAGGGGTGGCAAAAACCGACGCGACGGAAAAGGCAGTGATGATCGCGGCAAAAATGGCAGGGTGGCGCGGTTAGTCGGTGCCGGATGTTAGTAAAGAGGGGGAGAAAGAATGAATGAGAACCAGACTGGAGTAAGTGAGAAACCGACTAAAGTAAGACGCTGGGTTTTGGTTGTAGTGTGTCTGGTCTATTTGATTACTTATTTAGACAGGGTAAATATTTCGGTGGCCGCGCCCCTGATGATGAAAGACTTTAATCTAAACAAGCTGGAGTGGGGCCTTGTCCTGTCGGTATTTTCCTGGACTTACGCTTCTTTCCAGATTCCGATCGGTATGCTGAGCGACCGTTTGGGAGCCCGACCGGTCCTGGCGGGGATCGTAACTCTCTGGTCAATCATGACCGCGGCCACCGCGCTGGCCTGGAATTTTTCGTCTTTACTTGTGATCAGGATGCTGTTTGGGGTGGGTGAGGCCGGTGCTTTCCCGACAGCTACCCGCGCATTTTCCCACTGGATTCCGGCTGTTGAGCGAGGCTTCGCCCAAGGTCTAACCCATGGCTTTGCCCGCTTTGGGGGAGCGGTAACTCCCCTGATTGTAGCTGTCATGATGGCCCAGTGGGGTTGGCGATTTGTCTTTTATTCCTTTGCCATTATTGGGGTTGTCTGGTCAGTGGGCTGGTACTACTGGTACCGCGATAAGCCCAGCGATTACCAAGCAAGATGGGGCGGGGTCAACCAGGCAGAAATTGACCTGATTAACAGTGGCAAGTCTGACAAACCTAAGCCCAAATTGCCATTCAAAACTCTAATGAAGAGCCCGAATATGTGGTACTTATGTCTCAGTTATCCGACCTACTGCTATGTTATCTGGATTTTTATGACCTGGATGCCGGCCTACCTGGTGGAAGCTCGCGGCTTTGGCATTATTAAAATGGGTATCTTCGCCAGTTTGCCGCTTTTGGCCGGTACAGTCGGTGATACCCTCGGCGGCTGGCTGTCTGATAAGATTTGGGCCCGCACCGGAAGAGGCAAATTTTCCCGTCGGATCGTTGCCATGACAGGGATGTTTGTGGCGGCTGCCTTTATGATCCCGGGCGCATTGACCGATTCCGGCTATATGGCGGTGTTTTACCTAGCCTGCTCGCTATTCGGACTGGAAATGGCGGTCGGGGTCTACTGGGCGGTCTGCCTGGATGTCGGCCATGAATACGCCGGGACGGTGTCAGGGATGATGAACTCCATCGGCAACATCGGTTCAGCCGCGTCGCCGTTGGTCTTTGGCGCCATTTTGGAGTATACCGGTTCCTGGGTGTATCCTTTCTTGGTGGCGAGTGCGTTGCTGGTAATCGGGGCTTTGCTCTGGCTCAAAGTCGACCCCGAGCTATCGGTTGTGGATGAACTGGGTTTGACTGTGGACGAAGAACCGGTAGGGCCCGCGGTCTAGCTGCCAGTGGGCTGAAGATTGGAAGCAAGCTGTTATCGGTGCGGCGGCGCGGAGAAAGGCTCCGTGACCGCCGCCATTTCTTCGCGGTGGGCGGCCTTTAGGGCGTGCAACCGGAGGAACTTGTTTCACGATAATCAGGGGGTGTGGACGTGGAACCGATTTTGTTTATTGCGCCATCGGCGAATATTGTCGAAATCGTTGCGAAGATATCTGCCGAGTTGGGTGTCAGTCTGTCTGTTGAAGTGGGCAGCAATCAGCGAGCAGTAGAGTTGTGCCAGGCTCATTCGGCGGTTAGCATCGTCGTCGCCCGGGGTGGGACGGCTGAACTCCTCAGGCAGCAGTCAGAAAAAACCATCATCGAAATTACCGCCTCGGTAAGCGATCTTTTTGCTGCGGTGTTTCGCATCGCCAACGCCGGAGCGAAACACATCGGGGTCGTTGCCAGGCGGAATATTATCGACGATGCGGTGCAAGATTTCAAACATGCAGATTTGAATATTTCCTTTCGACCGTGCAAAAATGACGACGAAGTGAAACAGGCGGTCGCCCAGCTCATTCGAATGGGAGTAAACGGAGTAGTGGGTGACGGCGCTGGGGTGCGAATGGCCAGAGAGAAAGGGCTGCTGTGTGAGGAGATTCTTTCCGGCCCGACTTCAGTCAAAAAAGCCATCAGCGAAGCGCTGCGAATGGCCCAGGCCCGTGAGAGCGAGCGGTTGCGCGAAAGTGAGCGCGCCCAAGAGATCCACCGTTATGTAAGTGAGATCTACAGCGACCTGGAACAGGCGGTGACGGCGATTGAACATCTGACCGCCAGCTCCGAAGAAATCGCGGCCACCAGTCAGGAGACCGCCACGATTGCGAAGACGGCGAATCAGCGGGTCCAGAATACGACAGAAATACTGGAAATTATCCGGCGGGTAGCCCGACAAACTAATTTGCTGGGACTCAATGCCGCTATTGAAGCGGCGCGGGCCGGCGAAGCCGGACGGGGATTTTCGGTGGTGGCTGAAGAGGTTCGCAAACTGGCGGATGAGAGTAACCGCTCAGCCAATGATATTACCGCTATGCTCGGGGAATTTCGCGATTCGGTTGAACTTGTGGTCAAAAATGTGGAGCAAAACAATAAGATTACGACAGAACAAGCAACAGCAACCCAAGAAATTGCGAAAATGTTGGATGATCTGAAAATAGTCGGACAAAAATTGGTCGATATGGCGCAAAGGAAGTAGTGGTTTTAGACAGCTGAAACACTTGGGCAAAAGACCTTCCGGTTAACCGGAAGGTCTTTTGCTATCTGGAAGGCTGATTCGTCTTGGCCAAAGAGTGCAGTTTCTTCCGAGGCATGGTTCTAAGGGCTTGCGGCAAGATGAACATACGCAATAATACGCAAAAAATGGAGAAAAGGCATGTCGCATTTGCAGGGATTTATCGCTATTTTTAGAACAAGTATACAATATACATTATACGCAATGGAGTGAAGTGAAAGGAGTACCACTTTTGCAATTAAACTAGATGTATCAAGGGTAGGGACAAATATAGGAGGTGTAAATTTTGGCAGGAGAATACAATCCTTATCAAAATATGTTGGATGTGCTGGATGCGGCTGCCGAGAAGCTGGGGCTGAGTTATAACGATTATGTCACCCTGCGGTCGCCGGAGCGGGAATTGATTGTTTCGGTGCCGGTGGTGATGGATGATGGCCACACCGAAGTCTTTCAAGGGTACAGGGTGCAGCACAGCAGCACGCGGGGACCGTGTAAAGGCGGCATCCGGTTCCATCCTGAAGCCGATCTGGACGAGGTAAAAGCGCTGGCGGCCTGGATGACTTGGAAGTGCGCGGTTGTGAACATTCCTTATGGCGGGGCCAAAGGGGGTATCAAGTGTGACCCGGCAAACCTGACCGAGTCCGAACTGCGGAAAATGACCAGACGTTATACGGCGATGATTTTACCGATCTTGGGGCCGGAAAAGGACGTCCCGGCGCCTGATGTCAACACTGACGAGAGGGTCATGGCTTGGATCATGGACACCTTCAGCATGTTCAAGGGCTACTCGGTGCCGGCGGTGGTGACTGGAAAGCCGCTCGAGATCGGCGGTTCGCTGGGGCGCAAAGAGGCAACCGGGCGGGGTGTGATGTTCACACTGCTCAATACCCTTAAAAAACTGGAGCTAAAACCGGAGAATATGACGGTGGCGGTCCAGGGCTTCGGCAATGTCGGCAGTACCGGCGCGAAGTTGATGCAGGGAAAAGGGTTTAAAATCGTGGCCATTAGTGATGCCTTTTGCGCCCTGTATAAAAAGGACGGCATCGATGTCGATGCCGCTATCCGCTATGCTCGGGAGAACAAACGGTCGCTCAAAGGATATAGTGAAGCCGGTATCTGCGAAATTACCAACGCCGACTTGCTGGCCCTCAAGGTGGATGTTCTTTTTCCGGCGGCGCTGGAAAATCAGATAAAAGGAGAAAATGCCGGCAGTGTGGGCGCCAGAATCATCGTCGAGGGCGCCAACGGGCCGACCACCAAAGAGGCTGACGATATTCTCAGTCAAAAAGGCGTTGTCGTTATTCCTGATATTCTCGCCAACGCCGGCGGAGTGGTGGTTTCTTACTTTGAGTGGGTGCAAAACCAGGAATCGTTCATGTGGGATGAAGACTATATCAACAGCAATTTAGAGAAGGTAATGCAAAAGGCGTTTGATGAGGTTTGGCAGGTGCATATAGCAAAAGAAGTGCCTCTTCGCATGGCTGCCTATATGGTAGCTCTGGGGAGGGTGGTCAAAGCCAAGAAGCTAAGGGGCGTTTTCCCGTAACGGATGCTTGTCTTAGAGAAGAAGCCTGATAGCAGGCTTCTTTTTATGTATTTTTAGATTTATCCACGGGAAATGTTTTGCGGGCAAGCAGGATTATTGGACATTTTTTCCGAACAACTTTATCCTGAGGCAATAAGGCTTTTAACATGGGTATACTAAGCGCGGGGAAGGTTCCGCGGCCTGGACTGTGTGCACAGAAATACAGCAAGGCTGACGAGGCCTTAATATAGTTTAAGTGCATATTGAATATTCAGAATTTGAATTTTACCTGCACTTAAGACTAAAGTATAATTATATGTTAGGGAGGGAATATCTGCATTAAGCTTTGGTGAGGAATTCTCAGACGAAAAAGAACGGAAAAAAGATTAAGGGGGATGTTTTTATGAATGAGTCAATGCGCAAGTATATGAAAGTGGGCCTGATCCATTTTATGGCATATCCGAACACGATCAAAGGCGAAGGCCCGATCGTCGAGACCTTCAAGAAGATTGCCCTGGATGACTATTTTGAGCTGGCCGAGATCACCTGGATCAAAGATCAGGAAGTTCGCAATCAGGTCAAAAAGATGATCGAAACATCGCATATGGAAGTCACTTACGGCGGCCAGCCTCGCCTGCTGACCACCAAACAGAATATCAACGATCTTAATGAAGAAGCCCGCCTGATTGCGCTGGCCAACCTCAAGGAAGGCATCGACGAAGCCTATGAGATGGGCGCTAAAGGATTTGCCTTTTTGAGCGGAAAGTATCCGGAAGATAAGAAAGAAGAAGCATATCAGGCTCTGATCAAGTCAACTAAGGAATTGTGCGCCTATGCCAAGTCCAAAGGCGACATGAAGGTTGCCATGGAAGTATTCGACTACGACATCGAAAAATGCTCAATTATCGGCCCGGTGGCCTTGGCGAAAAGATATGCCGAAGAAATGCGGAAAGAATATGATAATTTCGGGCTGATGGTCGACCTGAGCCATCTGCCGCTGCTCCATGAGACGGCGAAAGAATCCCTGATCCCGGTCAAGGATTATATCATCCATGCCCACATGGGTAATGCAGTAGTTAAAGACAAGTCCTGCCCGGCCTATGGCGACGCCCATCCGCGTTTTGGCTTCCCCGGTGGCGAGAATGACGTCGATGAATTGGTCGAATTCCTGCGGGTGCTTTTGGACATTGGTTTCTTGAACACCAAAAACCGGCCGTTTGTCAGCTTTGAAGTTAAGCCTGTAGGCGATGAAGATCCTGATCTGGTTGTCGCCAATGCCAAACGGGTGCTGAATCTGGCTTGGGATAGAGTATAACAAACCGTCTGGGGAGTTTCCAAAACTAATATAGCATTGAAAGGGGTCGGGATTTTTTGTTGACGAAGGACTTTAATAAACTGAGTGACATCTGTAAAGATGTGCGCGCCGACATCGTCAGAATGACCGCGGCAGCCGGTTCGGGCCATCCGGGGGGCAGTCTGTCGGCGGTGGAGTTGTTGACAGTCTTGTATTTTGGCGTAATGAAGCACAAGGCCGACGATTTGTGCTGGCCTGACCGTGACCGCTTTATCTTGTCCAAAGGACACGCCTGCCCCTTGCTTTATTCGGTGATGGCCAGAACAGGCTACCTGCCGGTGGACGAGCTGGTGAGCCTGCGCAAATGCGGCAGCAGACTGCAGGGCCATCCCAGCTGCAAAACGCTTCCCGGCATCGAAGTTTCCAGCGGATCGTTGGGACAAGGCTTATCGATTACCAATGGATTGGCGATCGCTGCCAAACTGAATAAAAAAGACTATCGGTCCTATTGCCTTATGGGCGACGGCGAGATCCAGGAAGGCCAGGTCTGGGAAGCGGCCATGACTGCCGCCCACTATAAGCTTGATAATGTATGCGCCCTGATCGACTATAACAAGCTGCAGATCGATGGCGATATCGAAGATGTCATGGGTGTTGCGCCGCTGGCGGAAAAATGGGCGGCCTTCAAGTGGCATGTGATCGAAATCGACGGCCATGATCTTTCCCAGGTAATGGGCGCTTATGACGAAGCCGCTAAGACCAAAGGAAAACCTACCATTATCATCGCCAACACTACCAAAGGAAAAGGCATCTCCTTCATGGAAAACGCGGCCGGCTGGCATGGCAAATCGCCAAGTGCTGACGAAGTACAAAAAGCTCTGGATGAAATTTATGCAAGGGGGTACTTAGCGTGAGCCTGAAAATGCTGCCGAATAGGGATGGTTATGGACACGGGCTGGTTGAACTTGGGGCAACCAATCCTGATGTTGTCGTTTTAGACGCTGACTTGGCAAAGTCGACTCGCTCGGACTGGTTTGCCAATAAATATCCGGACCGGTTTTTTGATATCGGGATTTCTGAGCAGGATATGATCGGCACAGCTGCCGGCCTGTCGCTGGCAGGAAAGATCCCCTTTGCCACTACTTACGGTGTTTTTATCGCCGGGCGGGCCTGGGATCAGATTAGAACCACGGTCTGTTATTCCGATCTGAACGTAAAAGTCGCCGGCGCCCATGGCGGTATCTCGGTCGGCGCCGACGGAGCTACCCATCAGGCGCTGGAAGACATCGCTCTGATGCGGGTGCTGCCTAATATGAAGGTTGTCGTTCCCTGTGACGCCATCGAAGCCAAGAAGGCCACCATTGCAATCGCCAACGTCTTCGGACCTTGCTTCATCCGCTTTGCCCGTGAAGCTACGCCGGTTTTCACTACCGAAGAAGACGTTTTTGAACTAGGCAAAGCCAATGTCCTAAAAGACGGCAGCGACGTGACGGTTATTGGCTGCGGACCGATTGTTTATGAGGCTCTCCAAGCCGCTGAGCAACTGGCTGCGAAAGGCATTTCCGTCCGGGTTATCAACATGCACACAGTCAAACCGTTGGATGAGGCAGTGCTGCTGAAGGCTGCCAAAGAAACCGGTGCCATCGTTACTGCTGAGGAGCATCAGATCGCTGGCGGTATGGGCAGTGCCATTGCTGAATTCCTGGTTCAGAATAAGCCGGTGCCGGTTGAGATGGTCGGTATTCAAGATACATTTGGCGAAAGCGGCGGACCAGAAGAATTAGCGGTTAAATACGGACTCGTCGCCAAAGATATTGTCGACGCCGTAAATAAAGTGCTGAAAAGAAAATAGTAGTATCTGAGCCTCCCGGCCTTGGTCGGGAGGCTTTTTTCGTCCGTGAAAGAGGCTGGCTGGCGCTGGCGGCTCAAATCGGTTTGATTAGAGGCGGTATACTTGTAAATAATAGTAGCAAGGCGCCGACATTCTATTTGACGGGAGGGGCCTGAGCAGGTAAAATATAGTACAATTAATATTTTGGACGCGAACCGTTCATATAGGAGTGAGAATATGACTAGCGCCAACCGAGCCTATAACTTTAACGCCGGTCCTTCCGCCCTGCCTCTCGCCGTTCTCCGCCAAGCCCAGGAAGAACTGCTTGATTATCAGGGGGCAGGGATGTCGCTGCTGGAAATGAGTCACCGCTCCAAGGAATACGAAGCGGTGCACAACCAGGCCGTCGGCCTGCTGCGGGAACTGCTCCAGATACCTGATGACTATGAAATTCTTTTTCTCCAGGGCGGGGCGAGCCTGCAGTTTTCCATGGTGCCGATGAATTTTCTGCCAGCCGGGAAAAAAGCCGGCTATGTACTGACCGGTTCTTGGGCGGAAAAGGCCCTCGCCGAGGCGAAGTTGCTCGGAGATGCCTTTGAAGCCGCCAGTACCCAAGACGGCAATTACCAGCGCATTCCCGAGCTCGAGGAGCTAAGCTATAGCGCCGATAGTGCGTATTTGCATATTACGTCCAATAATACCATTCACGGCACTCAGTGGCAGACGCTGCCGGACACCGGGGCGGTTCCTCTGATCGCCGATATGTCGAGCGACATCTTGTCCCGGCCTGTCGCTGTCGATAAATTCAGCCTTATTTATGCCGGTGCGCAAAAAAATCTCGGCCCAGCTGGTGTTACAGTGGTCATTCTGCGCCGCAGCCTGCTGGAGACAGCAAACCCGAACGTGCCTACCATGCTGCGTTATTCCACTCATGCCAAAAACAACTCGCTTTATAATACACCGCCGACATTTAGCATTTATATGATGGCTTTGGTATTGGGCTGGGTTAAAACTCAGGGTGGGGTCGAGGCTATCGCGGCACACAACCGGAAAAAGGCGGCGCTTGTTTATGACGCCATCGATGCTAGTGGCGGCTTCTACCGGGGTCACGCCCAGAAGAACAGCCGATCGCTGATGAATATCACCTTCCGGCTGGCTGACGAAGGGTTGGAGAAGAAGTTTCTGGCTGAGGCTAAGGGGGCAGGCTTTGTCGGCCTTGCTGGACATCGTTCGGTAGGTGGCTGCCGGGCTTCGGCTTACAACGCCGTGCCTTATGAAGCGTGTATCGCCCTCCGTGAGTTTATGGTCAAGTTCCAGCAGGAAAACAGCTGATTGGTATGCCGGAAATCCGCCTGGTTAAATCGCAGGCGGATTTTTCTTTGGATAAATGAAGCAGAGGATTATCAAAACATAGCAAGAAATGATATTGTGATAGGACCTCACAGCAGTTGGATGTATTCAAAGTGCTGGTGTATTTCTGGAGTGCGCGGCTGGGTGATTTTGCGCCGGTAAAGACTGCGCCAATTGAGTGAAATATAAAGAGCCGGAGGACTGGAAATGCTGTATGTGATCAAATTTCTCTATGGGGTCTTGCTTTTTCCGCCGGGATTGTGGATTATCGTTTTGTTGGCGGCGAGTTGCTGGGCCTATCGGCGTAATAGAGCGGTAGCGAAAGTTTTAGCCGCGATTACATTGGTCATCTATCTATTCTCTGTTGGCTTGCTGGCTGATCCGCTGATTCACTCGCTGGAAAGCAAATATTCACCACCTGCTGAGCCACGTGGCGATGTCATTATCATGCTGGGGGGCGGGGCGACACTGGATACTCCCAATATCGACGGACAAGGTCATCTTGGCGGCAGCGCGGCCAATCGACTGCTCACTGCGGCCCAGCTCTATTATAAACTCGGGGTGCCGATTATCGTCTCCGGTGGTAAGGTATATGAGACAAGCGGCGCGGAGGCCGAGATTGCTCGGCGAATTCTGGTGGGGCTAGGAATTCCGGACAACAAGATCTTGGTCGAAAATGCCAGTCTGAATACTAGTCAAAACGCCCAATTTACCGCAGCGATCCTCAGGCAATATGGCTTTAAGCAGCCAATTTTGGTGACGTCGGCCTTTCATATGCCTCGGTCGGTGCTGCAATTCGCAAAGGCTGGGGTGGCAGTGGTTCCCTTTCCCACCGACTATCAGGCAAATATCGCTTCTGAATTTGGCGCCGCAGCGCTGCTGCCGTCGGGACATGCTTCAGGGCTGCTGGTAATGAGTTTGAAAGAATATGTGGGAATCGCCGCTGTCAGGTGGTATTAGCAGGATCAGAATCTGGCCTCTGTTTTTTGTCTCCTTTATGTAGGGGCGACAGCAGATCAACCCCTTTTTCGCGAGAAAAGGGGTTGATTTTTTATTGTCGTGCGACGACGATCTGCGTTCTTTCGGCTAAATTTACAAGGTTTTATGGAAGGCTTGGTCTAGATGATGGGCCTTGAAGTGTGGGCAAGTGATTGGACGTAGCTGGGATAGTTTTTGCTCAGACGATCCAAGGCTTTGGCTAAGCGTTTAATTCCTTCTAACTGAACATCTTCCCGGTTGGTGGCAAAGCACAGGCGAAACTCCTTGTTGCCTTCTGCATCAGGGTAGAAAGCTTCTCCAGGGACAACGCTGACTCCGATGCGGGTCGCTTCCTGCAGTAAGTGCCGGGCGGTAGCCTGGGGGTGGGTCAGTGTGCACCAAAAATAAAAACCTCCGCCGGGAAAAGAAAATGTTAGCTGGTCGCCGCAGTAACGTTTAAGGGCATTGGCGGTAAAGTCGCGGCGTTTACGGTATTCCTGGCGGATGGTTGCGAGGTGGTCGGGAAGGAAGTCGGCGGCAAGATACTGGTGTAATTGCCACTGGGACAGGTTGGCGCTGTGCAGGTCGACATATTGCTTTTCCAGGGCGACCCGGTTGATGACTGCCTCTGAAGCGGCAATCCAGCCAATCCTGAGGCCCGGGAAAAGGATTTTGGAAAATGTACTGAGATAGATCACGCCGCCGTAGGGGTCGAGGGCGTACAAGGAGGGCGGCGGCTGTTGACCGTAATATAGTTCGCCATATGGATCGTCCTCAATGATGACCAGGCGGTGGCGGGCGGCGAGGGCCAGTAAAGACTGGCGTTCGCTAGCGTCCAGCATCTTGCCGCTGGGATTCTGAAATGTCGGTAAAAGATAGAGCAACTTGGGGCGGTAGCGAATCAGATAATCTTCGAGCAGGTCAAGCCGGAGCGGGCCGGAGGCGGGTAGGGTGAGGATCCGCGCGCCTGCCGCCCGGAAGATCGGCAATACTCCAAGATATGTGGGTGATTCGGTAATCACATAATCACCGGGGTTGATGAGGACTTTGGCCAAAAGATAAAGTCCCTGTTGAGAGCCTGATACGACAGCAATATTGTTGGCGGTGGCCATCCCCCCTTTTTGGTTGTGCATGGCCGCCAGTTTCTCGCGTAGTGGGAGATATCCTTCGGTGGGAATGTAACCCATGTCAGCGTTATTTGGCCCGGCGTTTTGGCGGGAGGACAGGTCGTGGAACGCCGTTAGGGGGTACAGTGTCGGGTCGGGAGCCCCGGTCGCCATGGAGATTGTCTTATCAGTGAGGTCGACGGACACGAGATCGCGCAAAATACTGGCCAAATGGCTTGGTGGTTGGGGGACCAGCAGTTGATTCCAGGGCATGGGCAGCAGGTCGGTTTCCCCCGCGATTTCGGCCACATAGGTGCCGCTGCCAATCTTGGTTTTTACAAGTCCCCGTTCTTCCAGTTTGCGATAAGCGTTAATTGTCGTCGTCCGGCTGACACCGCACTGCAGGGCCAACTGGCGTTCCGGCGGCAGTTTTGTGTTGGCCGGCAGTTGATGCGCGCGGATGGCTGTGGTGATATATTCGGCAATTTGCAGATACATTGGCGTTGCAGAGTGGAAGTCCAGGGCCATTCCCGAGAAAATGGATGTGTCCATTTATCGTTATTTCCTTTCTATATCCAATTATCTCTTAAATAATATTAATTGGATATTTACTATGTTTTTCCTGCCGGCTATGATTAAATATAAAATACGCAGGAGGTGACGCTGGTATGATTGCGCTGAAACAGAGGACGAATCAATGGGTTTCGGTAGACTATTGGCAGGGATTGATTGACAGTATCCCTGTTATGATGGGCGTCATTCCCTTCGGCATTACCTATGGGGTGGTTGGACTGGCTGTAGGACTGACGCCGGCCGAGACGCTGCTGATGTCGCTGCTGGTCTTTGCCGGTGCGGCTCAGTTTGTCTCAACCAGTATGATTGGTCTGGGAGTCTTCGATTTCTCGCTGATTGTTTTTACCACACTGCTGATCAATCTCCGCCACCTCTTGATGGGAGCTTCGCTGACCCCCTTTGTTGCCAAGCTGCCTATTGGCCGCCAAGCGCTGCTGGCTTTCGGGATGGCTGATGAAACATATGCTATTACCATGGATCGCATTCAAAAAAGTGGCTATAGCGAATACTATCAGTTTGGAACCAACTCCGCAGGATATCTCACCTGGTGTCTTTCGACGGCTACTGGCATTTTTCTGGGAAAATATCTTCCAGATCCGCTCGCGTGGGGGCTGGATTTTGCTATGCCGGCCACCTTTTTGGCGATGCTGATTCCGCGCTTGACCAATCGCAAGAGTTTGGTTGTTTGTCTGGTGGCAGCGGTGATCGCGGTGATCTCGGCTTTGTATTTACCAGGCAAATGGTATATTATCATCGCCTGTCTGGGCGCGACCTTGGTCGGCGGGCTGTTGGAGGGGGATGAACCAGATGCGGCTTGAGATGCTGTGGATTATTTTGGGAATGGCGGGCGTGACGTTTCTGACTCGCTTTGCCGCCCAGGTTTTATTTCGGCAGCTCGGGTTGCCGGGGTGGTTCGACCGCTGGCTGAAACATGTTCCTACCGGGATCTTGACAGCGCTGATTGTTCCGTCGCTGCTACTGCCGCGAGGTCATCTCGATATTACTGTCGGCAATGAATATCTATTGGCCGGTCTACTTGCGGCGGTGATAGCCTATGCCTTTCGCAATACGGCGCTGACCATGGCGCTGGGGCTGTCCACCGTGGTGCTCTTGCGCTGGTTGGGCAGCTAGACCGGAGTGGGGAGAATTGCATAAAAAAGAAGGCCGCCAGTTTTCACTGGGGCCTTCTGTCATATTGCAGTAAAAAAACAATAATAGCAATTCTAGTGATTTTCCAAAATAAAGTTCTTCATTTCAACAAGTGCCTTTTTCCGTGCGGTGACTTTTACCAAGTTAAATAATGTTTTTCTCCGGCGAGAACGTTTCATTATCTCATCGCAGCAAGTCAGATCTTTATCTATTTGATTTAATACGTCATATACCGTCAAGCGCTCTCCCCCCTCATTCGTATATCCAGTTTACCAGACTAGCCGGTGGTTGTCTCGTGGCAATAGCTGGCTATAAGGAAATGTAAATATATTGTAAAAATTATCTAAAAACAAAAATAGGGCAGGTTTTTCGCTAAAATTCGCGAAACAACATAATACATTTTAAGTTGTTTTGTTTTGCAAGCGAGAGGATCATTTTACGCAAAGGAAAAAACCATGATTACTTTGAATGATGTCTTGGCAGCGAAAGAAGCCCGTAAAGTTAGGCAGGATAGGCTGCGGGAAAGCAGTGAAAGTCCGGTTGTAAGTATTACCATCAATATGGCTGGCGATGTCAAGGATACTTATTTGACGCGCCAGCTCAGAGACCATGCCGTTCGGGAAGTGACAGCCCGGATGGCCGTTGTGGCATTGGAAAGCGTCAATCTGGCAACCGGGCCGGAGGCGGTTCTGGCGGTAGGCGGTGTTGCCAGGGAGATAAAGGGCATATGCAAGATGATTGAAGAGGAGCAGCCTTTTGGCCGCCTGCTTGACCTGGACGTGTTTGATGCTGCAGGCAATCTTGTTTCGCGCCAGGAGGAAGGTCATCTGAGGCGGTGTCTGGTTTGCAACGATGCCGCGGTTGTCTGTATGCGCGAGCGGCGCCATAGCCAGACCGACATTAGTCTGGCCACGCAGCGGCTTTTCGATCAGTTTATTGCTCACCAGACTCGCAGTGTCAGCCCGGCGGCCGAGAACATTGGCGCTCTGGCCCTGGAAGCCATGCTCTTTGAGGTGGCCTGTACTCCGGCTCCCGGTCTGGTCGACCGCGCCAACTCCGGCTCTCATAGCGATATGGACTTTTATAGCTTTATGGCCAGCTCGGGGGCATTGGCCTTGACGATGGCCCGTTGCGCCCAGGCTGGATTGTGGCATGAAACCGGCCTTGAGTCCCTCTTGCCGATACTGCGGCTTATTGGCAAGGAAGGGGAGCGAGCAATGGGGGCCGCTACCGGCGGCGTGAATACCCAAAAAGGGGCGATTTTTTCGCTCGGGGTAGCGGCGGCAGCGGCGGGCTGGCTGCGTCGCGGCGGCAAAGCTCTCGACCCGGAGGGGATTTTGGCGACGATGGCTTTGATTGTCTCTGGCATTGTCGCCAGAGATTTCGGCGATTTGCAGAATAAATCACGACCGCTGACTGCTGGTGAGCGGCTGTATCGCGATCACGGCATCACCGGTATTCGGGGGGAGATGGAGCAAGGGCTGCCCTGTGTCCGGCGGCAGGCGCTTCCGGCATTGCAGCAGGCCCTGGCGGCCGGACAGTCGATCAATAACGCGTTGGTCCAAACACTGTTAGTACTCATGACCTGCGTGGAAGACACCACGGTGATGCATCGGCACCACCCCGATAAAATGCGGACATGGGTCCGGGCCCGAGCTGGAGTCGCCTTGGCGGCCGGGGGCATGTATACTGAGGCTGGACGCGCAGTCGTCGCGGCGCTGGACCAGGAATTTATCCAGCACAATGTCAGTCCCGGCGGAGCGGCCGACCTGTTGGCTGTGACCTGGTTTTTATATCGGCTCACTGCCGGGCATTGACCCACATTTAAGCTGATGGCAGAGGTTACTATCTCGAGCCTGTTGACTTTTCCGGCGCTAGAGGCTAAAATAAGGGTGGTTAAAATGCCGATATAGCTCAGTTGGTAGAGCAGCGCATTCGTAATGCGCAGGTCTGGAGTTCGAGTCTCCATATCGGCTCCAATGAAATCAAGGGTCTGCAGATAGTCTGTGGACTCTTTTTTGTTTTGTCTGCAAGGGTGGGCAAAAAATAAGAATTACACACTAAAACACATTGCTGTCTATTACTCTTTTTTCTTGGCGCTGAAGGGGACGCGCTTTTGTTGACACTACTCAAGGGACCAGTCAGAAGATTAAATATAATTTGGCAAGTGCTAGTATTGTTCAACCATCAATAGATACCTGTTCATAGTAAAGTTTTGCCTATGGCGTAAGTAAACTAGGCTGTGCTTCAGTGTATTCAACAACATTAATATTTTCAAAATTAAACTTGTCGTTCTGAAAAATACTTGTACAGATATCAGTAATTGCGCGGGAGAATTTTATATCGCGATTGACGTTAATATAATTTAGGGCAGCATATATATCGAGTTCACGGGACATAGTCTCCATTACATCTGCAATCGCAATGATTTGTGATTCAACCGGAATATCTTTTCCGAAAAGTCCTTGAGGATAGCCAGACCCGTCCAGTCTTTCGTGATGCTGATAAACAATATCCAGAACAGCTTGATCTAGTGGCATACGCGCCAATAAGTCATAGCCAAATTTAACATGAAAACTCTCGATACTTTCTTCTTTCAATGTTAAAGAATCATTCGTATTTACTATCTCGTCAGGCAAGTAGATCATCCCGAAATCGTGGATTAATGCAGCATTTTTTATTTGCATTATTTTTTCTTCAGGTAACCCAAGCAGCTGTGACAACATTTCCGCAAGTGCGGCAACCCTTGTTGAGTGAATAAACAAGCCAGGTGCTTTAGCCGACAGGATGATGGGCAGTACCTTATAGATCCCTTCGCGGCTGTCAGCTAATTCTTTATGGTACTGGCCTGTCAAAGTTTGAATATCTTCCAGTTGTTTATTTATTTTCATAATGTTAGATTTCCACAAATCGTTGGCTCTTAAAGCAGCATTGTAATTTATGACTGCATTCCTAATAACAGTTTCCAAGATATCAAGGCTGGAAGCTTTGACCACTAATGCATCGATTTTTATATCGTTTATTCCGGCCAAGGCCAAGTCCATATCAGGATAACCGGTCAGCAATATCCGGGCAGATTGCGGCGCACATTGCTTGGCGAACCGCAAAAACTGCAGACCGTCATAGCCTGGCATCCGGTAGTCAGAAACAACAACCGCAAATGGCCCCTCTGATTCTAAGGTCGACATTGCGTCGACCACATTGTTTGCAACAAATACTTCGAATTGTTCCTGAAATGCGCGATAGAGTGATTTTAAATATAAGTTATCATCATCAACAAAGAGCACCTTATTAACTAATTCCATTGAATTTTCTTTTCCTCCATAAAAATCGGCCCCAAAGAACAGGGTCAAATGAAAATAAATCGCTTCCCTAAATCCAGGCAATCTTCCTGGGCGATACCCAGCACTTGAAATACCCCGGTCTCCAATTCTGCCAAATCGGGGTTCAGTGGCTGCCAGGCGAGATAGTTGGCGACATGAACGGCAGCCACCAGTTCCTGGTTGATAATCGAATCTTGCAGCGGCTCGTGATGAAATAGCGCCGACTCCACAATCGGGTAGGGCAGACCCCACCAGTGCATCAAATAACCGCCGATTTCCTGATGGGTCACCCCCAAAACAGCTTTTTCATGTTGAAACAGCGTTTTTTTCAGCCCGTTGTCTTGGTCAATGATGACTTGTTCGTATTTTTCGGGAAAGTAGTGCAAATAGAGCAGTAGTCCTAGATTGCTGAGTAAGCCGGCTGTTTGAAAATCTGCAGGCAATTCTTTTTCCAGTAAGTCGGAATATATCCGGGTCAGAATGGCGTTTGAACGCTGGGCGTGAGCAGCCAGCATTTCAGTATCGAAAGGTAGGGTTGTTTTGTCGGTGCTATCAAAAAGTTTACAAGACAATGCTATTGTTTTTGTCGTATTAAGGCCAAGATAGGTTACCGCCTTGATCAGCGACCCAGTTTCTATATGTTCAAAGGCGCTGTTGACGATTCTCAAGATAGCTACTGCGACCATGGGGTCGGTCTCGATGAAGGCGGCAACTGATTCAATATCCACCCCGTTCTCAATTAGTGTATTGAGGTTTTTGTGCAGTTTGGGCGCGACAGACAGGTTGTCCAACTGATTGGCGATAGCGATAATCCCTTTGCGCGAGAATACCTTTCTGCTCTCCATGATCCGCTTGAGCTTACCCCGCAACTCCTCTCCTTTCCATGGTTTCAACAGATACATATTGCACGATCCGTCAACAATGCTATCGAAAATGGCTTTTTCCTCGACATAGCCGCTTAGCATAATGCGGGTGGTTTGGGGGTAGAGAGTTTTAACTTGACGTAAAAACTGCTGCCCATCCATCAGCGGCATGCGATTATCGGACACAACGATATCAAATTCATCTTCAGCCAAAACTTCCAGCCCGGCATGTCCACTGCTAGCAGTGGTGACCTGATACTCGCTGTCATAAAAGAGCCGCTCGACTGATTTCAATATCGCTCTTTCGTCATCCACGAAAAGAATCCGGTTACCCATGGTTTTGCCCTCTCTTTAATTGCGCATGTTCGACAAGTCGTGTTCCTGTCGCGCGCTCAATCCAATTTGTGCTCGGCGTTGGAATTTTCAGTGAATATTTCTAGCGGCGACCATCTGATTGCCGCTCATTTGCATATTTGAATCCAGGATCAATGCGATCAATTTCGTTCGACTGCGGGCATTGGTTTTGTCAAAAATATGAATGATGTGCGATTTTACTGTTCCAACGGTGATGCCCAATCTTTGCGCTATTTCCCCATTGGAATAACCATGTATAATCAAGCCCAGAATCTCATGCTCTTTTTTGCTCAGGCCGAAACCTGACAGTGCATTGTGCCGGGAATAACCGCTAGGGGTATCAGGGGTAGCATTTTGATTATGTACTGCAAGTGCTTCACCAATTTTTCCTAATAATAGATCGGGAGATAGCGGCTTAGTTAAAAAGGCACAAATTTTGCCGCAGTTTATCGCGGCGACGGCAATAGGGAGTTCGGCATAACCGGTAAGCAAAATTCTTTGGATGTTTTGATTGATAAGATAGATTTTTGAAAGAAGCTCAACACCATTCATGAACGGCATTTTATAATCAGATATGACTACTGCTAGAGATTTGGTGTAAGTACTGGCAACTTGTAGTGCTTCTATGGGATCATTAGCTGTCACTGTTACATAATGATTTTGAATCACGCGTCGTTGAGCGGCCAGTGAAAGATTGTCATCATCGACAATCAGTATTTTAGGAATAAATAGGCCCAAATAAATCACCGACCTTTACATACTTATATTAATGTTATCACAATTATAGAAAAATTCTCTGTATCTAAAGATATAATTTGTCGAATATTGCCGCAATATAGGCGATTTTAAAAGGCGACTTTCGGTCTAATTGCCAATCTCGCATTGGTTCAAGAGAAATGTTGGTTTGACCGTTTTGGAAATAAAGACGAAGTTAGCATAGCGTCTGTGTCTTGTTCATCACAATGGCCCTTTTCGCTTTAGTCTCGAGAATATAGTAATGTTGACTGTTGGTGACGACTGTTCAATGATTGCTGGAGGTACTGAAAGCTGTTTTCATGTATAAAGAGACAAATAGAGGATTTTGTAGAAAATAGTAGAATTGTGGCATGTAATAGGTGGTGGTTTAGATGGTGAAGTTTCATACAATGGACTTGATCCTTACTTTATGTCAACGGGTGGATAAGCATGTCGTTATTGAAAAACACTATTCACAAAAATTTGGTGATGCGGAATCCAAGAAAATAAGAACGATAAAATGTAGACATTCAAATAACTGCAAGGATTCCGATTGTAAACTGGCGAAAAAGGGTAATCCTAATATATATGTTCAATTAAATTAAACCGGAGAAATCCGGTTATTTTTATTTGCTCTTCAGTTAATAAAATGCAACAGGCTGACCACAATTCTGTGAGCCAACTCTCGCCCGAGTCGGGCCAGGAAACATGGTCGGCCTGCTGAAAAGACTGCAAAGCAAAGGGCTAAGTTGAAGACTTATTTTGCGTGAGGCTGTCGGTGGGGCTGCTGGTTTTTTCGCCGTATTTCTGAACGACTTTTCCGGTCATAAGAATGCCGATAATGACTTGGACTGAGGAGGGGATTTCAAGAAGGGTGGCTGTTTTAATGCTACAGACAGCCCAGACAATTATAGTGCCGATGACCCATAGCAAGAAGCCGAGGCGGGTGGCGGAAAAGCCGCCGTCTGCTTCTTGAAGAAATCCAAGATATTTCATAATCGTGCCCCTTTAAGATGGTATCTTACTATAATATATTCAGCCCGGTGGCGAAAATGCCACGAGAGGACACGATTCTAAAGGGATTATCGGTAACCAGACCTGACGCAGATCAAGTCTCTGGTTCTAGCGAATAGCTGGAACCATTTTTCATGCAGTCTTGGTTTGGTAGAAGGTCTTTGGGATCTTGCCACTATCTAATTTAGTGATAATTAGAATCTCATATATCTATTTTACTTATAATCTTTTAAGAATTACAATTAAGACAGAACAAAGATATAACTCGCTTTCACTCAAATTGGATAGAACAATAATGGTTAGGAGGATGATTTTTATGTCGAGAACAGTTGCGTGGTATGAGGAGTTCAGTGGAGCTGAAGATAAGAGCAATATTAGCTTCTTCGTTGTTTTGGGGGTTGCTGTAGTAATAGGAATTGCTACGGTGCTCGTCAGCAACATTTCCCTCATCGGAACCGAAATGTTGAACAATCCATTTTACCCCGGATTTTAGTCTGCAAACTCCACACTCAAAAGAGGCCGCTAGCGGCCTCTTTTGAGTTTTGTTGTGCTGCTGGCGCCTGCCGGAAAAGGTTGCGCAGGAGTAGGCCTCCTGCGGGATTAGTTGTCAGTAAGGTGAAAATAGATTGTCGCGCAAATAGCGATTGTGGCCACTTCGCTGCTTGCGGGTGGCGCGTGCGTTTGGAGTAAGGGTTTGCAGTAATGCAAGCCCTTTTGTTATGCTGTATCTCTTGGGCAACAGTGAGTTGCTGCCGCTAAATATTGTCGCATAATGCGACTGTATATTGCTTTTTGCACATGAAGATGCAAGCTGTAACTGCAAGCTGGATTACTGGGGAACCCAGGAAACGAGTCGTAACAGTACTCGTGCGGGTCGGTCGCAATGGTGGCCACCTGGTTTATTGTGATGGCATAGAATGTGCAACTAAAGCATGTTATGTGTGGATTCCAACCGCTCCCCAGTCTTCACCCCGTAAAGAAGTTGAATCAAAAGGGGGGGAGACCAAGGTGCGGCTGAAATAAAATACTTTTTAGCCACAAAAAGCAATGGAGGGTGAAAGATGGAAGAACTAAGTAGTTTAGCAGGCGGGAAAAAAGCATTAGTGCTCGACCAAAAGGACAATGTAGCAGTAGCGTTAACCGACCTGAAAAACGGCGATAGTTGCCTAG
>JARLHX010000276.1 GCA_031292035.1 Negativicutes bacterium | reverse complement strand
GCGAAAGGTGCCCAGAAAGTCATGGGCATCTTCTGGACGCTCATTGGGGATGGCACCGCCCGGTCTACGACAAAGCGGCAGCAGTTGCTGCCGGCGATTTCGCAGTCAGTTTCCACAACGCTGGTGTGGAGTGAAACCAGAACCTGGAACAGCCTTTGGAATACAGCGGCATGCCAAATGCAGGCCGGTGCAGCAATTGGGCGGTCACCGCAGAGCGGATTGCTGGCAATTTTGAAAATTACCGACAATCTTGGCACCGCCGGAATGATAGTCGGGATGAATGAGAAGAATGCGCATTTTGACGCCACCCTAAGTGTCAATGTAAATTGATGATTTGGGTTGATGCTCGCATTGACATATATCAAATTAGCTTTGCCTAACGGCCGGTATTTCGTCAGCCATAAAATCTTGAACTTGATTTATTGAAACAGCGTGGGTTGAGCTAGATGTGGCCGTTCAAAACATCAATATTCGCAGCCGAAGTCACATGACTGTAGGCTCAATTTCTATGACCGTCTCAGCGCCAGCGCCGTACAAGGTCTGTTAAATGGCATGTCAGCGATAGGAATAAAGCTAGCCCCGTGATTTTCCATGACGCGCGATCTTCATTCGTTATCCACGCTACCAGCAAAAAATCGCCGGCCAGCAAATTCGGCACGAAGTCCTGCCAGGCCACGCCGCGTTTTGTGAAGCGATACAAAAAAACCAAACCAGCCGCTTCAAACATCGTCAAAATCAAAATTATCACGGCGATTTGGCCCGATGTAACGAGGTTGACAATCACGGCACGACTTGGGCCACTAGCACGGCAGCTTCGTTACGGCGTGCAAAGGGGATCGTCCAGGGTGGGTCGTAGAACCAATCAAAAATATCACCGCTTGGCGTCCAGCCAGACTTTGCCAGTCCTGCCAGCAGCTTAGCGTGCGCGTCTTTCACCGGCCCAACACTTGGTACGCCTGAAAAGCGATATACCGCGTAAGTTTCCGCCGGTACTTCAACAATCACCACGGTTGGGTCGAGCGGTTTGGGTAAATTGGCCAACGTATATTTGGCAGGCATGAAAAAACTGATGGTCCAGCTACCAGGGCTGGTTTGTGTTTGAGCGACCGGTGCCGTCATGGCAATCTTGGAAGATTGACTGCTTGATTGCTCAACCGGCGCTGTCATGCTGATCGAGGTATTGCTCTGGTTGGCACCAAAAATATACCGCGCAATCCGCCGGAAACCTAGCGAGCGCGCCGCTATTTCATCAGCCTGCACCGTAGTTGTTGCAGCTAGCCTGGGTGCATATTGTCTGATCTGAATATCGCCGATGGTGGCGACAAGCTTGTAACGCGGCTCCTCGGTACCACTGCGGATGCCGACCACAGAACAACCGGCAAGCGCAATGGCGAGAAGTGGAGATAGTAATTTCAGGGTTTTGCACCGTCCGTTGTTGGAGGTGAAGACATGGGCATTGCGGGCGACATTACCATAGGTACTGTGGCGGTAGCCGTAGCTGTTGCTCCAACCCCGAGAAGTGGCGGGAACTGGGCGGCCATGGCGGCGCCAAACAGCGGCTTGTAAACACCTTGATGGCAAGTGGCGCAATCAATTTTCGCGACATCCCCCATGGGCCCATGCTGATTGATCGGGAAGGTACTGGTCAGCGGTACCATATATTTGGCGTTCAAATCACGCAGCATCGCCTCGGCGTAAAAGGCGGAAAGACGTTGCGGCGTGCTCTC
>JARLHX010000275.1 GCA_031292035.1 Negativicutes bacterium | reverse complement strand
GTTCGCGCCACCCGCGCCCGCCGCCCCTTCCACATCGACGCCTGGGTCGTCCTGCCCGAGCACCTGCATTGCCTGTGGACGCTTCCCGAAGGCGACGCCGACTTCGACCGCCGCTGGTGGTCGATCAAAACCGCCTTCTCAAAATCCCTGCCCCCGACCGGGGAGCCCCCATCCACCCGCCTTCGCCACGGCGAGCGCGGCATCTGGCAACGCCGCTACTGGGAACACACCATCCGCGACGACCGGGACTATGCCGCCCACATGGACTACGTTCATTTCAACCCGGTCAAACACGGCCTGGCCCCAACGCCGGCAACCTGGCCCTATTCCACCTTTCGCCGCTGCGTGGCGCGCGGGCTCTACCCGGCATCTGGGCCGGCGACGCCGGCGAGCCTCCCCACGCCGGCGAGCGGCCGTGAGGGCAATCGGGGCAATGCGCTTCGATTTTCTGCCTTACGTGCGCTGTCTATATCTGAGATCTGGGCGCATCAACAACAGGCGTCCCAATATGTGAGTTATTATTGGAAGAAAACTCTGTATATCTACAGATATATTTCAAAAAATCCCCAATTTCATTCAAATTTAATCCGTATTTTGTCGCGTCTGAACTCGATACGACGATTGTTAGGTCATCGCAAAAGTTCTTTTCTGTGCAAGCGGCGACGAATGATTGAATAATTACGCGAATAATTTTCTGTCGCTCCTCTGTCAATCGCATAAATCCAGTTCCAATCACAGGAATAAGTAGTTTTTCCTTAGATCCAAAATTACCCATGTAAATCCACAAACTTGCCAGCGCCTGTTTCAGGAGATCAAGGTCTCCATAGGCCGCGCCATTTTCGTTTAATTCAGCCGTTGCACAAAAATATCCTGTTCTATCTTTCGTTTTAACCCGAATTGTAGTTACGATATCGTATCGTTTTGATTTTCCTGTTCGTTCACCATTTAATGCAGTAAAATTTAGTCCGGTAAGTTTCGAATTTATTTCCTTATCAAGATCCTGATATTCAAAATAATATTTAGCTGTGAATTGCCCTTGTACGCTTCGCTTGCTTATCAACGATGTAGATATTTGCGTATCAAACGTTGTATTAGTCGGCACGATGATGGCGCCCTTACGCGAAAATAGGTCACCTATGGCAACGCGAATTCTGACGTCCCGCCCGGAAAGCCTCTCAGAAACATTTAAATGCGGGTGGCGCGAAATTACAGTCATTATCGCTCCCGAAATTATAAAATAAATCCAATAATTATTTAAAAAAGTGCGTAAAAATTCAGGAACGGAGGTGCCGGAAAAATAAGAATCTCCAAATTTTGAAATCGTTATACCGAACCCAATGGGCCACATAAAAATAGGAATCGAGCGTACGTGTATAATATTTCTTGTCCAAGCGTTCGAATAATATAAAATGTTCTCAACAATCATAGAGAAAGCCCGGTGTATACGAATGAACTATAGTAATAAGGACCGGATTGTCCCTGTTGTTTGTATAGAATATCAGAAGACGGCCAGTTCTCTAGAGCATATTGGATAATGGCTGGGTTAAAGCTGACATGAACAGCCAATTTATCCTTCAAAAGAGGGGGGCATTTTTCTTCGTCTATAGATCTTTTGCCATTCAAATTTACAGCAATTATCGGAAGTTTGCGCTTAATGGCCTGCTCAATTTCCCACCTGACAAATTTATAAAGGTACTGTGTGCGTTCGCCGATGAGGAGCACAAATATTTTAGTGTTTCGAAGTCTTTCTTGTATTTGTGATTTGATGGAATCTTCTGTACTTGTGTCCCTGGCACTGTTTAAATCGTGGGCGTTATAAAAATTAAATGGCGTATTGTCGTTTTGTTTCCACGCTGTCATTAGGCGATAGTACATTATATCTGTGTCGCCATCGAAGGAGACGAACGTTTTATTTTTATATGACATTATTTTGTTGCTTTTAGCGCGCACCCTTCTACTTATGGAAGTTCCTGGGCATATATGATCCCGTAATCCCAATTTTTTCTATATCACAATGGATGTTCTGTGTCCATTTTCCCTGTGTGCGGCTTTGAGCAATCGCGGGGCGGAAAAGCGGAACGTATTCCGCGTTACGCTTGCTGCGCAGTCGGCTCTCGATCACTGATGGATCGAATTAGACCGGCTGGGCGGGCAGAATGAGGTCAATGCCACGTGATGGAGGACGACAAGGCGTACCCGCTGGCAATCGCTAACACCAGGGCAACCACCGCGATTACACGTTCGTCGTAGCGGAAAGTCAGTAAAGTCAGGAGCACTGAAATTCCGAAACCGTACAGCAAACCAAGAGCGGCCCGCGCGGCCCCGAACTGCCGGCAGTAGATGTATAAGAAGTAAGCTCCAGAGCCCATCGTCCAGAAAGCCGCTGCGTCCAAGACGAACTTCCATCTTCGTGCAGAGGCATACCTATGTCCTCTCCAAAGGGCCTGCGCGCCGAACAGCATCCCTCCCCCGAATGCCCAGGGCGGCACGGGCGAACGGAGAAACTGCTGCATTTGATCCAACATGTCTCGACGTCCGAAAATTACCAAACCGCGACCATCGCACATTCAATGCCGACGTTGAAGCGGTAGGGTTCAGTGAGCGTAATGACCGTAGCGCAACCATTAGGTTGTTACGCAATTGGCTCGCCAGGGCCTATCGTCCTGGAAGACGGTGTTGGCGTAGATGAGCAGCTTTCTTGCGCAGGCGACGAGGGCGAGCTTGTGCGGTTTTCCGCGTGCGATCGGGCGGCGATAGAGGGCGATCAGCGCGGCGTTCCAGCGGAATGATCCCGCCAAAGTGGCTGCATAGAGGGAGCGCCGAAACCGCGCCCCCCGGGCCCCGTTCCGCACCGCCTCCTCACCCCACGCCGCCCCCCTCCCCAAACACCCCCGTCATATTGTCCGCCCACCGGTTCGCCATCGCCGGATTCAACATGCAAAGGCACCCCAGCGCCGAGAACCTTGTCGCGCGCTCGAGC
>JARLHX010000274.1 GCA_031292035.1 Negativicutes bacterium | reverse complement strand
CTGGCAGTCCGCCCCAACAACAATTCCGTCCGGGTGGCCCGCCGCAGCAACAGCGTCCTGGCAGTCCGCCCCAACAACAATTCCGTCCAGGTGGTCCGCCGCAGCAACAGCGTCCTGGCAGTCCGCCCCAACAACAATTCCGTCCGGGTAGCCCGCCACCGCAATCGCGTCCTGGTGGTCCGGCCCAGCAGCAATTCCGTCCGGGTGGTCCATCGCAGCAGTCGCGTCCTGGCCAACGCAACAGCGGACCAGGAGGCAGACCCCAATTCGACAATCGTCAAGGGTCAGGCAGAGGTGGTCAACAGCACCGCTCCCACGCTGGTGCCCAGACAAAACCATTAACTCCAAGGCCTGAACCCATTAGGCCGAAAGTCATAAAGCTCGGAGAAATCATTACTGTAAAAGATGTAGCCCAAAAAATGGCCCGTGAAGTCAGTGAAGTTATCAAAAAACTGATGACCCTCGGTATCATGGCTACCATCAACCAGGAAATCGACCTGGAGACGGCTACCATTTTGGCCGGCGAATTCGGCGTGACAGTAGAAGAGCTTCCGCCGGAAGTCGACCCGACCTTGATTTCCGAAATAGAAGACGAAGACGCCAATCTTTTGCCGCGTCCGCCGGTGGTCACCATTATGGGCCACGTCGACCATGGCAAGACTTCGCTGCTTGATGTCATCCGCCAAGCCAATGTAACCGCATCTGAAGCTGGCGGCATCACCCAGCATATTGGCGCTTATCAGGTTATGTTTTCCGGAAAGAGAATTGTGTTCCTCGACACTCCTGGACATGAGGCTTTTACAGCCATGCGTGCCCGTGGGGCGCAGGTCACAGATATTGCCATCCTGGTTGTCGCAGCTGATGACGGCGTTATGCCGCAAACCATTGAGGCCCTCAATCACGCAAAATCCGCTAATGTTCCCATTATCGTCGCTATTAATAAAATGGACCGACCTGGCGCAAACCCCGAACGGGTCAAACAGCAACTATCAGAACACGGCGTCATCCCTGAAGACTGGGGCGGCGATACCATTATGGTTCCGGTGTCGGCTCATGCCAAAACCGGACTGACAGACCTGCTGGATATGATCCTGCTGGTTGCCGAAATGCGCGATCTGAAGGCCAATCCCAATCGCCGGGCCCAAGGTACGATTATTGAGGCACAGCTCGATAAAGGGCGGGGGCCTGTCGCTACCGTTCTGGTTCAAAAAGGCACTTTGCATATTGGCGATACCATTATTGCCGGTACTGCCTTCGGTAAAGTACGGGCTTTGAACAACGACCGCGGTGAAAAAGTCAAAAAAGCTCTGCCGTCTACACCGGTAGAAATGCTCGGTTTATCCGACGTGCCTCAGGCTGGTGATATTCTGCATGTCGTTGACGAACGTACCGCCAGGGCCATCGCCGAAAAGCGCCAGGCCAAAAAACGTACCGAAGAGATGGGGCAAACCCAGAAGATAACACTGGATGATCTCTTTAAACATATCCAGGAAGGTACAATCAAAGATCTGAATATCGTCGTTAAAGCCGACGTTCAGGGCTCCATAGAAGCGTTGCGGCAATCACTGCAAAGCCTGAAAAACAAAGAAGTCCGCGTCAATATCGTCCATTCCGGCGTAGGTGCCATTAATGAATCTGACGTTATGTTGGCCTCGGCCTCCAATGCCCTAATTATAGGGTTCAACGTCCGTCCTGACGCCAATGCCCGTAAAGCGGCCGATAACGAAAAAGTCGACATCCGGACTTACCGGGTCATTTATGACGCCATCAACGACGTTGAGGCTGCGATGACCGGCATGTTGGCTCCCGAATACAAGGAAGTCATCCTCGGCAAGGTCGAGGTTCGCCAAGTCATCAGCGTACCCAAGGGCGTGGTGGCCGGTTCGTATGTACTTGAAGGCAAAATCACCAGTACAGCCCAGGTCCGCATTATCCGCGACGGTATTGTCATTCACGAAGGCAAACTTGAGTCCTTGCGGAGATTTAAAGACGACGTGAAAGAAGTCGCTACTGGCTATGAGTGCGGCATCACCATCGAAAAATTCCGCGATGTCAAAGAAAGCGACATTATCGAAGCATTCACCATGGAACTTGTCAAACCAGGTGTCAAAGCAGGTAGTTAGTTGAAACGAGGGATAGACCATGGGGCAACTGCGAGCTGAAAAAGTGCAGGAGTTCATTAAACAAGAACTCAGTAAAATTATCCTGACCGAATTAAAAGATCCGCGAGTTGGATTCATCACTGTTACCAGGGTCGAGGTTACCGGTGACCTTCGCTTTGCCAAGGTCTATATCAGCCTGATGGGCAGTGACGAAGAAAAGGCCACGACCTGGCAGGCCCTGCAAAAAGCGGTGGGTTATTTGCGCAGCGAGATCGGAAAACGCATCCGCTTGCGTTTAGCCCCTGAACTTTCTCTGCATATCGACGAAACACTGGAGTATAGTGCCCGCATCCAAGAACTGTTGACTAAAATTAAGACAGAAGAGGCTGGTCAGTGATGGAGATTTCTCTTGCGACTGCCGTCAAACTCTTGCAGGATGCAGACACCTTGGTGGTAACCGGTCATATACACCCGGACGGAGATTGTCTGGGTTCCATGCTGGCTCTTTACGAGTATCTGTCCAGTTCAGGCAAACAGGTCCAGCTTTTGCTGGATGACGACGTTCCGGCACTGTATTCATTTCTTCCAGGTAGCGAAAAGATCGGCCGTCCAGAAAACCGTACCATAACCGCCGATCTCCTGGTAGTTGTTGACGCCAGTGACGCCGAACGCATCGCCAATGTCAAAAATCTGGTGTCAGCTAAAATACTCAATCTTGATCATCACATTTCCAATACCAAGTTTGCTGATTATTACTATATCGATACCACGGCCGCTGCTACCGGCGAAATTATCTTGGCGATACTCCGCCAAGTAAACACTGTGATTACCAGTACGATGGCGGTCAACTTATTTACGGCGATTGCCACCGATTGCGGATTTTTCCGTTACGCAAACACTACTTCCGTCACTCTGAGGGAGGCAGCGGCGTTAGTTGACGCCGGTGCGCAACCGCATATTATCTCCGAGTATCTTGAAACCAAGCCGCTGGAAAGCATTTTAACCTTGAAAAAAATTCTCGATACTCTCGAACTTCACGCCGATGGACAGATCGCCGCCATCACCGTTGCTCCTGACAGCAACGACAACGGCAATGATAACGGCAATACCGAAGGCATGATCAACTATCCGCGCAACATTGAAGGGGTCGAAATCGCCATCATGTTTAAACCTGGCGATGATGATACCACCCGGGTCAGTTTACGCTCCCGCGCTGTTGACGTCAGTCGTCTGGCAGTGTCCTTCGGTGGCGGCGGACACGCGCGTGCCGCAGGCTGCTCTGTGAATGCCCCCATGTCCCAGGCGAAGGAGAAAGTTTTTCAAGCTGCGACAGACTTGCTACTGGAGCTCGGGATATGACGGTTGGCATCATCAATGTATTGAAACCGCCCGGAATGACCTCACATGATGTCGTATCCTTTGTTCGCAAAGTGTACGGTCAAAAGCGTGTCGGTCATGCTGGGACCTTAGACCCGGCAGCCGCAGGCGTGTTGCCGGTTTTTCTGGGTTCAGCCACCCGTCTGATTGAGTATACTACCGACGCTGACAAAGCCTACCGGGTTGAACTTACTTTCGGCTACTCCACCGATACCGGCGATGATACCGGACAAGTCATCGAAGAGGCCCCTGCAGGCCTGTTCCCTGACCATCAGGAACTAGCAGCTGTATTGCAGACCTTTACCGGAGAAATTCAGCAAGTCCCGCCGATGCATTCCGCCATCAAAGTTGGCGGTAAGCGGCTTTATGAAATGGCGCGCGAAGGAATCACCATCGTCCGCGAGCCGCGCCTTATCACCATCAAAGATATCACTTTACTAAATATTTTGCCGCCCACCATCGTATTTGACGTAACCTGTTCTAAAGGAACGTATATCCGTTCGTTGTGTATCGATATTGGCAGCAAGATCGGCTGTCCGGCAGTCATGTCTTTTTTGGTGCGAACAAGGGTAGGGGACTTCGACCTGCCAAATGCCAAGACGCTGGAAGAGATAGCCGCCACACCGACAGAAGTACTGTTGCCGCCTGACTATGCTGTCCACCATCTGCCCCAAGCTGTTTTGTCTGATCCTGCAGTGCAGGCTTTAAAATTTGGACAGTCTGTTTTCTATGAAACCAAAATATCCAATTCGTTTTTTCGCGTATATAATGAACAGGGCTGCTTTATTGGTATCGGCCAAAAAAACACTGAAGCCAATCGCCTATTGCCGCTGAAAATCTTGTCAACTGCCGGCGACTAGCTTTGGTTATCGCCACTACAAGGAGATCGCGATGCAAATATTTACCCAGCTGTCGGAAATACCCCGTCCTTTTGAAAAAACAGCCATAGCCTTGGGAACCTTTGACGGTGTCCATATTGGTCATCAAAAGATCATCGGCAGGGCGGTTGAACTCGCCAAGCAGTCGGGTAGCACCAGCGTGGTTTTTACCTTTACCAATCACCCGTTGTCAGTCATTGATCCCAAACGCTGTCCGCCGCAAATCATAACCACAGACTATAAAGCAGAACTCATTGCCGATCTGGGAGTCGACATTCTCTTGTCTGTGCCGGTAACAAAGGAATTTCTTCAAATGGCGCCACAAGAGTTTATCGATCTTATGCACGACAAATTACATCCGGCCTACATCGTGGTTGGACCCAATTATCATTTTGGCTTCCGGGGCGCCGGGACGCCTGCAACATTACAGGAAGCTGAGGCACTGCAAGGCTTTGAGGCTGTGATTCATCCGGCCGTTTCGATTCAGGACACACTGGTAAGCAGCACCGCCATCCGCCAATATATTCAGCAAGGCGATGTCGGCATGGCCAGCCGTCTACTTGGTCGGCCGCCGCGCTTCAGCGGGCTGGTTTCGACCGGGGATGGCCGGGGGCGAAAAATCGGCTATCCTACCGCCAACATGGTTATCAATGACCGACTGGTAACTCCCGGCAACGGGGTATACGCCGTCAGGGTCCAGGTTGGCACTGAGCGATACAACGGCGTCGCCAATGTCGGGACTAATCCTACCTTTGGCGGCATGAACCGGCGAATGGAAACCCATCTGATTGATTATCACGGTGATCTTTATGGACAGACTATCGCCGTCGACTTTTTGGCAAAGCTGCGCGATGAACAAAAGTTTACCAGTGTTGATCAACTGACCGCACAGATTGCCGCTGACCTCTTGGCAGCCCAGAAATATTACGGTTGACCCGCGTTTCCTTGTTTACAGCCACCTATCGATATGATAAAATAAACATGTTGCAATTCCGTAAAATGGATTGGCAATAGTCCTTATTGGACATAATACGTTCGCAACCATGGCGAGGATCTTCGACTCTCCGACGATGATCTTGGCCAGTGGGGGTAAACTAAAAAGGAGGATATCAGATGCTTACACCAGAAGGTAAACAACAATTGATCGAGAAGTACCGCCTGCATGAAGGCGATACCGGTTCGCCGGAAGTTCAAATTGCGATTTTGACCGAGCGAATCAACTATCTCACCGAACATCTCAAAGAGCACAAAAAGGATCATCATTCCCGGCGCGGGCTGCTCAAGATGGTCGGCCAAAGGCGCGGGCTGCTAAATTACCTGCGCGACAACGACATCGCTCGCTATCGTACCATCTTAGAAAAACTTAACTTAAGAAAATAGCAAAAAAAGCGGGGAACCCCGCTTTTTTGTTGTCGCTGGGGTTAAATCAGGTTAAAAAAGGGAATACTACAAAAAATGTCGAAGAATTCTAGGTGATAAAAGAAAAGGGGTTCAGAGGAGGAAAACCAAATATGCAAAGTTTCGAAATTCAGCTCGGAGGCAGAACACTTACCGTTGAAACTGGTAAAATGGCGAAACAAGCCGGCGGGGCGGTGTTGGTCAGATATGGTGACACCGCGGTTGTTGTTGCCGCTACTGCTTCGGCTGAACCGCGCGAAGGGATCGATTTTTTCCCACTTACAGTTGATTACGAGGAACGGCTTTATTCGGTCGGCAAAATCCCGGGCGGATTTATCAAACGGGAAGGGCGTCCCAGCGAAACCGCTGTGTTGACCAGCCGCCTGATCGATAGACCGATTCGCCCGTTATTCGCAGATGGCTTCCGCAATGACGTGGCAGTGGTTGCGACTGTGCTTTCAGTCGACCAGAACAATCCGCCAGATATTGCGGCCATGATTGGTGCTTCTTGCGCCTTATCCGTTTCCGACATTCCTTTTAACGGACCGATCGGTGGCGTACGGGTCGGCCGAATTGATGGACAATTTCTCATCAATCCGACGGTAGAACAACAGGGTATCAGCGAACTCAACCTGATTGTCGCCGGCACCAGAGATGCCGTACTGATGGTCGAAGCCGCTGCCAATGAGCTGCCGGAAGCTGTCATCTTGGAAGCCATTATGTTTGGCCATGATGTCATCCGCGAACTAGTTGAGTTCCAGGATAAAATCGTCACTGCTGCCGGAAAGGCCAAGCGGGCGATTAAACTTTATGAAGTCAGCGCTGAAATCAACGCTGCGGTTCGCGAATTCATCACCGATGACCTCAAGGTGGCAGTCGCAAACTCAGATAAATTGCAACGGGAGGCACAGATCAAGCAGGTCAAGACCGCTGCAGCCGAGCATTTTGCTGCTATGTATCCTGACAAGGGTAAAGATATCTCCTACACCTTCCAAAAAGTTCTCAAAGAAATTGTTCGCCGGATGATTACTGTTGATAAAATCCGTCCGGACGGCCGTAAAGTTGACGAAGTTCGCCCTGTTTCCTGCGAAGTCGGGCTGCTGCGTCGGACCCATGGCTCAGGATTATTTACTCGTGGACAAACCCAGGTCTTGACCATCACCACACTAGGGGCGATTGGCGACGAGCAAATCCTGGACGGGCTTGGAGTCGAAGATTCCAAACGCTATATGCATCACTATAATTTCCCCTCCTTCAGTGTTGGCGAAACCAGACCTTCCCGTGGTCCCAGTCGTCGCGACATTGGTCATGGCGCGCTGGCTGAACGGGCTCTGGTGCCTGTACTGCCCACCGAAATGGAATTCCCTTATACCATCCGACTGGTTTCTGAAGTTCTTGAGTCCAACGGCTCTAGCTCAATGGGCAGTGTCTGTGGCAGTACCCTGTCATTGATGGATGCCGGCGTTCCGATTAAATCTCCAGTATCGGGCGTGGCCATGGGTTTGGTCAAGGATGGCGATAACTACACTATTCTTACCGACATTCAGGGTATGGAAGACGCTCTTGGCGATATGGATTTCAAAGTTGCTGGCACGAAAGCCGGTGTGACCGCAATTCAGATGGATATCAAGATTGCCGGGCTCAGCCGCAGTATTTTACAGGACGCGCTGGAACAGGCCTATCGCGGACGGATGCACATCATGGGCATCATGCTGGATGCTATCAGCGAGCCGCGGGCTGACTTGTCACCCTTTGCACCGCGCATTATCACAATGGAAATTGATCCTGATAAAATTCGCGATGTCATCGGGCCAGGCGGCAAGATCATCAAGAAGATTATCGAAGAAACGGGCGTTAGCATCGATATCGAAGACGACGGCAAGGTATTCATCGCTGCTGTTGATCGGGAAGCCGGCATGAAAGCTGTCCGGATTATCGAAAACCTGGTGCGTGAGGTCGAAATTGGCGCCACATATCAGGGGAAAGTCACCCGACTGATGAACTTCGGCGCCTTTGTAGAAATACTCCCAGGCAAAGAAGGCCTTGTCCATATTTCCCAACTGGCTCTGGAACGAGTCAACAAAGTGGAAGACGTGGTCAAGCCTGGCGACGAAATCATGGTTAAGGTCACTGAAATCGATCGCCAAGGCCGGGTCAACCTGTCGCGCAAAGCACTGCTTAGCGCCAGTCAGCCTGAAGCCAAGCCCGAATAAGGATCAAATCAATATTAGCCGCAAAAAACATAAACCATACGGTTTATGTTTTTTTATTTTGACTCATGATCCGACCGTACAGCTAATAGATTTGTACAGAAAGTCTATTGCTTCGGGAGGTGAGGGGCGAGTGAAAATTTGGATCTTCAGACGATTTCCCCCATGGTACTGGGGTTTTATTACAGGTTTCTTTCTCTTAATGGCTTTGTTCCCGGATATCTTGCAGCTTATGGCGGTGGATGGAGCCACCCCCAACCCTATCTATCACGGCAATAAAAGCGATCCCAAGGTCGCCATCGGCTGCAATGTCTTCTGGGGTGAGGAATATTTGCCGGAAATGCTGGATATTCTGGATCAAAACAAGATCAAAATTACATTTTTTGTCGGCGGAAGCTGGGCAAAGCGGCATCCTGAGATGGTAAAATTGATTGCTCAGCGCGGGCACGAAATAGGTAATCACAGTTATAGCCACCCGCATCCCAACACCTTGTCCAAGGAACAGAATAAGGATCAGATACTCCGTGCCGAGGAGTTGATCCGCGATTACACTGGCGTGAGAACTTCACTGTATGCTCCTCCATATGGTGAATTTAACGTCACTGTTCTGCAGGCCGCTTCTGAGCTAAATTATACAACTATCCTGTGGAGTATCGATACCATCGACTGGAAACGTCCGTCCAAAGATATCATAGTCTCTCGGGTTGAGAAGAAACTCCATAACGGAGCGATCATTCTGATTCATCCTACGAAACCGACGACGGACGCATTACCAGAGCTGATCGCTCTGATTCAAAGCAGGGGACTCAGTGTCAATCCGGTGTCAGCCCTTCTCCATTGAAGTAGTTATTGTCGACTTCGCTATTTAGGGCTAGCATGTAGCACAGCCAAAGCCTGCCTGCATTTGTCATTGCAGGCATACTGTATTTATGGTATCATGTTTACATAATTAAGAGATAGTGAACCAGTCCCAGAGTGTGCGTGCTGACAAGTGCGCCCTTTTTATGCTGTGACAAAAGGAGGTCGGTAGATGATTCGGCATAGGTTCCTGATCACCTTGATTATCATTGCAGCCATTTTTATCACAGCATTATCGCCAGCGATACCGGCCTACGCCAAACCACTGGACAATCTGCTCAGCCATCTCGACCCGACCGATTCGTCAGGAAAAGGTTTATTAAATCTTCTCCTCGGTCTGCTGGTAGGAAACCTTCTCAGCAAAATTATCAATGTCATTCCTGGACTGAGCGACAGTCTGGGGTTACCAGCCAGTATGAAAGCAAATGGTAAGGACGTGCTAGGATTCTATGCCGAATGGTGGGATGATGACACTTCGTCCTACAATTCGCTAAATACCCATCGCGACACGTTGAATTGTGTTGTTCCCTTTTGGGCGACCCTCCAATCTGACGGCAGCCTTGCCGACCGTGGCGGCAAAGATCATAAGGCGGTTGTCAAATTTGCCAATCAAAATCATATCACCGCGTTACTCATGGTCAATAACGCCGCTCAGAAACCGGGTAATTCCGGAATCCACCGCGTTCTTGCCAGTCCAAGAATACGCGCGACTGCTGTCGATAACCTGGAGACAAATCTAAAAAAGTACAAGCTTGACGGTATCAACATCGATTTTGAGTCGGTCCCGCCAGAAGATCGGGAATATCTGACCGCCTTCATGAAGGAATTGTCGGCGCGTCTGAAACCGCAAGGTTATATCATTTCTGTTGATGTCATGCCGAAAACCGATGAGTCCAACGATATCTCTGCTGCTTATGACTACCGTCAATTGGCAAAGTATGCCGACAAAATTATTGTCATGGCCTATGACAACCATGGTGAATGGAGTGACGCGGGACCGGTAGCCGGTATCAATTGGGTGGAGGACAACCTCAAGTATGCGCTCCAGTTTATCCCGAAGGACAAGCTGTATCTTGGTTTGGCCGGGTACGGATATGACTGGTCCGGCAAAGGGGTGGAGAGTATCGATTATCCTTCCATCAAAGAACTGACTACGCAGTTTGGGGTCGATCCCCAATGGGACGAGCAGTCAAAGTCACCTTATTTTCATTACACCGATGCCAATGACCGGCCTCACACCGTCTGGTACGAAAATAGCCAGAGCATCGGTTATAAGCTAGCACTGGTCAATCAATATGATTTGGCTGGTGTCGCCTTATGGAAGCTGGGTGAAGAAGACCCGGATGACTGGGGCAAAATCCAGGACGAGTTGCATAAACAATAAATAAAACAGCTATGGGAGGTTATCGTGTATAGCAAAAAACTATTGTCCATTACCTTGCTTTTGGCCTTAGCTTTCAATTTACTAGCCCCGGTTTCAGTCGGACAGGCCGCCGGGTTGGGAGATGTTCTTAACACCTTGTCGGCCTCAACCGCTCCGGCAACCGACGGGGGAGGGGTAATAGGGATGCTGGTCAACTTGTTATTCAAGAAGGTCCTTGATCCGATTTTGAATATCTTCCACTCCACGCCCCCTCCTGCAGCTACCGGCGTTTTGGCGTCGAGTACCACGCCGGCGCCGCAGACGTCTTCGACCCATTCATCCACAAGTGACGAAGGCGGCATCCTGCAAGGAAAAGTTGTCGTGGTCGATCCTGGTCACGGCGGCAGCAACCCTGGAGCAGTTGCCAACGGCACCCGTGAATCTGACAATAATTTGGCGGTGGGCCGTGATCTGCGCGATCGCCTGGTTCAGGCCGGCGCCAAAGTTATCATGACCCGTGACACCGATCGCACCGTCGCCCCGGAAGGCAGCACCCTGGAGCAGGAACTGCAAGCCCGTGTTGATATAACCCAGAACAACCATGCTGATATTTTCGTCAGCATTCACTCCAATGAAAATTCGGACCCCAGTATTACTGGCGCAGAAACCTTCTATTATCCCCGTGAGAATGCACCACAGCTCGCAACAGATGTTGAAAACGCAGTGGTTAATTCCACCCATGCAGTCAGCAAAGGCACATCCAAGGAAACGTTTTATGTGTTGCGCAACAATGCAGTGCCCAGTATTCTCGTGGAAATGGGATTTGTGTCGAGCCCGACAGAAGCAGCCCGTTTGGCCAGCGACAGCTACCGCTACAAGGTCGCCGACGGCATATATAACGGTATAGTCAAATACTTTCAAGAAGTGTAATCCAGACGATTCGACAGATGCCTTCAGGACCTAAATGAGCCTGAAGGCATTTTTTTCGTTGGACAGTGTTATTTCCTGACTAATCAAGTCATAATATATGACTAGTAAAGCAGGATTTAATCATTCCTACGCGAAATTAATTATAGTTCAAGTGAATATAAAGGAGCATTCTATGTATCGTAAATCGGTATTACCAAATGGTATCAGAGTAATTTCAGAAGCCATTCCATATGTTAAGTCTGCGACCCTCGGTGTTTGGGTCGGCACTGGGTCACGCAATGAACTCGACCACAATCATGGAATTTCTCATTTTATTGAACATCTTATGTTCAAAGGGACGGAAAAACGATCGGCAAAAGACATCGCCGAAACAGTGGATGCTGTCGGAGGCCAACTGAACGCCTTTACCGCCAAAGAGTATACCTGTTACTATATCAAAGTACTGGACAATCATCTCGAGCTTGGGATGGACGTCATCAGTGACATGCTACTGGCTTCCAAATTTGATGGCGAAGATATCAACCGCGAGCGAGAAGTTGTCTTAGAAGAAGTCAATATGTATGAAGACTCTCCAGATGAGTTGGTCCATGATCTCTATCTCGACAACATCTGGCCACAGCATCCGCTTGGCCGCAATATTCTCGGCCTGACCAGCACCATCAAACAGTTTGACCAATCACTGGTACAAGAATATTACAAGGCTTTCTATACCCCGGACAATATCGTGATTGCCGCTGCCGGCAATTTGACTCACGAAGCACTGGAAGAACTGGCCTTGAAATATTTTGGATCGATGCAAGGGAAAAAGCAAGTGCGCCCGTCTGTCGCTCCCAAACTCTCGCCGGTACGAACCGTCCGCAACAAAGATACCGAGCAAGTCCATCTCTGCCTCGGCACAACCAGTGTAGCCCAAGATTCGCCTGATATTTATGTTGTGCATATATTAAATAACATCCTTGGCGGCGGAATCAGTTCCCGGCTGTTCCAGAGCATTCGCGAAGAGCGGGGGCTGGCTTATTCGATCTACTCTTATCAGTCCAATTACAGCGATTGTGGGTTATTTACCGTATATGCCGGCACACGCCCAGCCAATGTCAACCAAGTGATCGAACTTGTTTTGCAAAATATTCAGCAGCTTAAAACAGAAGGTGTAACAGCTGCTGAATTGACCAAAACCAGAGAACAGCTAAAAGGCAATTTGCTGCTTGGACTGGAAAGCTCAAGCAGTCGCATGTCCCGGATCGGCAAAATGGAAATTACCCTCGGTAAATACACAACCCTTGACGAAGTTGTCGCCAAAATCGAAAAAGTCACGGTTGGCGATCTACAGCAAATGCTCACAGGCCTCTTTACCGCCAACTCGCTGTGTTTTACAGCGTTGGGACCTTTGACCGACAATGACCTGCCGTCAGTGTTAAAACTGTAGGAAGGGGGAGACTGTAATGCGATTGCGTGGGTTCGAAGTTGTTGAGGCCTATAAAAACGCCGGTATTTCCCTCCCAGAACGTAAGACAGCCCTCAGCGCCGGTTATGATATCGCCGCCGCTGAAAATGTGACCCTTCTTGCGAACGCCGTTTCCCTGATTCCAACCGGTCTAAAAGCCTATATGCGCCAAGACGAATATCTGGGTATCCATATTCGCTCAGGACTGGCCTTTAAGAATTCGCTGAGCCTGATTAACGGTCAGGGAATCATCGACGCCGATTATTATAATAATCCCGGCAATGAAGGGCATATTATGGTGGCCGTCTTCAACCACAGCGACGAGCCGGTGACCATTGCCAAAGGCGATCGGGTCGCCCAGGGCATTTTCTACTCCTATCTCCTCGCCGACGCGGACGAAGCCGTCGTTTTCCCCGCCCGGACCGGTGGTATGGGCAGTACAGGCAAATAATCCACCCGAATATAAAAAGGCTGCCATAGGGCAGCCTTTTTTTGTTTGCATGGTAGTTTATTGGTTTTCCACAGCTTGGGAATATCCTGGATAGCATTTTTCATATACTTTTGCGGTCACCGCAGCCAACGGTTGCTGGAATAAAATCATCATCGTAATCGGAATGGCAACGTCTGGGGGGAAATACGCCGATGCAATTACCAGTCCGGTGGCGATATTGCGCATTCCCGTATTATAAACAATCGCCAGTGTGACCCCGTGTCCGGCACCGATCAGACGACTGCTGCCATAGCCGATAAAATAGCCTGCGGTAACAAGTAAGAGCGTGACCAACAATATTTTTAGGATAAAGGCGCTCCAGACGATAAACGGTGTGACAAAGGCTGAATTGATAAAGATAACCGCAAAAAAACTCAGTCTCGACAGTATGCCACCAATCCCATTCACAAACCCTTTGGTCGCTCCGCCTGTTTGGTCATGCAGCAACATGCCGACAATACTTGGCAGAGTAATCATCAGCACCAGATCAATCGCCATTGCCATGTAATTAATCTTCACTGCCACTCCGATTACCGCAAGAATAAACAGCGGCAGCAAAAGTGGAGAAATGATCGTATCCAGAGTGACAGTTACTAGTGATACCGGTACATTTCCTTTAACAATCGAAGTCCAAATAATTGAAGTTACTCCTACCGGAATGGCAGCGCCGATCAGAAAACCGATCTGTACATTAAAACTGTCGGGAAAAAACAGTTTCCCGACGACCCAAGCCGTGAGAGGAGTAACGATATGCACAACACTCAATATATATAGGGGTATTTTTGGTTTTCTCGACACAGCTAAAAATTCTTTAAAGCTCGTACCCAAAGCGGTCGCAAAGGTCATATATGCAAAAAGCACCATGATTGTTTTTTGCCAAAATGGAGTAGGGGTCAGCGGATAAAAATAACCTGCAGCCAATGAGACAAAAACGCAAATAAAAATCCGCCGGCTCATCCAACTGTAAATCTTGTTAAGCACCAATGTCATCTCCTATAGCGAGTAATTCGTAGTCACACAGATTATTATAGCACATCAGAAATGGTTCAAAGCCTGTCCTTTTTCTGGAAAAGCCCGTTCATCCCCGCCTGTGTAGAAAGAGACATACTCTCATTCAGTGCCGCATATCCATGTTGATAGGGAGGGGTTGGCATGGTTTTGACATTATTAATTCTGATTGTAATCCTGACCGGAGTATCGTTATGGCTACGGGTGGTCAATTCCCGCCACAACATAAGCAACGGTGTGGATACCAGAGTATCACCGCTTTCTGTTGCTATTCAGGAACTGGTGGGCACTGCTGGCGGGATTTATCTGGCAGTGATTGCTTTAACCTCATTCTTAAAGCTCGACGTGCCGGAGAAGGTGACTTTTCTTCAGATTACCTTCGACCCACTGGCCTTTAGCGCCATCGGCGCAGCCATTGCCCAGCCCATCATAACCCGGGCCGTAATTAAACTGATAAGTAGGTGATTACATGCGTCTCAGCGATTTAACTGGTAAAGAAGTCATCAATCTAGGGGATGGGGCCCGTCTGGGGTTCATCGAAGAATGTGATCTGGTTTTTGAAGGTCAGAGTGGACGGATCAATGCCCTGATCGTACCTAAAAGAGGCTGGCTATCCAGCATACTAAGTGAAGGACGAACTTCTACCATCCCCTGGGACACCATCAAACGCATTGGTGAAGAAGTTATCATTGTCGATTTAAACAATGCCTACGACCGAATGTATTCGGTTTTTCGTCATAGTGAGCGCGAATAAACCTGCATACTCAATAATGTCACGGGCAGACTAAGATAGGATCGATAAACATTCGCATAAAAGCAGGAGGTAGAGTCGTACGATGATAAGCACCAATGATCAATCCCAGAATCAAAATACCAATCAAGCTGTGGTCACAAGCTACACAAGTGCAACCCAATCTTACCCCCAACAAGCTGGAAATGCTCAATCATCGCAAAAAGGGACTGCTAACCAAATCCAGGCAGCCACCAATACTGTCATCGGAGTTTTCCAGTCACGCCAAGCCGCAGAAGAGGCGGTAGGGCAATTGCGTCAACAAGCTTTTACCAGTGAGGAAATCAATATTGTTGCCAAAAAACAGGGTGGCAATAAAGAGTATGTTGATGATGACATCAGCGACGGCGCTCTTACCGGCGGTACATTAGGCGGCATTGGCGGCCTAATTTTAGGTGCCGGTGCTCTGGCCATTCCGGGCATCGGCCCCATCATCGCTGCTGGACCAATTGCAGCTGCCCTTAGCGGTGCAGTTGCCGGCGGTTTGACAGGCGGATTGATCGACTGGGGTATTCCGGCTGAAGTAAGCCAGCACTATGAGCAGCAAGTTGCCAAAGGTGACACACTGGCGGTCATCCGGACTACTCAGCAGAAAGTCAATCAAGCAGCCCAAATACTTCGTCAAAATGGTGCGAAAGACGTAGAAAGCCATCGTGCGGACGAGCTAAAGGGAGGACATTAGTAGCTGGGCGAAAATTTTTTTAAAATCGTTGACATGGAAGGAACCATTATTATACAATGAACGTAAAATAAATAGACCCCTGCGCAGGGAGCTAGAGGCGCGGGCAACATCAGTACTTTCAGGAAGAGTGGTTTCGATGATCTGAGAGGAAAGGGTTGACCGCCGAAGTGTAATAAGTCTACCGAGCTTGTACACTGGGTTTGCATCGAAAAGGTGCAAGACTGTCGCCAATGTATTTTGGTGAAGCGCTATCTCTCATAGGCCAAGGAAAACAGTGTTGTTTTTTCCTTTTCCTGTGAACGCTGCTGTTTTTAAAATGACAGCCGGTGAGATATGCTCGCCGGCTGTTTTTAATTTACGGAGGTGAAAAAAATGATTCGAGTTATGGTCTGCGGTGCCTATGGCAAGATGGGGCGCGAGGTGCTGCGAGGCGTTCACAAGGACGATCATCTAAGTGTTGTTGGCGCCGTTGATATTAGGTCCGATTTTGCCGACGTCGGCGAATTAATCGGGGTAGGTAAAATCGGGGTTATTGTCGGAAATGATTTGCAAACGGTGATCAGCGAAACCAAGCCCCAGGTTATGGTCGATTTCACTGCTCCTGAGGCGGTTATGCCCAATATCCGGACAGCAATCCAAAATGGGGTATGCCCGGTCATCGGCACAACCGGTCTTTCACCGGCAAATGTGGAGGAAGTGCGTGGCCTTTGCAACCGTCACAAAGTGAATGCTATTATCGCCCCCAATTTTTCGGTGGGCGCCATCTTGATGATGCAGCTCGCAGTGGAAGCAGCTAAATACTTCCCCCAAGTAGAAATCATCGAAATGCATCATGATCAGAAACTGGACGCTCCATCTGGCACGGCGCTGCGAACCGCCCAGCTTATCGCCGATAAACGCGGTCACATAAAGCAAGGACATCCGGATGAGGTTGAGAAGCTCGACGGGGCACGCGGAGCTGAACTTGCCGGTATTCGGCTGCACAGCGTACGGTTGCCCGGCTATGTCGCTCATCAGGAGGTCATCTTTGGCGGTCTAGGCCAAACTTTGACGCTGCGACATGACTCCATCTCCCGGGAATCCTTTATTCCTGGTGTGGTATTAGCCTGTAAACGAGTGCTGACTGTTGATGGTCTTGTGCATGGTCTGGAACATATTCTCGCATAGTCGTGAAATGGAGGATGATTGATATGAAAAAGCCAAATCTTGCTATTTTAGGTGCAACCGGAGCGGTGGGGCAGGAATTTCTCGAACTGATCGCTGAACGGAACTTCCCATTCAACGAGTTAAAATTGCTGGCGTCAGAACGTTCGGCTGGCAAGAAAATCACAGTCTTGGGGAAAACTTACACCGTTGAGGAAGCCACTGCAGACTCTTTCAAAGGGGTGGATATTGCCCTGTTCGCCGGTGGCGCGGCCAGTAAAACCTTTGCTCCGGCTGCTGTCAAGCATGGCGCAGTTGTCATCGACAACTCCAGTGCCTTCAGGATGGACCCGGCAGTGCCGCTTGTTGTTCCTGAAGTAAACCCGGAGGCCATCAAAACCCATAAAGGGATCATCGCTAACCCCAACTGCTCGACCATCATCATGGTCATGGCGCTGAAACCCCTCTTTGACGCGGTGAAGATTAAACGGATCGTGGTGTCCACCTACCAGGCAGTGTCAGGTGCTGGCAAAGAGGCTATTGATGAACTGACCGATCAGGTCAAAGCCATCGCCGAAAATCGCCCTGTTGAGGCCAAAATCCTGCCCAGCGCCGGTCTGCCGCGGCATTATCAAATGGCCTTCAACCTGATTCCGCAAATTGACGTCTTTGTTGAGGACGACTATACAAAAGAAGAAATGAAAATGGTTCACGAGACCCATAAAATATTAGGCGACAGCAGTATCGGCATCACCGCCACGACGGTCCGTGTTCCGGTGTATCGCAGCCATTCCGAATCGATTAATCTTGAGATGGCTGGCCCGCTTTCACCTGAGTCGGCCAAAAAACTGCTTGCAGCCTTCCCCGGAGTTATTGTCGAAGACAATCCGGCAGAGCAAGTATATCCAATGCCGCTATTCACCTCCAGCCGTAATGAAGTCTTCGTCGGCCGTATCCGGCAGGATAAATCGGTTCAACACGGTCTCAATCTATGGGTTGTCGGTGACCAGATCCGCAAGGGAGCTGCGCTGAACGCGCTGCAAATCGCCGAGTATATGATCGAACATAATCTTGTTTGAGGTGTCAGTAAAATGCGAATAATTGTTCAAAAATTCGGTGGTACCTCGGTAGCCTCGCCGGAAGTCCGGGCACTGGTGGCAAAGAAAATTATTCAAGCCCGAGACCAGGGGTTCACTCCCGTAGTCGTCGTGTCCGCCATGGGGCGAAAAGGGGAGAGCTACGCCACCGATACCCTGATCGAGTTGGCTCGGTCAACCTATCGTCAGATTGAGCCCCGAGAACTCGATCAAATCATGTATTGCGGCGAAATGATCTCGGCGGTGGTCATGACCGGAGTTCTCCAGGCAGCCGGCCTTGAGGCCGTCATGCTGACCGGCGGTCAAGCCGGGATCACCACCGATCACAACTTTAACAACGCCCGTATTCTCAAAGTCGATCCGTCACGGATCCTCAGCCACTTAAAGCTTGGCCGGGTGCCGGTTGTCTGTGGTTTTCAAGGCATCACCGCCGACGGCGAATTTACCACCCTAGGACGGGGCGGGAGCGATACAACAGCCTCTGCTCTTGGAGCTGCGCTGGACGCTGAGATGGTAGAAATCTACACTGACGTGGAAGGCATCATGACTGCCGACCCCCGTATCGTGAAAGACGCGAAAATACTGGAACTGATCAGCTACAGCGAAGTATCGCAGCTAGCGCACCAAGGCGCGAAAGTTATCCACCCACGCGCAGTGGAAATTGTAATGCAAAAGAACATCCCCCTGGTTGTCAAGTCCACTTTTTCCGATGCCCCGGGTACCCTGATCACCAATATCACCCGAGAAGGGTCAGAGGAGGCTACTGTGACGGATCGAGTCGCTACCGGGGTCACCTATCTTCCTAAAATCGCCCAGATCAAAATCAATCTCGATGCCGCCAAAACCCACACCGCCAGCTCGATCATCTTTCGAACCATGGCTGATAACGGCATCAGTGTGGACTTGATCAATGTCCATCCAGGACAAGTGATGTTCACAGTGGCCGAAGATCTGGCGGAAAAAGCGGTTGCCAAACTCAATCAATTGAATTATAGCAATGAAGTCCTTTACGACTGTGCGAAAGTATCGGTTGTTGGCGGGGGAATCTGTGAGGTTCCTGGCGTCATGGCCAACTTTGTCGAAGCTCTCTCGGAAATCGACATACCCATACTGCAGACAGTTGATTCCCATACATCGATTTCGGTCCTTGTTCATAAGACTGATCTCGAAAACGCGGTCAAGGCCTTGCACAAAAAATTTGGATTGGCAAATTAGATTAGAAAAGGCACAAGGGAGGGGAATACAAATGAAACCTTTTGGTCGGATTTTAACTGCAATGATTACACCCTTCAACGAGGATTTCAGCGTCAATTACCAGGAAGCGGCCAAACTGGCGAAGTATCTTGTTGCTCATGGCTCTGACGGATTGGTCGTTGCTGGCAGCACCGGTGAATCGGCAACTCTTACCCATGATGAAAAACTGAAATTGTTCAGTACCGTTCTGGAGGCAGTAGGAGATAAGGCCTCTGTCATTGCCGGCACCGGTTCTAACGACACCTTTGCGTCTATCGCTTTCACCAAGGAAGCGGAAAAGCTGGGTGTACACGGAGCAATGCTGGTGGGACCTTATTATAATAAGCCTCCCCAGGAAGGCTTTTATCAACATTTTAAAATGATTGCCGAGTCCACGACCCTGCCGATAATCGTCTACAATGTTCCGGGCCGCACCGGTTCTAACATTCTACCACCAACCATCGCCAGGCTGGCAGAGATCCCGAATATCGTCGCCGTCAAAGAAGCCAGCGGCAGTCTGGATCAGGTATCGGAAATCATCCGGACCACCCCGAAAGACTTCCTGGTTTACAGCGGTGATGACAGTCTCACTTTACCGATACTGGCCGTGGGAGGGGTAGGGGTCATCAGCGTGGCGGCCCACGCCGTCGGAACCAAAATGCAAGAAATGGTAACCGCATTTGTCCATGGCGACAGCCTTCGAGCCAAAGAACTTCACTTGGAGTTATTGCCATTTTTCAAAGTCATTTTTGTTACCACCAATCCTATCCCGATCAAAACTGCGGTTAGTCTGCTCGGTCTCAACGCCGGTCCTCTCCGGCCGCCACTCATTTCTTCCACGCCAGGTGAAACCGATCAAATTCGTCAAGTCATGCAGAATCTGGCTGTTTTATAACCAATTAAATCAAGACCCATCCTTTTTAGGGTGGGTCTTTTTACATATTACCCTATCATTCGCAAATAATAGCCTTGCATGCCACTTGTTCCAGACAGAGAAGTAAGCTATAATGGTAACGAATGGACGGAGCGGCGGATTTTCAATTTTTTTTGTGACGAGCGGCTAATTCCAATTTTAATACCGGTTAATACCGGTCGGAGGTGTATATTTTTTTGGCAAATCCACTAAAACTTCAAATCATTCCTCTGGGAGGCCTTGGTGAAATCGGTAAAAACATGACGGTTATTCGTTATGGTGACGATATCATCGTGGTTGACTGCGGCCTGATGTTCCCCGACGATGATATGCTGGGCATTGACTTAGTCATCCCGGATATATCCTATTTGTTGGACAACAAAGATCTGGTACGAGCCATTGTCTTGACTCACGGCCACGAGGATCACATCGGTGCCCTACCTTATGTCCTGAAGCAGTTAAATGTGCCTATTTATGGCACTCGTTTGACGCTAGGCATTCTTGAGGGCAGGCTGAAAGAAAATCATGTTACAGCCAACGCCAAGTTTCCTGTGAATGCGGGCGACCAGGTTAATATCGGTCCCTTCCAGGTCGGCTTCATTCGGGTCAGCCATAGCATTGCCGACGCCGTTGCTCTGTCGATTAAAACCCCGCTCGGAACCATTGTTCACACTGGCGATTTCAAATTTGACCAAACGCCGGTCGACGGAAAAGTCACCGATTTTCATCGTTTCGCTGAACTGGGTGATCAAGGAGTACTGGTTCTTTTGGCTGACAGTACCAACGCGGAACGCGCTGGCTACACTCCCAGTGAAAAGGTTGTCGGTAATACATTTGATGAAACCTTCCGCAATGCAAGGGATCGAATCATCATCGCCACCTTTTCTTCTAATGTTCATCGCATCCAGCAAGCTGTCGATACAGCCTGTAAATACGACCGGAAGGTCGCCGTACTCGGGCGTAGCATGGTCAATGTCGTCAGCATCGCCTTAGAACTGGGTTATCTCACCTTCCCAGAGGGTGTTTTGATTGACATCGACGAAATCAACAATTATCCATCTTCCCGGATTGTGATCATGACCACCGGCAGTCAGGGAGAACCGATGTCGGCCTTGACCCGGATGGCGATGTCCGATCACCGGAAAGTTGATATCATGCCAGGCGACACCATCATTATCTCTGCGACCCCGATCCCCGGGAATGAAAAAATGGTTTCCCGGACCATCGACTTCCTGCTGCGCCAAGGCGCGGACGTTATTTATGAAGCAGGTTCAGGAATCCATGTATCAGGCCATCCCAGCCAGGAAGAACTTAAACTGCTTCACAATCTGATCCGTCCCAAATTTTTCATCCCGGTGCACGGTGAATACCGTCATTTGGTGAAACACGCCAAACTTGCCCAGGAAATGGGAATGGTACGGGAAAATATCTTTGTCGCCGAGAATGGCCAGGTACTGGAATTTACCGCCGACAAAGGAACAATCCTGTCGAAAGTCACATCCGGCAACGTCTTGGTTGACGGACTCGGAGTGGGTGACGTAGGCAATATTGTCCTTCGCGACCGGCGGCAGTTATCTCAGGACGGGATCTTGATCGTTGTTATCACAATGGACAAACAACGCGCTTGTGTGGTAGCCGGACCAGATATCGTATCCCGAGGATTTGTCTATGTACGCGAATCCGAAAAGCTGATGGATGACGCAAAAGACAAGGTGAAACTGGCTTTGGAAAAATGCGAAGCAAATGGTGTTACCGAGTGGTCTACCATCAAATCGAATGTACGCGACGCGCTGGGCAAATATCTTTATGAGCGAACCCGCCGCCGGCCGATGATTCTGCCGATCATCATGGAAGTCTGATTACAATCAATATCGAAAAAGCAACCTCAATCGAGGTTGCTTTTTTTATACGGTGTTTATAGTGATTGCATCAAAATGGTATGAAACCGTGTCCTCGGACAATACTATGGAGGAAGTAATCAACGGAGGGAATACAATGACCATTTCAGATGCCTCACCAGTTGAACCGCCCGGCACAGAACATCCCCATCCCCAGATGCCTCCCGAGCCAGCTAAAAGCCGTTCGTCAAAGAAAAAGAATACAACAACCGAGAATATCGAAGAAATGGGAAGCACTGAGATCCCCACAGCCAAAAGCAATGTCCACGTAATGACCATCATCGGTCAAATCGAAGGCCATATGACCCTGCCACCTCAAAACAAGACAACAAAATATGAACATATTATGCCCCAGCTGGTGGCTATCGAGCAAAGTCAGGAGATTGAAGGGCTGCTACTGTTGCTGAATACGGTTGGCGGTGATGTGGAGGCCGGCTTGGCCATCGCCGAGATGGTTTCCAGTATGTCCAAACCGTCGGTGTCGATCGTTTTGGGCGGCGGCCACAGTATTGGCGTACCGGTCGCTGTATCAGCCACCTATTCGTTTATTGTCGAAAGCGCCAGCATGACCATACACCCAATTCGGTTGACAGGACTGGTTATCGGGGCCCAAAGTTCTTTTGATTATCTGGAAAAAATGCAGGATAGAGTTAATAAATTTGTTGTAGAACACTCTAAAATGCAAGAAGACAAGTGGAAGGAGTTGCTATATAAGACTGGCGAACTTTCCCGTGATATCGGAACGTCAGTCGTCGGCAGGGATGCAGTTAAACTCGGGTTAATCGACAATGTGGGGGGCGTTTCTCAGGCTCTCGCTAAACTCCAGGAATTGATAAAAGCCTGCAAAGCAAACAAGGGGTTGACACAATGATTTTGTGGACGGTGATGCCACTCGAATTGGTATTCTCTTCAGAATACAGCCCCAGTCCATTTGAAGACATTGACTATGCCGGAACCAAAATGATGGTAGAGAGAATCTCCGACAATGAGCGCCGGGTTGTCCGTATCTTGTCCTCTGCACCAGAGGACTTCCTGCGCCCGGAGATTCAACCGGGGACTGTTCTTCGCTATCAACCCGCCCCTGTGCAAGATCAAGCACTCTCGCTTTAGAGAGTGCTTGATTATCTCCGCACCATATAAAGATAATCGGCGATTCGTTCATTCAGCGCATCGAAAACATAAGACATTGAAAATCCGTTAAAATAGAGGCGGGAAGGATAAGTCTTTTTGGCCTAAATAAAGGATTTCAAGGCAGTTTGTAGAAAATTATACACTGAGGTGTTGTGTTTTGCTACGGCTGTTTTCTGAGCTCTCCGCTGAGTTGAAATACGAATTGTCCGGCATTGTCTTAGGCATTGCCGCTATCTTTACATTGGCCAGCCTAGTCGGCTTGAACACGGGCCCGGCTGGGCTCTTTATCGCCAAGTTTCTCCGTTATGCTTTCGGAATCGGCGCGTCGGTTCTGCCGCTCCTGCTATTAGCCATTGCTTCGCGTTATGTGTGGACACGTCGGGCGATTGACTATTCTATCAAATTTTGGGGGCTTTTCCTGACCTATATTTTATTGCTTGCCATCTATCATCATTTTAAAATACCGCTCAATCAGGAAATACTGCCTGAAAGCCTGGTACCAGGTGGCGGGCTCGTCGGGGGAATGATCCTATTTTCCTTGCGAAAGCTCTTTGGTATCTCTGGCAGTATTATTGTCCTAAGTGGGTTATCCCTTTGCTCGGTTGTTCTTTCTACCACATGGTCTTTGGCAAAGACATTAGTATTCGCCAAAGACAAAGCATCCGAAAGTCTGATCAACGCCCGTCAAGCGGTAGCCTGCACCTGGGAAAATACGGTTGGAGCTTCATCCTCAGCCGAAGATGGTCCGAGCTTTTATAATCAGGATCGTGATCTGCCAAGGGAATATCCGCCCGTCAAAGCGGTCCCGCGACCGCCTGCTCCGCCAAAAGCCGGAGCCAAACAAGACCTACCTCCGGCCGATCTGACGCCGTTACCGCCTGTTCCAGCCGCATTGGCTCAATACAAATTGCCTTCCATTAATTCGTTAAAAAAGGCAACCAAGCCGCGTCTACTAAAAACCACCAAGGAGCTATCTGACAACGCCCGCTTGCTGGAAGCAACCCTCGACAACTTCGGCGTGGGAGCAAAAGTAGTCAACGCCTCCCAGGGGCCGTCTGTCACTCGCTACGAATTGGAACCCGCTCCAGGGGTTAAAATCAGCCGGATCGTCAGTCTGGCGGATGATATCGCTTTGAAACTCGCCGCCCCGGGCGTCCGTATCGAAGCTCCTATCCCTGGCAAGGCAGCGGTTGGCATCGAGGTCCCCAACAAGGAAGTGTTCAGCGTGCCGCTGCGCGAAGTCCTGGAAAGCCAAGAGTATCAACGCGCCAATTCCCGTCTTACTGCAGCTCTGGGTAAAGATATCACCGGTCTGCCGATCATGGCCGACCTGGCTAAAATGCCGCATTTATTGGTTGCCGGCGCCACCGGTTCTGGGAAAAGCGTATGCATAAACACCCTGATTGTCAGCATCCTGTTCAAAGCCCGGCCGGATGAAGTCAAATTTCTGCTGATTGATCCGAAAGTAGTGGAGCTATCCAACTATAATGGGATTCCGCATCTTTTGACCCCGGTTATTACCGACGCCAAAAAAGCTTCAGCCGCCCTGCGTTGGGCCGTTCAGGAAATGGAGCGCCGCTACGCCTTATTTGCCGCAGCCGGTGTTCGTGACTTTAGCCGTTATAACGACATGATCGAAGACGACCGCCTGCCGCTGATTGTTATTATTATTGATGAACTTGCCGATCTGATGATGGTCGCGCCGGTAGACGTAGAAGACGCCATATGCCGTCTCGCGCAGATGGCCCGGGCTGCCGGGCTTCACCTGGTTCTGGCCACTCAGCGTCCGTCGGTGGATGTGATCACTGGCACCATCAAAGCAAATATTCCTTCCCGCATTTCTTTTGCCGTCTCGTCACAGGTTGATTCCCGCACCATTCTCGACATGGCCGGTGCTGAAAAGCTTCTCGGCAAAGGGGATATGCTCTATTATCCCGTAGGTTCTTCTAAACCCTTACGCCTACAAGGAGCTTTTATCTCCGACAGCGAAGTCGAAGAATTGGTCGCTTATTTAAAAGGTCAGTCAGAGCCCGAATATACCGAAGGCGTCACTGCGTATGAAGAATTCGGTGAAAAAAATGCCAGGGAAACATTCGAAGATGAATTGTTGGAAGAAGCGGTCCGGATGGTACTGGAAACGGGACAAGCATCTGTTTCCATGCTGCAGCGAAAATTTCGCGTTGGCTATACCCGCGCCGCTCGACTAATTGATACAATGGAAGAGATGAAGATTATTGGACCGAATATCGGCAGTAAAGCCAGAGATATTCTGATGACCTCAGATCAGGTTTACTCCCGCTATTTCAGTCAGAACTAAAAATCAGCTCTTGCGCATAATGCCTGCGACAGCGCAAAATAATAGTATAAGTTTCGAAGACTGTTGGTGAGAATTTTTGCATGCTATCATTTCACTCGAAGACGCTCTAAAACTCGATAATCCGATCTATATTGACATGCGTTCCCCGGCCGAATATGAAAACGGCCGGATTCCTGGTGCGATCAATGTTCCGCTGTTTGATGATCTGGAACGCAGCCAAGTTGGCACCATCTATAAAATCGAAGGTCCAGATGAGGCGAAAAAACTTGGGTTGACCTTGGTCTCCGGCAAACTGCCAGAAATCGTCAGTCAAATCCGCCAACAATATAAGACTGGACGCACAGTCATCGTTTATTGCTGGCGTGGCGGTATGCGCTCAAAAGCAGTGGTAAGCGTACTGGAACTGATGGGCATTCCGGCTCGACAGCTTCTTGGCGGCTACAAAAATTATCGCCGCTACATATTGGACTCATTAGAGAATTTTGCGACTCTGCCACCGATTGTCGTGCTGTGCGGCTCAACCGGTGTGGGGAAAACCACACTATTGACAATGTTGTCCGAGCGCGGTCTGCCGGTGATAGACCTGGAAAAACTCGCAAACCATCGCGGCTCTGCTTTTGGACAAGTCGGCCTGGGACGTTCAGCTACCGCCCAAAATTTTGACGCCGCCTTGCTGGCTGAATTGCAGCGACTGCAAAATCAACCCTTCATACTTGTGGAATGTGAAAGCAAACGCATCGGCAATGTCTATCTGCCAAATGTCCTCTACCAGGCCATGCAACACGGCAGAAAAATCCTCGCCCACGCTACTGTCGAAACCCGCGTTTCGCGACTGATGGAGGAATATCTCGACATCTTTGCTACCAACCGCGACGAGATCGCCGCCAGTCTCAGTTCACTGAAAAACCGCCTGGGTATCGCCAAGACGGAAAAACTTCTGACCGCTTTTGCTGCCGGTCAGGTACGTGATGTCGTGCGAATCCTGCTTGTTGATTATTATGATATTCTTTATGGCTATGAAAAAGCCGATCCTGCCACATTTGACTATATCGTCGACGCCGAAAACCTGGACCAAGCGTCCTGTCAAATCATAGATTACTTAACTTAAAGGAGGTAGATGTTTTGCAAACGCTAGGTGACATTCTGCGCGCCGCCCGGGAAAAGGAAGGCATCTCGGTCAAAGACGTGGAAAAGGCAACAAGCATCGGCGCTATATATATTCAGGCCATTGAAGACGGCAAGTACAGTGTGTTGCCAGGAGAAGTTTATCTAAAAGGCTTTATCCGTAACTACGCCAATTTCTTGGGTCTGAACGGACAGGAAATGGTTAATCTTTACCGCCAGAGCCAGATTCCGCCAACCGAAATACCAGCCGAGCCTGTCAAAAACGAGCGCAAGGCCCAATCCAGTGGCGGAGGATCAGCCGGTAAATGGATGGTCGGGCTGGTTGTGATTGGCGTTCTTGTCGGTGGCGGTTGGCTGGGGCTGTCTTACTTAAATGCCCCTGAGCCGTCTTCGCCGCCGCCTAAACCGGCGCCCCAAACACAGGCCCCGCCGGTGCAACCGCCGCCACTCGCCGTACAAACGCCGACGACTCCCGCTACACCGGCCGCCCCGGCTGCGAAACCGGTGGTAATTGTCGCTAGTTTTTCCGGGCCTTCCTGGGCGCTAGTGAGTGCTGATGGTAAAAATGTGTATGAGGGTATTCCCAAGACCGGAGAATCCTTCACCTGGAACGCCGACCGAAATATTACCATCAAGCTGGGCAATGCCGGCAACGTCAGTCTGACCCTCAACGGTCAGCCACAGGGGAAACAGGGGGGAGACGGGGAAGTTATCGAGAAAACCTTTTCCGCCACAACGACTAATATTCAAAAACCATAAAGTGGTAGCGGCTGCTGAAAAGTCCCCCCGGAACTTTTTCCAGCAGCTTTGCTTTTTAAACCGAAGCTGGCTAAGAGGAGCAGGACATGACACAAGAATTTTTACCGATAAGCAAAAAGGATATGACAGAACGGGGTTGGGACCAGCTTGACTTTCTCTTCATTAGCGGCGACGCCTATGTTGACCATCCCAGCTTCGGGCCGGCGATCATCTGTCGGTTGTTAGAAAAGTGGGGTTGGCGGGTCGGCATTATTTCGCAGCCCGACTGGCGCACTACCACCGATTTCAAAAAGCTCGGCAAGCCGAAGATGGCGGTGTTGATATCGGCAGGCAACCTCGATTCCATGCTGAATAAATTCACCGCCGCCAAAAAATTCCGCAGCACCGACAATTATTCCCCCGGAGGTCAGTCTGGCCGTCGACCGGAAAGGGCTACCATCGTTTACGCTAACCGGGTTCGCGAAGTATGGAAAGATGTTCCGCTGATTATCGGTGGAATCGAAGCCAGTCTCAGACGTTTCGCCCATTATGACTTTTGGTCGGACAGCGTCCGCCGCTCGATTCTGATCGACAGTCGGGCCGACCTCCTAGTCTATGGGATGGGGGAGAGACAGATTAAGGAGATCGCCGACCAGTTGGCGGCAGGAATCAAGGTTGCCGATATCCGCGGCGTTCAGGGAACCTGTTATCCGGCTACTTCGCTTGAACATCTTTGGAATCATTTGATCTTGCCTAGTTTTGACGAGGTGACTGCTGATAAGCGCGTCTTTGCCGAAGCTTTTAAACTGCAATACCTTGAACAGGATCCGATTCGGGGAAAAACGGTTGTTCAGCATCATGGTGAGATGTACATGGTGCAAAATCCTCCGGCGCAGCCCCTTTCTGTTGCGGAAATGGATGAAATCTACGATCTGCCTTACCAGCGCACCTACCATCCCAGTTATGAGGCAGCAGGAGGAGTCCCGGCCATTCAGGAGGTAAAATTCAGTCTGGTAAGCCACCGCGGCTGCTATGGCGCCTGCTCATTCTGCGCCATTGTTTCTCATCAGGGCCGGATTATTCAGCCCCGCAGTCAGCAATCCATCCTTAATGAGGCTGAACAATTGATCCGCTTACCGGATTTCAAAGGCTATATCCACGACGTCGGCGGTCCTACTGCCAATTTCCGTTTGCCGGCCTGCCAGCAGCAGTCTGAGCGAGGCGCCTGCAAGGGTAAGCAATGCCTTTACCCCAAACCATGTCCCAACCTGACCACCGATCACAGCGACTATCTTGGTCTATTGCGTGCCCTCAGACAATTGCCGGGAGTGAAAAAAGTATTCATCCGCTCAGGTCTTCGCTATGATTATCTTCTGGCCGCCGCCGACCCGGATTTTCTGCGGGAATTGTGCCAACACCATGTCAGCGGCCAGCTTAAAGTCGCCCCCGAACATGTATCACCAAAAGTTACCCGTTTAATGGGCAAGGCGGGGAAGGACGTTTATCTCCGCTTTGCTTCTGCCTTCCGACAGATGAACGAGTCTTTAAACAAGGAGCAGTATCTTGTCCCTTATTTCATGTCCAGCCACCCCGGTGCCGGTCTGAAGGAAGCCGTCGAACTGGCCGAATTCCTCCGGGAAATGAACTATCGTCCAGAACAGGTTCAAGACTTCATTCCAACCCCAGGAAGTCTATCTACCTGTATGTACTATTCGGGAATCCATCCTTTAACCGGAGAAGCTGTATATGTTGCGAAAGATCCCCATGAGAAAAAGCTGCAGCGAGCCCTGCTGCAGTATCGGGACCCCAAAAACTTCCCCTTCGTTGTGGAGGCGCTGGTTAAAGCTGGCCGGCAGGATTTGATTGGCACCGGCCCAAAATGTCTCGTCCGGCCGCTGAAGCAAAAGACAACTCCGGGTCAACACCCCAAGACAAGAGTGATTTCCCCGGGACGAAATAAACGACAAACAAAAAAAGACTTGGGTTCCCCCAAGTCTACGAAGCGCAAGTCTCGTTCTTAATCTGTTACCGGTGGAGGATAGAAAGCGCGCCGGCCTTTGGCAGATAGAAGATAACGGGCAATCAGACCGTGGATAACAATAATAAAAAGCCCGACGATAAAACTGGAAAAAACCAGGACCACCAGACCCAAGACTACAAGAATGAGGGAAAAGACAATCTCAAACCACCTGGCCCAGCGTTTCAGGCGAAACAGACCATATGTCGGCAGAATATAGCAAGCTGTCGCCGCGGCCGACCATAGCGCCTGTGAGTCTTCTGTGGCTTTCAGCGCATTATAGGTATTAAGAATATTACCGATCGCAATCAGTGCCAGGAACAGAATAATGATGATTAATCCGCCCGAGAGGTCTGGAGGAAACAGGTTCCACCAAAAGGGTCTCTTTTCCACTACTGCCGCCACCTTTCCTGATCCTAGCTCTTCCCATTATACATAAATTCATCTTTCTTGGGAATAACTTTACTTGGAACATATGACAGGAAGGCTGGGGGATCATGATGGAAAATACAATACCGCAATTACAGGCAGCTCTTCTTTGTGAGGGAGTCACCACTGACGCTGAAGGCCGTCACACCATCCACAATGAATTTAGCCAGTATACTATGGGATATTCCCAACCATTCACAATTTTGACTATTTGGCGGGGCGTCGACGATGCCGGCCAAACTGGGTATAGAGAAAAGACCGAAATTGTTGCACCTGACGGCAGAGTGGTGGCAGCAGGTGATAACGGCCCCTTTAGCCTGGAAGACAGCACCTACCGCCAAGTCAATACCCTGTTGATGGAAAATATTGATTTAACCACTGAAGGTGTATATCAGCTGCGAATGAGTTTGCTGAATACAGAAAATCAACTTGTAGCCACAGAATCCTTTCCTATCTCTGTGGTGTAAGGCCAATCTAGGTTTTACCGAATTAGTAGGATTTTTATGTTGCATGGCGAATAAATAAGCAGTATAGTAGTAAGGGTTAACCATAACCCCGCACAACCTCGATTGGTTGTAAAACAGCGTGGACGGCTCTGTCCTAGGGAGGTATTTATGCGGCGTTATCTTCCGCTGCTGTTGCTCTCTTTCTTTATTCTTGTTCTTATCATTACAGGGACAACCTTTTTGGCCGGCTATGCCGGAAAAGAAAATCCCGAAACGCAAAAAATGATCATCGTTTATACTACGCTGCCACTGGAGCAAGTGACAGTTCTGGCTCAGGAATATGAAAAATCGACTGGCATCCGGGTGACGCTGATACCGGTTACCCCTGCAGAGTTAGTCATAAAAACCCGTGCTGAGTCAAATTCGCCCCGGGCCGCCGACTTGATTTTAGCCAATCAGGCGACTCTTCAGGCTGCGAAAAAAGAGAAGTTACTGGAAGCCTTCACTTCGGAAACAGTAGACCTTGTTCCTGATCGCTTCTCAGATGATGACAGTTATTGGGTTGGGACCTGGTATGATCCTATCGTCTTTGCCGTTAACAAAGATTTCCTTAAAGAACAGTCCCGGCCACCTGCTAATTGGGCTGATCTTTCCAAAAATACTAATCGATTGGTTATCACCGATTTCTTGGCTGCCGATGCTTCAGCCAACCTGCTTTATTCGCTGGCAGCAGTAAATGGTGAAAATCAGACATTAGCCTATCTTGCCAAAATCCATCCCAAGATGGTACAATACTCCAAATTCCTTGTAACTCCGCCCCGCATGGTGGGGATGGGGGAAGCGGATATCGCCATAGCAGTACAAAGTGAGACCTTGCGCTATGTCAAAGACGGTTTCCCGATACAGGTGATCTACCCTGAGGATGGGACCGCCTATCTTCTTACCGGCATTGGTCTAGCCGCCGGAGCGCCTCACGCTGTCGAAGCCCAGCGTTTCATCGACTGGTTGCTGCAAGACCCGGCTCAGGCAGCGCTTCAGAATAACCGCTTTTATTTTGTGCCAACCAACCCGGAAACGAAAAGCTATAAAGAGTCGAACGCTAAAAACATCAATCTTTTTGAATTTGATGAGGAGCTGACGACCGAACAAAAAGCCAAACTGCTTGACAAGTGGGTGCAAACCGTGCGCCTTGGCCCACGCTAAAGGCAGGAAGGAAGGTCTCATATTGAAAGCCGGAATCATCAGTCTCGGATGCGCCAAAAATTTGGTAGATACCGAGATCATGCTCGGCATGCTGGCGGCGGCGGATATTACCATAACCGACGACCCCGCAGTGGCCGATATCCTAATCGTAAATACCTGCAGTTTTATTGATTCAGCGAAAGACGAGTCTATCTCAACCATCTTGCAGATGGCGGAATACAAAAAAAGCGGCAACTGTCGGGGCGTTATTGTCGCCGGCTGTTTGTCGCAGCGCTATCAGCAGCAATTACTGGATGAGCTGCCGGAAATCGACGCCGTCATCGGCACCGGCGCATGGCACCGCATTATCGAGGCCATTGAGACGGTGACTGCTGGTGAGAGAGCGCTTTTTATCGGTGCCACAGACACTATCTATGATGAAACAATGCCCCGAATCACGACAACCCCGCGACATAGCTGCTATGTCAAAATTGCCGATGGCTGCAACAACTGCTGTTCCTACTGCGTAATACCCCTGGTCCGCGGGCAATTTCGCAGCCGACCTATTGAATCGGTTGTTAATGAAGTCAAATTACTGGTCAGCCAGGGAACAAAAGAAATCAATCTCATTGCGCAAGACACCACCAGCTATGGTAAAGATCTTTACGGCAGCCCACGCCTGACTGAGCTATTGCAACAATTGGTGACCATTGACGGTGTTGTCTGGATCAGGCTCTTATATTGTTATCCAAACTATTTTACCGATGAACTCATTCAGTTGATGGCCAGTGAACCCAAGATTTGCAACTATGTGGACTTGCCACTACAGCATGCTCATGATACAATATTGCAGGCAATGCACCGCCATGACAGTCGTGCCGATATTGAAAGGCTGCTGACAAAAATTCGGAATGCCATCCCCGATGTTGCCATTCGTACATCATTCATCGTTGGTTTTCCAGGGGAAACTGAGGAGCATTTCGCCGCCTTGCAAGACTTTCTCAGTGCTCAAAAATTTGACCATGTCGGCGTCTTTACTTATTCGCAAGAAGACGATACGATTGCTGCGGCACTCCCCAATCAAGTGCCTGAAGAAATCAAACAAGAACGTTTTCATGCTCTCATGGCTTTGCAGGCCCGGATTTCCGAAGACCGCAATATTGCGGTCGAAGGGAGTAAGCTGGAGGTATTGATTGAAGGCCGTAGTGACGGCGAGCAAGAAGAAATCGCCTATGGCCGGTCTTACCGCGAGGCGCCTGATGTCGATGGACGCGTCTTTGTTGAAAATGCAGCCGACGCTGAAAGTGGCGATATACTGAAAGTCAAGGTTGTTCAAGGTTTTACCTATGACTTGTTAACGGAAAAATTGTAACTGGCAAATCGTTTGCTGCTTTTGTTTCAGTTGAGAAAAGCTAGAGATGTATCTTGACTTCGCTGGCTTGGTCAGCGAAGTTTGTATTATAATCAACAGTGGTTTTTTAGGGGGAGTACGGATGATTGTTGAAATTATAAGCACCGGGACCGAGATATTACTCGGCCAAATCATCAATACCAATGCCGCGTATCTGGCTAGAAGACTTAACGAACTTGGCTTTGACGTCTTATTTCAGTCAACCGTGGGCGACAATCGTGACCGGATGGCGCAAGTTTTGGCCACAGGGCTGGCTCGGGCCGATATTATCATTACCACCGGCGGCCTTGGTCCGACGCAGGGGGATATTACCAAACATGTAACTGCCGAACTTCTCGGCCGCTCCCTGTATTTGCATCAGCCTAGTCTGAAACATATCGAGAGCTATTTTGCCGCTCGCAAGCTCCCCATGACTGATAACAATCGGCGTCAGGCTATGATTCCTGAAGACGCGATTGTGCTTGACAACGATCGAGGTACTGCCCCGGGAGTCATTGTCGAAACCGAGAAGAACACGGTAATCCACCTGCCGGGACCGCCGGCCGAGATGGAAGGCATGTTTGAACTGTCTGTTGCCCCTTACTTTCAAAAGCGTTTTGGCACCCAAGGAATTATTTTCTCGCGTGTGCTTCGTACATATGGGCTTGGGGAATCGTCTCTGGAAGAAGAAATCAAAGACTTTATTAAAAATCAAGGCAATCCCACCATCGCCCTTTTGGCCCGGAGCGGTGAAATCCACGTCCGATTGACAGCTAAGGCCTCATCCAAAGAAGCTGCCCGCACCCTCCTCGCCGGATTGGAAGACAAGATTCGCGAACGAATCGGAAAATTCGTTTTCGGTGTTGATGATGAGACTTTGGAACTGGTTGTCGGTCAACAGCTGACTGCTAAAAATCTAACTGTAGCGTTTGCCGAATCGTGCACCGGTGGCCTGGTATCCCATCGGATCACCGATATTCCCGGCAGCTCCTCATATCTTGTTGGTTCAGTCATTTGCTACAGTAACGAAGCCAAAACGACCGCTGTCGGCGTATCTGCAGCCATCATTGAAAAGCATGGCGCTGTCAGCATGGAAACGGCAGTCGCCATGGCCGAGGGCATACGGAGCCGTTTGGGCAGTGACATTGGTGTAGCAATTACCGGAATTGCCGGACCTGGCGGAGCCACCGCTGATAAACCGGTCGGTCTGGTTCACATCGCTGTCGCCGGCAAGAACGGTGTAGAGTATCATGTCCATCATTTCACCGGGCAGCGCGGCAGCATCAAACAGCGGACAGCCAGCGCCGCAATAAACCATCTTCGTCAATATGTATCTGTATTATAGGGAGGAAATTCATTGAAAACCAACACTGTTCCCGGCTTTTTCGGGGAACTCCAACTGAGTAAAAAAATTCTATCGGCTATCGCCGAAATGGGCTTTGAAGAACCATCACCGATTCAAGCCCAAACCATCCCCATCGTAATGGAAGGCCATGACGTCATCGGACAGGCCCAGACCGGTACGGGGAAAACCGCCGCTTTCGGCATTCCCATCATGGAAAACATCACCGAAGCCCGCCACATCCAGGCACTGGTGCTGACACCGACCCGCGAGCTGGCAATTCAGGTCTCTGAAGAACTGGCTAAAATCGGCAAATTCAAGCGGATAAAAACATTACCAGTCTATGGCGGCCAGTCAATCGACCGTCAGATCCGGGCGCTGCATTTTGGCGTTCAAGTGGCGATCGGTACTCCAGGGCGTCTACTTGATCATATCCGCCGTGGAACCATTCGCCTCAACAATGTGAAAACCCTGGTTCTGGATGAAGCTGACGAAATGCTGGACATGGGCTTCATCGACGACATCGAAACCATCCTCCAAAACGTCCCCAACGAGCGTCAGACCATGCTGTTTTCCGCTACTATGCCGATGCAGATCCGCAGTCTGGCCAACCGCTACATGAAATCCCCGGTTGAAGTAACGATCAGCAAAGAACAGGTCACTGTCCCGCTCACCGACCAATATTACTATGAAACCAGAGACAAGCTCGATGGTCTTTGCCGGGTGCTGGACGCGGAAACCAATGATAAAGCCATCATTTTCTGCCGCACAAAAAGAGGGGTAGACGACCTGGTTGCCTCACTGCAGCCCAGAGGGTTTGCCGCCGAAGGACTGCACGGCGACTTAAGCCAATCTCAACGCGACAGAGTGATGAAAAAATTCCGTGAAGGACAGCTTGAAATACTGGTGGCTACCGACGTAGCGGCCCGCGGCCTGGATATCGAGAGTGTCACCCATGTTATCAACTACGATATTCCCCAAGACCCTGAATCGTATGTACACCGGATCGGCCGCACTGGGCGGGCCGGACGCAAGGGGATCGCCATCACCTTTATCGAGCCGCGCGAATTCCGCCAGCTCAAATTGATAGAAAAGCAGATCAAATGCCGGATTATCCGCAATCAGCTGCCTTCGTCAGCCGACATTCTCGAACGGCAGCGCGAAGTCTTAAAAACCCGCCTGGCCCACACCATTGACCAGGGCAACTTTACCGACTATCATACCATTGTGGCCGACCTGGCTACCGACTACGACCCACTAGATATCGCTGCCGCTGCCCTAAAACTCTTTCAAGAGGGGTATAAGGACAAGCCGGAGGAAAAGACCGGATTCACAAACACCGGTGGCGAAAAAGGCATGGTGCGGTTATTTGTCAATATCGGCAAAGCCCAAAAAATTCGTCCGGAGGATATCGTTCGCACTTTCGCCGAAGAGTCAGGCATCACCGGCAATCAGATCGGGGCCATCAATATCTTCGAGAAATTCACCTTTGTGGAAGTTCCCGAAGATGTGGCAGAAAGAGTGCAGGCATCCATGCATAAAAATTCCCTCAAGGGCTATAAAATCAACGTAGAGCCGGCCAAAGGCCGCAGCTAAACAGCTAAAATAACAGGAGGGCGACGCCCTCCTGTTATTTTTTCCAGCAACTAACATTTTTCTGAATATTTAATTGTTGACATACCGAACAAGCGTTTGGTAAAATAATACTAGAATAGCTAGGGAGGACAAGTATGGATAAAATAAAAGCTCTGGAAAATGCAATGCGCCAGATTGAGAAAGACTTTGGCAAAGGCTCCATTATGAAAATGGGGGAAGCGGCAGCCAAACTAAACATCGAAGTCATCCCCACAGGTGCGTTAACTTTGGATATAGCCCTTGGCGTTGGCGGGGTTCCCCGGGGAAGAGTTGTCGAAATATATGGACCCGAGTCTTCAGGTAAAACCACGGTAGCCCTCCACATTATTGCCCAGGCCCAAAAAGCAGGAGGGATTGCTGCGTTTATCGACGCAGAACATGCCTTAGATCCCCTGTACGCAAAAAAAGTGGGCGTTGATATCGATAACCTGCTGATTTCTCAGCCGGACAACGGTGAGCAGGCGCTGGAAATCGCCGATGCGCTGGTTCGAAGCGGCGCTATTGACGTGATTGTCATCGACTCGGTAGCCGCCCTGGTTCCAAAAGCGGAAATCGAGGGCGAGATGGGCGACTCGCATGTCGGCCTGCATGCCCGTCTTATGTCCCAGGCACTACGAAAGCTGACCGGCATTATCAGTAAATCACACACCAGCACTATTTTTATCAATCAAATCCGGGAAAAGGTCGGCGTAATGTTCGGCAATCCTGAAGTGACTACTGGTGGACGCGCCCTCAAATTTTATGCTTCGGTCCGTCTCGAAGTCCGCAAATCCGAAAGTCTAAAAAATGGCAATGATGTGATCGGCACCCGCACCAGGGTGAAAGTCGTCAAAAATAAAGTGGCGCCCCCCTTCAGGCAAGCGGAATTCGACATTATGTACGGCGAAGGCATCTCCCGCGAAGGCTGCATTGTCGATATCGGCACTGAACTCGAAATCATCGCCAAGAGCGGTGCCTGGTATTCCTATGGTGATCATCGCCTGGGCCAAGGGCGGGATAATGTCAAGGAATTCTTCAAAGCCAATCCGAAGATCGCCGAGGAAATTGAAACCTTGATCCGTAACTCCGCACTGGCCGGGGCGATCAGATCTACTGCTAGTGCGTCCGATGATGTCGTCGCCGAGTGAACGGGAATGCCTAGCGGCAGCGGTGACGTTACTGGCCGGGCGGGCCTATAGCGAAGATGAATTAGCCAATCGTCTTGTCGCCAAGGGCCAGGAGCCGCAGATTGTCGAGCAAGTCATGACTGAACTTCGCCGCCGTGGCTATCTTGACGATGAGGCACTTTGCCAAAGACTATTCAAAAAGTATGCTGCGAGCGGCAAATACGGTGTCAATGCGATTGTCGCGCGCCTTCAGCAGCGCCGCCTGCCCCGTCAGGTCATTCAAGAAACTGTTCGGGAATACGACCGTCTCCAAGGCTGTCAAACGGCTTTGGAACTTGTAAAACGCCGTTTTCGTACCCCAAGTCCAACCGACACGGCGAAAATTGCGCGCTTTCTTGTGTCCAGAGGTTTTACGACTGACATTATCACCAAGGTTTTAGCACAATTCGATCAGTCGTTTATCGATTCCATGTAAAAATATCCACAATGTTTTTTGTCAACTTGACACTACTTTCAAAAACATTTACAATTATATTGACCAATCGTGTAATCGCAGCAGACTGAAGAACGTAGGGGAGCATCGGTGATAATGCTTTAAAGCCGAGTTAATACTCGGCTTTACCCTTATTCAGCAAAATGTAAACTAAATAGGGAGGTGAAATGTATCGCTATAGAACTTATCCTAAGTGCAATTATTTTCAGCATAATAGGAGCCGGCGTCACCTATTTTATTCTCCGCAATAATGCCGAGTCCAAAGTGTCAGTGGCTGAAAATGCTGCAAAAAAAGTCCTTGAAGATGCACAAAAAGCCAGCGAGTCGAAGAAAAAAGAGGCGCTGGTTGAGGCCCGCGAGGAAATCCATAAACTCAGAAATGAAGTTGACCGCGAAATTAAAGAACGTCGTGCCGAATTGCAGCGGTTAGAACGTCGCCTTGTCCAAAAAGAGGAAAACCTTGATCGCAAGATTGATTCACTTGAGAAGAAAGAAGAAGTCTTGAGCCGTAAAGAGGCGGACTTAGATAAAGGTCAAGAGCGAATCAACGACCTCTACTCCAAGCAATTGGCGGAACTTGAGCGATTGTCCGGCTTGTCCTCAGATGACGCACGTCATTTACTTCTGGCCAATGTCCAGGAAGAAATCAAGCATGAAACGGCAATTATGATTAAGGATCTGCAGCAGCAAGCGAAAGAAGAAGCAGATAAAAATGCTCGAGAAATCATTTCGCTCGCCATCCAGCGTTGCGCCGCAGATCATGTTGCTGAAACTACCGTATCGGTGGTTGCTTTGCCCAATGACGAGATGAAAGGTCGAATTATTGGACGCGAGGGACGCAATATCCGTACACTTGAAACCCTTACCGGCATCGACCTGATCATTGACGATACCCCTGAAGCTGTAATTCTGTCAGGATTTGATCCTGTGCGGCGTGAAGTTGCCCGTCTGGCCTTGGAAAAGCTCATTGTCGACGGCAGAATCCATCCGGCGCGTATCGAAGAAATGGTCGAGAAAGCTCAGAAAGAAGTAGAGCAAAAAATCAAAGAAGCTGGTGAACAAGCTACATTCGAAACAGGAGTGCACGGTCTGCATCCTGAAGTGATTAAATTGCTAGGACGTTTGAAATATCGTACCAGTTACGGACAAAATGTTCTTAAGCATTCGATTGAAGTAGCTCATCTTGCTGGCGTTATGGCAGCCGAACTCGGTGTGGACATCATGCTGGCCAAACGGGCCGGCTTGCTCCACGATCTTGGCAAAGCAGTCGATCATGAGGTTGAAGGACCACATGTCACCATCGGAGCCGATATTGCGAAGAAATACCGCGAGTCACCTGAGGTAATCAATGCCATCGCTGCTCACCACGGCGACGAAGAACCTAAAACCATCCAAGCAGTCTTGGTTGCAGCAGCAGACGCAGTTTCAGCTGCCCGTCCTGGTGCGCGCCGTGAGACCTTGGAGAGTTATTTGAAGCGATTGACACGATTGGAAGAAATCGCTGATTCCTTCGAAGGTGTTGAAAAATCCTTCGCTATCCAAGCTGGTCGGGAAGTCCGCATTATGGTCAAACCCGATAAAATCGATGATTTAGCCTCGGTTCGTCTGGTTCGCGACATTGTGAAACGGATTGAGACCGAACTCGAATATCCGGGACAAATCAAAGTGACTGTGATTCGGGAAACACGTGCTGTAGATTACGCAAAATAATTTGACTAACCGTAAAACGGCCTGATGCCAGGCCGTTTTTAATTTCTACCATTCGACAACAGGCAGGAATCTAGCGGTGGTTAGAGAATATTTAATTAAGTTTTCTACTGTATTCAATATTTTTGATCTGACGGACGGTGAATTAGTAATGGCTAAACTGCAGCAAGATGACCAGCGCGTTTCCCACGGTGTCAATTTATTGATATCAATCCTAGTTCGCTACCCTGAGATTGGTACTATCAATTTTGACGCTCACAACAGCACCATCAAGCTTACTTTCATGCTATCCAGCATCCCAGATGCCCCCGAATTTAACAAACTTAGAACGTTGCTTCTTAACAGCATTGCTGCTTATCACATCCTGGAAGGGAGTAATCCTGTAACCTCGGATGTTGAGTTGAGTTCATGTGAACAGGTCGCCATGCTGACCATCCTACGTGATGTCGCTACTCTTTCTAAAGGCGAAATCGCCTTACTTATCGTGCTTTTACGTGATAATCTGAAAGATAGATTGATTGCTGATGAAAATGACGCCATGTTGGAAGAAGACTTATTGGTGCAGGAAGAATTAATCGGAAATATGCTGGAAAACATCAAGACCCAGCAGACTGGAAGCGGCTTGATTGGGATTCGGGAAGATGGCAGGGTGCTTGTTTTTAATAAGTAATCGGTAAATATTTGCTATTATCAGAAATATTTAAATAATTTGCTTCATTTCCCAGGAGAATAAAGGAATTTTTTGCAGAATACCGAATACCTGATACCAATAGAACTTCTAGCGGCATTATTTATACATGTTAAATTAGGGAGGGTACTCAAAGCATGGATGTCTTGAAGGTATCAGCAAAATCCAACCCCAATTCTGTTGCCGGAGCTTTAGCCGGGGTGCTCAGGGAACGCGGCGCTGCCGAAATGCAGGCCATTGGCGCCGGGGCTCTAAATCAGGCAGTAAAAGCAGTTGCCATTGCAAGAGGTTTCGTTGCCCCCCATGGTGTCGATCTGATTTGCATTCCTGCCTTTACGGACATTATTATTGATGGTGAAGAACGTACGGCGATTAAACTGTTGGTGCAACCCCGATAAACATTTAAAAACCTGTTCTTTTAGAACAGGTTTTTTTGTTTCCGGCGTCAAAAACATGGCATACTATAGTCTAATAAAATACAAGAGGTGATAACATGAAAATTGAAGTATTTGCCGGTTCGGTAGCCGATATCATATGTGATACCCTTATCATCAGTTTGACAGAGGGGGTTACTTTACCGTTAGGCCCTGCCAAAGAATTGGATGAGGCTCTGGGAGGATTGGTCAGTAATCTGATTCACGATCAACGTGACGTCGCCAAATTTGCCGCTACGACCGTACTTCATGTTTGCGCAGGGATCAATGCCCAAAGAGTTGTTCTGCTCGGTCTAGGCAAGATTGAGGACCTTAACGCCGACAGGCTGCGCGCTGCAGCTGGCAGTGCGATTCGGGCGGCCAATAAACTCGAGTCCAAAACTGTGGCCTCAGTCATTCATGGATCAGCCTGTGAAACAATGTCATTTCAGCAATCAGCCCAATCGCTGGTTGAAGGAACGCTGCTTGGCAACTATCATTTCCGTCATTATAAAACTGATCCCAAAAAAGAATTGGTTCTCGAAAAAATGTATATTGTAGAAGGCGATGCCCAAAAAGCCGCCAAGCTAGAGCCGCTGATTCAACATGGCGTCACGATCGCCGATGCAGTTGCATTGGCTCGTGACCTGGTCAATCATCCCGCCAATCATATGACGCCATCAAAAATGGCGTTTCACGCCGGGGAAATTGCTGCAAAAACCGGACTTGAAATCTCAATTTTAGACAAAACTCAAATTGAAGAGCTGGGTATGCCCGCCTTTTTGGCAGTGGCCCAAGGCAGTCACGAGCCCCCCCGCCTGATTGTATTAAAATACAACGGGGCGCCAAACGATGTGCGGCTGCTTTCCCTTGTTGGTAAAGGAATTACTTTTGACAGCGGCGGCATCTCCCTCAAACCTAGTGAAGGTATGCATGAGATGAAAGACGACATGGCTGGTGGGGCGGCAGTGCTGGGAGCCATACAGGCCATTGCCGGATTGAAACTTCCGGTCAATATATTAGCCATCGTACCCTGTACCGAAAATCTACCATCCGGCTATGCTTTCCGTCCCGGCGACGTCATTTCTTCCATGGAAGGTAAAACAATCGAAATTATCAGCACTGACGCTGAAGGTCGTTTAATTCTCGCTGACGCGGTTACCTATGCGCGCCGACTGGGTGCCACTCATATTGTCGACCTTGCCACCCTGACCGGAGCTTGCGTCGTTGCTCTGGGTAAGGTGACCTCAGGTGTTATGGGCAATAACATTGATTTAACTCGCCAGGTTCTCGAGGCGTCAGCTCAAGCCGGCGAAAAAATGTGGGAACTGCCCCTTTTCGAAGAATATAAAGAGCAAATCAAAAGCGAAATTGCCGATCTCAAAAACACTGGTGGTAGACCCGCTGGAGCGATTACCGCCGGCCTATTCATTGCCAGCTTTGTTGACAAAACCCCGTGGGTCCATATCGATATTGCTGGAACGGTTTCGAGCGACAAGGAATATGGCTATAACGTAAAAGGCGCAACCGGTGTCGGCGTGCGTACCCTCATTCAACTGGCACAAAATTGGGGGATGGCATGACCGCTGATTTACATGTTCACACCACTGCATCAGATGGACGGGTTACTCCGGATGAAATTTTGCAGCAAGCCACCGCAGCCGGACTTTCTCATATCGCGATCACCGACCATGATACAGTCGACGGCCTGCTTGCGTTAAAGGACATGCCGCAGTTGGCCTCGCAGCCCGAAGTAATACCAGGTATTGAATTTTCAACCGACCTTGCAACAAGCGAAGTCCATATTTTAGGGTATTTCATTGATATCCGTCAGCCTGAACTGGTCAGACAGATCAAATTAATCGCCGACGACCGTCGGGATCGTGCGGAAAGAATCGTTCACAAGCTCAATACCTTGGGATATCCCATTTCCTACAGACGCGTTCTTGAAATTGCAGGTGAGGGCTCCTCGGTCGGCCGCCCTCATCTTGCTGCCGCATTATTAGAAAAAGGGTATTTCAGTAACTTTAATCAAGCTTTCACTGGTCTTCTCGAAAAAAATGGACCGGCATATATTCCGCATTACAAGCTATCTCGTAAAGATACCATTGATTTGATCGTCTGTGCTGGCGGGATTCCGGTATTAGCCCATCCTGGCCTAGTAGGCAACGATTCCGTCGTACTTGATACCATTCGCTTGGGAATTCGGGGGATTGAAGTTTATCACCCCAAACACAACCCTGCCCAAACTGAAAAATACCGGTTGCTGGCCGACGAACTAGGGCTTGCAATCACTGGCGGATCCGATTTCCACGGTATAGCTGGTCGTTTTCCTATGCGCCTCGGTCATTTTACCGTTCCGGCAGAGCTTGTCGACCACCTGAAAACACTGGCACTTTCTTCAACAAGAAATTCTTTTACTTGACAACACCTGCAAAGGTGTTTATTTTTATGTATGAAAAGCAATATTAATTTTAGCGGTTTTTTATTGGGAGGCTGTCATGGATGTCATTGCCCTTGTGGGCCCGAGTGGAACAGGAAAAAGCCATCGCGCCTTGATTGTGGCACACGAACACGGGGTCGACGGTATAATCGATGACGGACTGCTAATCAAAGACAGTAAAATCATCGCCGGACACTCGGCCAAAAAAGAACCAAATAAAATTCAGGCTGTCAAACGCGCCATTTTTATGGAGCCAAGCCATGCCAGTGAAGTTCGCCAAGCCATCACAGCCATTCAACCCAATCGACTCCTGATTCTCGGCACCTCAGTCAACATGGTCCAGAAAATCGTCGATACCCTAGAGTTGCCGTCAATCAGCAAAATTGTTAATATCGAAGATATTGCCACCAAAGCAGAAATATCCAAAGCACGGGAAAGCAGAATGAAGGAAGGCAAGCATATCATTCCTGTGCCTACCATCGAATTGAAGCCACATTTTTCCGGCTATCTTATCGACCCGCTCGAAATATTTTTCCGTAAACCACAAGCAAAGCGCCGTAAACTAGGCGAAAAATCCATCATCCGTCCTACATTCAGCTATTATGGCAAACTGCTCATTTCTGATGCGGCCATTGCATCGATTATTGACTATGTTGCCACCAGCGATTTGGCGGTTTCCCGCACCAGTCAAATTAATATTAAAAACTCTCAGGATCGTGAAAAAGGTATTTCCATCTCCTTAGACGTAACTATAAGATATGGGCATACCCTTAGAGAGGTAATGCAGAACACCCAGCAGCAAGTTAAAAATATGGTTGAATACATGACAGGCATGACAGTGAAGGATGTAAACATTGAAGTCAAACGATTGAGTATTGATTAGAGGAGGAACGCTTGTGGTTAAAGATGTCGGCAGGCATGTTTTGTTTTCCGGCTATGCTAAATTGCCAACCGGGATTACCGCCACTGAGTTGTACCGGGTTGTTGGATTAGTCATTCTGGTGGACATGGAAACAGATAATATCCTTGAAGCGGATTGTACTCTGGCGACTGAGGTTGCCCGTAAACATGTTACCCATACCCTCGTGGGGCAAACCTTGAAAAACGGTCCAGAACCGCTGGTGCGCCTTATCGACCAAGTCTATCAGGGCAGTGCAAAAAAGGCCATCATTACTGCGATTCGCATCAGTTACGACAAATTCCGGAGTTTTAAAGAAGGCGCGTTTCCCACAATGGTAGATTAAAAACTTCTGAGGTTTTCAGAAGTTTTTTCTTTTCTCGACAATTGACACATTTCCTTTTCTTGTTTACAATAAAGTATATATTTTCAACAACTACACTTGAGGAGCACTACTATTCATGGATCAATCGTTCAAATTCGTTGCAGTCGGGTTCACTGTTGGCATTCTTAGCGGACTGCTCGGTCTTGGCGGCGGGGTTTTTTTAATCCCAGTCATGGTATCCTATTTCGCCGTCGCCCAGCATAACGCGCACGCCACTTCGTTAGCGGTAGTCGTTCCAACGGCGATTATCAGCGCCATTAGTTACGGTTTTCATGGCAATATCGACCTAGGTATAACCACAAATGTCATCATCGGCAGCATGTTGGGCGCCAGTTTCGGGGCGCGGCTTGCAAAAAAAATCCCGGCGGCCCAGCTAAAAAGGTTATTCGGCCTGATGTTGGTGGTTGTCGGATTAAGGATGGTGTTCATATGACGGTTATCATCATTTTTGCCATGGGCCTGGTTACCGGCGTCCTTAGCGGACTTTTCGGCGTCGGTGGAGGCATTGTCCTAATCCCGATGATGGTACTCACCCTTGGCATTCCCCAGCACCTGGCCCAGGGGATATCGATGCTGATGATGATACCAACCGCTCTTGTCGGCATTTGGCACTTTCATAAAGACAATCTGGTCAATTACAGAATGGCTGCCTATATGGCATCAGGAGCAATAGTAGGAGCTCTGATCAGCGCCAATTTCGTTCAACTGATTCCCGCAGACATTCTTCGACGCGTATTCGGTATATTCATCGTTATTGTCGGCAGTAGAATGCTTTTGACCAAATCCGCCAATAGTGTCAAAGCGCGATAAAAGGTCACCTTGTGGTGATCTTTTTTTTGATAAAAAAATTTCTTTTTCTGCATTTGTCGAGGCATATCGTGTTGCGTGTCATTAGCAAGATATGGTATCATAGTTATAATAAAATAATATGTTATAACTATCATAATGATAAGTAACTGGAGGATTGTAACTATGTATATTACCTGGCGCAAACTAAACAACAGGTACTACGCTTACCTAGTCGCGTCCTATTGGGATAAGGAAAAAAAAGCACCAAGAACAACAGCTACCTATCTGGGGAGTTCCCTATCCAGCGCCCAGAAAAATCTGGAGAAAACACTGGTCAATTTGCCAACGCCGCTTGCTGCTCGGACCAAAATAGACCTATTGGCCAAACTAGGAGAAAAGGCTCCCGAAGAGGTCATCAATCTTCCCTCCCGCGACCGTGCCAAAGAGTCGGTCCTCAGGCAGCTAAACAAACTGAAAATCAAATATACTGCCCGCCAAGACCTTGTCTTCGTTCTTGAGAGAGCGATCGAGCGGCTGACATAAACCATCTCGATTATCTATACTCCGTGTTATGGCGAATCAAGTTTTGATCGTCAGACAATGGGGGCATAATTAAGAAAGAGGAGCTGAAGCATGTGAGTACGCCGCAAAAAAAATACCATATTATTACCTATGGATGTCAGATGAATGAAAACGACAGCGAGCGTCTGACAGGTCAGCTCAAGAATCTGGGATATGTAGAAGCTGACCTGCTGGATGGGGCAGACGTCATTTTAATTAACACCTGCTGCGTTCGGGAAAGCGCTGAAAAGAAGATTTATGGAAAAATTGGTGAGCTGAAACGGCTGAAAGCCGCCAATCCCAATTTAATCATTGGCATTGCGGGCTGCATGGCCCAAAAAGACCGTGATAAACTGTTTAAAAAGGCTCCACACATCGATCTCGTTATGGGAACCCACAATATTCATGAATTAACCGATCTATTGACTGAAGTCGAAACCTCCCGCGGAAAAGTGCTGGCGGTTTGGGACCAAGCTCAGCAGATGACTGCTGACGTACCGACCATCCGCAAGAACAAAATTTCCGCTTGGGTGCCGATTATGTACGGTTGCAATAATTTTTGCAGTTATTGTATTGTCCCGTATGTGCGAGGGCGGGAGAGGAGCAGACCTCCTAACGATATCTTCGCCGAAATCCTCGATTTGGGTAAAGCCGGCTTTAAGGAGATCACGCTGCTCGGTCAAAACGTGAATTCCTATGGCAGTGACTGCGACCCATACCCTGATTTTGCTGAACTCCTGCGCACCGTCGACCGGATCGACAGCATCGCTAGAGTTCGCTATATGACCTCCCATCCCAGGGACATGAATGATCGAATCATTGCCACTGTCCAGCGCGCTCAAAAAATTTGCGAACACTTTCATCTGCCGGTTCAATCAGGCAGTGATACCATATTGACCCAGATGAACCGCGGGTATACCACTGCATACTATCGCCAGCTCGTCGGCAAAATCCGCGCTGCTATCCCCCATGCCAGTCTGACTACTGATATCATTGTGGGGTTTCCCGGCGAAACCGAAGATCTGTTTGAAGAAACTCTAGATTTCGTCAACTCAATCGGCTTTGACGCTGCCTATACCTTTTTATACTCCCAGCGCTCCGGAACACCAGCTGCGACCATGGCCGAGCAAATTCCCCTGGCTGTAAAAAAGGAACGCCTCAACCGTCTGATGGAGGCGCAAAACGAAAACAGCCTGGCGATCAATCAACGCCTCATTGGCCAGACTCTCGAAGTGCTGGTTGAAGGGGAAAGCAAAAATGACGCGAATAAAATGATGGGACGAACCCGGACAAATAAAATTATTATTTGGGATAAGACTGGCAGCGAACAGCTGGGTCAGTTGGCTGATATTCAGGTTGACACAGCCCAGACCTGGGTACTGAAAGGCCGGTTGCTGCGCCTGCTATAGGCTCAATTATCCCCGTCAGAGGAGAAAAAAGATGACGGTTAGCTATACCCCCATGATGGAACAATACCGCGAAATCAAACGCAACCATGCTGACAGCATCCTCTTTTTTCGTCTAGGGGATTTTTACGAGATGTTCTTCGAGGACGCCGAACTGGCCTCCCGCGAACTGGAAATCATCCTGACCGGTAGAGAAGCCGGCGCAAAAACGCGGGTGCCGATGTGCGGCATACCCTATCATGCCGCCGACACATATATTGCCCGACTGATCAATCGCGGCTATAAAGTGGCCATCTGCGAACAGGTGGAAGACCCGAAGCAGGTTAAAGGCATCGTGCGGCGGGAAGTGGTCAAAATTATCACCCCCGGCACTGTTTTGGCAGATACGTTGCTAAGCGAAAAGAGCAACAATTTCCTTGCTCTTCTTTATGATGAAGACAATACGTTTTTCCTGGCTGCGGCCGACATTTCCACCGCTGAATGTGTCTGGGCCCAATTTTCCGGTCCCCACCGGGTCAACGAAGTCTGTGACCATTTATTTCGCCTGGCGCCGGCTGAACTGATTTTGGCCGGTAAAATTACCAGCTTGGAAGAAATCAAAACATTTGTAGCCAACCGGATTTCCCGCTGCACCTATTCTAATCTGGTGGCTGATGACTACACAACGATTAACGCTCTACCGGGGCGCCATTTTGGTGCCAGCGACCTGCCAACAGCTTCGGGAGCCTGCGCCGCTGTCGGATTTCTACTTTTTTACCTCTACCAAACAGTGAAAAGCGATCTGTCACATCTCAACAGACTGACTCAATATGACGCCCGCGAGTCTTTGACTCTTGATGCCTCAACCCTGCGCAACCTGGAAATCACCACCAACATGCGTGACAACAGTAAGCGTGATACCTTGCTCGCCGTCCTGGATTACACCAAGACAGCCATGGGTGGCCGTCTGCTGAAACAGTGGCTGGAGTATCCCCAGGTCAATCCTATGGTCATAAACGACCGCTACGACGCCTTAGATGAATTCCTCCAAAAGCCGATCATCCGGGCCCATTTAGTAAAAGAACTAAACGAAATTTATGACTTTGAACGCATTTTGACCCGAGTCGAAGTTGGCACCGCCAACGCCCGTGATCTGGTCAGCCTGAAAGCGTCTTTGGCCACGCTGCCCTCCATTAAAGAGCGCCTGTCTTCTTGCAATGCAAAATTATTATCGAATACCGAGATGACTATCCAAACTCACTCTGATATTACTAACTTGATTGCCACCGCTATTGTCGATAATCCACCCTTCAGCGTGCGGGACGGGGACATGATCCGATCCGGTTATGATCTTGAGCTGGACGAACTGCGCAGCCTGGCCAGAGACAGCAAACAATGGGTGCAGGATCTTGAGACAAGGGAGAAGGAAGTCACCGGTATCAAATCCCTGAAAGTTGGTTATAACAAAGTTTTTGGCTACTATCTTGAAGTGACCAACTCGAATACAGCCGCTGTCCCGCTTACCTACACCCGGAAACAGACGCTGGCAAACGCCGAGCGCTATATTACTCCCGAATTAAAAGAATTTGAAATCAAGATACTTGGCGCACAGGAAAAAATTGTCGCCATCGAATACCAGCTGCTGATCAAAATCCGCGACTACATCAAGGAACGGATTCCGGCTATTCAGCAAACCGCGCGGCTAATCGCCTGCCTCGACGTCCTCGTCGCTCTCAGCGAAGCGGCCGCTCGACACAATTACATCAGGCCGAAACTGAATGGCAACCACGAAATCAATATCAAGGATGGCCGTCATCCGGTTGTGGAACGGCTTTTAAAACAAGAAATGTTTGTCCCTAACGACACCGAGCTTAATCACCGTGACAGTGAAATTTTGATTATCACCGGTCCCAATATGGCCGGTAAATCTACCTATATGCGTCAGGTGGCGCTCTTGGTGCTGATGGCCCAAGTGGGCAGCTTCATTCCGGCGCGCGAGGCTTCGATTTGCCCAGTTGATCGTATTTTTACCCGGGTTGGCGCGAGTGATGACCTGGCTACCGGCCAGAGTACCTTCATGGTCGAAATGAATGAGGTCTCTCAGATTCTCCGCCACGCCACAGCCGACAGCCTGATTATTCTCGACGAAATCGGCCGGGGGACAAGCACCTTCGACGGTATGAGCATCGCCCGGGCGGTGATCGAGTATATCAAGGAAAAAATCAAAGCCAAAACCCTGTTTGCAACCCATTATCACGAACTTACTGAATTGGAACAGTATAACAAGAGAATCAAAAACTGTTCAGTGGCAGTCAAAGAACGCGGCAACGACGTTGTCTTCCTGCGCCGGATTGTGCCGGGCGGCGCTGATAAAAGCTATGGTATCCATGTCGCTCAGCTGGCCGGTCTGCCGAAACGGATCGTTGAACGGGCCCAAGAAATATTAGGCGAACTAGAACAAAATCATCTGCATAGCCAGGCTGGGAGAGAGGCGGCGGCCACGGCTACCCCGTCTTCAGCCCCAGTATCGCTTTTCGCAAGCAGTTTGACCGATGAAGTGCTGACTCTTGATATTATGACCATTACCCCGCTGGAGGCTCTCAACATCCTCTATAAGCTGCAGAATCAGGCCAAGCAGGAGGCCGGCAAACTATGACTACATCCATCATCCGCGTTCTTGATCAAAATACCGCCAATCAGATTGCCGCCGGCGAAGTGGTGGAACGTCCAGCTTCGGTTGTTAAAGAACTGGTGGAAAATGCCCTGGACGCCTACAGCCGCAATATTGAAGTTACTGTGGCCGACGGAGGCACTTCTATTATTCGGGTGGTGGACGACGGAGTGGGGATGAGTCCTGAAGATGCCGAACTGTCGGTTCTCCGGCACGCTACCAGTAAAATAGATGCAGTGGATGATTTATACAGCGTACACTCCCTTGGCTTTCGGGGAGAAGCGCTGCCCAGTATTGCTTCAGTTTCTCGCTTCACCCTCACCACCCGGCTTCATGATGCTCAACTTGCCACCTATGTCGAGGTGACCGGCGGGATGGTTACTGATACCCGCGAGGCGGGAGGGGGTGTCGGAACCACAATATCTGTCAGCGATCTATTTTATAATACTCCGGCCCGGCGGAAATTTCTCAAGACTCCGAGCACCGAAAGTTCTTATATCAATGACATCATAGCCAAATTAGCCCTATCGCACCCTGAGGTTGCCTTCAAGCTGCTCAACAACCAACGACTGGTACTATCCACCCCAGGCGGCAACAACCTGCTGGATACCATGGCCAGCCTCTATGGTCCGAAAGTCAGCGAAGAGGTTTTTCCCCTGCGGTATGAAGAAGATGGTTTGACCATCGGCGGCTATGTGGCAAAACCCTCATTAGTCAAAAGCAGCCGCCAGTGGCAAACCTTTATCGTTAATACCCGGGTGATCCACAGCCGCATGATCGCCAAGGCGGTGGACAATGCATATCACTCACTTCTTCCCAAATCAGGCTACCCGCTGGTCGTGTTGAACATTTCCCTGCCGCCGGACACAATCGATGTCAATGTTCACCCGCAAAAGAGCGAAATCAAATTCCGGGATGAAGGCAGGATCTTCAAAGCGGTCTATCACGCCATTAATCAGGCCCTCTCCACCCCTGAAGCAGCCCAAGCCGCCACTCCAGCTCCGGTATGGCAGGCCCCCGTTTGGCGACAGCCCCTCCCAGAGCAGTCAGTGACGCAAGCATACCCCGTTTCAAACGAATCGGTCACACCGGTTCGTCTGTGGCGAGAGGATCCGCCGTCCCTGACCACGGTCCGGGAATCGCTGCGGCAGGAAGAACCGTTAACCGGAAGGCAAGAAGTTTCCTTCGCCGATAATCAGTCAGATGAGGAAAATGGGTTAGTTCCCATTGGACAAATCGAAAACTGCTACATTGTCGCCAGCGGCCCTGACGGCCTTTATATCATAGATCAGCACGCTGCCCATGAACGGGTCTATTACGACCGCCTGAGCCGCTCTAGCGGGCGTATTCCGGTGCAACAGCTGCTCATACCCTTGCTGCTTGATTTCGACTCGCGGGAAATGGCCATCATTGATGACAATCTGGCGCTATTTTACGAGCTGGGGTTCACCCTGGAAACAGTCGGTCCCAATGCCATGCGCCTCACTGAAATGCCGGCCGATTTTTCACCTGCCGATGGCCGTGGGGTTCTTCAGGACATTTTGACCTTGGTGCAAAAGAGCCAGGAACCATCAGCTGCTACCCTTCGCCACGCTTATTTACAGACGGCCGCCTGCCGGGCGGCGGTAAAAGCAGGGGATCACCTAAACATGCGCCAACTGCAAGCATTAGTTACTGAGCTAAACGCCACCAGCATGCCATATACTTGTCCACACGGACGACCAACCATCATCAAATTCAGTTCCGCCGATCTGGCAAAAATGTTCAAGCGCACCTGACGACAGGGGGAGCCATGGATTTCGTTGTCACTACCGCCCATAATCCGTCAACAAATATGCTCAAGGACGCCGCGTTGCTGGCCAGTCTTTTGTCCGCTCCGTTGAAGCTACGAGCAAAATATTCGCTGGACGCCATGCGCGGCGAATATGGTATCGACACCCTTTTGGTAGTCACCAAAAAGGGTCCGGTGGTATATACTCCGGGTGGAGAGTATTTTTTTCACTTAAATATGGCCGAACTGCGTATAAATAATCTCAGAAATGGAAAACCTGACCATATGATTTCGGCGATGGGTCTGAAACCAGGTATGACCGTTTTGGATTGTACACTTGGTTTGGCTACTGACGCTATTGTTGCGAGCTTTGTTGCCGGTGAAGGTGGTGCAGTGCTTGGTCTGGAATCTTCTCCCATCATTGCCGCCATTACCGGTCTTGGTCTTCAAACATTTTCCTGCGACGACGCCGATATAACCAGTGCCTTGCGTCGGATTCAGGTGAAAGAGGCCGATTACAACCTTTTTTTATCTACGGTGCCGGATAAGTCTTTCGATGTGGTTTTTTTTGATCCCATGTTTCGCGTACCGATCATCGACAGTTCCAACTTGCGACCCATTCGCTTTCTTGCCGACGATCGCCCCATCGACGCTCTGGCTATTAAGGAAGCTCGCCGGATCGCCCGCTATACGGTGGTTGTGAAGGAAGCGAGCGGAAGCCATGAATTTGCCCGATTGGGTATTTCGGTGACCCATGGCGGAAAATACAGCAGCGTCCACTATGGCGCCATCGAAATGGGAGGGTAGCCATGGATCGCCTTATTGTTATCCTCGGACCGACTGCTGTCGGCAAAACTCGTGTCAGCATCGACCTGGCCAAAATACTTCAGACAGAGATTATTTCCGGTGATTCCATGCTGATTTATCGCGGTCTGGATATCGGGACCGCCAAACCAAGCCCCGTCGAACGCGACGGCATCATGCATCAGCTTGTCGATATCCTCGATCCTGACGCAGCCTATAGTGTAGTTGATTTCCAGACACAAGCCAGCCGGCTGATCGCGACACTCAACAGCCAGGACAAGATTCCTATCCTTGCCGGCGGAACCGGGTTATACATAAAATCCTTGCTGGAAGGCTACCACTTTACCACCGTGACCGGTAGCGAAGAAGTTCGCTCCGACCTCGCCAAATTAGCCGACCTTCACGGTAAAGAGCATCTTCATGCTCTTTTGACAGAGGTCTCGCCGGATACGGCGGCTCGCCTTCATCCCAACGATCTTCGTCGCGTCATCCGGGCGCTGGAAGTGCATCAATTAAGCGGCGAGACTGTCTCCACCCGGCGTCAGGCGCCGACCGAGCTACTATATAACACCATGGTCTTAGGATTGACAATGAGCAGAGAACATCTTTATCAACGCATCAATCAACGGGTTGACGCCATGCTCGCTGCGGGTTTGGTCGCCGAAGTATCAAAGCTGCTGGCAGCAGAAATTCCGGCAGACTCTCAGGCCCTCCAAGGAATTGGCTACAAAGAAATAGTAGCATTCCTCGACAGGCAAATTTCCCTTGAGACGGCGATAGAACAGATTAAACAGGCGACACGCAATTTCGCCAAACGCCAGATGACCTGGTTCCGGAAAATGCCTTATATTCACTGGGTAGACGTCGAAGCTTTCCAAGACCATGATGAAATGATGGCATATATTTACAGCCTGGTTGCAGGAAAGTTCGCCCTAAAGTAGAAGTAACTAACTAAAACAGAGTAGAGAGAATAAATATCGGAGGGGTATGTGTCATGACGACAACGAAAGTGATAAATTTACAGGATAGCTTTCTTAATCAAGTCCGCAAGGAAAACGTTCCGGTTATCATCTATTTGGTTAACGGCTTCCAACTGCGCGGCTCGGTTAAGGGGTTTGATAACTTCACAGTAATTATGGAAAACGATGGTAAGCAGCAATTGGTTTACAAGCACGCCATCTCTACCATTACGCCCTTCCGGCCACTGACTTCGAATATGCATGAGAAGAAGGAAGAAGTCAAAATCGATAAATAAAAGCCAACACCCCGGACTAATGTCCGGGGTAATTTTTTTGCTGCCAGGAACGAAACCTCATCTGGCATGAACCTCTCGCTTGGCTGCCGCATATATTGGATATCACCCAAACCCTGCTGAGGTGACGAGAAAAGTGGCATATCTTTGGCCAAATGATGTACTGACGGCTGTGGAAAACGGTCAGATCACTCCTGTGGAGGCATTTAAGCTTCTTCGTGAAATGGAATATGGTCACAGCGGAAATACCTCGCGACCCGAGCCGGCAAAATCCCGGCAAAGGGCGGAGGATATCCTGCGCGATCTTGATAACTTGATTGGCCTGGGTGAAGTGAAAAAACTGGTACGGGAGATCTATGCCTTTATAGAAATCCAGAAATACCGGCAAAAGGAACAGCTCATCACCGACCCCCTGGTGCTGCATATGATTTTTAAAGGCAATCCCGGTACAGGAAAAACGACGGTTGCCAGGATCATGGGCAAAGTTTTTCGTGAGATGGGAGTACTCAGCCGAGGTCATTTGATCGAAGTGGAACGAGCCGATCTGGTGGGGGAATACATCGGTCACACTGCCCAGAAAACGCGTGAACAGCTAAAGAAAGCCTATGGCGGGATACTCTTTATTGATGAAGCTTATTCACTGGCCCGGGGGGGAGAAAAGGATTTTGGCAAAGAAGCGATTGATTGTATGGTGAAACTATCATATAAAAAAGTAAGCAGCCATATAACTGACTGGCTGCTTACTTTTTTCTTAATTTCGACTCTAAGTAATAAATATGCTTACAGGGCAATCGGCGTTCCCGAAAATCGACGCAGCTGCATTTCTCCAGGGTAACGTCATAACCGTTGATGACTCCTGATTTGGCATCATGGTCAACACTGCTGTCGGATAGACCTTCGGCTCGTTGCCGCCGTTTCACCTGCTCATCCTTGCGGTGGATAGGAGTATCCCAGCCGCCAAAGGCTTCTAGGTCAGGCAGCAGAATGGTCGTACTAAGCGGAACATGGCCGGCGGACGAGACCCCGCCATAGTTGAGACGAATTTGCCTGTGCAGATCATCAAAGCAACTGACTGCTTTTTGCTCAAAGGCCGCTAGCGCAATGGTCGCGCATGCCCTGGCATCTTCTGCGGCATCATGATGATGAAAAACAATATTGTGACGAATGGCTAGTTCGGCTAAACTGTAGCGTTTCCAGGTCGGCCAAGTCTTTTGGGCAATGACTTTAGTGCATGAATAGCGGAAGGCAGGGTAGGGAAGCTTGTAATGGTCCAGCATATTTAACAATACATTGATGTCAAAAGATGCGTTGTGCGCGATAACGATTCGGCCTCTGAGATGCGGTTCAAGGGATTGCCACAACTCATGGAAGTCGGGAACAGCCCGCACTTGTTCGGCGTCAATGCCGTGAATTTTGATAAATTCAGGATCAAAATAGAGGCGGGGTGGCCGAATGAGCCAGCCCGGGTTGGCGACAATTTGTCCGTTTTCGACGAAGGCCAAACCGATGGCGCAGGCGCTGGCCGGGTCACGATTGGCTGTTTCAAAATCCAGCGCGATAAAATCTGTCGATGACGGCAGCACAATATCGGGTGTTGCCATCTTGTTTACTTCGGCGTTGCTGCGTGTTTCCATCAGATCAACCTTTCCAGGCCGCCAAGTTAGTGGTACCGTATTTATCTTTGGTCTTTTTTAACAATTCATCGACAAACTTGTCCATGTCTACGTCACCTTCAGGGGTATAAGGACCAATACTGGTAAATTTCCAGCCGTCGGGATTTTTCGTGAGAGTAAAGCTCATAAGTGTGTATTGGATATTACCGGACAGAGCGATGCTATTGAGTCGTTCGCGGGCATAAAGACACATTCCGGTAATTGGAGACCCCATGATCACCGGGTGAGTCGTGGCGGTAGTCTCAAAATATTGAAGAGTAAATCGGTCATAGCTGCCGATCCAGGAATTAAACTGTTCAGCAGTCAGACCGCTGGCCATCACATCGATCGCTTGCAGTTTATCCAGGTTTTTCGTATTAAACGCATCCATTCTGAGCAGCAGCAGCCGAAGGGTCTCCCGATCTTCCGGGGCGGTGTACTGGTCAGCCTTTGTGATTTTGACAATTTCAAACGGTTGACCCCACAGCTTTGTTGCCGTCAAGTCGTCACGAATCTTTCCCTCAACAACAAGCTCTGTTCCCTCTTTTTGATACTCGCGCGGCAGTTTTTTCGTAGGATGATATTTTTTTCCGTCCAGACCCATAATGGCGTAAAGATCCATCGATGCCACATACCAGACAGTTCCCTTGACGCGAATCACCTGAGGCGGCGTGTCAGCTGCAGCAACTGGCAGTGAAGGAAGCTGACTCAGTGCCAATAAGCCGATAATCAGTATCCTCAAAAAAAGTCTCATTCTGTCCTCCGTTAACCTCTAAATGTAATACGCGTTACACTGCTACACCAGAGTCATCTATTCCAATCTCTTTTTCATTAGTTCTATTCGACAAAAGTGCCAAATTCCCTGTCTTTTGCCTGTCAGCCAACATGGCCGGAATACAGTAAAAAAGCAGCCGCGATCCGGCTGCCTTTTTACTGATTTTGCACCTGTTTGACATGATTAGACTGACCAACTAAGTAAACTTCTGTGCGATTAGCTCTTCGTCCCGCTAACCGGTAAATTATTTTTTAGTATAATCTCTTTTTTACAACCGGGACAGATTGTAGACAACTGGGGTTTTTGGATTTCTTCCACCGTCAATTTAACCTTGATTCCGCAGTTAGGACAATTGAATTTCATAATAATACCTCCGTATCCAGGTGCAATCTAGTTGTTTATAGTTACCCAATTCGCTGCAAAGAAAAAAAGCCCTGTCACTTTTCCAGAATTATTTTTGGAAATGATTCGCACCCATATTAAAGAAATTTCAGATCAATTGCAATGTCCGGCTTGCTGCCGCGCGCTTTGGTTTCATCCTTTCTTTCCACCACGACTTTTTCCAGCACTTGTCTTACCGCACTGCGACGTTCTTCATATAAGGGGTCTTCAGCAGTAAAATGCTGCTGGATGGTAGCTACAATTTCCGCCGGGGAGAGGGCAGGGGAGACGGCCTGCAATTCGGCCCGCAGCTTTTTTTTATTTTGCTCGATATCCTTCAGGCGGGTGCGAATATCATCTAATTGCCGGCTGCTTTCCTCGTCGTCGATCATCTGCTGACGATACCACCTGAGCACTGTTTCGCGTTGTTTGGTCAACCGGGCCTCGTGATCTTTAAAACGATCCAATGCGGTTTGCAGATTTTGAATGGTTGTGGGGTTGGGCCAGTTGGTAAAGTACTGCTTGATCGACCGCGGATTCTGGCTAAGACGATTTAGATGTTCATAGACCGCCTCATCTAGGATTTCGCTCGGAACCCGCCTGGCATCACACCGCTCTCGGTCAGAATAGATATAGGAATTGCTGCGCTGACTCATACAAACATAATAGCTTTTCGGATTGGTTGTCTTACCGGCATAAGCAATGGTCATTTTTCGCCCACACTTGGCACAATACACCAGTCCGCTCAAAAGTTGCTCATGTTTCAGATTCCTTTTCGCCAATGACTTGTTGTCCTTCAACTGCTGCTGAGCCGCTTGCCAGGTATCCTCGTCCACAATCGATGGTACGGGGATCTCAATCCAATCCGATTCCGGCCGACGGGTTTTCACGCGTTTATTTTGGCCGACTTTTTCGTATCGGTAACGCATGGCGACATGGGTTCCTTTATAAATGGGATTGGTCAGCAAGCGATATACCGAAGACACAATCCACGGCTTTTTGAGGCGGGGGGAGGGAATCCCTTGTTCATTGAGGCGCTTACAGATAATTGCTGTACCAACGCGGTCCTGGTTCAGCCACTGGTACATTTGCCTTACGATCTTTGCTTCCGGTTCATTTACTGTATAATTGCTGATTTGCTTGTCAAACGTATAGCCAAAAGGCTTAGCGTCGGCAATAATTTTGCCTTTGGCTGCTTTGCCACGCTTACCGCGCAATGAGCGCTCCTTGATTTTCTCCTTCTCATAAGCCGAAATCGCCCCACGGATCGAGTAAAAAAGTTTTCCCTCTGGTGATTGCTCAAATGTAACAGAAACAAATAACAGGCGGGCTCCAGATTGTTCAATCTCCTCGGTAACAAGCAACTGATGGGCGAGATTGCGCGCCAGGCGGTCTGGGTCATAAACAATGACCATATCAAATTCTTTATTGGCGACTGAATCGCGCAGGTGAGCCAAAGCCGGCCTGTCGATAAACTCCCCGCTATAGCCGTCATCAATAAAATCTTGGATATCGCCGACGCCAAGTTCCCCGGCTTTTAGCCGGCAGGCCTCCAACTGCGTATCCAGAGAATAGCCCTTTTCGGCCTGTTCTGTTGTGCTCACCCGGGCATAAATAGCGGCTTTACTCATTGTGGTCCTCCCGATCAATGGTGTCATTAGTAGCAATAGTTCCATAAAAAGAAAGTATCTCCTGCCAGTATTAACAATAATAAAACATGTAATAATGATTGCTTAACAACATGAAACTGGACAGGACCCTGCCGCATATGATTGCACAAGGAGGTGGGGGCATGCGAATCATACAACACTCCCCTAACATGGCAACAGACGGAATTGATCCCGGCAAAATCACAATATCTCATCTAAATGACTGGAACCCGGAACGGCATCCAATCGTTTTTTTAAAACCGTTGATCGAAGGATTACTCAGTCGCCTGCCGTGCCCCAAATCACCGCCAGATGATGGTTGATTGCTCTTGCTATAGTGCTTTAAGTCAATTTTTCTCTAAAGTATTGACAGGTTTTGTGATGACATGATACGATCAAAACAATTTAACAGACATCTCTTATCGAGAGCGGCCGAGGGATCTGGCCCGATGACGCCCGGCAACCCACCGTACGCGAGGTGCCAAATCCAGCAGGGCTTTGCCCTGATAGATGAGAGGAAGGAAGCATAACCCCTTTCCTCAAAGGGGTTTATTTTTCTTTTGGGGGCCAAGACCTGAGAGGATTAATCGCCATGTTTATCTGAACACAATTAATGAAGGGGTGCCATATGGACAACATTAGAAACTACGCATCACAAAAAGCCCGCCGCTTCACAGAATCGGTCATTCGCGAGATGAGCAGAGTGGCAGACGCCCATAAAGCCATTAACCTGGCTCAGGGATTTCCCGATTTCCCTGCGCCGGATGCGATTAAACAGGCGGCCGTTGACGCCATTATGCAGGATCACAATCAGTACGCCATAACCTGGGGCGCTAAATCACTGCGGGATTCGATCGTCTGGAAATTCGAGCGCGATTACGGCGTAACTTTTGACCCTGAGCTGAATCTGACAGTCTGCTGCGGCGCGACGGAAGCCATGATCGCCACACTTCTGGCTACGATAAATCCAGGAGAAGAAGTGATTGTTTTCGAACCGTTTTACGAAAACTACGGGGCTGATACCATTCTTTGCGGCGCCACCCCCAAATACGTCAAACTGCACGCCCCTGATTTTAGTCTTGATCGTACTGAACTGGCTGCCGCTTTTAATGATCGGACGCGGGCCATTATCATCAACACCCCTCATAATCCTACCGGCAAGGTGTTTTCCCTTGAAGAACTCACTTTTATTGCTGAGTTGTGCATTAAATATGACGTTCTGGCGATCACTGACGAAATATATGAACACATTCTTTACGACGACGCAAAACACATCCCGATCTGGAAACTTCCGGGCATGGAAGCCAGAAGCATAATCATCAACGGGATTTCTAAAACATATAGCGTGACCGGTTGGCGGATCGGTTATGTTATTGCCTCACCAGAACTCTCGCACTCCATTCGTAAAGTCCATGATTTTCTTACCGTAGGAGCTGCGGCGCCCCTGCAAGAAGCAGCTGCTAAAGCACTCCGCTTCAATCCTGAATACTATGATGAGCTTTCTGCCTTTTACGGAGAACGCCGCGATTTCCTGTACGACGCATTGGTCTCTGTTGGCTTCAAATGTTTTAAACCAAGTGGAGCCTACTATATAATGGCTGACATCACTCCATTTGGCTGGAAAGATGACGTTGAATTTGCCCTGCATCTCACCAAGGAGATCGGAGTCGCGGTAGTTCCTGGATCCAGCTTTTACTGCGACGGCAGTCCGGACGGCAAGAAGCTGATTCGATTCTGCTTCTGCAAAGAGTTTTCCACCTTGCAGGCTGCTGTTGAACGGTTAAACAAGCTTAAAGCATAACACAAAATCCAATTTCCTGGAAATAAATACCAATTTTGTTTTAATATTATATTAATAACGAAAAGCAGGCTCTGCGGCTTACCGCTGGGCCTGCTTTTTATAATGATAGTTTTGTCAAAGCAATGGAAGACCATAAAGATGAACTTGTCTTGATTTTAGCTGGTTATCAACGTGAAATGGTGGATTTCCTCCAAACCAATCCTGGACTAAAGTCTCGCTTTCCCATCCATATTGACTTTCCTGACTACACACAGCAAGAGTTATTGCAGATCGCCGAACAGTTATGCGCCAGGAGGCAATATCAATTATCGCCGCCTGCCCAGCAGACCTTGCTGAAAATGCTGACCCATTCCAGCCTGAGAACCACGGACATATTTGGGAACGCCAGGACTGTCCGAAATATCATTGAAAAGGCTCTCAGACGTCAAGCGGTTCGGTTAATGGCGAAAACATCGATTACCAGAGAAGAATTAATTATCATCGAACCAACCGATCTGCCGGAGGTGGAGGAATGAAAGAATTTGCGGTAATTGGCAGGCCTAATTCCGGCAAAACGCTTTTTGTATTAAATTTCGCCGGCTTCCTTGGTTGTAAAGCGACTGATATCACATTCCGTTCCTCAGACGGTCAGCTGTATCGCCGCCATTATGGCTTGAGTGAAGCAAAACGAGAACTCTGTAGTTCGGTCGTTCATAAAACCCGAGTGATTCAGTCGCTGGTTCTTTCTGTTCCGGTTGGGAAGACTGGCGTCCAGTTTACCCTGAGTGATACCTGTGGAGTTTCGGAGAACATTCATAACGACCAAATGGTGCGCCAAGGGATGGCTCAGACTCTCGGACTGTTGCGAAGCGTTGATTTTATTATTCATATCATTGATCTGTCAACAGTAAATGAAGGACACTGGCAAAATCAAAACAGCATTGACCGCGAAATTTATCGCTACGGTATTGCCCGCAGCCGTTACGTTCTGGTTGCCAATAAAATTGATTTACCTGCCGCCAAAATCCATCTCACGCAATTGAACACCGAATTTAATCAGGCAACAGTTCTGCCGGTTTCCGCCCTTACGAACGAAGGTTTTCAGGCGGTGAAAAGTTATGTTGTCCGGAATGTTTGACACTGTTGCCGCTGTTTTGGCAGTATTTCTCTGCTGTATTGCCGTAAAACTGACTGACGATTATCTGGATAAAGACATGGACCGCCGTGCCGGTCGCAGCAATTGGGCGACTCGCCTTGGACCGTGCTCCATGGTCTACGCGATGATTATCCTGTGTCTGGCTGTCACACTTAATCCTCAGATCAGTGCATCCCTCTTTATTGCCTGTTATATCATCGGTATGTTCAATGATCTTGGCACTCTGCTACCAAGCGGCATGCGCGGGTGGCAAGAGTCTTTATTGGTGCTGTTGCTGGGATTCCTGTTTATAGGCTGGCACTTGCTGCTATTTTCCTTGCTATTTATCGCCGCCGTCCAATTATTTGACGATTACATCGATATGCGCACAGACCGTCTCTGCGGGCAGCGCAATATGGCCTGCCGCTTTGGTTCTGTCGAGTGCCTGACCCTTTGCCTGTTGTTCTTGTCAGTGGCTTTTATCCTCGATGAAGAATTATTCAATCCTGTCGTGATGGGGACAGTTATTTTTTATAGCATACAGTGGTTTGGGGAAAGGCGGCGGTCCTTATGATGGCCACCATCATCTGTCTAATCGGTTTTCTATTCGGCTATTTTGTCGGTAAGCGTCTCGGTAGTGAAACCGGATTTGCAGAAGGTCAGGCCCTTGCACCCTTGCTGCTGCGACAAAAATCCCTCAACCAGGGGTACTGTGCCTTATGTCAGGAGTCCCAACAGCAGATTAAGACGAGTCCGCATAAAGCCGCTCCACTAAAGTCATACTATGTACGGCAAAAAAAGCGGGGAACTTCATGACGGCGAACCCCCCAAAGGCGAATAGCCTTTTTTTATTAGCAGGAGTTTATCCCTACTCCACCAAATACTGAGAAGAGAGGAGGTGGCCTAATTGCCAACTGTGCAAGGAAATGTAAGCGGTATTCGTCAAACTACTATTGATATACTGGAAGGCCTCTATGATATAACCGTCCCAACCGGACAGACAATAACATTAGATCTGGCACAAATGCTGGCCCGGCTGACCACCCAGCTCAATCGCGAGATCGCCGTTTATCTCAACCGCCGCGGACAAGTCGTCAACATTGCCATCGGCGACACCCGAACCGTCGACCTGCCGGAAACCGTTGGGCGTCGCTCAGCGTGGCGACTTAGCGGCATTCGCTGCATCCATACCCATCCGCGCGGCGACAGTCAGCTCAGTAGCCTGGATATGACTTCTCTGCAGGACATGCGCTTTGACCTGATGGCTGCTCTCGGGGTTGAAAACGACGAAGTCGTTCAAGTCAGTTTTGGATTCATCGACGGTCTTACCGCCGCCGAAACCGTACACTCTCAAACTGTCGGCCCACTATCACTAGAAGAGTTTATCGCGATCGATCTCCAGTATCTTGTCAATCAAATTGACCGTATCCTCGAATCTGGCGGCAAAACCACCACTCTTGCGGAAACTGAACGTGCTTTGCTGGCCGGAATTCAGCGCTCAAGCGGCTGGGATATTGCCGATTCTTTGCATGAACTGGCCCAGTTGGCCGAAACTGCCGGAGCTGAAGTGATCGGAGCATTATCCCAGAAACGCGACCGTCCGGACAGCACCTTTTTCATTGGAAAAGGCAAGGTTCAGGAAATCGCGCAGCTCAGGCAGGAGAAGGGCGCTAATTTAGTGATCTTCGACGACGAACTTTCGCCGGCCCAGCAGCGCAACCTGGAACAGGCCCTTGGTACGAAGGTCCTTGACCGCACTGCACTCATTCTCGATATTTTTGCCCAGAGGGCCCGCACCCATGAGGGGAAATTGCAGGTAGAGCTGGCCCAATTGCGGTACAACTTGCCTCGTCTGGGTGGGCAAGGTCTGGTTCTTTCCCGGTTGGGAGGCGGCATTGGTACGCGGGGACCCGGCGAAACCAAGCTGGAAGTCGACAGGCGCCGCATTCGGAGCAGAATCGGCGAGATAGAACAGCAGATCGAGCAAATCAAAAAACAACGTACCCTGCACCGGAAACGCCGCCAAGAGGCCAGCATCCCCAGCATAGCCCTGGTAGGCTACACCAACGCCGGGAAATCGACGTTGCTCAATACGCTGACCGCTGCCGATGTCCTTACCGAGGACAAGCTGTTTGCCACCCTTGATCCGACTACCCGCAAAATTATTTTGCCGGGCGGGCAGGAGGCCTTGGTCACCGACACCGTCGGCTTCATCCAAAAACTGCCCCACCAGTTGGTGGCAGCCTTTCGCGCTACCTTAGAGGAAGTTGTCCATGCTGATCTGCTGCTCCATGTCGTCGACGCCAGTCATCCGCGCCATCAAGAGCAAAGTGACGCCGTTTTTTCGGTGCTAAACGAACTCAAAGCTGCTGACAAGCCGCTTATTACGATTTTCAATAAAAGTGACAAGATCGACAACCCTCACGAACTGGAACGCTTGCTGCGTCTCCCGGATAGTGTCGCTATTTCCGCTTTAAACAATATCGGTATCGACGTATTGCTCGCTCTCCTCCGGAAAACGGTACAGCGACAACGGGTTGATCTGGCTTTGCTGATACCTTATGCCGACAGCGGTGTTCTGGCCCGTTTATATGATATCGGAACAGTATCAACTGTCGACTATGTGGAAGAGGGGATACGGGTCAGCGTTTCCATCCCTCAAACCGAGATGAAACCCTATCATCAATATATAGCAGGAGAAATCACTCATGAATAACCTCAATGATAATGACTCACTTATGAAATTAGAACAAAGCTTGCTGCCCCGCCTAGCGCCTGTCTTTTCCCGCATTGATGGAGTTTCGCGCAGCAATACCGCCCGCGTTCTCGATATATTCCGCCGCCATCAAGTCTCGGATTATCACTTTCGCGGTTCCACAGGCTACGGCTATGGTGACGCTGGCCGGGACAAGCTGGATGCCATTTGGGCCGAAATCTGCGGAACCGAAAAAGCCCTGGTGCGAACACATTTTGTCTCTGGAACTCATGCTCTGGCAACCGTCCTGTTTGGACTTCTCCGCCCGGGGGATGAGTTGCTTTCGGTTACCGGAGCCCCCTATGACACCATGCAGACTGTCATCGGTCATCCAAAACCAACGCCGGGTTCGTTAACCGAATTTGGCATCACCTACAAAGAATTGCCCATGGGGAAAGAGGGGGGAGTGGACTACCAAGGACTCGCCGCCGCCCTGAGCTCCAAGACCAGGGTCGCTCTCATTCAACGCTCCCGCGGCTATAGTCTGCGCAAACCTTTGTCAATAGCCGACATTTCTGAAGTTTGTTGTAAGATAAAAGAGCTTCAGCCTGAATGTATCTGCTTTGTCGACAACTGCTATGGCGAATTTGTTGAAACCCTGGCGCCTACGGCTGTAGGTGCCGACATTATGGCCGGATCGCTAATCAAAAATCCAGGAGGCGGCATCGCCCCGTGCGGCGGTTATGTCGCCGGTCGCACCGACCTTGTCGAAGCAGCCGCCTGCCGCCTTACTGCGCCCGGCATCGGCAGTGAGCTCGGAGCTTCCCTTATCGACAACCGGTTGCTCTTTCAAGGCTTGTTCCTAGCCCCTCATGTGGTGGCTCAAGCACTGAAAGGGGCAGTATTTGCCGCTGGCCTTTTTGCCGAACTGGGCTATCATACCCTACCTAGCTATGACGAACCCCGCAGTGATATCATTCAAGCTGTTGAACTGGGATCGCCAGAGAAAATGATCGCTTTTTGTCGCGGTCTCCAGCGCCATTCTCCGGTTGACTCTCATGTTACTCCTGAACCCAGCGGCATGCCCGGTTATGCTGATGCGGTCATCATGGCAGCCGGAGCGTTTATCCAGGGATCTTCGATAGAATTGAGCGCCGATGGCCCATTGCGTCCGCCATTTATCGTCTATCTGCAAGGTGGATTGACCTTTGAGCATGCTGCGATCGGCATCACCGGAGCGCTCAGGGACATGTTAAATTCATAAAATCGACATCATATGCACATATTTCCCTAAAACAATTAAATTAGACAGGAAAATGCCAAACGGCGTCGAACAATAGGTTAAGTGAAACCGCTTAAAATCTCAAAGCGTTCGGTGGGATTGTGTGGAATATATAATTATTACGTTAATGGCTATCTCAGCCACGACATTTATCATTTATATCCTGGCGAACAAAGTGTTTGGTGTTTTCCTTCGCCTAAAGTCATTAATTCTTTGTGCCGCTTGTGCACTCTTTATTAGTGTTGTTTTACCTCGAATCGTAGTCAGTTTTGCAGGCCTGGCAGGCACTGTTGGCTTCCTGGCCGTATTTGCCGTTATATTTGCTTATTTTGTTGCCTATTACGACGATACTGGCGAACTGCAGCCCGCTCCTGACGCCGCATCTGAGCCGGCATTCCAAGCAAAAGAAACACTTGCTCCAATCGTATCCTTACCAATAACTGCAGAACAGCAAGAAGTCAGTTATCCCGTTTCTGCCGAAATAACGACTGCCGATATGCCTCAGGTGCATCTTGAGGACAAAATGTTCGCTATCGAGCCAGAGGAAGAGCTGGCTTCACGGCAGGAAATTACTCTGCTGCTTGAACAAGAGCCCTTCACTGATACATATCTCGACATACAGCTGGACTCGACACCTGAACCGGAAATTACCATTGATTCATCAGAACCCATACCAGACCCAACTCAACAAATCGAGTCTCCTTTCACCATCAGTTCCGCCACCACAGAAGAGCCTGTGTTGTTATTGACTGCTGGCGATGACGATACTGCAAGCCTTGCTTCCGAAGAACCCTTAGTGGTGGACGAACTGCAGCAGGATGCGATTGAAATGGATACCATTGATCCTTTCAACTCTTATCCGTCACCTGAAGCCATGACCGACCTTGAAGCCTCATTACTGGCAGACCAAGCTCCCGACGTCGATTCTTCGTATGACTCTCTTTCCGAGATTCATCCACTGATCATTTCGGAGCCCACCCCAGAAATTTCTCAGTCAGCTCCTGATTTGGCGGTCTTGCCAGAACTACTGAGCGCTAATCCGGAAATACCTGATGAGCCTGAATCCATTACCGAACCCGAATTTGTACCGATGACAGCGATGTTGTCAGAAGCTGATTCCGATGAGTTCACCGTAGTGACCTCAACTCCTGATGACCTGAGCACAGAAAATGGGCCATCATTCGATACCGCTGAGTCTATCGCAGCTTCAAATATGGCTATTGCGGCTACAAGTGAAAATTTGCTGCAGAATCAGGAGGAGATCTCCATTCCCATTTCCACTGACCTCAATCCTGCTTCCGATTCATTGGACGACTTATTAGACTTCGCCTTCACCCAGAAAGAAAACCACAATTACGTTCTGGCCCTGGATACCTTCCGTAAAGGGTTAAAGTTGTACCAGGATAGTGAAGCCGCTCCGTTTATCGCCATTGAAATTGCTTCCTTGTTGAAGGGAAAAGGTGCATATGATGAAGCAATTATGTTACTGACTGAAAGTCGTAGTTTATCTGGGCTTCGACAGAACGTGGTACTCGATCAGGAATTCATTACTACCATCGCCTATCTTCGCATCGTAAAGAACACCCTGCTTCACAAGCGAATGGGCTATATCCCGTTTCAGAACATTCCTGCGGAAATCGCGCAAGAAATTGATGGTGAATTCCGCGAATGGCGTAATTTAGCTTAGTATCCACAATTATTAGGAGGGTATTTCGATGAAAAAAAGTGTCGACATTCTGGGTCTCCCGGTTATCAGCATCAATGAAGGCTTCGAAATGGGAACAGCGAAAGTTTTGGTTATTGATCCTGTACAAGGTTCTGTGGCCGCGATTGCAGTCGAAGACGGCAAATGGTATCTTGGCGCTAAACTACTTCTGTTCACAGGCGTAGCCGGTATTGGCGAAAATGCAATAACCGTTGAAAGCAGCAATGATATTTTAGCTCTTGCAAATGCACCTGAGATGGAGAAACTGCTTGCTGCAGACGTTAAAGTTATCGGAGCTAAAGTATTAACTAAAAGCGGCCGTTTTCAGGGCAAAATCAGTGAAATTGTTATTGATGACACCGGCAAAATCGTCAGTTGCGAAGTCGAGGAACCAGGTGGCGAAATCGTAAATATGTCAGGAGCTAAAGTCATTACCTTTGGTAAAGACGTCGTTATTGTTACCGACACCGATGCGTCTACTACGACTGTTCCCGCCCCCAAACCTGTTACTGTTGCAGCTCCTGTCGTGACCCCGTCTGTAACCGTTGCTCCGATTGTTGAATCGCCGGATCCTGTCCCCGCAAAAGCTGCTCCCGCAGCTGCTGAGGATGTCACAGATGATTCTGCCAAAAAATTTGATGATAAGCAGCGTAAATACCTCCTTGGCAAGAAAGCCAACCGACGCATTGAGACCGACAATGGGGTTGTGATTGTCGACAATGGCGGTGAAATTACCGAAGAGGTCATCCAGAAAGCCAAACTGGCTGGGAAATTCGTCGAACTTTCAATGAGCATCTAGAGGAATAAATGGAAGTCCCCGCCTGGGCGGGGGCTTCCTAATCTAATCTTTACATTCCATAGTACGATGGGAAGTGGCAATTATAGTGCAGCCGATAACTACCAAAAGAGCAACCAATTTAATTTTTTTCTTAGGTGTAATTGTGCTTTTCAGTCTGATCAGCATGGTATCAATTAATGCGTCATTTTCTGTAACTGATGAAATTTATAATGGTGTTCGCGTCGGCAACATAGACGTTGGTGGTTTGACCATTCCGGGTGCTGAAAATAAAATTGCCGCCGTTTTCCGCGAGCGAACTCAACAGCAACCAATCACTTTGACTTATAAAAATGAGGTTTGGACGATAGCAGCCGAAGACATCGATCTTGAAATCGACGCTGCAGAATTGGCGCGTCAGGCTTATGCCGTAGGGCGATCAGGCAACTCGTTCAACCAACTTCAAGAGAAATATTTAGCAATCAACCGAGGTCATCAGATTCCGCTGACTCCTTCGTATAATAGTCAGAAATTGCAAGCCTTGGTGGTGAATATTGCCAGCAAGATCGATAAGACTCCGCAGAATGCCAGTATTGCTTACGTTAAATCTAATGTCACCGTAGAACCTGAGGCTAGCGGCTACAAAGTCGACACCGCCAAAACCATTGCTGACTTCACTGCAAAGCTTGAGACAAATATTACTTTTTCTATCCCTTTGACGGTTAATGAAATTATTCCTAATATTCAGGCCCGCGACCTCGAAGGAATCGATGGCATTGTTTCTTCCTACAGCACCCAGTTTGACCCCTCTGACCAAAACCGTAGCCAAAATGTCGCTCTTGCCTCTAAAAATGTAAACGGGGTATTGGTAAAACGCGGTGAGGTATTTTCGTTTAACACCTATGTGGGTCCTCGTCTAGCCCAATACGGTTATAAAATCGCTCCAGTGTTTATCAATGGTAAACTGCTGCCAGATTGGGGCGGTGGAGTGTGTCAGGTCAGCAGTACTCTATACAACGCAGCATTGTTAGCTGATTTGACAATAGAGGAGAGGACGTCGCATTACAGACCACCGGGCTATGTACCGCTTGGTCAAGATGCTACAGTCGCCGACAATCAGTTGGATTTTAGATTTAAAAATTCTTCTTCCCATAATATTTATGTGAGTTCCGAAATCATCGGCAATCAACTTACCGTTTTGATATTCGGTAAACTAAGTGCCAATCCCCAGGAAATCCAGGTCGTTGCGGCTGATAAAAAAGTTATGGAACCCAATACCATTGTTAAACAAGATCCTCAGCTCGAACTTGGTAAGGAAATAGTGGAGGTTGAGGGCCAAAAAGGATTCCAAGTAACTACTTATCGCGTCAAGTACATGGCGGGCAAGGAAGTGAACCGCGAACTACTTGCCAGCGATGATTTTCCGCCAGAAGACCGGCAGGTTAGAGTTGGAACCAAACTGCCAGCTCGTCAGACATCCAAGTAGCAATATTGTAATCCAAGGCGATGATTTTTCATCGCCTTTTCTTTATATCCTGGGGCAGGATATTGGCTTCAACTACGAGAAATAGTTTATCGACTGATCGATTAAAGAGGAGACACGCCATGGCCAGCGAAATCACCTTTGCCGTCGGGCAAACCATCCAAATCAAGCTGCTCGACAAGAATAACGCCCCCATGTGCGTCTCCCGAATTCTGGCGGTCATGCCGCATGCTCTTACCTTTAGTCTTCCTTATGATGCAGGATTGATGCTGCTGTGGCCCATCGGCTGCCGCTTGGAAATCAGCCTGACGCTTGATACTGAAGTTTATTCCTACCAAACTGAGATTATCGACCGCGATCTTGGTGAAATCAAATCTTACACCGTAATGCGGCCTAATACCATTTCCAAGGTGGCCCCCAGAGTATTGGCCAAAGGAATGTCCCGGGTGATCGCCGTAACCAGTGGGAAGGGGGGAGTCGGTAAAACAACCTTTACCATCAACCTTGCTGTCTCCTTGGCTGCGCTCGGACAACGGACCTACATCATCGACGCCGACTTGGGTACTGCTAATGTTGATGTTCTACTCCACCTGACAGCAAAGTACAACATTACCCACCTTCTTTCTGGTGACAAAAGTCTGGTCGATATCGCCATTCCCGGCCCAGGTAATATCACCGTCATTCCCGGCGGTTCTGGACTGCAGACCATGACCCAACTAAAAGAATCCCAATTTTCCCGATTAATCAATAGTTTGAATCATTTGGACGGTCTCGCCGATATTATATTGTTGGATACAGGTGCAGGAATTTCGAAAGATGTTTCTAACTTTTTATTGGCAGCTGATGAAATTATCGTAGTCACAACACCAGAACCGCACGCCATCACTGATGCCTATGCCATTAATAAAGTAATGCACAATCTCAATTGTCAGGGAAAACAAATGCTTGTCGTCAACCGGGCTGAAAATCAGGAAGAAGGCGACTTTGTTGCCCATAAACTCAGCGCCGTCATACGACAGTATCTTCAACGAAATATCGAATATATCGGTTATATTTTAGATGATCGCTTAGTCAGCAAGAGTCTGAAGCAACAATATCCGTTCATGTTATCCCAGCCTCAGTCGCCGCCGGCGAAGAATATCAACGCCATCGCTGCCAAGTTGTTAAATATCCCGGACATAAAACCAGCCGGGATGTCCGGTTTTCTCAATAAAATGTTTTCTTTGATCCAATCCGGGAAAAAGGCCGTTCAGCCATCATTAGGACAATAAAAAAAGAGGGCAATTAGCCCTCTTTTTTTATTTATAGCAAAATCAAGATATACGACGGAAAACACCGACGACTTTACCTAAAATCGACACATTACGTGAATAAATAGGATCCATACAGCTATTCTCCGGTTGCAGGCGAACCGTGTCTTTCTCGCGAAAAAAACGTTTAACAGTAGCTTCCTCATCATCTATGAGGGCCACAACAATTTCACCATTGCGGGCGGTATCCTGGTCTCTGACAAAAACATAATCCCCGTCTAATATACCGGCATTTATCATGCTGTCGCCTTGTACAGCCAGCATAAATATATTCTCATCCCCAATCAGATCGGTCGGTATAGGATAGGTTTCTTCGATATTTTCTATTGCCAAGATAGGTTGACCGGCTGTCACCCGTCCAATCAAGGGAACAGGGGTAATCGACTTTTGGCGCCAAGAGGTCTCGTCAAGAACTTCAATTGCCCTGGGTTTAGTGGGGTCGCGACGAATAAACCCCAGTTCTTCCAGTCTAGCAAGATGACTATGAACGGTGGAGCTAGAACTCAAACCAACGGCTTCGCCGATTTCTCGCACAGACGGTGGATAACCTTTGGCTCTAGAGGTCTCTCTGATATAGTCGAGTATCTGTTGTTGGCGTGAACTCAAAAAATCATCTTTCATTAGCAGGTATGTCCTCCTAACGCCTATTTATCTGTAAACTATCCTAATTATAACAGTATGATTAAAAATATGCAAACGTTTGTTCGTTTTTCATCTTTTAAGCCCTTGACCGAACGTATGTACTGTGATAGGATAAAGGTGCGAACATACATTCGGGAGGAATAACAAATGGCTAAAAAATTGATTTATAGCGACTACTTACTGAAAATATGCACAGTAATGATATTATTACTTTTTTTATGGTCTGCCTGCGATAATCTAAGCGCAAGTTCAAAAGCCTATGACGCTGGTACGGCGTGCCAAACGATATATGTCAATCAGGGTGATTCACTATGGTCGATCGCCGCAAAGCATGTAAATAACAAAGACGACGTCCGGACACTGATATTGGCGATAAAGCAAATCAATGGATTGAATAACGACGTAACAATCCACCCAGGCCAATCACTAAAAATCCCACGCAAGGCTGTTGCAATAAACCAATAATATAAGTAGCTACATGATATAAAACTAAAACCAGGTTGAATATCCTGGTTTTAGTTTTGCTATTTTCAGCAGGATAGAATACAGATGACAAAAATATATTCTTACTTATAATGCTTAGTATACATTACTTGAATTTTCATGTTTTCCAACGTCCGATAATATCTATTATGTTAACTAGACCGTAAAGAGACCACATTTTCATGTGCCTTGATTGAAGCTGTCCAGCGACACAAAACTATTCCATTTGGCGACACAAAACTACTCCATTTATAATTTCCCCAGAAGATTTATTTATCTGCGACAAAAATCTACTCTATTTTTGCGTCACTAAACTAATCTGTCGCTAGACAATATGCATTCTAGCGACACAATAATACTCTACTGATCGCCGTACAGATACTCCTTAACTAATCATTTATCGTTTTTCACAACATAATAAAGCTTGATCTAATTGATCAAGCTTTATATCAACATTGCACTATTTTCGTTCCGGCATGTATAAAACATATCCATTAATAATGCGCGACCTAATATTGGGTCGCATTCGTGCTTTTTTGCGATTAATCTTGCTACAAGGATATAAATGTGGCTCATTTATGACCCCATGGAGTTGTTCCTGAGGATGCCACGATATTTGAATTTGTTTCTTACGCTTATTTTCAAAGATTTCTATAAAATATAACAGATCTTGTTTTTTTGAAACACGCCAATTCATTTTAGAGGTTCCGTTATTATTAACAGCTAGTTTTACCCATGCTCTAAACGATTTTAGTACTTGTTCACCAAATAATCGACTCATAATCCAAGTGACTATTGGCGGCGCTCTGCTTGAAATGTCATAAATGATATTTTATCTCTCAATTCTTCAGGAATTACATTGATTGTTTCACGCTCTAATCTTTGTCGCATTACCTCTAATGGGCTGAGGTTGCAAAGTCCTCCATGTGCGGTCCCATTGTACCGGGCAATAAAAACTTCGGTTAATTCCTCTAAATGTTGCAATGAAATATGGTATTTTTCAGCTTGTTTTTCCGGATCTTTTCTACGCGAATCTTTGACATCACTACCTGTTGTACTTGGCAACCGATGGTATCCATTTTCTTCAATCCATAAAAACCATCGTTCAACAAACCCACGGTATTCCGGATGACTAACCGGGCCCGGGTTAATCGAACAACCGATAAGACGCGTTAATCTTTCCGTAACTATATTAGATAAGTTTGCTTTCCCATTATCAACCTTGAATTCTTGCCAAATTGCCCATTGAGCATTAGCCAATACACCTGATGGGAACCCTCCATTCTTCGGATAATTCAACCCTGGGATAGTGAATTGTTTTGGTTGCCATGGAATAACTGCATTACGTATACATGCTAGAACATCAATTGAAGAATATTCTTTACTTAGGCTTAGATAATAACCTAGTATTGCTCTAGTTGCTACATCTATGATTACGAGTATCCAAAATCTGTCCATAATCTTGGTGAACTTATCCCCTAATGGGGTCTGAAATTCAATTGCGAAGAGTGCATCAATACGGTGACCATCAAATTCTACAGTTTGAAACGGACATAAAATCGGAAGGTGATTCGCATTCTGTCCAAATGAGCGGACTTTACGTTCGGCCTCCGCCCCATATCTACTTGCGGCTTCATGGAAGAATCGGCAATTTATTTTTTTCAAATAACGCTCTAACGAACGCTTCGCTAAGCCGATCGTATTTAAAGGATACATCGTCTCATCAATGCCTTCACGCCGACATGCTTCTATGAATCTCCTCCATATCATTTTGGGTTTAATTCTAAGTTCTATCATAGCATTCTTCCTGCTTTTCCGTCCTAAATATAGGTCATGGATCAAATCACGTATTTTGGGGTGACTATCAAGTAATTTTTCAAATGCCCCGGTGAGCGCAGAACAAGATGCTGAAGTATCGGCCTTCCTGATGTAAGCGTGTGTTCTTTTACTGGGTATTAAGGCCCGGTATCCCCATATTAGGCCATTCTCGTCTGTTTCCAGGCAACGATGTATATATCGGTTGATTTCTCTGGTACAAATTTTAGTCAATTTCTCTATTTCACCGTTTGTGAGGTTGCCGTCCAAATATAGTTCCACTGCTTTTTTACGGGCCAAGAACCTTTCATGGTCTTTATTGTTGAAGTCAACTTCGTTAACGGTAGGCCACTTGTTATAATCCAAATATTCCGGAGCAAATTTAGCATTTTCAAGTATTTTTTTATTAGCCATTTAACCATACCTCCGTTGTAAAACCAAACTTCTCCTCATTTAAATTTGCATTAATAGATCCCTCTACACATAACGCACTTAATATGCCTATAATCTGATTTTGAGTCAGTGTGGATACCGCTTTAATAATCTGATTAAGTTGCACTTTGCGTGAGGTATCCATTTCAGCAAGAATCAAACCTTTATTATATTCCGAAGGAGTATCATACTGTTTCGAGTAATATAGTATCTTCTTCATGTTTTCCAAGTAGATGATGTTATTTCGTATTTCAATCTCGGTTTGAACTAAATGCTCGTGTCCATTTTCACTGCACCAATATTGTTGTGCTCGGATTTGTCTTGTAGTACGCAAGACTCCAATTTGATTTGAATATTTGACTTCAATATATTTCTCTTCCTCATCTATAAACAATATCCACATATCAAATATTGTTTCTACTATATATCCATCTACGGTTCTTCTAATTCGTAATGGTTGCTCACAAAAAGATTTAACTCTGGGATTAGTTTCGACTAATATCCAGTGGTCATATTCAAGATCACTATACAGCCACACACTTCTCTTTAATTTGGGACTATATGTTAGCCATCGATTATTACCATATCGCTTGGAACCATTCAGTATTGGTACATACACTTTTAATACTCATCCTCTTTTAAACTGTATTTTATTGTTGTTTTATCACTCAAACCAATAGTCGTTATTATCTTCCTGAAAATTTCATACTTAGTTTCTCCACGGGTAGATAAAAAATACTATTAAATTAATTTTCTTTTGCATTATCTTAAGTTAATATTATCTTCAGATAACAATGACGATTCTAGCTAATAAATAGAAAATAGGCATTATAAACTCTCTTGTAGAAGTTTATAATGCCTATAAATAGATATTTCAGTATAAATTAACTATTATGAGCTACACAGTCTTAGCAACTTATAACGCTCCCAGTTGCCGCATTAATAAAGATCATCCCACTTAGGGTGTATGTCTGGTCTTACAGTTTTGGAAGCCATCACTTGACCTCTGAGCTCGTTCGAAGATTTTTTGTAAATTATCTTCACGCACTAGCCCCTCAAGCTGGTGCGTCTGCCGTTCAGCCACTACCGCATTTGGAGGGCTGTAAAGATAAATGGTGCGGTCGAGTGGATTTAAACCACCACGATGTTGCCCCCACTAGCCCTGAGGCCGAGAGACAAGCCGATTCCACCCGACCGAGCATGAGAAGAAATTGATGAACACCCAATCTCAATGATCCACATTTTGAACCACTCAGAATCGCTAAAAAAATCAAGAATTGAAGGCGTATGGAGTCAAAGTGGTGTCAAAAACCTCCCGGTTCCAGGGAGGTTTCATTCTGACTGTCATTTAGTTTGAAGCGCTAGTCAATTCCAAATCGTTAGCGGAAAGTTTAGACTTGATGATTCTAGGAGCAATATGTAAGCTGTGTTTATTCTTGTATGTATTAAACACCTCTCCCACCAACTCAACAAACCACGGGTCTGCTTTTGGATCAACATAAATGTCATGAATCAGCTCATTTAGATTTACTGGTAAGTTCATGCCCGGAATTGAAGACGGCAACGCCTGCGTTACTTGAACTCCTTTGATGACTAGGTCTTCGTATCTCGGTTTTTCATCAACATGCATAATCATTAATCGTACTTCTTGTTCGTATTGATAAGCCAAGTTCTTCCGTGTTATCGGTATGAAGCCCTGGCCCGCCGCATTTTGGACGATATTTCCATAATGATCGATATATTGAACAACTCCGGCAAAAATATCTTTAGAAACCCCAGAGAGACTATTATTTAAGGAATTATAGTCAGTTTTTATTGCGATTCCTGTGTTGGCGGCTGTAAAAACACGCCACATCGCAATACTCTCATAATAATTGGCATGCCAGCAGTTTACAAAAACCATCCCTAGCATAGTCATGGAGTTGCGGCGATTTAGCTCACTAAATACCTGATATTGCACTTCCGGTTTGCCCTTAAATAACATTTGAGCTTGGGCATCCAGAAATTCTATCTCACCTTTCGTATAGGATCCTTCATATGGATCCAAGTCTTTTAGAATGTCACCTCGACAAAAATACAACGCCTGTTTATCTAATAATGCGACAAACTTTGTAAAATCCATATAACGCCACAGCGGTGTATCATCCGATGGGCTTAAAATATCAGGATGTGGGACTATCAAAACATTCCCTCCAGTACATTTACCTCTGTATCCAGTTTATAACAATTAGTAATATATAACAACACTCTCTTCTTTGCGAATCAGATTGAATTTTGAGCCTTACCTTTCAATAATTATCTTCAAAATTCTCTCCCGAAGATGTGCCAACCTCTTACCCCAACCCGGCTCCTCAGGAAAGCCGGAAAGGCACAGGAAATCTTGCCCTCCCGGTATTGCTTATATCCACTCCAGACGCTCCAGGAGGACCCACAAACCGCGAAAAGCATTGGCTGACCCCTACCCCTGCCAATAGAGACGGCCTATTTGGCCATCCCTTCGATCTCACTCACACGCCTGTAGAATGTACTTCTGGTCATGCCCAATTGCTTCATTGCGTCAACTGCAGTGACCTTATCAGCCTTCCATTGGCGGTAAAGCGACATGAATCTACCATCCACCTCAATCTTTGGCCTACCGTAAGCCCGCCCCTGTGCCAGTGCGATGTCGATACCTTCGCGCTGTCGTTGCCTCGTTGTTTCTTTTTCAAGCTCGGCCAACGCACCGAATACTGTCAGCATGAACTTCCCCTGCGGCGTTGAGGTGTCGATATTCTCTTTAAGGCTCACCAGTCTGACTTTCTCCTTCTGCAACTGGTCAACTATGTGCAAGAAGTCAGCTGTATTCCGGGCTAAGCGGCTGATGCTCTCTATGTAAACCGTATCACCTTCGCGGACATATCGGAGCATTTCCTGAAGCTGTGGCCTGTTTGCATTCTTACCGCTGATTTTTTCAGCGAATAATTTTTGTACGCCGTGTTCCTTCATAGCCGCCAGTTGCCTGTCTGTATTCTGCTCTTGCGTCGATACCCGTACATAGCCGACCTTGTCTGGCATTGTGCGCCTCCCAGTAGTTCTTTCCTTTGTCGCCAGTATATCTCGTTTATCTCAAAATGTATACACTGTTTTTGAGACATCTCACAACCCCAGATATAACTTTTAGAGACGCCACGAAACCACTAACCTACACCATCTCACAAAGTATACTTTATGAGATGGTGTTACTGCACAAATACTATCCATATTTCATCAAAATATACTTGTCGAACATCTTTCTTTCGAACGTATTAATCAACAAATTTGGAGATATATTGTTATCGATCAAATAATGTTTAATATTAGCCAGGAGGTGAAATGGTGTCTGAGAATAAAACAACCCCAAATAAAGATGAACATAAAAATAAAAGTCATGTGTCACAAAAACCTCGTGAAGGATGGGCCGACGCATTTAAGCGGATGCACGAAAACGGCGACGACGCAGTAATTGGAGATAATAATCTAGATGCCGATTTAATACCTGAATATCAACATTTACATACAGGGAATAAAACTCCTGTAAAAAAGACAACTTAACGTTAAACCATAAAAGCCGCAAGGGGTGAAAACCCTTTGCGGCTTTTATGGTTTAGTCTCGTACTTCGCATCAAGTAAGGAAATTGGATATTTTCTATTTTGGTATCGTTAGCATCATCCCGATTCTCGACATATCGGGATGATTAAAGTTAGCATGGCTGTAAACCCCCAAGTACCCGATATCGCCATTCGGGGCGATAATCGGTATTTTAGGGACATTGACTTTCCAGCTATAGGCTATCATTATTTCCTGGTAGCTACCGCCAATTTGGATTAGATGAGCCGGGTAGGCTTTAATATTGTACTGATTTAATGTGACTGGTATATATGGTGGAATTGTTGCTGGATTAATTGTTATACTGGGATTTTTCGGATCAGTCACAATGGTAAAATCCGCTTTAAATTTATTTTGTTCCTGCGCTATTGTCTGCTTTAGGTTCGCTCCCGTGGTCGGCACAATATTTGTCGGCGGTATATTGACCGATGATTGGATATATTGTGCCACCTCTTTAGTCTGGAATGACGAAAGTGGTACTTGGGCATTGTCCGCCGCCTGTTTCACTCCGGTCGCAGTAGCTGCTTGCTCCTGGCATTCAAACGTGACTGTACGTGGAGAGTGGAAATGAGCCCACACCACATATGCGAGTACGACAACCAGAATAACCACAAAAAGTCGCAGGACACCCTTCTCGTGTGCGACAATCCACTGCATGACAACCATTTTAAATTACCCCGAACAGCTTGCCCAATATAGCGATCAGCAGCGCAAGCTCGATGGTGTGTGCCGCACCGGCGCCATACTTGGCAATAAAGCTCTGCCCTACAGCTTCTGCTTCGCCCATAGCAGCCTTTGCTTCTGCTTCAACCTTGACAGCAAGCGTGTTGAGCTTTCGTTTCAAAGCGGCAATTTCTTCGATAAATAGTTCCTCGTCTTCACCATTCAATTGGTCAAGTGCAGCTTCAATTTTGACAATATCATTTTGAACTGAATTAGTGGAGACCTGATCGACGGTCGGACCCATCGGATCGGTGCCTAAAGTGGCGTTGTTTACTAGAATTTCCATAGTAGCCATTCCCCCTTTATTTCAGTTAACCGTTGGTTGTCCACGCATCAGAGATATATTCCCAATACCCATAAGGCAGATAGAAATACCCCTGGTCGCCCCACGCGGCGCCCCACGAATTACGCACGATGAACATTCCTTTGGCATCGTCGTAGCCGACTACCAGGACAGCATGCCCGCCCATCAACTTTTCCCCGACACACGGCATCGGGACGATACCCGTATTTGCTACTTCTTCAGATTCCATCGACTGAAAGACGCTCATGCCAATTGCTACGCATTGTTTCTCAGCTAGTGCCGCCTTTAAAAAATGTGGGTTTATAATTCTGTGAGCAGCCTTTATACGGTACGGCGCTGCATCGCGGATCATTTGCGCCGTGGGAGGCTGCGTGAAATCAATAATTTTATATTGATCTTCTGATTCCGGAAATGCTCCGAAAGTTTCAAGCACTTTGATGCCGTCGCAAAGCATCGCGCCGCTGTCCGCGTCAACTGTACCTTCTATTTGCCGTTCTTCATAATAGATAAACAGCCGGGAGAACACCTCCCAAGCGGAGGTAGCCCGATTTTTTAAATGCGTATAGGCTAGCAGCGAGGCAAGTGCATTGGCAGAGCAACTTCCAAGCGCGCCCTGGTCAAACACCGGGCCCATAGCGAAGCGCAAATCGACCTTACTAGGCAGATAGTTAGATGCCCGATAAAATTGCGGAGTAAATAGCTTATATCGCATATCCTCGCGGTCAGGTTTTAAAAGATATTTTCGCAAGATGAATCCTCCTAGTTTTTATCCCAGCAATGCCAGAGCCATGTCTCGCTCGTTTGCCCACCGGGCGATTAATCCAGGCCTGTTTGCCTGCGCACCATTGGACCAATATGGGTCGTTGATTTTGTTGTTATAAAGGGCTGCGATAATATCGGCGTCCTGCAGGGCATTCAGCTGCTGACCAATACTGTCAGCGCCGTCCTGAAAAGCCTCAGCGCCGTATTTGGGACCGTGTTGCACCGCATTGGCGAATAGCACCTGTTTAAGCGGTAGCGAATGTCCAGAAATATCAAAGCCGTAACTACTCTCAAGAATTGTCGCGGCCGGCACATAGTATTGGTTGGCGACATAATCGTCCTGCAGTTTACCAAAGCCCGATGGATCATCTGCCGCTATCTGTTGCCACGTATTAACAAAAGTTTGATCGCAATTCGGATCGCCGGCAGCCGCTAACTTAGCGCCATAGCCGTTTCCTTCGGGCCAACTAGGCTGTTGCAGAGCAGTAATAAACGCCTGCACGCTCCTCGGAGCACTGGCCAACTGATAAAGACCATAACTCCAGCCACCTGAGTCATTTGAATCCTGGCTCACTGTGCCGGGATCGGCATCAAGGCCGACTTCACCTATGATGCTGAGATAACCCATCAGCGTTTTGTCGAACATGTTTGATCGCCTCCTTGGTTGGTCATGCTGCCGGGTTGCCCAGGCGGCGAATTGTACTTTCCAATCACAAACCATTTGCCGTAGGCTGCGGCCGCAGCAGTCGCTACGGCCCCCACGCCAGTCCACATTGACACTATGTCCCAATGCCCATACTTAACCCCTTGAATCCAGTATCCCGCAAAAGCGGAAGCAACAAGAAGAAAGGACTGGGTAAGAATTATCCCAGTCCAATGATCCTCAATGTAGTTAAACCATTTTTCTAATATTGTTCTCATCCCCCAAATCGCAGCAGTTTTTGTATCTTCACTGCCAAAACATAGTAACGGATTTAGTCCCTAACAATAAACGCTAACATTTGCTCTAAATTAGGGAAGTAGCTATTCACAAAATATCGCGCATTATTTTGGCGGTTGCTCTGACGGTGGACTATTCCAGATCGAATTGACAACTCATCCGCTTAATATATAAGCATGCGTCACGCCATAGGAAGCAATGTGTTTATCGATATCAAGCTTGGCTGTCTTTTCCGCGTTATCCCGACAAGACAACTCGCGCCAATAAAAGTCCTCGTCGTGAGCGATTTTCACAATAAAGGCTTTGAGTTTTTGCAACACCTAGTTTACCTTCTCCCTGATAACCGCAATATCCTTACCCATTACTGCAATATCCCTGCTTACATCATCAATGCGACCATGAATACGTCCCAATTCATCTTTGGTCACGGAAGACACTTTAAGAATGGATATATCTTTTTGTAAGGAATCAATATCCTGTTTGATTTCAGCGGTTTTTTCATCATGGACTGCAAACCTTAACGTAACCTCTTTTAAAATATCACCCAGAATTGTTACCGATTGGCTGACAGCCTCGGTTGCGTTGGTGTTATTAGCTATCAATTGATTTTGGACTACGAGTATAGGGTGAACCTTTTTGGCAGACCAAATTAGTAGCCAAATTGCAAAAGCTACAAATACCAGAGCAACGACAACAGCAACCCCTAAATTAATTACCTCTTTTACAATCGGCCAATTCAATATAAACTCAGCCACATCGTCCCCCTTATTGTCACCAGTTGTTTTCATTTACGGTTCGTCCGTCGAAAGCGGGGATAATATCCTTACCTCTTGTAATTATTTATTCTTTCTTCGATTTTATCTTTGATGGCCTGAAGCGGCTCAATCTCCTTGAAAAGGATTTTAGTCAATTTGCAGACACTATCAATCGGCTTAAGCATGGTTCCGTGCTCCCATTGACAGGCGATGCACATATTATTGCACCGATTCACAATCTCACAATTCGGGCAACCGACAAGGTTGGCAATCTTGTACCGTTTAAAAATGGTATTGGTAATTCCATGGTCGACATTGCCGATAATAAATGGAGATCCATTTGTGAGAAATCGCTGGCAAGGATAGAGGTGACCGTTAAAGTTTATAGCCACACCTTCCCGGCCGGCCCAGCAGGATGCCTCCCTCTTATTTTCAATGATTAGGCCGTTGAAATAACCAAGGTTAACTACATCAAAATTATTGATGTAATATGGGATAAGTTGCTGCAGTTGTTCTTGAAAAACTTTCAGTGATGTATCATCCCAAACATCTTCACGCAAGACAAAATGACTTATCTTTTTTAGGCCCAGATTCACGCAATATCTGACGTTATCGGATAGATAATGGACAGTTTGCGGTGTGATCGCGCATTTGACTCCGATATTAGGGGAGATCTTCTGCAGCTTTTTGATGTTTTCAAGAATCTTGAAGGTTGTATGTTCATTATGGTTGCGAAGATCAGATCCCAGACCATCGAAAGATACTCCGGGGTTTACCCCCGACTCGATCAATTTCTTAACCTTGTCGTCAAAACGAGTACCGTTGGTGAATAGCTGGAAAACGATTTGGCGACCATTGTCTTTGGCATAGTCTACAATACTCTGAAGCATATCAATTTCTAAGGTTGGTTCGCCGCCGAAGAAATCGATGACAGTACCATCATCAATATTGTCTATTACCTTTAGCGCTAGGCTTAAGTCCATGACCTGAGAATCCTGCTGTACATAGCAATATTCACATTTTAAGTTACATTGATTAGTTATGAACAGAAGGACGTTTTTGAGTCCGGCGAGAGTTCTCATAGTATTCCACCTTAGCTGAAAGTTTTTGATTTTGATCTTCTAGCCAATCGGTTTTGCTTTGGAGTTCATAAATCATTGGGAGAATATTATCAACTATGAATTCATTCAGATCTGCTTCCTTTGGTATAGCTGCGATCCTTAGAATCGGCTTTGGTTGATAAGTTGTTGTCCAAGGCCGTTTGACTTTCATATAGTTAAAAACGGCATAGAACTGTGACAAATAAACTTTGCAGTTAGAATCTGTTGGCATCAGTGCGTCAAAGCTTTCGCTAAAGTTGGCTGCGATACAGCGATCACACATTTCATAGGCATTACATTCGATACAACCAATAATATTGTCTTTCGTATATTCTTCCAGAAGATCTGTTTTTGCCGTAGTGATAAATCCATCGTCTAATGTACCGACTTTAAAGTCTCGGTTTTTATTAAAATAGAACCGATGACAAGCATAGAGATCGCCGTCTGGAGTAATAGTTGCAAAGTTCTTGCCGGCGCCGCATGTTCCTAAGGAAGCTACCTGTTGATCGCAAGTTGCAATCTTATCAATCTTGTTTTCATGTTTACTGAAAGCGATAAAGAGCTGCTCCCGAAAAGTTGAAAGCAGGGCTTCGTTGTCCCAATCTTCAATTTCCGCGATAGGCCGCAGCACTACATTTGCTTTGTTGCCCATCTTAGCAATAATATAATCGATATTTTCAGCCAGTTTTGGCACCATATTCGGAGTAATCTGTAGGTGGGCATGAAGACTATTCGGCAACGTTACCATTCGTGCCAGGGTTTCCTCTACGACATCAGACATTCCACGCTCTTTATCCTGGAATTCCGGCATACCGTCCCATGAGAGCTGTAGGCGAATATCTGGATGTTTCCGGAAAAATTCTTCGATCATTTCGTTCCAGATGGTGCCGTTTGTAATGATCAGGTTGTCAAGAGTTTTTCCTACTGTTTCTGCTTTCTTTTTTGCATATGTATATCCATGGGTAAGATTGTTGAACTGCGTCAATGGTTCGCCTCCGAACCAGATGAAAGAAAGTTTTTTTGTATCGTTCGAATGGTCGAAAACGAAATCAACTGCTTTCGTAACAGTATTTGAATCCATATTACTAGGTGACTTTTTCTTTTCGTAACAATAAGAGCAACTAAGGTTACATCCTTCTGTTAGGATAATTGACGCTCCGTGAATTTCTTTCATAGTTATTCCTCCCGATTATAAATTCACATATTTTGTAACACCAAAAGAAAATGGTGCTTTGTCTGTAATTTTTAAACCATGCGCCAAAGTGTCTACATAGCACCCACCAGCACATTTGCTGGTATTAAAGTGTTCACAGACTCCATTACATTCATGGTTATCAAGTATGTTCTGGAAGTACGTTTCAAGATTATTTATGGCTGCTACAAATCCATCAGTAAAGATATTGCCCATTTCATAACTGAGAGGTAAAAATGGGCATGGTCTTACTCCTCCATGTGTCGATACGACCGCAGATGCCAGGTTAGAAACGCCGCACTGATGTACTAATCTACTGTATTTAGCATCGTCAGGGTAGTGACACATAGCCACAGGTTCTCCGCAACTAACTAAGATATTGTACTTATTGCATTCTTCTAGCAAATAATCTATTCCCTTAATATATTCTTCTACAGAAGGTAAGATTTTGCTTACATAGCTAAAGTTCTCTGCAGAACCTGATAATGGTAAGCGCATTTTCTTAACTCCTGCATGTTGAATGTTATATTCGCGACACAAGTCAACGAATTGCAGTATACTTTTGTGATCAAAAGTCTCTTTGTTTATTATCAACGATAAAGCACAGTGTAATCCTCTGCTTGTTGCTGTTTTAATAGACTTTTTCAGAGTGTTGAAAGACCCTGTTACTCCTGTTATGTCATCAAATGCCTCTTTATTTGTTGCTATCAAAGAAGAGAAACAAAATGCATTGCGATTGGCTTTAATTATCTCGTCAGCAATGTCTTCTGTCATTTTTTGCATATTGGTATTTATTCTTATATCATCAGTTACGTCTTTGTATTCAGATAAGATAAACATCAAAGTATCCATACTTGTGAATGGTTCTCCGCCGGTCAATGTTATTCTTCTGAAGTGGATAGAATTGCTGGTAATTTGTCTGAGAAGCTCCCTTAATGTTTCCATAGGGATTTTCTGATGACAATCCATTTGGTGTTGATTATAGCAGAACTTACACCCCAGCTGGCAAGTTGAGGTTGTTTCTATGCCTAGATTAAGATGTGGCACTATATTCGCTCCTTCTGTAATTCTATATAGTATTTTTGAGCTTCTTTTTCAGCACCAATAATGGCTAAGCGAAGTTCTTTGGAGGCAGGGTTATTTTGTAGTTTTGCATGAGTACCATAATCAATCGTCAGTTTATCATCGACTTCTTTTACTATTTTAACTTCCAAAGGTGTTATCTCTATGTTGACTGATTTACTCGTCATGGCCATTTTGCGGGCGACATTGTCTTCCTCCCAAGGCTTGTCTAATGGCGGGTTTAAGACTATTTTTCTACCACAATTTGCCGCCAAATCGGCCAACCTCATAAGTTGTTCTTTATATTCTTCTGGATCAGGAGTATATTGTTGTTTATCCAGAACTGGAGAAATGGCAAAGTTATTGATCTTAACTTCTTCTAGAAAGAATTTAAAACTTTCAACCAAATATTTGACATTATGTTTTGTTGCTACCATAGAGATACATAAATCTTTCGTTTCACTGTTTAATATTTTTATGGTGCTTAATACCCTATCAAATGACTTCTTATATCCCTTATATCCTCGGTGCTCATCTTGGGCCGCAGCAATGCCGTCACAACTTACTGATACGAAGTATTTGTATCGTTTAAAGTGATTTGTCATTAAAGGTGTCAGGATGCTCCCGTTCGTAATTATTGTAAATTGAATATCTTTATCAATTTTTTTGGCATGAACAGTTAAAGCGCTTGTTATAGCCTGAACGTCGAAGAAGCGGAGCAGTGGTTCTCCGCCAAAATACAATATGGTCAGTTTATTCTGGGTCATTTCATCTAGAACTTGTTTCCCAATGACAATTGCTTCATTGACGTTAAGATTTTTATTCGATTTTCCACCTTCAAAACAATAATCACATCTAAAGTTACAATCCATTGTCATAATGTACTTTAATCTCGCGATATCTAAGTTTTCGTACATTCTGTTGCCTCCCGATGAATCTGGGCAAATTTGCATACTGTGGGATAGGGCATAACCATAGTTCCTGTTTTAATCAGGTTTAAGTAGTGGCAATTAAAATAACAGTAATCTCTGTTATCGCATTTCAGGCATTTCTGAAAATATTTTTCAGGAATTCTTTTAATTCGAATTTTTTCGCTATAATACCGAGCGCATGCCCATTCTTCTCCGAACTGATCGATACAATAAGTTTTATTGTATGGTACACATATTCCACCACATCGCCAGTTCCACACTTGTCCTTGTTCTGTGTCTTGTAGGATTTTGATAATATTGTCTCGATAAGAATTAAGCGCTGAATCATCCCAATCATTTTCTGCTATCGGGGCAATATTAAATAATCTATAGCCGGCATCCCAGAAATATCTAAAGTCGATATATAACCTATCGGCAGTTTCTGGTATTATACGCAGCCCAATACAACATTTCTCTTTGTGTTCGAAAGACAATAGTTTAGGGATATAGGGCTGTCTAGTTAGTTCGCTTGACTCTTTAGTGCCATTGGAACTTATCAGGATACGAGGATATTGTTCTATTATCTCTTCTGTAAGCAACAAACCATTAGTAGGTAGTACTATTTCTAGGTTTCTAGAAAGGGCATAGTCCCTGAATTTATCACATAGATCTTTATAAAGAAGCGGTTCGCCACCAAATAATAGAAGACGCGTAAAATCTATTTTGTCTAAGAAGCTAGGGTCAATTTGGGTTTCGTCTCCCGTTATGTCTTTAGACATACAATATGAACAAGTTGAGTTACAACTGCTTGTGATCATTAATTGTATACGTTTCATACAGGTTCCCTCTTCTCCTTATTTGACAGTAATAAATACGGTGTCTAATCCTATTGATGCAATTGTGCTTCCGCTGACTGAAGGCTGCATCTGGGCAAAATAATTGTCGATCGTTACTGGCAACTCAGTACTTTTTCCGCCCAAATCAGTCAATGTCAGAAGATCAAATCCTTCTTTACGGTCAAATACGATATTGATTGTTTTATTGTTTTCTGCTGGAAGATTTGTAGTGAGAATATATTTAGCTTCCATTTCGTTTATTATTGGGGAGTATTCTTTACGCTGATTAATATCTGATATTGTGTTTGATAATTCAGTCGCCAAAGCATACAATCTAACCTTTGCTATGCTATCAGCAACCATGCTGGTCAATGTGTCGTCTTCCAACTGAAGTATGTTTTGATAAAATACTGGGAAATTATCTCCAATGATCGTTACTGCGTTTTCGGTTGCAGTAAAAAAATTCTGTAATAAATCACAGAATTTTTCAAACACCCCGTCAACATTTTTCATAGCAGATAACATATCAGTTGTTATACTAGCTCCTTTAGGAGATGATATAAGATTGACAAATTCCCCTGACAACCAACTTTCAATTCCTGTAAATGGGATTGTCGTGGGAGAATTTGTTGGGCTTACCCCATTGCCAGTGTCGTATTTATTATCTGCCGTTACATTGCCCTGGTGAAGATGAAATGTGTCAATATAATCTTTCACAACAGAAAACTTTGTAAGCGAAAGAATCTTTTGTTCTGAAGACATCGTAGTGCTGTCCCAAATATCCCCTATAACTCTGTTAAACGCACTCCATTGTGCAGGATATATACAGGGGATATACGCAGCAAAACGTGGGTTAATACCGGTTTCTTTTGCTTCGAAAAACGTATCGATCCAACTAGAGAACAAAACAATGCGATCAATACCGGCCGAAGTTAATTTATCGTCGTCATACCGAATAAACGCATAGTCTATCAATGCTTTCCAGAAGTATATCGAGGCTTTATTTACTGCATTAGGTATTTGCGCTCCCATGTCAGTTAAAACATATGAATACGAAACCCAATTCAGAGTGGAGGGGTCAATTCCCCTAAGAAGTGTGGCAGCACTGTTCAGTTTCTCCCATGACTCTTCTTCATTGCCTGTAAATGCAAGGGTCTTCGATGCATCAATTACTAATACGGCACACATACCGTCTTTTGATGCCATATCTTCAACGTACTGTTGAAAATCGGTAATAATCTGAACTAATTTTTCTCCCCACGAAGTATAAGCATCTTGTCCAATAGTCCAGTACATGAACAGTTTTACATTCATCAATAGCCATGAAATATACTGCCCTGTACAGCTCATACCGGGAAAGACACCTGTGGGGTCCACTATATAGTTACCATCTGTAAGGCAAGTTTGCCGCAAAAACGACTCCAATGCATTAACCTGAGGAAGAAGGGTATTGTTCATAAAGTCATCGTTATATATCTTTGTATCGTCTCCAGCAAGTCGTTTTTGATATAATGTCTGACGAATTGTTTCTTGAGTTGCCACAAGATCATTTGGCAGTTGTACTGGTATGCCTATGCTCATTTTATTCACCCGCTTTCTTTAGGTTGATGCCTTGTGAAAACCTGGCATTGGCCACTACATCAAAAGAAACGGCTTCTCCCGTAACGAATTCTTCTGTATCAGGTTGTAGATAACACCAATATTGTTGGTTGTTATCACCTGTTACAATACAATAGGTTGGCATAATTAGTTGTACTGTACCAGTCATTGGCATCATTCCTCCTGTTCATTTTTCATGAGTTTAATCGCTAATGCACTAATAAAGCCGCAAAGTAGGACGAAAAGACCTACAGGTAAAAGACTGTTGAATTGCGAATACAGCAATACTGCAATTATTGGTGTAGGCGCCGAACAAAAATAGGTTGAAAAATGATAAACGATTGATATTCCGGTAAACCTAACTTTAGTAGGATACATCTCACATAATAGTGTGGATTCTATACCAAATATCGCTGAATAAGCGACTCCAAAAGGAATTGCCATTGCAATCCATAGCAATACAATATTTGTTGGGTTTGATTGTATGAAAAGCAACGAAATGCAAGTTAGAATACCACATGCAAGGCTGCCCCACATATATACTTGTTTTCTGCCTATCTTATCAGATAACCATCCAAAGAAAGGCTGACAAGCACACATTGTTAGAGCGCAAATTGTAATTCCGATTAGAGTATCGTTGAGCGAAACAGCCAGATTTTTCGCTAGAAAACTAATAATCCAGATGCCAAAAATGGAATACATTACTCCTTCAATTTGACGAGCCATTATACCGAGTATGACTTGTTTTATATTATTTTCAATCAACTCTATAACTGGCGTTTTTACTGTTTTCTGAGATTTGCGGATTTTTTCGAAAGCTGGAGTTTCTTTAATGCTAAGCCGAATCCAAATACCAATGAAAACCAGCACAGCACTTAATAAAAAGCTAATCCTCCATCCCCAGGCCACGAAGGCTTCTTGTGAGGTTAATCCTATTATTATGGTTATCACTCCTGACGCCAGACATAAGCCAATTGGTAGTGACGTTTGAAGGATACTTCCATAAAGTCCTTTATGTTCTGGAGCATGCTCAAATACCATTAAAGCTGCTCCGCCCCATTCGCCGCCTAGTCCAAATCCTTGTAAAAATCTAAACATACATAGCAGTATTGGAGCAATTATCCCAATGCTGTCGTATACCGGCAAAAGTCCTATAGCGACGGTTGCCCCTCCTGTAAGTATGAGCGAAAAGAGCAGCATTGTTTTCCGGCCAATTTTATCTCCAAAATGACCAAATAGTAACCCACCAAACGGTCTAGCTATATGTCCTATAGCTACTGTCATAAATGCCATTATAAGTGCCAAAGTTGCGTCATTGGCAGGAAAATAGTGTTTGTTAAACACTATCCCTGCCATAGCGACGTATAAAGATAGATCATATCTTTCAACTATAGAACCGATCATACTGGAAACGATTACTTTTTTAAGCATTCAATTTTAAGCCTTCCCATTGAATAGTTTGATAATCAAAATCTTCGTCTGTTACTTTGCCGCCGACGACATAACCATTGGCAATGTAAGAATGGCTCCCTTCAACTTCAAGTTGATAGATCATTTCTTCTGGATCACCTGAAATAATAATTGACCGATTCCTTTTCCAGCCGTCTATCGTAGCATATTCTACTTCGGCATCTTCGAAGTCGAGGTAACCTTCTTTAAGATTCGGTTTAAGACCTGCACGAATTTTTTCATCGTGCTCTTCGGATGCGCTGCATCCCCAACCTTCTTTGTCTGATAGTCTGCCCCAGTAGAAATGTGCGCCAGTGCTATAAATGCTACCATCTTCCATTGTCATCCAAACTTGTTCTTCAAGAGGAACAACTTTAACATTGAACACTTTAGATGGTTTGCCGTCCATGCCGATTACTAGTTCACCGACAACAACGTCTTCGATATTTTTCTTTGTTCCGTCAGCCATAAGAATTTTTGTTCCTGCTCTAAAGCATCCACACCCGCCACAGTTGCATGGAGCATAGTCACAATTGCAGGTGCAATAGTTACAATTGCAGGTGCAATAGTTGCAGTTGCAGGTGCAATAGTTGCAGTTGCAGGAACAGGTGTCGGCACAGGCCAACGCACTTTGAAGATAACCAGGATCTCCGGAAGGGGCATTATTGTAAGTGCTTCTCACATAATAATAACGATTGGGTAATGTCCCTGTACCACCGATATACCATGTTCCGTTGGTGATGGTAGGTGCCCCGGAATATACAGTAGACTGGATTGTGCCCGCCGAGTTAGCAGCAAAGATTTGCACACTGGCAAGTTGTGAAGCCACGGAAGTATACGCTGGATTGACAGGCCCGTATACCGGTGTAGTGTACAGTTTCGTACCGGTTGAATTGATCGCTGCCACATAGAAATACTTGGCGGTGATTGAATTCAGCATGACCGTGATGGTCGTTCCGGAAGGAGCACAAGTTGGTCCTGCAGAGCTACATGCTGTAGTATCTCCATAGAATAGCTGAAAATGATCCACATCAGACAGGGAGATGGTTTTCCTCAGGTTAATTGTATACTGGTTATTGATTGAAGCATTGGTAGGTTCTACGAAGTTTACTACACCATAGTATCCAACTGCAACATTGTTTCCCCAACCGTAGAAAGAACCTCCCGGGTACACTGTTTTGGTGACATAACCGAAGGGGGTGCAGTATTGATCTACAGTACAATCAAAGATTAAGTTCCCAGATGCAAGATTTGCGCTAGTATATAAAACGGTTGCGTTCTTAATGAACGAGATCATGCCGTTGACATCATACCGTACTCTTAAAATATCGCCTATTCCACACGTCATTAACTGGTTATTTGTTGGGTCAGCATAAGTACACGCACCCATTTCATATACCTGTAGATATCCACCAGCGACATAAAATGCCCATCTGATAGAGGTGTAGTTAGCGTCGGGATCAGTATAGCTAAATCCAATCATCCAATTCATGTTGGGAGTTTCTACCGTCACTGCGACTTCTGATCCAGGAGGGAATGTATCTACAGAAGAGAATCCTCCGTCCCACCCTCCATTAGTACCAGCTACTTTAACGCAAAGGTTTCCAGAATATGTTACATTTCGTAGAAGGGTTGGTGTAATTGGCTGACTGCCGAGTGTACTTATGGGTGTCGGCGGATTGACTGTACAGCCGCTGTTGGTTACGCCACCGTTGCTGAGCATAGTCGGGTCTTGGACAGACGATAAAGCTACCCAGTCTCCGCCAGCTTTGATACTTGTAATAGCCATCGAAGATGTATATATGGCTATGTTGGCTCGGTAAATCCCGCTTGGTGTTGAAGCGCTTGTGTAGAATTTGGCTCCATTCTTATAATAATTAACATATTTTCCTTCGAAAGCAACGGTCAAAACGTCTGTAGCTACTACAGCACCAAAACTGCCTTTATTGACACCAGATTCATATACTTGTAGATTACCATTCTGATTATATGCAGCAAAGTTGATACCAGTATAGCCAACTGTCGGGCTAACTGGCCCCAAACCAATCATTGCATATCCTGTTCCGGCAACTGCAGAGACATATTGATTGGCGCCTATAGTCTCATTCGAAACAGCAACGTTATCCCAAGTATTGGCTGCTCCCCCTGTTTTAGAAATACTGCCGGCAACCGTGGTTAAAATCCCGGCAGTAGCTGATGCCCAGGTAGCGTTAACAGGAGCTGTCGGATATTTCCGAATATGAAGATTAGTTGAGCCTATATCACCTGGTAACCCGAGCGGCGCGTAAGCCGTATTTCCGGCATCTCTTACTGATATTCTGTTGCCGCCTACATCCGCGCTAGCTCCATACAGGTTAATCGCATTTGCCGACCCGGATTTTCTATAATGGAGTTGTTTAGTGATTTTACCCATTTGGCTCCCCCTTACCCTATCCAAATATTCCCACCACCATCGGAGGTCGGAATGTTGTAGGCAGTAACTGTAGCGATTTGCGCGTCGACATATTCTTTGCTTGTTGTCGTCTTATTAAGGTCAAAGACCAGGACCCAGGACGGTATCAAATCCTTTAGCTCGAATAATTGATTAAGGTCTGTCCTGAAAAAAAGCATACCTTGCACCAAATTCGTGGTAGGAAAGGCATTGCCGGAGTTGAATTTATTGGCAAGCTCGGCTAGGGCAGACTGCACATTGGTACTGGAAAGATTGCCGGCCGGCGTAAAGCCAATCACATCGGCGGCAATCTGAATGGTTCCGTCACTAAGCAGGTTGCCTTTTTTTATCCACGCCGTATTGTCCGTATTGCGTTGTTTGAAAAGGTGATTGCCGGAGTCCGCCCAAAACGCCCCGGCCACGGTATAGCCAAGAGTCGCCGGATCATTCGGTCCGTAAAACATAGATCCCAGGGCTTGTAAAGCGGCGCTGACATTCAACCGGAATATTCTGCCATCACTATTGGCAATGGAAAGGTTTGACTGGCTCATAAATAGACCTCCTTGAAAAAAATAGAGCTGTTAGCTCTTAGTAGCTGCTAATCGCGCCTCACGGACGAATCAGCAGCGTTGATAAATTTCTCTTTTTGCCTTCTCTTCCAACTGTCGGTAATATGGAAGCATTGTTTTTCCCTTGGTCGCATGGATGTGCTTGCTTAAGACAACCTGGGCTATCTGCTCCACGGTGAGCAAGGTAGGCGTTTGGCGCATGTAGGCCTTTATCTTTTCGATCAGGATCATGCCACCGCCTCAATACGCTTACGCTTGTTTGCCTCTACCACGGCTGGTCCGCCCATTCTTCCAGTTTGACGTTATAATGTGGCTGGTCAAAGAACGGCGAGGCAAATAGGCAAATATTACAACACTCTTACACTTTCATAATATAGCAAAGCGCATAGTACGGAGGCATATTGTTGTGGGCTGCTCCACCGCCAGTATCGCTTGTTGGGTCTTGGACTTGGTCGCCTTGGCCTTCACTAGGGCCACTACCGTTGTACCATGAAGAATATGGCGTTGGCTGATATGCCATATGATGGTGGACAGGCATTTCAGGGATAGTTAGCACATGTGTAGCTTCGCCGCCGACAGCCCCGGGAGCATAGTTATGACCAGCGCCAATAATAAACCTGTCGTACAGGTTTGGGGTGCCGTTGCTGCCATCGCAAATATGCCATCCCGAGGGAATATTGGAGCTTGCACCAGCCCACATGATAATGCCCCCGGACGGGATACCATTTATAACATTCGTTGCTAGAGTAGCCGTAGCAGCATTACCGGTTATGTCACCGGCGATCTTGCCACTAGCATCACGCCTGATAACCGCATTAGGCGTGATTGTCGCCACAGCGTCATCCTGGGCAACCGCATTGATCTGGCCAGGCGTTACACCATGCGGATTATTTTTGTCGGCCTCATGATCGGCGGCTGTTTGTAGGTCTGCTTCAACACTCTTTAGGGCTGTTTGAACCGTTCCGGAACCGTAGCTGATTACGTTGGCCGCATGCGCTACTGAGACCGCGTGGGGGTCATTGGGATCGGTATGACTGGTAATCAGATTTGTTACCATCCGGATATCACCCGGCAGATTGGCGATGGCTTCGTTATCTAGTGGCATCGTTGTATTTGCCATAATTTATAAACCTCCATATCCTTTTACTCGATAAGTGATAGTGCCGCCGACGTCAGTGCCGTTAATCGCGTTTACCACCTTGACACGTGCACTCGACACCCCGACGGAAATGACCTCGGCCCTGAGTCCTTCGCCGATCGCTGTCGGCGTAAAGATCGGCGTCCCATTTGGCTCGTCCAGTCCATCCGGCCCCGGCCCGCCTAAGAAGGTATAGCCATAGGCTATTGCGCTTCCGCCGGTTGCAACAGTCGTGCTACCGGTCGTTTCAATATCGTCGACATCGATGTTTACAGTGAAGGTGCCGACCTCAATCGGGACTTGGTCAGTCGAGCTCAAAATCACTTGGCATTGAATACACTGCGTCGTCAGCGTGACTGGCGCAAAGTCTTTCCACTCCTCGAGATGATCCTTGTCCTGCCCGTAGCAAAACCGCAATGTCGATGAATTTCCAACGCTCAATAAAGCAGTGGAGATAAAATCAACGGCTAAATTTACCTTCATTACTTGCCCAAGGTCTATTATCGTCGTAGTATACACTCCATACGACGGCGTCGTAGCAGTCAAATCGTCAAAACTTGGCAAAGAGTCGATATCCTCTATATAGTCCAGCGGGCCTTGCAGTTTTAAAACCACGGCTCCGCCAACCTGGTTGCATTGCCACCCTTCGTAACGGTCATCGTCGCACTGGCCCGGCAAAGTGAGGCAGTTATACTCCGATACGCCAAACTGGGTGTCGGAGTGAGTCCCGCTCTGCAATGCCAGTTCATCGAAAGTCAAATACATATTTTTCGGCGGCAATCCATAGATTGCCACCGTGGCAGTCGCATCCTCGCTGTAGTTGCCGGAGTTATTGATGGCCTTGATATGAAAACTGTATTTTGTTTCCGAATTAACCGGGACTGACAGATCGGTACCGGTTATGCCGGTCTGAACAAGCGAACCACTGTCAAAAGTGGGGCCCTGCCGGATTTCGTAGCCGGAGACGTCGGTTTCGCTGTTCTTGTTCCAGTAAAGATAAACGTATTCGCCGTTTTGTACCGCTGTAAACCCTTTTGGTGCGGCCGGATATATTACCGGCGTGATTTCCACCGATTTCGGGTTCGCCGACTCATTGCCGGAATTATCGACAGCCGTAACCGAAAAAGTGTGTGGGTCGCCTTTGGTTGCGATATAGGTATAAGTGGTAATCTGGGCCAGGTTCTCGACAATCTCTGTGCCGGTCTTAATAGTTGTTTTGATTCGGTACCCGGCTAAATCGACATCATCTACCGGCGACCATGACAGGTTGATTTTCGTCATATCTGCAGGATCAAGCGCAGCCGACAAGCTTGCAACATCTGAGGGCGGAACATCTTTACCTGTAACATATACCGCGGAGGATACAACGCCGTTTGATACAATGCCAACATAACTAATGGTACAAACCTTGACTAAATAGTTAGTTTGGGTTCTAACACCAATAATAGAAGTATTTAATGCCGTTCCGCTACTCCATTCGCTCCAGGTTTGCCCAATGTCGCTACTATACAAAACTTTATAGCCGCTAACTAGTGTGTCGCGCGGAACGCTCCAAGCCACATTCAGGTTGGAAATCATCGTGCCGTCTTTTTGCCGGTAGGTTTCTTCAGATACGCTTATGCTGCTGACTTCGGTTGTTATCTCCAGCTCGCTATAATTGACATCGGGAATATCCGTAGCTTCAGTGTAGATTTCCTCGATATATTCGAGACAGGAAATTTTGCGTCGCATATCCTGATCCCGGCTGATGTTGAGCACCCGGAATGGCTTGACAACCTTGTT
>JARLHX010000273.1 GCA_031292035.1 Negativicutes bacterium | reverse complement strand
TCACTGCAACAGAACCGGTTGAGCCGATCAGGCTGGACGGCACAGATGCTTTGAGCTGAGTACTGTTGACATACGTGGTGGCCAGGGCCGAGCCGTTCCAATTGACGACCGAGCTGCTGATGAAGTTTGCCCCATTGACGGTCAGGTTGAAAGTGGGGCCTCCGGCGTTTGCTGAGGAGGGATTGAGGCTGGTGATAGAAGGAGCGGGGTTGCTGGTGGTCGTCTGGAGGTTGACAATGCTGACCGACCATAATTGCATGCCGGCATAACTGCCTCCCCAGGGCATGCTTTCAGTTTCGTAGTGCCAGGTATCGTTCAAATAGACCGTGTTTGAGCTGGCGTCGTAACCTGTGCCAACAATGGTGTGGCCGGCCAGGTTAAGCATGACCGGGCGGCCAGCATCGATTTCCGCTTTGTATTGGGCGAATGAAAATCCTCCCGCATACTTATTATCGGTTTCCTGGAGGTAACAATCGCTGACGGTATAGCCCCTGGCCTGGTAAAAAAGCATTCGGCCGTACGTTCCATCTTTTTGGCTGATTCCTTGGGCTGCCATGGTGTTGCAGGTATACTTGGCTGAACTGGGTTGGTAGTAGAAACTGGTTGAACCATCCGTATTGCCATATGTAGATTGGCTGGTCTTCATAAAGTCGCCAATCGCATCCCCCGGCGCGTGCTCCGACCAATGGTTGATAAATGGGTCCGCAGCGGAGCTGCCGTAGGCCACCCAATAATCATCGAGTGAGCCGCGGCTGGCTCTGCCATCCAGACCCAGCAGGGAAGCCGCCAGCGGGTCTTGGGCATAGCTGGCGCCAGCCCCATCGGTCCAGGTTCCCCAGGAACTGCTGTCTAAAGGCGCAACGCCGCCGTTGGTGGGGCCGGTATACATGTTCGGATATCCATTGCGATCGTAATAGGCGGCAATCATGGCGCCTGAAGTCGCCGAGCAACCGAAAGACCATAGGTAGGCCGGGACATTTAATGAATTCGTTGAGGCGGCATGCAGCTGATCCTGCGAAACTGACTGTTCCGTAAATCCGGGAGGAGGCGACGGCGGGCCATTAATAATATTCTCTCCCAGGGTCACGCCATTCTGAGCTTTGACCGTCAGGCTGGTGAAGTATTTGTTTGGGGTGGGCGTTGCCAGCGCTTGAGATGACAGACTGGGCGCTTGCGTCGGGATTGGTGTTGCGCTCGGGTTTATTGTCACCAGCGCAGTTGGCACAGCGGTCGTTGGGGTGAACCCAGCGGCGGTGGGAGTTGGCGCTGTGGAGGTGGGAATTAAAGTCCCCGTCGCAACCGGCGCGGCCGTACCTTGCGAGCTACCTTCGTCCGTTGGGCTGAGCGTCTCGGCCACAGCGGTCGCTGGTGTGGTGGCCGTTGGAGTAAATTCTGCGGCGGTTGGCGTCACCGTTCCGGCCTGCTGGGCGCGAGCAATCGAAACTCCCGCCATGGATAACCCGGCTGCAACCAGGCACAGCAGGAATATTACAAAGAATAACCGGCCAAGGCTGCTTTGAATTAAATTGAAATGATACCTGTCGTGTGTCTGACCCATAATTTCTCCCCAAACAGTCAATATTCCTATTATTAATTTATTTTATGTCATTATTGTCTCAAATAGATTCCCCAAAAACCGACTTTGCATAATTGAAAGGTAATCCTATCAGAGGTTCCGGCAATTGGGTAGATTTATATGACATAGGCGCATTGGATCAGCGTGTGTTGTATACTGTTTGGGAATGGCAAAATTATGACCATTTCTCTCTCATCCAGCCAGCTTCTTTTTCTGCGCCTGCGTTCCCAGAGCCTTGCGCCCCGGCCTGCCGAGGCTCTTGCCGAGACTTCTGTCGAGACTCCTGCCCAGGTCGTAAAAGCGCTGTGCGGCTTACAGGCCCAGGTCTTGACCGCTGCCGAGCAGGCTGTGGGCGTGCGCAGCTCTGGCCTGACCCTGGCGGACGTCGAACAGGCCCGCCTGCAGGAGCGCTCGATCATTTGGACCTGGGGGATGCGTGGTACCTTGCACCTGCTGGCTGCCTCAGACCTGGCCTGGCTGCTGCCGCTGGTCGGTCCGGTCTTTCTGGCAGGCGACCAGAAGCGTTCCCGCCAGCTTGGTCTGGATGAAGAGACCGCCGCCCGAGGGGTGCGATTGCTGGCTGAGCTGCTGGCCAATCAGGGCCCGCAAACACGCCAGGAAATCGCCCTTCAATTGGGCGCACAAGGGATTCCCATGCAGGGCCAGGCCTCCATTCACCTGATTGCCCGGGCAGCCGCTCAGGGGCTGATCTGCCACGGCCCCGAACGCCAGGGTGAGCCAGGCTATGTGCTTTTGCAGGATTGGTGTAGAGACGAAACAACTTTGCGCATTTGCGCCAGCTCGTCCGGCGTCTCTACCGCCGCAACCGCCCTGCCGCCTGAATCTGCCCTGGACAAGCTGGCCCGTCGCTATCTGGCGGCCTATGGCCCGGCCGGTGCGGCAGACCTGGCAGCCTGGTCAGGCTTAAGTCCGCGCCTTCTGCGCGACGCCCTGGCACGCATTGCGACCGAGCTGATTGAGGTTGAAATAGCCGGGCGCTTGGCCTGGCTGCCAAAATCTCATCTGGATTGGCTGGACGAGTTTGCGTCTTTCGAGCAAGCACCTGCCCCACTGGTGCGCCTGCTGCCCCGCTTTGACACTTATCTGCTGGGGTATGCCAGCCGCCAGGGCATCCTGGCGCCGGAGTATACCAGCCGCATTAATGCTGGCGGTGGCATGATCGCAGCCAGCCTGCTGGTTAATGGCCGTATTCTGGGCACCTGGAGTACTAAAAAGCAGCGCCAGGCTCTTGAAGTGATCGTCGCACCCTTTAGCGAGCTGTCTGCCGAGGTGTGGGCTGCCCTGGAGCCTGAGGTCGCTGCTCTGGGCAGGTTTTTGGGGGGAAAGGCTGTGCTCGGCGGAGCGCTGTAGGCGATCAATCGCCAAAAATCCCGACCACCGCACGGGCCATCGGCAGCACTTCGTAATACAAGAGCCCTTTGGCGGGGTCATGATCGAGCAGTGCATTCATTTCGGCCTCGTCCTGCACCTGGTACACGCCAATACCATACACGCCTTTGGGGTCCATTACGGGGCCGAATACGATCGCTATTCCCCTAGCAGCTTTGTCGGACCAATAATCGACATGACTATTCATGATGGCACGCTCGTCGGGGGTCATATCGAGATGAAATGTGGGCCTGGGATTCTGGGTCTTGATAAAGAAGTACATACCAGCCTCCGTACTCTTCGTTATGTACAGCATACGCCTGTCAATGTGAACAGAACTTGATTTCCAAGTACCACTTACCCTATTATTATAGCAAGCAGGACGGCTCTTGTTGTTTGTAAAGTGTCTTCTCTTTCAACATTGGTTATATTGTATGGCTTTTGCTGCTGTAGCTGTTTGGGTTGTTTACTTTACAGGTTTTCTATAGTTGCTTATTGTGTATCAATGGCTATGCGCATTTAATTTCCCGCCGAATCTCTCCTTAGTCGTTGTAAAATAATAATAATGACCTCTTTTGACCCGATTTTTACTCTGTCAAAGCGGCTTTTAAGCCGGGCTGAGCACATTTCTTGGCCGGCGCTCTGGCATTTTGACCGGCCCGGCTGCGCTGTCAGCATCCAGATGCGCCAGTGGCCGCCCCTGTTCGCTCTTGGCCTGGCTCTAATCTGGTATATCGCCAACCCCAGTGGCGAAGCATCCGCAGCAGTGGTTATCCTGAGCGGGCTGCTGCTGACCTCCTATTTATGGGCGCGGGCAATGGCCAACGGCGTTTCTGCCAGTCGTAAGCTGCATTATGCAGCTTTTCAGGTCGGCGACGAATTGGAAGAACTGGTCAGCTTATCGAACCATTCAATCGTACCGGTGCTGTGGGCTGAATTCCTGGATCGTTCCAACCTGCCTGACTACACGGTCTCCAGCGTACAGGCCTGCGATTCCAATGGTCACATCGAATGGCGCGCGCACACCACCTGTACCCATCATGGTATCTTCAACCTGGGCCCCTGGGAACTGTGCCTTGGCGACCCATTTGGTATTTTCCAGATCCGCCAAACCTACTTCCAGCGCAACGAAATCCTGGTCTATCCTCAGATGGCTGTTTTACCTCCCTCGTTGCTTCCTTACAACCGCACCACCGGCGACCGTCGTTCGCTTCGCCAGCCGCTCTCTGCTGAAACGATAAAATCCTTTACCACCCGACCTTTTCTGCCCGGTGACCCGCCTCATCACATTC
>JARLHX010000272.1 GCA_031292035.1 Negativicutes bacterium | reverse complement strand
TTAACGATCGCCCGGTGCCAAATCGGGCCGGAGGTGGCGATTTTGCGATGGTTTCAGAGGGTTATGGCGGCGTGGACGGCCCGTAGCACCTGTCCAATGCTGTCCAAGTTAACGAACCCGAAAACTTAATTTGGACAAGAGTGGCCCTATATAAATGGACTGTTGTGCATTATTCGTAATAAGTGCTGGGTAAAGTTGTGCCAAAGACGAATCCAGCGGTCCTTGCATGGCATACATTCTTGTCCAAATTAGGTTCTTGCCGCCGACCAATTTGGACAGCATCTGGGCATGTCGAGGGAGAGCATCGCCGTTTACAGACCCGCAGAAGCCCACAGAATACGCTCTCAGCATGATTTGCACCCTCCGGCTGCGCCTTCGGAGTTGGTGGGCGCAATTTGGACAGCATCCGCGACCCACGGGAACCTGATTTCGCGTGACTAGGGCCGCTTCAATGGAATCAGTGACTTACGTTGGCTAAACTGGCGAGTTCGCGGCTAATTTGGACAGTACTGCATGGCATAGGCTTCCGAAAAAGTGTAATAGTCACTGAACTGCCCCGGCATAATGGCGAGGTCATAGTTCAAGGAACGATAATCGGTGGGTGTAAACGTGTCTTTCGTAAATGTAAAGACCTTAAAGGCAGGGTTATTGCCAAAGCAAGGGGCGATGGAAGGAGTTATATCAAGAACATCATCAGATGACATGATACGAAATTCGTCCCGATGAGTATGCGCAGCCAGAGTTAGAGTTATAACGCCCGGATACTTCGAAAGTATTTCCAGAAACCTTGCCTGATAATCCTGCACCCACATCATCGTGGCAGATATGAGGTGACCGTTGCTATCGAAATTTGAGGGAGTTGTGGCAGTTGACACTGTATTTGCGCCGGGAGGTACATGCATTAAGAGCCAAACTTTCTTGCCGCCAGCTTGGGCTGACGCGAGGGTTGAATCAAGCCAGGAAAGTTCGGCCGATACTGCACTGTCGTCGGCTGGGACACCAAGCGAAAATAAGACGGTATTAAGTCCTATCACCGTCAAATTCGTTCCACGCAGGTCGGCAGAATAATATCCAGCACTCGTGAAGATATTAAGAAATGCCTGATGGTTTACGGTGCCGTTCAAGAAATCGGTGTAAAACAGTTCCGCCGTATTGGAAAGAAAGGTGCTGTCCGGTCCATCGCCTGTGTATGAATCGGTATTTCCAAGAGCGAACACGACGGGAATGTTTCCGACCGACGACCTCACCTGCTGCATAACAAAGGCCGCCGTCTTGTCGCTAAAGGCCTGCATGGCTGCAACGTCGCTGCTCCCGCAATATTGGTAAAACTGGTTTGAAAAGTTATGGCCAAGAAGGTCGCCGGTATAAATAATGACCGGACTCGCTCCCAAGTTTTGCCTTATGCTTGAGAGTGCAAGCACCAGTAAAGGGTAGTTGGTATCGCTATTCCATGCCGGAGGCGCTATGATGCTCGACGTCTCAAAAATGCTCGCCCACCCGCTGGCGTCCGCTGCGACAAGGCGCGGACAAAGCGATGGGTCATAAAATGGATCGAAATGAACATCCGAGAAAACAACCGCTGTGAAGCTGCTGGGGGCCGGGGGCGTGGTCCCATTACCGCACCCGCCACTCAGGCAGATATTGACCAACACAAGAAGAAATACGTAGCGGGAAGGTTCTAGCATAAAAGCTTCTCCCGTTGCAGAGGGATGCAAGGCACTTTCGAAATCCTAGCCACGAACACAGCCCGACTGAGTTTTGATTCCTTTTGACGACGTTATACCCGGCATTGACCCCGCTACTCTGAGGCCCGTCGCAACGTCGAAATGCCTCCATAGACGTAAGGATGATGGTAGCTGCCGCTGCACACGTGACGACCTGCGACCGCGCGCAGTATGTTGCGCATAGTGTTGCTCTGGACGGTCTGTCGGGCGGCCGGCTCTCCCTGAACGATCTGATCTGATGTGATATTGCCGTCTTTTCAGGCCGAACTGGCCTCGCTAATCAACTCATGCTGATGTCCATGCATGAAATCCTATGACAGGCAAGTGGCTCGGCGTCTGTGATGTCAAGTATGTTTCCGCACTAAAGTAACCACCTGTGACGGGTGCAAGATGGGAAAAGGCCGAACAAGCGGGCCAGGTCCCTGACAACTGCGACAAGCCCATTGGCAGACGGCGGCGGACCGGTTAATTTTCATTCCTTATGGGTGGGCCGCAGACCCATGTAGCACTCATTCATAGACCTGCAGCTCTTTTCCTCTGGTCTCAGGCAGCAGGAGTACGGCCAGGACCATGATCAGGTAGGCG
>JARLHX010000271.1 GCA_031292035.1 Negativicutes bacterium | reverse complement strand
CGGCGGCCGCCTTGACCGGCCACCTCACCGATATCGCGGAAGTACTGCCATGACCCCGTTTCTAAGAGAGAGCGGCCAGATCGCACTTCTGGATCGCAACAATGTCGACACCGATGCCATCCTGCCCAAGCAATTCATGAAGTCGATCAAGCGCAGCGGCTTTGGCCAATTCGCGTTCGATGAATGGAGTTACCTGGACGTTGGTGAGTTGGGCATGGACTGCTCAAAGCGCCCCCTTAATCCGGACTTCGAGCTCAACTAGCCAAAATTCAGACGTGCGACAATCCTCGTCACCCGGGCGAATTTCGGGTGCGGATCATCGCGCGAGCATGCCCCTTGGGCCCTGCTTGAATACGGCTTCAAAGTCATCACCGCTGAAAGTTTCGCCGAGATATTCCGAGGCAATTGCCTCAAAAACGGCATCCTGACGCTGATCCTGGGCAAGCCTGCCATCGACAGAATTTTCGACGAGGCACGGGCGGCAGCTCGGTACGACGTTTCGGTAGACCTAGAGCTCTTTACAGTGACGCTGCCCAACGGTGAGCAGCTGCCTTTCGCCATCGAATCCAACATCCGAGAAAAGCTGCTTTATGGGTGGGACGATATTGAGCTGACACTCCACCACTCTGAGAAAATTCTTGCCTTTGAAGAGTCGCGACGCCGATCGTTACCATGGCTGTATTGCACTGATTCCTCGGGTTTGTTGTCTGATGGATAAATATGGTGGGCCAAACCTGTGCTTGCCGAAGTCTAGCTAGACCGCATGCTCACGGCCCCTAAGGGCCGCATGATGAGGATGGGTTTGTCATCATCACGGCGGCAAGTGATTCAGGGATGGTCGACATTCACGACCGGAGGCCGTTGGTGCTAGCACCAGAGGTAGCCAATGAGTGGATTGACCCAAGTCTGTCCCCTGAGCGCGCAGTGGGAATCGCCAAAGAGTGCTGCCGACCAACGGACGCATTTGAGTGGTTTCCGGTTGGCCGGGCGGTCGGGAATGTTCGTAACCAAGGTCACGAACTGATTGCACGTACCCGGTTTACTGGCGGGCAATGCCCGCGCTCTTAATGGGGATGGATAGCCGGAGTGTTCTCAAATAGCTGCGGCGGCCAAAAATAGAAAACCCCTGAAGCCATTTTGCAGTTTTTTTGAACAACTCCGCCGCGTATCTACATTTGGAGCAGGAGCAGTAGCAGGAGCAGGAGCAGGAGCACCCAAAGCCTTGTGGGCTTTGGTTTCAAAGCAAGATCAGAAGTCAAAGCTAAGCTGATTTAGACACCGAAGGTCGATTGTCCGGAAAACCACAAACGGTAGGATCGCATCAGCCACCGGCTGCAATT
>JARLHX010000270.1 GCA_031292035.1 Negativicutes bacterium | reverse complement strand
CCCAGTTTGTCGGCATCGAAAAACGGGCTGCGCGGGCTGATGGCCAGACGATCGGGCGGAAGATCGCCGGTCGTCGGGGTTGCGGTTTCGGGCGAGGTGTTTTCAGGCTCGGTCATGGTTCAGCGCAATTATCTTTCCGCCCCTACTTGTCAATCATCAGCCAAGGCGATAGAGGCGCGGCCCTGTCCAGACAGCAATCTGCCAGACAGCAATCTGGCGGGCGCGTAGCTCAGTGGTAGAGCACACCCTTCACACGGGTGGGGTCGCAGGTTCAAACCCTGCCGCGCCCACCATCTAATGCTTTGTTTTTAGATGGCTTTTTGATTGGCTGGCGCATTCCGGTGCGGCTTCTCCAAAAACTCCCCATCATATCCCCACTCCAACGGTTAGAAACCCCAAGACGGTGCATGGGTATATGACGTTGATTCATATGGCGACCTTGGGAAACCATCATTTACCGGCTATGGGAGGCAAGGTAACGCCACGGGTAAAGCCAGCCACCGCACCGGGGGGGGGGAGGGGTAAAAGCAATCCCGCCAGTCTAGGCTATATCTGGACCTCTTGGACGACTGAAAATTTCAAAAAATTTGGTGCCGATGGTACAGCGGCTAGTCGACGCCAACCTTTGGAATGCCTGCTGTCAAGGTGCCAACATCACAGGACAGGGCGATAGCTAACCGACACAAGACAGTAAAGGTGACATTCCGCTCGCCTCGCTCGACAGCGCCGAAATATGAGCGGTCCACCTCGGCCACCAAGGCAAGCTGTTCCTGCGTAAGTCCAATACGCTTGCGCTGTGTCCGGATGTGATTACCCAGATTGCGTAGGATTGCCTCCTCGTCCATCGACAAGGTTAGGCCAAAAATGCGGACTATCGGTCCACGGGCATTTGTACCTCATTTTTAACCTCTTAACGTTATCCCACTTCGGTCCAATCGGTCGAAATTTTAGCGGGGCTAGCATATGGGGTGGTTCATTCGAGTTGGTATTAGCCGTCGGCGGCTGACGGTGGCGGTACTACCGCTGGTCACTCTGTCGCAAGTCGCGATGGCAAAGCCGGTGCAACTCGCCATTCAGCCAACCGCGTACCAGATCGTCGGTATGGATCGCGGTTCCGAGATAATCGTTAGCAGGGTGGGAGCGTCCGAAATTTGGATGCAGGTTCCAGCCCCGGATGATAAAAACCGTGTTGCCGTTTCGTTTGTTTTCATAAACAAATCGGACAGGCCGGTGAATGTCGGCCCAGAGATTATCTCTTCGGATATGATCTCCGTAGTCCCGTACGAAAAGTTGATGGATGAGCAAAAGTCTCGCGAATCAACCCGAAAATTTGGCCATATCCTTGCAAACTTGGGAAGAATTGTTGTTGCGAATGAGGCAGGGACGTCAACCGGAACGGTCAATTACAGCGGGATGACGTCAAATGGCACGATCTACTCCGGCACTGGAACCGTTACGGTCACTGATCCGATCGCAAGGGAGCGGGCGTTGGAGCAGACGGTGGCAGCGAATGAAACCCAAGGGCAACGAATGGAGCAGGCGTTCCTAAACTCTCGGTCGGCCATTGCCGCGAACCTGCGTACGACCACACTGATGCCCAATTGCCGGATTGAGGGCGTTCTAACCTTTGAGATTCCTCGGGCCCTACGGACTGCTTCAAGTAGCCAGCAGTTCACCATGACCATTCAAATGGGCGCGGACCGGCATATATTGACTGGCTCCGCTGGTCCGGTCGGGACAGTGCCGGTTCTTTCGCCTTCGCCCGAATTGGTGGCCTTCCTAGCGCAACGCGCAACATCGCAAGCGCCGGTCGCTAAGACCGTTCCTGCAACCTATGTAGCAGCGGATTCGCAGGCAACGCCGCAATCGCCACAACCTCTTGGTACGCATGGCGCCACGGCCCAGCTTGCATCTGTCCAAGCCCCAGCAAAACCAAAATCGAAGCCCTTACAAAGACCCGTGAGAGCCAAGCCGGATGATTGGGGGCTTGTCGCGGTGCCGTCTCAAGTGGGGTACTGACAATGAGTATGGGAGGCATAAAGGCCGTTGCCTTCATCATCACTATTTTGATGGTCTCTGGTTGCGACGCTCCGCCTAATTGCGAAAATCGGCCCACCTGCGGTAGTACCGACAGCCCAGCCGCTCAAGAAGCTTTCAGGCGGCTTTATAAGGCAGTAGTGGCCACTACATGCGCGAGATGGGAAGACAATCGAGCCGATGCGATTGGTGATCTGTTCGATGCAATGCAAGACATGCCTTGGAACTCTGATGTCGAGGGTCAATCGCTGAACGACTTTGTGGCTCAAACAGCATGGGAGGTGAAGGCAAATGATTGCGTTAAGGCAGGCTATCCCTACCCTGGCCCAGACAGGCCGAGGCGCCCAATCCCACACTAACCGGCAACTCCGCCCAGCGTTGCCCCGTATTCGCTCTCAGAAGCCCGCTGAGGGCCAACCTGGCTCCAAGGCCGGTTGCTAGGCGCGACCAATCTAGAAACGCTGATAACGGCTTGTTTTCCGATTGAATGGGGAGCGCAAAGGAACCCCACCCAATTGGTGCAAAACATTCATCAAGATTTATAAATATAGAACGATATGGCGTAGGGTTATATATATTGTAATAAGTGTTCCATAATATAGGGAAATGCCAAGGGGTATGTTAACAGTCTTATTATTGACTATCATTTGATACCCACCTTGTATCCAAACCTCTTTTTATATATCGAATCCATCAGATTTATGAGATGGTTCTTATTTTCTTTCTTTGCAATAAAGCTGTCGTGAACAGGCAGGACCACTCCCCCCTTGACCATCGCAGCAGTTATGACTTCCATTGCTATGTCCGAATCTATCCGTTGCAGCCGCAGGCCGGCATTCGACCGAAAGGCGTCCTTGATCGGATCATGCCTCTGTTCGATCATTCGTATGATCTCGACAGGCCGGATACCGGCTGGAACCACGACATCGGCATCAACCGTGACATTGCTGGGGCGACCGCCCTGCTTACAGTTGATGAGAGCATTCGTGTAGACCTTCGCACATGGCCTCAGAGTCCCCGGAGAAAGGCCGTTTTCCTTTTCGTACGCCACAAACGCGGGCAGTTCGTAGGGATCGCCAACGCATTCAAGCCCGCGCTCATGGTACAGGATGTTGATATGGATACCGGTGTAATCCAGTTCCACTGTTGGGCTTCCATCAATGGTAATCCTCGACCTGAGCGCCTTTGGGGCATTGATCCACCAACCGGTGTAAAGCCGACCACCCTCATCAAACGCCTGTTCTACGGAACCGATAACGGCATTGTTAAAAATCCGGCACACATCGGTTTGCAGCAACTCAGGCAATTTGAATTCGGCTCCACTGAACTCGCCCTCTTTGTTTAGCGATGCCGCCCACGCCGCTTCCTCCTCGGGAGAAAGGTCGATCCCGATCGCGTGCTGAAATAGAAAATCATTGTACGCCTTCAGTTCCGCTCTGAATTGGCGGGTCTGGTCTGTCTCAACGAAATCAATCCTCTCGCCTTTGATTCTCGGCTCCCACGGCTTGCGCTTTGGCCTCGGCGCGTAGAGCCGGACAAGATCGTCATCCTTCAACCGCTTCGCAAGCGACGCACGCGTTACGCCGCATGCTGCCGCCCATTCCAACAGGTCGTCAGTTACCGAATAAATGGATGCCTTGCGCGGGCTGGTTTCGACCGTCAGAAGCCCAACCTTTACAAGCTCGTTTGTAGTACGAGACATCGCCCTGCCTGATGGCCATTCGGGTGCGCTCCCGCGCCTCTCAAAGGCACGATTATGGGCTACTGCTGCCGACGTACGATGGTAATGGCACAGCAAGCCATTCGCCAGAATGACGCGAACATATGCATATAGGTCAGCCCTCTTGACGCGCCGCCCCCGTCCCCGTGGCTGAGGAAGCAGATCAAGGATCGTCTTGGTGAAGGCATCGCCAACCGGTTCGCGGAAATCCACGCCGGGATCGAACCACGTCACCGCAGGCCGATAATTGACGTAATTTCCGACTGCCCACCAGCCCGAATCCTCGCCCCCTTCGATGTCTATGGTGCCCTCATGGGTCCAAAACCCAAAGGACTGACCTTCAATGTACGGCGGCCAATCTTCAGGCGCGAGAGGTTGCGGCTCTGGTTGTGCCGGGCAGGCATCGGCAATCGCCACCGGCATTAAGCAGCCATGGTCATCGGAACCGAATTCCGCACTCTGGCTTGTGGTGTAGCTGTCCATCACGCGCCTCCCTTGATCGACGCAACGAAGGCTTCGACATCTTCCCTGACATACCGTGCACAGGAACCGATATAGCGGGGTTCAATGTTGAGGATGCAGGGCAAGCCGCGCCGACGCTTATGCCGCTGTCCCCTAACCCACTCGGGCGACATACGCAGAAGACGTGCAATATCCTTATCGGAATAAAATTCCTGAATCGCGTTCATAGCAATTTCCATTCACAACGATGTACGGGTTGCGGAACGGTAAATGGCCACCGCGATATTCAGGTCGCTACTATCTTCTATTCCCAAGCTGAAAATTTGCCTGGTTAGGCCGCATCTATTTTTTCAAATAGATTACAACCCTTCCTTTTCAGTCTGATAAGCCGCCTCTATCTTCCACCAATAGAGTACAACCCATCTTCTCGGGTGATTTCTTTTCGCGTCCTTGACCCTGACGGGCTACCTTAGCTTTCAATTACGGAGGCAATTGCGCCTCTTCTTCAAAATGACTGATTCTTTTCCAAACTGAAAGTGGGAAAATCAATTGCCTCGCTGGCATCACGACTTTGTGCCGCTATGGCACAATCCGAATTGTGTTCCTTACCTTGCGCCTTGCTGGATTTTACTAGACTTAGCCATTGGCTTGCGTTGCTGTATTATGGAGCATTTATCCAGCAAAACGGGGCTTTTTACCATCAAATGGCCGCGACCAACTACCTAGCTGCCATTATCAGGGCTATGCCACGGTCCTAGATTCTTCAAAGCGACGAACGGCCTCGGCATCGCCCCTATCGACGGCATAATGCCTACCCAACATACTCAAACCGGAATGACCGAGCCTCCCGGCAATAGCCTTGGGATCAATGCCCAATTGCATCATCATCGTGGCATGTGTCCGCCGCAGGTCATGCAGCCGCACGTCTGGCAAGCCGGTTTCCTTCCAGAGATTGGATAGGGAACGTTTAAGGGTCATCATCGACACTGGAAACAACCGCTTATCGTCCGGCATCCGTTCCAACTTTGTCAACGCAACCAAGATCGCCTCCATCTCTGCCGTGCAGGTGACATGACGCGGGTTGGCCGTCTTTGTGTTGATAACCTCGATTTGCGTTCCCCGACCGGCAATCGGCCTTACGTTGGCCCATGTAAGCGCCAATATCTCCGCGCGCCGCATGCCGGATTCGTACGCCCAAACGACATAATGCCGCAACCAGCCCCGAATTTGGTGGGGAAACCGGTCCTTATTGGCCTCTTGCTCGGCCTCGATCCGTTCCGCCGTTTCCATTATCTTCAGCCATTCCGCCTCGGTCACAAACCGTTGCCTTGCTTCAATTCCCTTAATCTTGTCAGCTCGCTCCGCCGGGTTCCGCTCGATAAGTCCATTGCGTACGGCATCATTCATGATCGCGTTAAAGGTGTTGAGCTGCCGCTGGACAGCCGAAGGTTTGAGCTTCACCCGCTGGCGCCCAACCCAACGATTGACGTCGCTAACCGTGATCGCGTCGAGGGGCTGCTTTCCAAAGGTCGGAATCAATGCAGAATTGACGTTGCCTCGCGTCACGCCAAAACTGCGCAGCACCGGCTCTTTACGTTCCAGCCATTCCCCTGCGTATTTGCTGAATATCGGAACCGCGACCTCCTCCAACGGGAGGCCTTTGTCCGCAAGCGATTGCAGCCGATTACGTTCGTCGATTAATTCCTGCCAGCCAAACGAAGCACGTTTGCCTAGCTTGATTTCGACGGCCTGCCCCGGTGCGACGTGCCGCCCACCATACACCGCACCATGCGGACAACGAACTTTGACTGATACTGTGTAATCCCTCGCACCGCGAAACAGTCCGATGCCATGCAGGTAAAGGGGCCGCTTACTCATCATCTCGGGAAGATTGGCCTCGAACCTCTCGAATTCGGCAAATTGACCAGGGCGACCGATGGGGCGACGGATAGCAGGCATGGAGCACCTTGATAGAAGCGTGGTCGGTGGGGTATTTAGTGGGGTATAGCCCAACGCGCCTGAAAATTCACCCCCTAAAACGCCCCACCAAGTCCCCACCATGAACGCTTAAAACCCCCCATAACGCCTCATAACGGCACAAACACGGCATTCCTCGAATGCGCAGAAAGCTAGGAACTTTGGCAACGACAATAGGGCCGGATAACATATGATACCACCCTTCACACGGGTGGGGTCGCAGGTTCAATCCCTGCCGCGCCCACCATAAAACCCCGCAAGCATGGGGCTTTATGGTGACGGCCGCTCTTCTCGATATACAATTTGCGGGCCGCTCGGGTATCGCGGCGCGATCCGGGCTTGCGAGGCTGGGCCGCATTTGCGAGGCCGCGTTGGCAATCCGATCAGAATGAAGCGGTAAGCCCCAGTTCGAAGCGGCTTCTTTTGAACGTATAGAGGCTGATATTGCTGTCATTCTTGATGAATGTATAGGCAATG
>JARLHX010000269.1 GCA_031292035.1 Negativicutes bacterium | reverse complement strand
TCTTGTAAACACCGGATTAACAAAAGGAAAGGCCTATTACTATAAAGTGAGAGCCTATCGCATGGTGGGCTCGACGAAGGTCTACGGCGCATTCTCGGCGGTCAAATCCGTGAAGCTGTAATACTCATCTTAGATAGACAAAGTTAAACATCATTTTGTTCATCACTGTAAGCGGCGGGGTGCAGGAATGCCATGCGCTTTTGCAGGATGAATACTATACGGCTCTCATGGCGGCGTAAACCGCCATGAGAGCCGTATAGTATAAATGTCGAAAAAAGAAATATTGAAATATATTGACAACCAAGAATCATAGGCTCATAATAGCGTTGACTAATAATGGTATTATTGTAGATGAGCAGAGCCGCTGACAAAAGCCTTTTGATTTTCAAGCTCCACAGCTCTTCACGATTTGCAGCAATTTTTCCCGGCTGCAATTTTTTTGTATGCCGATTCGGCCTTCATCATACCGTTAAAGGCCTGACATATCAAGACCAAATATTCGTTTAAGTGGGAGGCATCATCGTGAAAAAGGCACTGTCTGTTATTGTTACGCTCGTCATGGTTCTTGCGATGGCTCAGGTAGGAGCTTTTAAAGCATCCGCGGCACAAAGCGGCGATTATACCTATTCCGTCTCCGGCTCCAAAGCCGAGATTACCGACTATACGGGGGATGGAGGCGCCGTGAGCATCCCGGCCACGCTGGGAGGCTACCCGGTAACGAAGATTGACGGCCGTGTGTTTTCTTACTGCACGGAGCTGACCAGCGTGGCAATACCCGATAGCGTGACCGTGATTGACCCTGAGGCCTTCGGCGACTGCACGGGGCTGACCGCAATCACCGTTGGCAGCGGCAACAGCCAATATTCCAGCTCCGGCGGGGTGCTGTTCGACAAAAACGGCTCCAATCTCATCATTTATCCCTGCGGTAAGCCCGGCAGCTACAGCATTCCCGGCGGCACGACCGGCATAGGCGATGACGCGTTTGAGGATTGCGCGGGGCTGACCGGCGTAACGATTCCCGGCAGTGTCACCAGCATCGGCTTTGCCTCATTTTCCGGCTGCACGGGGCTGCCCGGCGTGACGATCCCGGATGATGTAACGTTTGCCGGGGTATTTGCTTTCGGAGGCTGTACGAATCTTTCCAGCGTAACCGTCGGGAGCGGAATAACCGTCATCGCCGATTGCATGTTTCAAGGCTGCACAAAACTTGCCAGTATAACGCTCCCGGATAGCGTGACCAGTATCGGCGATCAGGCATTCGGTGACTGTATCGGGCTGACCGGCATCACCCTACCCGATAAAATAACCGCCATCGGCGATTATGCGTTCGTCGACTGCGCGAAGCTTGCCGGTTTAACGCTCCCGGACAGCGTGACCAGTATCGGTGACAGCGCATTCAGTAATTGTACCGAGCTGACCGGCATCACCCTGCCCGATAAAGTGACCGCCATTAGCGAATACCTGTTCGCCGGCTGCTCAAAACTGGCCGGCGTGACGATTCTGGGCAGCGTAACCAGTATCGGCGAAGGTGCATTCTCAGGCTGCTCGGTGCTTTCAAGTTTTACTATTCCGGACAGCGTGACCAGTATCGGTGCAGGCGCGTTTGCCAACTGTGTGGATCTCACCGATATTACCATCCCTCAGAAAGTAATTTCTATCGGCACAGAGGTTTTCTTTGGCTGCACAAAGCTGTCACAAATCGAAGTGGATGTGAGCAACACCCATTATCTGAGTGTCGACGGAGTGTTGTTCAACGAATTGAAAACAGCCCTTTTAGCATATCCCGGCGGTAAAGCAGGAAGCTACGACATTCCCGCCGGTGTGACAAGCCTTAGCGAAGCGGCGTTTGCTTATTGCACAAAGCTGACCGACGTGACGCTCCCCTCAAGCGTGACCAGCACCGGCGACGGTGAGTTTTTCGAGTGCACGGAGCTGACCAAAGTCACAATCAACGGTAATATAACCGCTGTCGGTAACGGAATGTTTGAGTACTGCGCTAAGCTGACCGGTATCACAATCCCCAACAGCGTGAAGAGTATCGGCGATTATGCTTTCTCCGGCTGTTTCGGGCTGACCTCGGCAACGATCGGCAGCGGCGTTGCCAGTATCGGCGAGTGTGCGTTTATTGACTGTGAGAAGCTTCCTCAATTCACCGTCATATCGGGCAACCAGCACTATCTAAGCCTGAACGGTGTGTTATATAACAAGGCAATGACATCTCTTATTCAGTATCCCGGTGCCAAGACGGGCAGTTGTGCAATTCCCTCAAGCGTGACCAGCATCGCCGACGGCGCGTTCTATTACTCCTCAAAGCTGACCGGTGCGACCATTCCCAACAGTGTCACAAGCATTGGCCAGTTGGCATTTGACGGATGCACCGCGCTGACCCAAATCACCGTCGGCACCGGCAACCCATCGTATTTGAGCTCGGGCGGCGCGCTGTATGACAAAGCAAAAACCGACCTGATTGCATATCCCGCCGGCAAGGCCGGGAGCTATACCATTCCCACGGGTGTGACCTTTATTGACGACGCGGCGTTTAATGCTTGCGCGGGGCTGACCGACGTGACGATCCCAAACAGCGTGATCTTTATCGGCAGCGATGCGTTCTCGAGTTGTACGGGCTTGACCAGCGTCATTATCCCCGGCAGCACGGAACATCTCGGCAGCGATGCGTTCGGCGGCTGCTCAGCGCTTGCCTCAGTTTACTTCCTTGGCAACGCCCCCATTTTCGAATCGGATGATGTATTTGCCGGCTGTTCGTCCGCGCTGACCATGTATTCTGTCAGCGGCAACACCGGCTTCCCGTTGGATGGGTATACAAATGCGACCTTCACACCCGCCGCGGTCACAGCGCCGGCGGGCCTTACCGCGGTCTCGGGCGGATACAACAGCGTCAAGCTGAGCTGGAGCGCCGCGAGTGCAGCTGGCCTGCCAAGCGGATATCAGATCTGGCGCTCCACTTCAAAAACGGGGCCGTATTCGCTGGTGGGGACGACAACGGCCACCAGCTACATCAATGTCAGCCTTACGGCGGGCACAACCTATTATTATGAGGTGCGCGCCGTGCGCGTCGACGGAAACACCAACAGCTACAGCAGCTATACGGGCATTGCTTCAGCCAGGCCCATTCCGCCGACACCGACGGGCCAGAAGGCCGCCTCCGCCTCCTACAGCAGCGTCAAGCTGACGTGGAATGCGGTTTCCGGCGCGAGCGGCTATGG
>JARLHX010000268.1 GCA_031292035.1 Negativicutes bacterium | reverse complement strand
TCTTTCAGCATAGCGATGAATTCGTTACCCAGCGGCGGAATGATCCGTTTGAAAGCCTGGGGCAAAATAATATAGCGCATTGTCTGGGCCCAGCTCATTCCCAGCGACCGCCCGGCCTCCATCTGCCCTTTGTCGATGGACTGAATGCCGGCCCGGAAAATTTCGGCGACATACGCGCCGCAGTTGATGCTGCAGGCGGTAATTGCCGCGAAGAAGGGGTCGATGCGTGTGCCCAGCACCATCGGCAAAGCGAAGTAGATGATAAAAATCTGCACTAACAGCGGCGTGCCGCGAAAGAAATTCACATACACCGTGGCCAGCATCCTTACCGGCCATACCTTGGACAGTCGCGCCATACCGACGAACATCCCGATAATCAATCCGATACCGACGCTAAGCGCCGTTATCTTCAGAGTAATGGTTGCGCCGGTAAGCAGCAGCGGAAAAGAACGGATAATAAGGTCAACATTAAAATGCATTGTTTTCACCCTTATAACATTGATTGAACAATTCAGATGACAAACTGATAGCCTCGTCAAACATGTCCATTATGATTATAGTAACCAGCCCAACTGAATGTCAAATAATTTCGCAAACGAAGACAAGGGCGCGACTTGTCACGCCCTTGTGCCAGTGTGTCTGTTTATTTATTGAGGCTGCCTGTTGAACCATTTAACATAGATTGCGGCGTATTCGCCGCTGTCTTTAAGCTGTTGCAGCGCGGCGTTGATTTCCGCGGTAAGCGCCGGGTTGTTCTTGGCAACGGCGATGCCGTAGTCTTCGGAGGTCAGCGGCGCACCGACGAGTTTGCCGTCCTTGCCGCCCATCACCGCTACGTAGTATTCGTTAACAGGCAAATCATTGATTACGGCGTCTACCCCGCCGGCCTGCAGTTCGAGGAAGGCTTCGGGAGCGGTGTTGAATTCACGGATGACCGCGCCAGGTACTTCTTTGGCTTTGTCAGCACCGGTGGTGCCGATCTGGACCGCTATGCGCTTGCCGTTCAGGTCGCCAAAACCCTGAATGGAGTTATCTTCCGGTCGTACGACGATCGACAGGCCTGATTTGTAATACGGGGCGGAGAAATTGACTCTTTGGGCCCGCTCATCAGTAATGGTCATGGCCGAAATAACACAATCGATATTGCCGGCTTCCAGCGCCGGGATAAGTCCGTCGAAATTCATCCCCTGGACCTTTACTTCGCTGCCCATCACTCTGCCGATAGCCTTGATGAGATCGATGTCAAATCCCTCGTATTCCGTCCCAAATTCACCCTGGAATTCGAACGGTGCGAAAGCGGTGTCTGAAGCGACGTTCAGCACTGCCGGCGCGGCTGAGGCAATCCCACCCAGCATCAGAAAGGTAACACATAGAACGATAAGTACTAACAGTTTCTTGGACATTAGGAACCCTCCTCATAAACTTTTTGCTTTAATAATTATACATAACGATTCTATATAATATCAAGCACTTTATTGGCATCTTTGTATTCCTGATGAGCTTTTTTCATAGGTCGTCCCTGTTATAAAACTGTGGATATCGTGGATAAACATGCTTAACCCCGATCTTCCTACCTACCCCTGGGGATAACCTGTGGAGAACTGCGGGAAAATCCTTCAAAGAAGAACCCCTATCCCTCCAGTTGACAGGTCGCCAAACTCAGACACAGATCGAGTCGGGGGACGGTTCCTTGGCTCACGTTATATACGTTTGCAACATTGATGTAAGCCTCCGGGGGGCTTCTCCTGCGTCTGGGGGAATATATACAAATCCATCCAACAGTCCGCAGACCCATGCCACACCTGACTTCGCCCCTGATCTTAGTC
>JARLHX010000267.1 GCA_031292035.1 Negativicutes bacterium | reverse complement strand
CCGTTTTTACAATGAGGAAAGGCCTCAGCTTCGCCTTCAGGGGTTATCCCCGGTAGCGTTTAGACAGCAGGCGGCAACAATTTGACCGCTCCTATGGGTTGGGGACAGTGTACTCTTTTTTGAAGCAGTACAAACCGTCCCTTTGAGTCTCCCCGTGAGTCCAAGTCAATTATTGGAAGGATATCGAAATGATTTACAGAATAAGGATTGTTGGTAACGGTTTTGATATTTTAGCTTGTTGTGTATTTGGGCAAATGAAAAAGTAATTTTAACTACCGTGCAAATCGGTCAAGAAAACCATAATGAAAAGGACGCTAGGAGGAGTGCGGCATGTTTGAAACGTTGAATTTGTTCAGAAAAGGAAGGAGGCAAAATTACTTCGTTATAGTTTTGCTTTTTTTGGCAATTGTACTCTTGTCAACTATACATGCTAGCAAGGCATTGGCAAACGTAGCCGAATCCGATAAGTTTTTTGTCATCAAACAGGACGGCAAGTATGGATATATTGATGAAAAGGGTAAAGTTATTATAAAACCCGTTTACCTGCAAGCAAAGCAATTTGCGGAAGGGGTAGCTCCCGTTAAGATTCAGGAAGGGATTTGGGGCATTATTAATACAAAAGGGGAAGTAACCGCTACATGGAAAAACGTTGATGAAATTCATGAATTCTCAGAAGGTCTGGCGGTTGTGCGTCAGAGAGCCAAATACGGCTATATCGACAAAAAACAACTGGTAATTCCAGTCAAGTTCGATGGTGCTGCTGATTTTTCCGAAGGGTTAGCAGCTGTTTGTATACGTGAAGGTAACTCGGTTATGGAAAAGTTGCATAATGCCCAATACGGATATATCGACAAAACCGGAAGTTTAGTTATTGATTGTCAATTCCGTTCGGCAGGAAAATTTAAGGAGGGGGTAGCCCCTGTATCTTCTGAGGCAACTGATTTGCGCTGGGGATATATTGACAAAACCAGCCAATATATAATTGACGCGAAGTTTCTTACCGCCAGGGAATTTTCCGAAGGACTCGCCGCCGTCACGGTAACTTTAGGAAAAAGCGGTTTTATCGACCATCAGGGTAATTTAATCATTCCGCCCCAATATAGTTGGACATATAGTTTTTCGGAGGGACTTGCCCGGGTAAAGGTTGGAGAAAAAATTCAATTCAGTCCTTTCAAAGTGATTGAGGAGGGCAAATATGGATATATCGACAAAACCGGGCGAATGGTGATTGAGCCAGTATTTAATTATGCTGATGATTTTAGAAATGGTTTTGCGCGAATATACGATCAGCGCCTGGGATTTGGCGAAGATAAGTATGCTGGTATTAGTTTTGGTTATATTGACAATCATGGAATCACAAGGTGGGAATTAACTAAGTAAGTAACTAATCAATAATCATATCGCATAATAATCGCCGCAAGAGAGGTGGATTTGCAAGGTCGCGGCTCGCCTCCACCATCCAAATCCGGAATAGTCGAAAAGCCACGTTACACGTGGCTTCTTTGTTGTTTGCGGGGGGTGAAAATGACTCAAAAGAAAGCGTCCCACTGTATCTTAGTGGATGAGTTCCTGTTCACCCCTAAGCCTATTATAGTACTGAGATTCCTAACCGAGAAAGAAGGAAAGTACGCAGATGTATGCGAAAAGCAAGCATTTTAAAGAGGGGATTACGAGAGAATCTCAACGGTGGAAAGGTTTGCATGCAAAGTATTTCGTCTTTTGTTATAATTTATTTAGATAAAATTTGGGGGAAGAGGGATAAGACATGGATTTGACAACAGTTCTTTTAAAAAGCCACAATGGTGTCTCATTCATTACGTTAAACCGTCCTGAGAATTTTAATGCTCTGGATTTCCAACTAGGTGACGAGTTAATTGCAGCCCTGGAGACCTGTCGAAAAGATATTAACACGCGAGCTGTCGTTATTACTGGTGCGGGAAAGGCCTTTTGCTCAGGCGGGGATCTCAAGATGGCAAGGGAACATGTAAATACTGAACCTGCCGAACCCTATAGACAACTCACCAAAAGCTTGAATAGGATTATCATCGAGATTCGTTCCTTGCATAAACCAGTCATCGCGGCAATTAACGGGGCTGTTGGCGGAGCGGGATTAAGTATCGCCGCTGCATGTGATTTGAGAATCGCTTCTCGTAACGCAAAATTCAAGCAGGCTTATACGAGCACCGGGTTAACCCCTGATGGAGCTTGGACTTTACTTATTCCTCTTTTGATAGGCTTTGGGAAAGCAAACGAGTTGCTATACCTTGATCCAGTTTTGGATGCCAATGAGGCTTTGAAAATAGGCATTATTAATGAATTGGTAGAGCCTGAACAATTAGAACTAAGAGCTATTGAAATGGCGGAAGCGATTGCTAAGGGACCCACACATTCGTATTCGATAATAAAAGGTCTCGTTAACAATTCGCTGTTATTTGCCCTGGAGAGACAATTGGAGCTAGAACGACAAGGAATAATGGAAGCTGCAGTAACTCTGGATTACAAGGAAGGAATCAATGCCTTCTTTGAAAAAAGAACACCGCAGTTTATTGGAAAATAACCTGAGCAGGGCATCTTCTCAGCCCATAATAAAAGGTCAGCTTCTCAAACGAGAGGCTGGTCTTTTATTTTCGAAAATCGACTGACCAAGACTAATAATCAAATATTACCCAGTATCAAACTGAGCATAGAAGAATGATGACAATTTAATATGTATCTATATCTTTAGATAGATGTAAAGAACTAACGTTTCCCGGTAAAATAGAGTCAAACATGCAAAAAAAGTCATAAAATTGTATATATAGACAATTTACATATTATTTCGGCAAATTTCTCCAAAGAGAAAGACGCAAAGCCATGGGTCTAAGGGCGAAAGCCTATGATCGCCAGGTTGCCTGTTAGCATTTGTTAACTGGAACTAACGGCGAGCTATAGCTTGCTTTTTTAATTGGCTCAAAGGGAGGCCTAAGATGATAATTTGATCGAATAATCCTAACTCGCTATGAAAAGAAACGATGATAATTATTAAAAAATATGGAGGAAGACATAATGCAGTGGTTCGTGAATATGAAGACGATTTATAAGTTAGCTACTCTTATTCTTATCGCGGTACTATCATTGGGGATTATAGGGTACACTGGATACTATTATCTTCAACGGTCAAATGCTGATATGAACACTATCTATGCGGACAGGCTGGTTCCGATTTCATTAATTAATGAAAGTCGTACGTATGTCAGGGCAATGAATGGAGCAATACTCGCTTTGATGCTTACCACTGATGATAAGAAAAATCTGGAATATAAAAACTTCATCGAAGATCGGACAAAAAAAGTCGGGGATAATCTTGCGGAAATTGAAAAGGCGCATTTGGATTCAAAAGCTAAGGAATTATTGGCGAAAGTAAAAGAGGCCAGACAAAAATACCGTGATGCCAGAGAGCCGGTTATTCAACTTGCAATGCAAAACAAAAATGAGGAAGCCTACGCTATATATATCGCCAGTGTAGAACGTCTTGCTGATCAATTTGTAAATGATTTGGCAGCGCTAGCCGAGTATTACACTAATTTGTCAAAGCAAATGAATGCTGATAACCAAGCTGCAGCCACAAAAGCGAGCTGGATTATCACTGGATTAGTCGTAGGTGTGTTCCTCATATTAGGCATAAGTGGGTGGCTGATTGCTAGTACTATAACAAAGCCCCTGGCCTACATGGTGCAAATATGCGGGGAACTTGCTGACGGTGATTTTCGGGATAAACCGCGACAAGTGATTAGAACGGATGAAATAGGTCAATTGGCTGAAGCTCTAGCAAAAATGCGGGGCAACATTCGAAACCTGATGAAGAAGATCAACGAATCGGCCGAGCAAGTTGCTGCTTCCAGTGAGGAACTAACCGCAAGTGCAGAGCAATCTTCGCAGGCAGCCAACCAGGTAGCTTCATCTATCAGTAGCGTGGCCACTGGGGCAACTGATCAATTGGCAGCTGCCAACGAGACATCAGCCGTGGTAGAGCAAATGTCAGCCGGTATCCAGCAGATTGCCGCCAACACCAATCAAGTGGCTGCCCAGTCGGCTCAGGCTACAGATAAAGCCAAAGCAGGTGGCAAAGATGTGGAGAAGGCTGTAAGTCAGATGGGCCATATCGAGGACACTGTCAACACTTCAGCTAAGGTAGTCGCAAAATTAGGTGAAAGATCCAAGGAAATTGGTCAAATCGTGGATACCATCTCAGGTATTGCCGGCCAAACCAACCTGCTGGCCCTTAACGCGGCTATCGAGGCCGCGCGGGCTGGAGAACAGGGTCGAGGCTTCGCCGTGGTAGCCGAGGAAGTAAGGAAGCTCGCCGAGCAGTCCCAGGAAGCGGCTAAAAAGATTGCCGAACTGATTGGGGAAATCCAGGGGGATACCGATAAGGCTGTTGTAGCGATGACCGACGGAACTCGAGAAGTAAAGACTGGAGCCGAAGTGGTCAACGCGGCCGGGGCCGCCTTCAGAGAGATTGCGGAATTAGTGGCCCAAGTGTCAGGCCAGGTAAAAGAAATTTCGGCCGCTATTCAGCAGATGGCTTCTGGAAGCCAGCAGATTGTGAGTTCGGTGAAAAAGATCGATGGACTAAGCAAAACATCCGCTGGCGAGGCGCAGAGCGTTTCGGCTGCTACTGAGGAGCAGTTGGCTTCTATGGAAGAAATCGCCGGATCTAGTGAGGCTTTGTCAAAACTAGCGCAAGACTTGCAAGCGGCCGTAGCCAAATTCCGAGTATAGGAAGAGAGGCGAAAAACATGGCAGAAGAACAATTAGTCCTATTTAGTCTCGGCAAAGAGGAGTATGCTATCTCAATAACCCAGGTTAAAGAGATTATCCAATATAAGGATGCTACCAAGCTTCCTAATACACCGGAATATATGGTCGGCATAATCACCCTGCGAGGAAAGATTATCCCGGTGATTAATCTAGCTTTGAGACTGGAGTTAGAGGCGTCGAAAAGCACTGACAAGCGAGTCTTGATTATTGAAGTGACGGAACGGGAGATCGGGATCTTGGTAGATGAGGTAACTGAAGTGATACGTCTACAAGAAAGTGTTATTGAGCCGCCGCCGACATCCACCGCGAACGGATACATCCGGGGAATCGGCAAGGAAGGAAACCGGCTGCTCATTTTGCTGGACGTGGGTAAGTTGTTCAGGGAGGAAGAGATTCCAGAAATGCAGAAGGTGGGGTAACAGCAAACAAGGTTCTGCCTGTACCGATACAGTCTGACGGTTCTTCTGTATCATTTCAACTCCAAAGAAAAATGTGTGGATTTGCGATGTCACGGATCGCCTCTGCCAACGAATTCGGAAAAGTCAAAAACCCGCGAAAAGTTTGCGGGTTTTTGTTGTTTACAGGCTGCCGGAGGTAGGCGCCACCAGGACATAGGGAGGTTATATTTTTATTTTAACAAAAAAGGTAATTAGTGTAAGAAATACGCAAAAATGAGTATGTATGCTATTTTCGTGATTAGCCTCTTAATTCGAAAGTACTTCAAATGACATGATATTCTGGTAAGCAATTGTGGCATCTAGGCCCCGGACAAAATATATCGCACAGATATCGCCTTGCATAACATACAATGCTAATTTAGCGGGAACGCGGAATCGCTGTCCGCCTGCAAAAAGCTCATGATAAACGATTCGAGTGCGAGCGGGATCAGTTCCGGTTCCAATTGTCGTGGTCGATTTGATTATATTGCAAGGGCCTTCAGCTCTTTCAAGAGCCATATTTGTCTTTTTTAAGAAGCGTCTTATATATATTACGCCAATACCAAACCCGATAATTGCAAAAACTAGAAAGAATGGAGGCCAAACAATCATCCTTAAATCGGCTTTAATGACAGGAATAAAAGAAATGCTTAGAATAACGCATATAATGCCCACGAAAGAAGTAAGTAATCCAAAGAATAATTGTCCGATCTTACTGAACCTTGCCATCGTCAAAAGTCGTTTTTTTTGCCTGGGTGACAGTTCACCACGGCGATTCATTGATAAATCGTCATCATCAAAATGGAACAAGTTCTGAAGTTGTTCGTTATTCACAGTATTTTCCTTTCTGCCTGTGTGTCTTCCTTATAAAGGGCAGCGCACTATTCACTTGCTGAACAAGTAGGGCACGGCTGCTGCCAGATATCTGCCTGCCCCAGCAAGAATCCGCTCAATAAAACTGCCCAAAGCTCGCCCAAAGGGATGCTCCAATATTGGAGCATCCCTTTGGGTTTATAAAAGCCCTTGTTTTTATTGTAGTAAAAGTATCTGAACAAAAAACTGAACATCGTTTAGCCATTGGAACAACAGATAAATCAGCGATACCTTTGGTTCTAACGCCTTGTTTCTAACTGGCGGTAGCGATGCGGAATTTGCAACGCGGGCCTATTTGCCCTGGGGGAAGTTAAATCAGTGATCCAAAGGGACAGGCCATCAGGCGATTGGTTTGAGGTACAGGAAATTGTCCAACCAAGCCAGTAGGTCTCCAACCGTAAAAAAATCGCTGTTAAGTGGGAATTCTGAAAATAATTAATATTGTCTCAGTTTAAAGATTGACAGATATTAAGAGAAAGAAATAAAATGAAAGTGCGATGTTATAATATGAAAATCGCGATGATAAATGGGCAGCGGATGCGTTTTTGAAAGTCGGGGAAATGACGTGCGCTTGTCAGCAAAATATCCAAGTCTTTAAGATAAGCCCAGTTGTTTTGGCCGACGAATCGCCACTGAGAGGAGGGATGCCAAGCTCGGCGATTTCCGGAAACCCATGGGGACTGGCCGGGAGGAACCGGAGAAGTTTTCGAAAACAAAGCAGCCAGTTCACCAAAGAATAGGAAGGCAGGTGCTTTTTCGTACCCGGCAACGACAGCAGGAATCAAATGCTCGCCGAAGACTAAAGGCCGGAGAGATTCTTTCAAGCAGAACTCAATATGATTATTAAAGGTGAAGTTTTTAGGTCAGTGTAATTTTTCCTCCGAGGAGTCAAGACTGTTCAGTCTGTTGTAAAACAACAAAGGAGAGAAAATCTATGAATGATCAAATCCTTGAAAAGCAAGTCATGAACAAGGTTGCATGGCGACTTCTGCCCTATTTGGTCTTGGCCTATTTATTATGTTATATCGACCGCACCAACCTTGGTTTTGCTGCTCTGACCATGAATAAAGAGATTGGCATTACCGCCTATTATTACGGTTGGGGAGCAGGCATTTTCTTTATCGGTTATTTCTTGTTTGAAGTCCCGAGCAACGTTGCCTTGAAGTTTTTCGGAGCCCGTATCTGGATTGCCAGAATCATGATTACCTGGGGTATTCTTTCAGCACTCATGTCGCTGGTTTGGGATGCCTATAGTTTCATTGCGATGCGCTTTCTGCTCGGCGCCGCTGAGGCGGGTTTTTTCCCGGGTGTCGTTTTTTATCTGACCTATTGGTTTCCCGATCGCCACAGAGGTAAGGTTCTGTCCCGGTTCATGTTTGCGCAGACAATCGCGCTAATGATCAGTGCTGCTATCTCCGGCTGGGTTTTAAGCCTTGACGGGGTGTTCGGAATTGCAGGCTGGAAGTGGTTGTTTATTACCGAGGGCATACCTTCCGTCGTGCTGGGCATTGTCACTTTCTTTTATCTTACCGACAGACCGGCCACCGCTTCCTGGCTTACCAAGGAGGAAAAGGATTGGCTGATAACCGAAATGGAAAATGAAGAAAAGCAAGTGGAGTCTGTACACAAGTCCTACAGCTTTTGGGAAGCTCTCACCAACTGGAAGGTGCTGCTTTTAGGCCTTATATATGTCAGCACCTGCATCTGCAACTACGGAACCGCCATGTTTCTGCCGCAGCTTGTTAAAATGCTTGGCGATTACTCGCCAACCACTCTTGGTTATATCAGCTCCATTCCTTATCTTTGCGCCGCTATCGGCATGCTGTTCTTCGGGTGGACCTCCGATAAGTACCAGGAGCGAAAATATCATCTGACTGGTATTATGCTGGTGTCAGGACTTGGCTTACTGGCAAGCACTTACTTTTTTGGCTCCGGTAACGTGGTTCTAGCCGTTACAACTCTTTCGATAGCAGCCATTGGCTTCTTTGCGATGATCCCCATCTTCTGGATCCTGCCTTCCAAATTCTTGACCGGTACTGCCGCGGCAGCTGGCATCGCCCTGATCAATTCCATCGGCAACCTGGGCGGATTTGCCGGGCCGTTCATGATCGGCTATGTCAAGGATACTACCGGCAGCTTCCTGCCCGCACTGGTCATTCTCGCTGCATATATGATTATTGCGGCCTTTGTGGCCTTCTGGTTCTGTGGCAAGACTGAGAAACCCGGTCAATCGGTATCGCGCGAGCCATCTGCATAGCCTTGATTTTATCAGTTTGGTAGCTCTGCAAATCTGACCATGTTCTTAGTTTCGTCGGCAAAGAATGATAACATTTTTTGCTTGTTGTTCCCATCCCCGGCAGGGTATGAGGGGCCAATTTAATCCCTTTTGGGAGAAAATTGGCCCCTTTTGAAAACAGTCTGGCTGCGAAAACTGCGATGGTAGGGGGAAGTCCAGTGAAGGTTACAGGAATCGAATCGATCAAACTTCGTTTCACGCCAAAGACGGGATTGGCGGATGGTTTGGCGCCAATTGACAGTCGGGAAGTATTTTTGGTTAAAGTTCAAACCGATGAAGGAGTAACCGGGATAGGCGAAGGCTTTGCTTTGGGCTGTCTGGATTCGCTGGAAGTAATGCTGCGGGAAACAGTAACACCTTTAGTCATTGGCGAAGATCCTCTTTTCAAAGAAAGAATCTGGGAGAAGATTTATCGCAATACCTATCGCTACGGGAGGCGGGGCTTGTTAGCTTCTGTATTGAGCGCGGTGGATATCGCTCTTTGGGACATCACCGGAAAGGTCGCCAATCTTCCGGTCTACAAGCTATTGGGCGGAGCGAAAACGACAGTGCCTGCCTATGCTAGCGGGGGGTATTACGCCCAGGGTAAAACGGTCGAAGATCTTATGGCGGAAGCGGCCGGTTATCAGAGAATGGGTTTTGGTACCATGAAAATGAAGATTGGAGCCGCTTCGATGGCGTTGGACTGCGAACGGGTAAGAGCTGTCCGAAAAGCCGTCGGCGATGAAATGAATATAGCGGTTGATGCCAACAATGCCTACGATCTCAATGAGGCACTTAAAATTTCCCGATTGCTGGAACCATTGAACATCTGTTTTTTCGAAGAACCTCTGTCGGGAGACAACATAGAGGACAGTATCCGATTAGCTGAGCGTACAGACATACCAATCGCAGGCTATGAGACAGAGTTAACCCGGTTTGGTATGAGAGATTTTATCACTCGACGGGCAGTCGATATTGTCCAGACCGACGCGATCTGGGCGGGCGGCATTACAGAGACCCGCAATATTGCGGTTCTGGCGTCAGCTTGGAAGATGAACTGCATTCCTCACTTTTCAGCGGGTGCGGTTTCGCTGGCAGCAAACCTTCATCTGGCTGCCGCAATGCCCAATATTCCTCTGATTGAGTTAACTTTGGATGAAAACCCTTTGCGGGACAAGTTGGGCTGTTCACCAATCGTCCTTGACCAGGGAAACTTGGTGCTGCCCGAGGGACCAGGACTGGGAATTGAAATCAACGAGGCTGTAATTCATGAATTTAGAGTTTAGTATAGAATTCATCCTTCATCATTAAACCGCATGATGAATGGTCTACAGAAAAAGCCCCTATTAGCGTCATCCGCTACTAGGGGCTTTTCGCATCAGGGTCAGAAGGATTACCTAGAATTTGCAGTTAAGGCCTATGCCTATTCCATCGTATGTAGCATAGCCATTATCCTTGTTGTTTTTGTAAGCGACATTGAGGGAAACTCTGTCAGTCATTGCGTAGTTGACACCGGCCTGCCATTCGGTGGTATAGCTATTGGTAATAACCGAAGCGTAGCCCTCCAGTTTGGGAGCCAAATTCGTGTTGACACCCACGCCGAAATACATTCTGCTGTCGGCATAATCGTAATCGCGGTTGCCGACAATGAGGCGGACATTAGGGTCAAGCTTGTATTGCGCGTAAATATCGGTGGTGTTCCATTTAGCGCCCAAAGTGCCGCTGTTATTGTTGCGCTCAACTCCCAGCGTAAATTTGTCGGAGACAGCGTTCTCCAGATAATAACTGTTATTATCGGTGCTGTGGCTCATATTATAGTAGCTATAACCGACTGCAGTTTCACCTGTATTCAGGCTATTGAGCGGGGCGGCGAATCCGACGCTTGAGACTAGTGTTAACCCGGCGACGAATGCTAAGATTTTCTTTTTCATGTTTATTATCTCCTCTCGATGATGTAAGTTTATTCTACTTGTTAATTGTGATGATAATGTGACAACCTGCGCTGGCGCAGGGGGCTGACTTGCCAAATAGGGACCGGTTTTTCGGCTAAAAGGCGATACGGGGGAATGTTTTGGCCGGTATCAGCCACCTTATTGAGGCCCCTGGCGATACAATCAATCTGGCGCTATATACCAGTAGGCCGAAGAGCGAAGAGATGCTAGAATGGGACTTGATATCGGGCCATAAGTTAAGGAGGTTCCTATGCGGGTTTTGCTGGCGCTTGTACTATTCCTTTCTTTACTATGTGGCGTCGTTCAAGCTGCGGAGAATTCCATGGCGGTTACACTACCTGTGTTTACAAGGCATTTTCCCCGCTCAAGTCCTGGCCTGAACGAACACAATCATGGATTGGGGTTGGAGTACACAGTACAAAAAGATGTAGCCGTAACGGCTGGATTATTTAATAATTCCCTCCGAAAAGATACCTTTTATGCAGGCGTTGTTTATACGCCGCTTCGTGTATTCGGGCTGCATACAGGCTTTGCCGTGGGGCTTGATTTAAGCGGCGGATACAATTCAGTCAATCCGGTTAAGCCTGTAATTGGGTCACTTCGTTTTGCTACCGGCAATGAGTCTTCGCTTGGATTCAATATCGACATATTGCCAGGCGGCGGGAATAAAAATGGTGATGTGGTGTATGGCGCCGCAGCGGTTTCCATGAAGTATTCGTTCTGAGGATCAGCGCCTCGACAGGCCAGAATCAGAGATTCGCGAATAGATTCGGATAGTTGCTGGCAGGAGTATGAGACTGTCAGCTGTTTTTTTTAGCATGGTACAGGATTTTAGTGGTCAAAAGCGGAATTGACTACTATTGCTGAAACTTGTCGCTTACGTTGCTTCGTAACTTGGGTATTGCCTGCCTGGGGCCAATATTGACTGATTCGCAATGTGCCTACTGTTTAGGTTGAGAGGGAGACACCGCTCTGTATGGTTGCAAGTGGATACTTTCTGATTGAGAATGTCGGGTTCTATCTTTTTGTTGTCGCTGTTTTAGCCTGCCTGGCGATTTATACGTGGCAGTTCCGCCAAATACCGGGAGCCATGATGGCGGTGCTGTCTCAGGTATGTAAAGCCGCCTGGCTTCTGTTTCTGGTTCTGGCCGGCACCAGCGCGGAGCTCCCGGACAAAATCTTCTGGATTGGCCTGCAGAAGATGGCGGCTGTTTTGATGCCGTATCTTTGGCTGGTATTTACGCTGAAGATCAGTCGGCAGGAAGCGCTGATCCCTGCTGCGGTGAAGTATGGTATTGCCGGATGTGTGGGTGCACTGTGGCTGGTTCTGCTGACAAACTGGCATGGACTGTTCTGGCGCGATGCCTGGCTTGACGGGCAGACGGTCTGGTTTAATTATGGGCCGGGGCCATGGGTGGCATTGGTCTTTGGTTATTTATTATCGATATTCAACACCGTCTTAAGTTTGCGTTGGATACATAACGCCGTGGGCCTGCGCCGACGGCAGGCCTTGTGGTACTTTACGGCGGTGATGATTTCATGGGCGTTCCATGCGCTGTGGTTTGTTTCAGTGCTCAGGGCGTTTGCTATACCGCTGGGATTTTTGCTCAGCGGCATGGTTGTTGCCTGGATATATTACCGCTGGCAGCTTTACAGTATCTGGCCGTTGGCGCAAACCACCGTTATCCGGGATATGATTGACGGCCTGGTAGTCGTGGATGAGCAGGGTTATGTTACGAATATCAACGCGGCGGCAAAAGCGATATTCGGCGAATTGCCGGTTGCCGTCGGCAGCAAATTCAGCGATCTTGCCGACGCCTGGCCGGCTTTGGCCGAGACTGGCGGCATTTGCGGCTTTCAGACGCTGGAAGCATTCAGGAAGACGGGTTATGAAGAACGCTATTACCAAATCAACGTTACTTCTCTTAAAGCTCCGGGCGGCCACCTGTTGGGCAAGGTGATCATGCTCAAGGATATCTCACTTCAGAAGAAGGCCCAGCTCCAGACGGTTGAGCAGCAGAAAGCGTTGTCCGTTCTGGCCGAGCGGGAACGGCTGGGGCGGGAGCTTCACGACGGACAGGGACAAATCTGGAATTATCTCAACCTTGAATTGCAAACCGTCCGTTCCCTGCTAACCGGCGGGCAGATTCAGGCCGTGCACAAACAGATTGACCGTCTAATCGGTGTTGTCAAGGAACTCAACGACGATGCCAGGGAATCCATTGTCGGGCTGAAAAAACCAGCCTCCGCCAGTGATGGTTTTGTTGCCAATCTGCAGAGCTATTTGGCGTGGTACGAAAAAAACAACCATATCGCCACCCGGCTGATTCTTCCGCCGGAACCGGTGACAAGCTTATTCAATTATGCCAGTGAAGTGCAACTGCTGCGGATTATCCAGGAAGCGTTGACGAATGTCCGCAAACATGCCCAAGCCCAGGCGGTAGAGGTCACGATCCAAAAGCTGGGCAGCCAGGTAACCGTCCTTGTCGAGGATGATGGCCGCGGTTTCGATCCGGCAACCGCGCCGGGGGAGAAAAAAAGCTTTGGGCTGCAAATCATGGCTGAGCGGGCCGCGGAGGCGGGAGGGCGCCTGACGATCCAAGCGGAGCCTGGCAAGGGGACAAAAGTAATGGTTTTATTCGACCGGGACAAGAGGGAAAGCGCAGGTGACTGTCAATGAGAACGTTATTGGTGGATGACCATGCTTTATTTCTGGAGGGGCTTCGCAATTTACTGGCTGCCAACGGCTTTGAGATAGTGGGGGCGGCGAGAAATGGCGCGGAAGCACTGCTTCAGTTCGAGATGCTCAAACCCGACCTGGTGCTGATGGACCTCCAGATGCCCGGTTGCGACGGGATCCAAACCACCCAGGCAATCATCAAAGATGATCCTGAGGCGAAAATCGTAATGCTGACAGCCATCGAAGATGAGGAGAGCCTTTTTGCGGCGATTCAGGCCGGGGCGGCGGGGTACTTGCTAAAAAATATGGAGCCGGAACACTTTATCCGGCAACTCGCCGGACTGGCTGCCGGGGAAACGCCCCTCGCGCCGGGATTTTCCGGGCTGCTGCTGCGGGAATTCAGCCGCCGCGGGCAACCGGAGAACACGGCTGCAGGCGGGGCGCAGCGGGAATTGACGGAGCGGCAGGCCAAGCTTTTGTCGTTTCTGACCGAAGGCCTGACCTATAAGGAAATTGCCGGGCGAATGGGCGTGAAGGAGGTCACGGTCAAGTATCATGTAAAGGAAATCCTCGCCAAACTGCATATGGACAACCGGGCCCAACTGATCGTTCATGCTGCGCGGCAGGGCCTGCCAAAAGCCGAAGCGGACAATAAATAAATAGCCGCCTTAAACTGCCGATTAGCCAAAAGTATAGTCACCGACTATACTTTTTCTTTTTTTTCGACTGCTTCAAAGGTAGGTATCAGTGGAAGCATAATTTGCTAACATGAAGCGTAAGCCAATATTGATCCTGTGGGGAAGGCCAGGTGATTTTATGTGATGCGAGGCTTGGAGGTGGGAATATGCGGCTGCAGCCTGTTTCTGGCCGGAATGGAGACCAGTCTCCAAGCGCGGGGAGGAATGAGGGTCCGACGGCTGGGAAACTCCCTGTCTGAAGCTGTTTTGGAAATAAACATGCTTGCCCCGCATGCGGTGATCTTTGAAATGGGTGACGCCGAGCAGGCGGTCATCAACTACATCTTGGGGGAACATCCCGGGACAATGCTAATCGGCCTGGAGGCCGAGCGCGACTATATGACCGTTTTTTCGGTCAGTGAACAGCGGGTATCGTCGGTGGAGGAACTGGTCCGGGTCATCAGGGAACAGGCGAAAAAGGCCTGCCCGGACGATTTTGGCAAATAAGAAACACCGGCAGATGGAAGCTGATTGCCGGATCTGTTGACGACGCGCCCGGATCATATTGATATATGGAGGGAAAAAATGAAAAAGATTATTCTTGTCTGTCTTGGCATTATGCTTCTCGGCTGCGTGGCACAAGCCTCGCCACTAATGGATTTCTCGGCAGGAAAAGGGTCTGTTGATCTGACTTATCGCAACTCGGAAAATAGCTCAACAGGCGACTATAGCGGGGTTTCTCCCAGAAAATACAACCTGGACGCGTCGCTGACCCTGGGACTTGGCAATAACTTTGCCTTCGAGTACCGCAACTTCAATTCGGAAGCAAGTCCCAATCCTTTTATCTACGGCGGGTCCAGTGTATCTAAAATCTCTACCAGCGAATTTAATATACTGTATAAACTTGACAAGTCTGTTGCCGTTTTCAGCGGGCTTGTCACAGCAAAAGGACAAGATGTATTTTCGAGCTATCCGACGATCAGTTATACCACCAATTCGAAAAAGCTTTGGCAGCTCGGCCTGATTGGCAGTACCGCGATTGCCGATAAGACGACGCTATGGGGCAGTGTGGCTGCAGGCAGCTCCAGTCTTTTGGTCTGGGAAATCGGTCTTTCCTACGAGTTTTGCCCGAATGTGGAACTGAATGTCAATTACCGTTCGGTCAAATCGGACAATTTCAGCGGGACCAATGGCGGCGGAACGCATTTTACCATTGATGAGGCCAAGGCTAAGGGTGCCGGCGTCGGTATCACCTATAAATTCTGATCAGGCGGCAGGTTGACTTGCTTCACGGTAAATTCCGGAGAGACGACATGAAAATGGGAGGACGAATAGGATGAAATTCATGAAACTGGGTATATTCAAGGTGCTTCCGATAGTATTTGTGCTCGCTGTGCTTGTTTTTGCTGTTCCGACCCAGGCGTTCGCTTATACTATTGTTGCGGTAAATGACTATGCCGATCCAATGTTTATAGCAATGGTATCGTGGAATGATGATGCTGAGAACTGGCGTTGCCATGGCTGGCAGGTTGTTCAGCCGTTTAGCAGTAAAAACATTGATGTCCCTAACGCTGATAGTCATCGCTATGTTTATATTTATGCCAACACGAAAGGCAGAACATTTAGCGGTGACGGATATCCCCACTCCATTTCCCGCACCGTCAATAATGGCAAGTTTGACTACTGGGATGGCGAACAATGTCCTCCCGGCAACAATATGCGGAAAGTATACTTTGCCCAATATGAGATTGTTGGCGGCAGGGTAGATTTCGAGCCATAGTAAAATAGGTTCGCGCAGTTTTCCGCTCCGGATTGCTTGGTTGAGGATCGCCGCAGAAACCGTCAGGGCCTTCCACCGCCCGGATCAGCCCGGTTGGAATTTCGTTGCCGGCGCGCGGAAGGAAACAGATAAAACAGGGGGACGAAAGGCCATGAGAAAAAAAATAATGCTGGGGCTTGTCGTTGTAATGATAACCGGGCTGCTGACTGGCGGCTGCGGCGGCAACGACAAGGATGCTAAACCGGCGGCCGCAGTCCAGCCGGCAGAACAGGCCAAACAGCCGGTTGCGGTTAACCTGACCCCGGCCAGCAGGAAAGAGCTGAACACGTTCTTCAGCAATTTTGCCGAGGTTGGGCTGAAACCCTTCGCTGACCACCAGTTGCCCCAGTCTTCGCTTATTGATTTTGGCATCATGCATATTGTGCTGAATAACAGGCAGGTTATCCACAATGGCAAGCTGCCGTCCGCGGAGGTCGACAACGCTTGTGTAAAGTACTTTGGTTTTAAGCCAAAGGCCCATCAGTCGACCCAAAGCTTCCAGTATGCCAATGGAGTCTATACGGTTCCGGCAGCCTCGGGAGAATCTATTCGCTTTGCCCAGATCGAAAGTCTGACCGATAAGGGCAACGGGAGTTTTGCCGCAGTGGTCAATGTATTTGTGGCATCCTCCGGATTCACCGGGAATCCCCACGGTACGGCGGCGGACTGGAAGGCTAGCGGTGAGGTCCCAAAACTGGTTGAAAAGATCAATGCGACCATTACCAAAACCAATGACGGCACAAATCGCTGGCTGTTGAACGAATACGTGAAACGGCAGTAAGCTACATTCGCTGTCGTATTTCTGCGCAGTAAAAGGGGGATTGCAAGGCCGCGCCGCTGCCAGCCCATCCTCGTTTCTTGACTGTGAAACTAGAGAGCCCTCTTTGTCTGCCATGACAAAGAGGGCTTTTTGTTTGCGTAAACGAAACCACCTGCCAGGCGGGTGGTTTCAAGAGCGTGTCGAAGAACTAAAGCATTTGTTTGGCGGATGTTACCGTTATCTCTAATACTCTGGTCAAAAAGGAAAACTTGTTTTTCATCATTTCGAATTCCGAACCGGATTCAAGATATTTCCCGGTTCCTTCAATGATAAAGCCTGTTCCCTGGTAGTCGTTATAGCCTATAACATTTTTACTGCCCACAGCCAGTTTTAATTTATTATTTTGATTTACATTTCTTTCGGTTTTCCGCATGGCGTAGGCAGGGATTAAAATTCTCTCATCAGGAGTTACAACTAAATATGAATTCCAGGTGTTGACAATATGTGGTTCGTCAATTCCCCAGGATACTATGGAAACTACACCTTCATTTTTTAATACCTCATAAAATTTTTCGGTCAGCATTGTATGTCCTCCTCTATTTTGGTGAGATAATATAAAAACGATCGGATATATCGTCGATACATATTATCTATAATTAGTATATCGATGCTTTGGAGGATTGTCAACAATAAGAATTATCTTTAAGGAGAATGGACCATGCTGACTAAAGACGGTGGCGGCAGCAAAACATATTATAGATAATATTTATCTATAATATCAGCCTCTCATATTGACTAATAGAAGATATAGAAGTACTATGTGGGAAGATTATATTGTTATTAAGAAGGTGATTTTATTGCAATTTTCTATCGGCGTAGAGTACGCATTACATTGCCTGTTATATATGGTAGACTTCCCGGCAGGCAAATCTGTCGGCATTAAAGACCTGGCAACCTATCAGGGAGTTTCGGAGACTTATCTCTCCAAAGTATATACGAAACTCAGAAAATCCGGTATTGTGAAGTCAATTCCTGGTGTCAACGGTGGATACGAATTGGCACGTTCCCCGGAAAAAATAACATTTTGGGATATTGTTGAATCAATAGAAGGGCCTTCGTCATTCTTTCAGTGTGTAGAAATTAGGCAAAAGGAGATTCTGCTGGATAAAAATAACTTGCCTGATTCTTATACCAAATGCCCTTGTTTGATAAAAGTCGTAATGTTGGAAGCGGAAGAGCAGATGAGACAGTATCTGAATAATAAGACCCTGGCATGGCTATATGCTCAGCTGAAAAGTAAGATTCCTGCTGAGCACGGCAAAGCAACTATTGAATGGTTTATGAACGCAAAAACACGGTAGGGCTACAGTGATTCAAGAGGTTATAACTATAGTATTCGCCTGGCCATCGCAAGCGATATCTGTTCGCCTCGTTGCCGCCGAATGAATCCGGAACAGTCAAAAACCCGCGAATCCGCGGGTTTTTGACTGTTGTTGGGGTGGTGGAAATTGTATGGTGACGAATTGACGTCAAATTATCGAGAAACCGTTCTTGGCCAATAATTTGCTGACTGAATTATAGGCTGATACTGGGGTATAAGCCCCTGTTACTAAGCCCAAAGGAATACTGCAAACTTCGATTTTGAATTTTACTCCTTCAGCAACGATTTCAATAATATGGGCATTACCTTCCGAAGCGGGATCGGCGACAATTCGGGATTGAGTTTTGTCAAAACCAAGCCCGGCAAGAGCGATGCTGGCGTGGACGTTAACGTTTCGTGGGTAGAGCGTACAGGCGGCACGGGTCGGTCCTTCAAAAAGCACTGTTCGCTTAGTATCCGTTCTGCCTAAATTTATCGGTTTCTTGGTTGTTGTTATCATTACCGATTCCAGTTTTTCTCTGCCGTCTCTGATACCGTCCAGTCCTAAAATCGCACCATGGGGAATGTATATTGTTTTCGAAAATTTATTGCATAGTTCAAGCGCCTTTGTCTCGAATTGTTCATCAGCAAAAGCGGTGGTCGAAAATACTACCATATCCGCGTATTCAAGAATCATCGGCGCCAGGTCTTTAACAGCCTGCTGGGTGGCCGTTTCAACCACCAGATCAATTTTGCCGGCGGCGAGCAATTTGCCGAATTCTTCGGGTGAACTGACTGCTAAGTTGGCCGGGACTTTTTTGAGAGTTTCCTGATTGGCCTCATAAACGCATGTCAGCTTAACGTCGTCGCGGGTACTGAGTTTTTGGAACAGATACTGGCCTATTGTGCCAAAACCAATCAAGGCGATTTGTTTTTTCATGGTTACTCCCCCTGTTTTTTACTAAGTCATCAATCCGGGGATGGAGGCGGCGTTATATGCGATGCCTCTCCATTATTCTGATGAGGCGGTCGATGGCATCGACCGCTGCCTTGTGACTCTGAGAGAAGTTGATGCGGAAGCTGCTGGTGAACTGGGCGCCAAACTCCGTTCCCGGTGTTACTGTGACATTGGCCTGGAGGCGAAGTATTTTAACGAATTCCTTTATTGTAACATCCAGTGCCGGAATACTGGGGAAAAGATAGCTGCCGGCTTCCGTAGTTCTGACGTTAACACCCTCGGCGGCGCGAAGCCTTATGACAAGATCGTCGCGGATAACCTGATGCTGGGCAATTCTTTGCGCCATCCAGCCTTCGGGCTCGGAAAACCAGGACTTCATTACAGCTTGACTATAGCCGCCGGCACGCAGGGATACAATGGCCTGCAGTTTTTCCATCCGGTCAATTATTTTCGCGGATCCAAATGCTGCACCTAGCCTGTAGCCGCTCAGCGATTCGGTCTTTGACGGTCCCATAATGGTTATTAAGTTCTCGGGATCTATAATTTTTTGCCCGCATAGGTGGGTGAATGTTCTTCCTTCAAAAATCTGGCGCGAGTATAGTTCGTCGGCGATGACGGTTACCCCGTACTTTTGGGCAAGTTGGGCAATTCCGCGGATTTCGGCAGGTGAGTAGATTGTGCCAGTAGGATTATTGGGGTTAGAGAACAAAAAGAGTTTAACACCGGCCTTAAAGGCGTCTTCAAGCTGGGTCAGGTCCAGACCGGCACAGGCTGAGACATTGAAATAATCCATCTGGACAGGTACGACTTCACCGTCGAGAAATTCGACCAGTTTGCGGTTGGCGAAATAATCCGGTGCTACAATAGCGACTTTATCTCCCTTGGCAATGGTGGAACCCATGGCAAGAAAAAGCGCACCTTGTGTTCCGGGAGTGATGATAATATTCCGGTCGGCATCAATCGGCGAGCCGGTGAATTTGGCAAGCTTTTGAGCGGCGTCCTCGCGGATGGCTATCGCGCCGCGATATTCGGTGTAGGCCTGCCTGGCGCCAAGGTGAACGCCGGAGATAAAGACATCCAGCGTGCCGGGAATCGGCTCAAAGGCGTCAACGTCACCGTGGGAAAAGTCGACCGGTGTACCGGGAAGTTTTTCGTCGCATAAATTAATTTCCTCGGTGTGCTGACGAACTTCCTGACCCGGAGCATTTTCAACACCAAGTTTAAGGAACTTTTCGGTTAGTAAATCCAAGAGATATCCCTCGCTTTCCAGTGCTGTAGCGACTAAAAGTTGTGATCAATAGCAGCCGTTTGGTTCATAAAAGGTTCTTTCTCAGGTGAGTGCAGGAAGGCCTTATAACCAAAAACAGATAGTGCCGCGCGTCTTTTATATACTATAATAGTAGTAAGTTTTGCTCGCGGATTCCAATAGTTAAAATAGTATATAAATATATAATTTTTTTTATACCGATACGGATACTGAGAAAATAGTATTCAATTTTCGAATCTGTCAGGAGTTATTATGCTGAAGAATATGAATTATGTTTATGCGGTTTATTTGAATAAGAGTTTTTCCAAGGCGGCTGAGAAGCTGTATATCTCTCAACCGGCACTTAGCGCGGCAATTAAAAAAGTAGAAGAAGAAATTCAGCTGCCGATTTTCGATCGAAGCAGTAACCCGATCAAGTTAACGACCGCGGGCGAATACTATATTGAATCCATAGAGAAGATTATGGAGATAGAGAAGGAGATGGCGGCCCATTTCGGCCGTTTGCTTGGCAGCGACCGTGGTGTGATCAATGTCGGCAGCGCGTCTTTCTTCTGTGCCTATGTTTTGCCAACAATCATGCAGGAATTCAAAGTGGAATATCCGGGTTATTCGGTGAATATTATGGAGGCAAATGCCGACGACCTGGTAAAATGTTTGCGCTCAGGCATTGTTGATATAATTTTGGATGTAGAGAAATTAGATCCTAATATGTTTCATTCGATTGTGTGGGCGGAAGAACAGATTGTGTTGGCGGTGCCGGCAGCTTATGAAGTGAACAGGCGTTTAGAGAAGTATCGCCTGACATTTGCGGATGTTGGCAGTGGCCTGTATTTGGACTCCAGGTATCCCAAGGTCAGCCTGAAAGAATTTGAGCGCGAAAGCTTCCTGTTGTTGAAACAAGGAAATGATATGTACCAGCGGGGCCTGAAAATGTGCAAGAAAGCCGGCTTTACCCCGAAAGTAGCGATGTATCTTGACCAACTGCTTACCGCATACTATATTGCCTGCAGCGGCAAAGGAATTGCCTTTGTCCGGGCTGGAGTGACCCATTACCTGGAAGCGACGAATAAATTGTTCTTTTATAAAATAGATGATGAAAATTCGGTGCGAAATATTATGCTGTATTATAAAAAGACCAATACTCTATCGAAAGCTGGTAAAGATTTTATTAGATTTCTCCAGGAAAGAGAATCTGCCGCCTATAGTTATGAACAGTGAATAACTATAGGCGGAATGCCTGAGGACCCGCAAAATTCGTGGGTTCTTGTTGTTTGAGGGACTGTCCAATCAAATACGGTAAAAGAATCGCCCCTGCGCCAGGCAGAACGAGACAAACATGATGCACCATTTATTCACTTATCGATTATCGGAATATTTCGTATCGAATCATTTCGTTTTACTTATATGTAAAATTAACTTAATATTAAACTAATTGATTTATTCGATGAATACAGAATATTAAAAAGGGTGTTGAGATTATGCCAAAACGCGGTAACGAAAAGGATATGATGGAGGCCTACTGGATTGGTTTGATGAGTTCTTCGGGATATCGAAAGAAAGATCTGGCCAAACCAGTGATCGGGATTGTTAATTCGTATACCGATGCCAATCCGGGACACAAGCCCTTTGCCGAATTAGTCAAATACGTAAAAGAAGGCATATGGGCAGCCGGTGGAACTCCGGCCGAATTCGGTGTGCCAGGTCCCTGTGATGGTATGGCCCAGGGAGCCGGTATGCATTATATTTTACCCCAACGGGATTTGATTGCCGCTTCCGCGGAAGCTATGGTTTCGGCCCACGGCTTTGACGGCCTGGTATTCTTGGGTTCATGTGATAAGATCATTCCCGGGATGTTAATGGCGGCCATTCATTTGGACCTTCCGGCTCTGTTTTTAACGGCAGGAGCAATGTTGCCGTATGAGGATGGCGGTAAGGTCTATTGTACCAGCGACCTGAAAGAAGCTATCGGCAAGTTTAATAAAGGCGAGATTGACGAAGATACGTTTGATCGCTGGCGTGTGAACATGTGTTCATCTGCCGGGACTTGTTCCATGTACGGTACGGCCAACACTATGGGGGCTCTTTTGGAGGCTACCGGGCTTGCCCCATTTGGTTCATCAACTATGCTGTTCTGTGATGGCGCGAAGGGGCGCCAGGCAAGAGATGTCGGAGAACGTATCGTCGAGCTTGTCCAAGAAGGCAAAGCTTTTTCCACATATATGAACGAGACAGTACTGACTAATGCTATTAAACATGTTTCCGCTACCGGCGGTTCCACCAACGCGGTACTCCATAGCATGGCCATGGCCAAAGTCATGGGATCAAAACTGACGCTGAAAGACGTGGATGCCATTCAGTCTTCGGTTCCAGTAATAGCCAAATTCAAGCCTTCCGCCGGAGTGAATATCAGCGGTTTCCATCGTGCCGGCGGGGTGCAGGCTGTTCTTCACACGATTAAGGAATACCTGGATCTGAGTGCCCCGCTGGCTTTTGAGGGTACAACGCTTGGCGAGTATCTGGAAAAATACAAAGGCGACATTGATCGGACGGTCATCCATTCGGTTGACGATGCACTGCTTTCCAACGGCTGCTTCTCGGTTTTGTCCGGCAATCTGGCACCGCTGGGCGCGGTAGTCAAAAAAAGCGGTGTAGAGCCGCAGATGTATCATCATGTCGGGCCAGCCGTGGTTTTCAATTCGGAAGAAGAAGTGCGGGACTTTCTCTTAAACAAGAAGGTCGAGCCTGGTTCAGTATTGGTGATTCGTTACGAAGGGCCCAAGGGCGGGCCGGGCATGCGGGAATTATCCATTCCTGCCGCTATGCTGGTCGGCATGGGACTGCACACCTCTGTGGCGATGGTCACAGACGGACGTTTTTCTGGAGCTACCAGAGGCCCTTGCGTTGGGCATGTTGCACCCGAGGCCTGGGTCGGCGGTCCGTTAGCCTTGGTTAAAGATGGCGATATTATTGAGATTGACCTTGTTAAGAATCTGCTTCAGCTTCAGGTCCCTCACGAAGAGCTGGAACGCCGCAAGGCTGAAGTAAAAAGGCCTGTACGCAAGCTGAGCGGAGTTTTGGCGGCTTACCGCGCCGGTGTTGGCGGAGCCGAGGAAGGCGCGGTCTGGTTATACCGGGATGACTTGAACGATTAAGCTGTCAGACGAACTAATCCAGTGCAGGGAGAGGGTACAATATTATGATGGAATTATTGATAGTAGCGTTGGGTGTTGTTGCGCTGCTTGTGCTTCTGGTCGGGTTTAAGTTTGACGGTTTTATTGCGCTGATCCTGGTTTCAATCGGTGTTGGATTAGCCGAAGGCATGGAATTGGGTAAAGTTACGGCTGCCATATATAACGGAATTGGCGGTCAATTAAAGAGTTTAATACTGATTCTTGCCTTTGGGGCAATGCTGGGGAAGATGCTCTCGGATTCGGGAGCGGCACAACGTATTTCAACTACCTTTATCAACAAGTTCGGCCTGAAAAATATTCAAGGGGTCATGCTGCTGACTGCGTTTATTGTCGGTGTCACCATGTTCTTCGAAGCTGGGTTGATTGTGATCATTCCCATTATCTATACGGTGGCTGCTGAAACCAGGCTGTCGTTAATCCATGTTGGGTTGCCGGCGGTTATCGGATTATCTATAACCCACGGATTCCTGCCTCCCCATCCGGGGCCGGCGGCAGTTTCTATCGCTTATGGCGCAAACATGGGTAAAACCTTGCTGTATGGGCTTATCATCGCTATTCCGATTGCCGCCTTCATAGCCTGGATGTTTGCAAAACTGCCGTATATGAAAAAGATTCTAGGTTCAGTTCCGGAAGGATTGGCTGTCCCGAAAGTGTTGAAGGAAGAGGAGTTACCCGGCTTTGGCGTAAGTATGCTTGCCGCTTTGCTGCCTATCATCCTGATGGCTATTGGCACTTTTGCCGATGTTTATATGGATAAAAAGTCTCCGATGATGGGATATATCCACTTCTTCGGCGATGCGCCGATTGCGTTGCTGATTACGGTTCTATTTTCTGTCTGGGCTCTGGGCGTTGCCAGGGGCAGGACGCTGGAAAATGTGATGAAGAGTGTCAGCGGTTCTGTTAAAGGTATTGCCATGATTGCACTGGTTATAGCCGCCGGCGGCGCGTTTAAAGAAGTCATCGTCAGCTCGGGCGTGGCGGTGATCATTAAGAATATGACGCAACATTTAAGCGTGTCTCCTATCGTGTTGGCCTGGTGTATTGCGGCAGGGATAAGACTATCGGTCGGTTCGGCTACGGTTTCAGTAATTACAGCATCCGGTATCATCGCGCCGATGATACCCACCTGCGGAGCCAGCCCGGAACTGATGGTTCTTGCCACATCTTGCGGCAGTGCATTCACTTCACATGTAAACGACGCGGGTTTTTGGATGTATAAGGAGTACTTCAATTTGACAGTCATTGATGCATTAAAGACAAGATCCGTGTATACGACAGTGCTGGGCATTCTCGGCTTGCTCGGATGTATGATGTTACATTCCTTCGGTCTATAGTTTCAAGGTAGTTTCAAACCGGGTGAGAGTGATCAGGATGTTGATAGAAGCATAAACCAAAGTAAAAAGAACCATAAACGAAGATAGTTGCTGGTTCTTTTTATTTTTGCGCATTCATAAACGCAACAAAAGGCAAAGGAGGCATAAGCAATGAAATTTATGGGATATAGACGTCCCAACGGGACTGTTGGTATCAGGAATTATGTGGCAATCATTCCCTCGGTTTTTTGTGCCAACTCAACCGTAGAGGTTATTGCGGATCAGGTTGAGGGGGCAATTGCGCTGAGGCATCCGGTGGGATGTACCCAAGTCGGCCTGGATTTTGAAATTACGGCGCGAACGCTTATTGCTATGGGCAATCATCCCAATATTGCCGCGGTGGTTGTCGTGGGCTTGGGCTGCGAGCGTTTTAAACCGGAAGAACTGTATGAAGGGATCAAGGCATCCGGCAAGCCGGTAGTGAAGCTTGTCATTCAGGAGGAAGGCGGAACAACCAATACGGTTAAAAAAGGCGTCGCGGCGGCAAAAGAGTTTGCCAGGCAGGCAGCTGACATGAAACGCGTCGAATGCGATTTGTCCGAATTAATGGTTGCTACGAAATGTGGCGGGACAGATGCGACAAGCGGCCTTGCCGCGAATCCGACAGTGGGCGAAGCGTGTGACCTGCTTGTTGCCCAGGGCGGCAGCGCTATTTTGTCGGAGCTTAATGAATTGTTAAGTACCGAGGACATGCTGGCGCGCCGGGCGGTTAATGAAGAGGTTGCCAAGAAGGTTTATTCCGCGGTTTACGAGATCGAGGAAGTTTTGCGCAGTAAAATTGATGAACGATTTCCGGGACGTAACGAACTGATTTCGCCAGGGAACCTTGATGGCGGTGTCACAACGATTGTCGAAAAAGCGCTGGGCGGCGTTCACAAAGGAGGAACTTCTCAGATCGTCGATGTTCTTGATTATTCGGTGGCCCCCAGGGAAGGGCAAAAGGGATTGTTCCTTATGAAATACGAAAGCCAAGATGGAGAAGTGGTTACAGGCATGATCGGGTGTGGCGCGCAATTAGTCGCTTTTACCACCGGCAGAGGCAATCCGACCGGATTCCCCTTTGTGCCTGTTATCAAGATAACAGGCAATCAATTTACTTACGAAAGCATGAAAGAGAATTTTGATTTTTATGCCGGCGATATTATTTCCGACGGAGTGACCGTCAAGACAAAAGGTAAAGAACTGCTAGAAATGATGATCCGGATAGCTAACGGAGAATTAACGGCGGCGGAAAAGATCGAAGGGGATGAACTCTTCGTTATTGGCAGAAGAAAAGTGGTCGATTACGATTGTGTGCGTAAAGCGCTCTGATATGGGGAATTGAGAGGAGTATACACTATGCTGAGAAAAAGTCTTGTTGTTCATCCGAAAGACTCGGTTGCCATGGTTTTGGAAAACGCCGCCAAGGGAGACGTGATCAAAACACCCCACGGTGAGATCACCTTGTTAGAGGATGTTGAATTTGCCCATAAAGTGGCCATAACAGATATTGAGGAAAATAAGCCTGTTTATAAATACGGCGAGGAGATTGGTTTCGCAAAAACAGCTATACCCAAAGGTGCGTGGGTCCATGGCCATAATCTTGGCTGTGACCGTGGAACGCAAAGGAGGGCATAAGGTCGATGAAGTTCATGGGATATAGACGCCCCAACGGTACTGTTGGTATCAGAAATTATGTGGCAGTCCTTCCCTCGGTTTTTTGTGCCAACTCAACAGCAAAGGCCATTGCCAAGCAAGTCGAGGGGGCAATTGCGCTGCGGCATCCGGTGGGATGCACCCAAGTCGGCCTGGATTTTGAAATTACGGCGCGAACGCTTATTGCGATGGGCAATCATCCCAATATTGCCGCGGTTGTTGTCGTGGGCTTGGGCTGCGAGCGTTTTAAACCGGAAGAACTGTATGAAGGGATCAAGGCATCCGGCAAGCCGGTTGTGAAGCTTGTCATTCAGGAGGAAGGCGGAACAACCAATACGATTAAAAAAGGCGTCGCGGCGGCAAAAGAGTTTGCCAGGCAGGCAGCCAACATGAAGCGCGTCGAATGCGATTTGTCCGAATTAATGGTTGCTACGAAATGTGGCGGGACAGACGCGACAAGCGGCCTTGCCGCGAATCCGACAGTAGGCGAAGCGTGCGACCTGCTTGTCGCCCAGGGCGGCAGCGCTATTTTGTCGGAGCTTAATGAATTGCTGAGTACCGAGGACATGCTGGCGCGCCGGGCGGTTAATGAAGAGGTAGCCAAGAAGGTTTATTCCGCGGTTTACGAGATCGAGGAAGTTTTGTGCAGCGCAATTGATGAACGATTTCCGGGACGTAACCAACTGATTTCGCCAGGGAACTTTGATGGCGGTGTCACAACGATTGTCGAAAAAGCACTGGGCGGCGTTCATAAAGGAGGAACTTCTCAGATCGTCGATGTTCTTGATTATTCGGTGGCCCCTAGGGAAGGGCAAAAGGGATTGTTCCTGATGAAATATGAAAGCCAAGATGGAGAAGTGGTTACAGGCATGATCGGGTGTGGTGCGCAACTAGTCGCTTTTACCACCGGCAGAGGCAATCCGACCGGATTCCCCTTTGTGACTGTTATCAAGATAACAGGCAATCAGTTTACTTACGAAAGCATGAAAGAGAATTTTGATTTTTATGCAGGCGATATTATTTCTGACGGAGTGACTGTTCAGGAAAAAGGCAAGGAACTGCTTGAAATGATGATCCGGATAGCTAACGGAGAATTAACGACGGCGGAAAAAATCTGTGGAAACGAATTATTTGTCGTTGCGAGACGCTAGCGTTGTCAAATACAAGAACCCGCGATTTTTCGCGGGATCTATGCTGGTTGTTGAGGGCTGAGGGATAGCCCCTAGCAGATAACTCATAAAGACCCATCCCCGCAAATTGTCTTAACCCTTAACAATCCATAACCAGTCTTCATGGCTGGTAACATTAGTGCCAGACCTGGACTGGTTGTACAGTCATTCGCAGAATTAAAATAGGTGGATTTGCAAGGCCGCGGATCGCCTCCGCCATCCAAATTCTGAAAAGCCGAAAAGCCGCGTTATACGGCTTTTCGGCTTTTGTGTGTGTCCGGTTGGTAGAATACTGAATAGCTGGTCAGGCTAGTTTCCTGCCGGAGGGATCAATCCATTTCCGGGTATCTTCCGGCTGCCAAAACAAGACAGCGTCAAGAGCGGCCGAGGCATGCTCATCGGCTACTGCAGCCCGGGTTGCGATGATGCGGGTGAGTCTTTTTCTGCCAATGTCGTTTTGAAAGAAACGGTCATAGTAGCAGGCGTTCGTCACCGCCGCGGTCCATGTCTTATACATCAGGCCGGGGGGGCAGGTTATCCTGACGAAGTCCTTAAAATCTGTCACATGTTTTTGCGCGGCATCGGCGAGCATAAATTGTTTCGGGCGAGCAAGCGCGCCTGAATTGCGCAGGGTCAGCGCCTTGGCCAACTGGCGGCTGAACGGTCCCGGCTCCTTTGGCACAAATCCGGTGCCAACACTCATTCCCTGCCACATTTTCAGCATGTAAATCATTAGCTGATCCAAGGCGTGATTTCCATCCGGATTGAGATCTGATAATTCGGCGACGATTACAAGTAACGCGATTTCGGTAGTCATATTGACACCCCTTTCCAGTGAATGATGAATGATGTTTTGCTTATTTTACCACAAAGTTCTGACGGTATGTTTACAGACTTATGAAAAATAAAGATAAAAGTTAATTCTGATGTTGCTAAATTATCAAAAAATATATCCGGTAAATACAAAAGTATTTCACGGGGAGAAATAATGCTATATAAAATTACACTGCTACTGTTTTACCCGGGTGCGAATTTTTCGACGGCGATCGGTTGAGCTGCATAATGACAGGTACAAAGGAATGTCGGGCTATTCGAAGAATAATACAAGTAATGAACTTGTTTACCATAATTTTCCATAAGCGCGATCGGCCGCGTTCAGGCGGCTGGCGTATAGGGGTAAGTTTATGATTGTACAGAAAAAGATAAAACAGTCGACTATCTATCTTATTGCCTGGGTTACATTTTTATTTGTTGCTTCCTTATTGTGTGTAAGTATTTATTATGTAAGTTCCAGTGTAGAGGAGGAGCGGCAGGCGGAAGCAAGAAGGGCGGAGTTAAGGCAGCTATCGGCCGACCTGGTCAGCGCCTCTGATTACCTGACTGAGGAAGCCCGGGAGTTTGCGCTTACTCTTGATACGGATCATTTCGATAAATACTGGGCAGAAGCCGGTGCGACCAAAACCCGGGAAAAAACAATCGACCGCCTGCGGCAACTGAATATCCAGGCTGATGAGCAATTGCTATTGACAGAAGCTAAAAGCAATTCTGATATCCTGATAAAGACCGAAATCCGTTCTATGCGACTGCTGCTTGATGTTTTGCGCGTTCCTGAAAGCAATATGCCGCCGATGGTTGCCGCTTACATGCTGAGTGATGACGACAGCAGCATGAATGAAGGCCAGAAAATGTTCAAAGCCAAGGACCTTCTTTTTGACGCCGACTATTTCCGGCTGAGGGCTTCTGTCAGGGCACCGATTATCCAGCTGCAAAGCGCAGTGAATCAGAGGACCGCAGCCGAGGTGGCGGCGGCGAAAAAGGCTACAACCAGGGCGATGACAGTGCAGTTTGCCCTGGCGGTAATCATCTTATTTAATCTGGCGGTAATACTACGGATTTTCCATACCCAACTCGGCAAACCGATCCGGACTTATACCCAGTATCTGCAGCGACAGTCCGTCGATGGAAATGATTTAATTTTTTTGCCTGAAGGGACCGAGGAACTTTGCTTGCTGGCCGAATCGTTTAATAAAAGTCAAAATGCCCTGCGCCAGGCCAAGGAGGAGGCAGAATTGGCCAGCAAGGCAAAAAGTGAGTTCCTGGCGATGATGAGCCACGAGATCCGCACCCCCATGAACGGGGTTGTCGGGATGGTCGATATTCTGACGAAGACAGAGCTGACAAAAAAGCAGCGGCATTATATGGATGTTATCAATAAATCTGTCGCAGCGTTACTGAATATTATCAATGATATATTGGATTTCTCGAAAATCGAAGCAGGAGAAATGAGCATTAAGCTAGCAGAGTTTAATCTGCTCCAGTTGACGGAAGAAGCGGCGCAGCTTATGTATAACCGCGCCAGGCTACGCGGGATTGAACTGTTTGTGAGCTATAATCCGGATTTGCCGCGCTTGTTTTTCGGTGACTCGACCAGGATCAGACAAGTTATCATCAATCTTGTAGGAAATGCGATTAAATTTACCGAGCGGGGCTATGTGAGTATAAGCGTCGACGGGGCGCGTCAAACCGCGAATTTGGCAAAGATAAGCCTGGTTGTTGAAGATACGGGGATCGGTATCGCCAGGGAGAATATCGAAGGGATATTTAACTCGTTTGCTCAGCTGGAAGAGTTTTCGACCCGACGCTTTCAGGGCGCCGGCCTTGGTCTGGCCATAAGCCGCACCTTGGTGGAGCTTATGGAAGGTCAGATCACAGTCGATAGCGAGCTGGGGCGAGGATCGCGTTTTACGGTGGAAATACCGTTGCCTTTGGTGGAAACGTCTGGCGGGAGAGAAGCAGCCTGTTTCCGAAAAGTTATGGTAGTGGCGGCTGCGGGGTTGGGCCGGGAAACACTTTGCCGGTACTTGCTGCATTATGAAATTGATATCCAGGTCGCGAATTCGGCGGAAGAGGCTTTGGCGGAGTTCAGCCAGGCCGAAAATAGGCCGGAATTGGTTATTGTTGACTGTGATATGCCGGACTATTATAAACTATTGGATAAAAAGAAGGGGCCGCCGCCCTTGGCAATGCTGGCCTCCTTCGAACAGGAAGATGCCTTGAACCGGCTGGATGACTGCGGCATTATTTTGCACAAGCCGCTGAGTTTAACACAGTTGGAGCAATTGCTAAATAAGGCGGATGACAGACCTGGTACCTTTCATCTTCCGGCAGTTGATAAAGATAGTTTGCCTGGCGTTAAACCGTTCGCTCTAAAAGTACTGGTAGCCGAGGACCATCCTATTAACCGTGAAGTGATGGGGGCTTATTTCGCTGAAATGGGCTGCAGCGTGGATTTTACCTGTGACGGGCGGGAAGCGGCGGAAAAATTCGACGTGAATCAATATGATATTGTCTTCATGGATTGTCAGATGCCGGAAATGGACGGTTATGAGGCAACCAGGCGTATCCGCAAGACAGAAGTCCGGCAGGGCGGGCATGTCCCTATTGTTGCTTTCACGGCCAGTGTTTTGATGGATGAATGTCAAAAAGCGTTCCAGGCCGGTATGGATGACTATCTGCTCAAACCGGTGAAAAGGCGCGATATTATTGCTGTATTAAATAAACATTGCCAAAAGGACCTGACTGTCGGCGTTCCGGTCGATGAATCGGTTTTGTGTGAACAGATCGGGGAAGACGAAGGATTACTGCAAACTATGCTGCAGCGCTTCTGGGAGATTCATCAGCAGGATCTGGCCCTACTTGTCGCTTCCGTCGACAAGCGCGACAGCAATGAGGTCAAAAAAGACGCGCACCGGATGAAGGGCGCTGTACGTATCATCGGTGCGGCGGCGTTAAACGAGAGTTGCCTGCAATTGGAGCAGGCGGCGGCGGAGGAGAATTGGACCGAGGCCGATGTTATAACTGGCAGGATACAGTATCAATCTGAAATTGTCGGCAACTATATCAGCCGGCGGACATCGCTCGGGCACGGCCAACAACTGTCCAAGTCGTTAGAAGTGAGCTGAAGGAGGTTTATTAATAGATATGCGGCCTGAATTACAAAGCTTTCGCTGCTTAATTGTCGAAGACCAGGCATTTCAACGGGAAATTATAGCGCAAATCTTGAAGCAGCTCCATGTCGGAACCATATTGACTGCCGCTGACGGGCAAGAGGCGGTGCATATTTTACAGGAGGGCCTGGCCAGAGACTTGTTGCCTGATGTCATAATCTGCGACCTCAACATGCCGAATATTGACGGTATCGAATTGCTGCGATACCTCAATTATAACAAGATACCATCCGGCCTGATACTTACCAGTGGCACCGATATACGGCTGTTGCAGACGGCTGCGGGGATTGCCCAGGAACACGGGCTGCATCTGTTGGGCCAGTTGGAAAAACCGGTGCTGGCAAAGCATTTGGAAGCTTTGCTGCTTAAAATGTTCGATAAACCTGATGAAACTTGTCCCACCACCCACTCGTTTTCGGCAGGAGAACTGAATCAGGGCCTCCGGGATAAGGAATTCGAACCTTATTTCCAGCCGATTGTCTCGCTGGAAACCGGCGACGTCGTATCTGTCGAGGCGCTGGCACGCTGGAATCACGCCGAACATGGCGTAATCGGACCGGTTCACTTTATTTCCCTGATGGAAGAATTCGGTCTGGCTTCCGAGATTACTGACCATATCCTCCGTTCCAGCCTGCAAGCTTGCTCGCAATGGCAACGAATGGGGTGGGATATAGGCGTTGCTGTAAATTTTTCGGTTATGGCGCTGGAAGACCTGAAATTTCCTGATAAGGTTTTCTCCCTGGCTTCATCCTTGGGGGTGGCCGCTTCCGCACTGACGATTGAACTGACGGAGAGCCGGGGTGTCGCCAATCTGGTACGGGCCCTGGATATCTTAAGCCGGTTGCGGATGAAGGGTTTTGAGCTTTCCATCGATGATTTCGGCACAGGCAATGCGACCATAGAGCAGCTGTTAAGGGTACCGTTTACTGAGCTTAAGCTGGACCGCCTGTATGTATCCAATGCCTGGGATAACGGGGAAACAAGAGTTGTTCTGGAATCGGTGGTCCAGATGGCGAAAAACCTCGGACTCAAGGTGGTGGCCGAGGGGGTTGAAACGCAGAAAGATTATGAACTGGTAAAAGCATTACGCTGCGATGAGGGCCAGGGTTTCTATTTTGCCCGGCCGATGCAGTTTGAGCAATTGTTGGCGTGGCTGGAAAATAGGCGCTAAGTCCAGTTTGGCGATCAGTATGGCCAGTATAAAAGGGCCATACTTGCATCGCCCAATGGGCGGAGCTGCCGGGCCGCGGTCCGTTTCTGCCATCCAAAGCCGGAGCACCTGAGAACCCGTGTAAAAATAAGCGGGTTTTTTTGTTGCCTGCGGAGGTGGATGGCAGAGGCAGGCGGCACCAGCTGATCCCAAAGACATAGTCTCGCCAGCTTGCTTTAAACCTTAACGATCCACCCGTCCGGTGCCTTTAAATCGCCGAATTGAATGCCGCAAAGCGTGTTGTACAGCTTGGTGGTAATCGGGCCAACTTCCGTTTCGCTATAAAAGACAAAAAGTTTTTCTTTATATAAGATACCGCCAATCGGTGTAATAACAGCCGCAGTTCCGCAGGCACCCGCTTCTTTGAATTCAGCGAGATTGTCGATTAAAACGTCCCGCTCGGCTGCCTTTAAATGCAAATACTCCTTGGCGAGATGAAGAAGTGAGTATTTCGTGATACTGGGCAGGATTGACGGCGATTTGGGTGTGATAAATTCATCATTTTTCGTGATACCGAAAAAATTGGCTGAGCCGACTTCTTCGATTTTTGTATGGGTTATTGGATCCAGGTAGATGCAATCACCGAAGCCGTTTTTTTTCGCCAGCCGATAAGAGTAAAGGCTGGCTGCATAATTTCCGCCGACTTTATAACTGCCTGTTCCATAAGGCGCAGCCCGGTCAAAGTCGGAAACAGTAAAGTTGACAGGCGTCATTCCGCCTTTGAAGTAGGGACCGACCGGGAGGCAGAAGACGCAGAACAGGTATTCGGGAGCGGGACCAACGCCGATGCTGTCGCCTACCCCAATGAGAATCGGTCTGATATAAAGGGTTGCGCCACTGCCATAAGGCGGAACATAGGCCTCATTCGCCCTTACGACTTGTTTTACGGCGTCTACGAATTTTTCTTCAGGGATTTCCGGCATCAACAGATGTTGAGCGCCGAGATTCATTCGTTTGGCATTTTCATAAGGCCGAAAGAGCTGGATATCGCCGTTCTTTGTCCGGTAAGCTTTCATCCCTTCGAAGCACTGTTGTCCATAATGCAATGCGGCAGAAGCCTCGCTGATGCTGAGCTTATTATCTGTTACGAGCTTGCCTTCATCCCAGGCGCCGTTTTTCCAAGACGAAACATAGCGAAAGTCTGTTTTGATATAACTAAACCCTAAATTGCCCCAATCAATAGCTGCCTGATTACCCATGTTTGCATCCTCCCTCAATAACTATTTACTCCATCTTTTACGCCGGCGATAACCGAAACCCAATGGTCGGTATTTTCGCAGTCAAAATCACTCCAAGATATTTACAAGTAATTCATCATCATACCCCCGTCCTGTAGAAATAAAAAACTCTTGCTCCTTTAGTCAAATAGACTAAAAGGGGCAAGAGATTATCTCGCGGTACCACCCTTTTTGCAGATAAAAATATCTGCATCTCATCAGGTCAAACAACCTTAGCAGAATAACGGCTGCACTCCTTGCGGAGCTGAGACCGGCGCAGCTTACTTTACAGTTCAGCCTTGCTGTTCAGGAGCGACGGTTGCATCCCCATCGTACCGATTCGCACCAGCCATCGGTTCTCTGAAACGACCTAGGATACAAGTTCTCCCTCATCACATTTGGTTTTTGTAATTTTACTTAAATATACGCTCATGGATTGTGTTTGTCAACCCAATTTTCGGATTGTTTTTGTGCCTTTGGTGCTGGTAATCGCGCAGCTACAGGATAAAATCCACAGGATTTTCCGCTGGAAGGTGGCGCGAGCCGTACCCTTGGCTTGTGCTATTAACAGATCAGTTGTTGCGATGTGTACATGCGTCAACCTGATAACCCCGTTGCTCCCAATAGCCCAGGTGCGGCTGGTCGGTCAACTCGATTTTCGTCAGCCATTTGACGGATTTGTAGGCGAACATTTTGGGAATGATCAGGCGGGCCGGGCCGCCCAGCGATGAAGGGATGGGCTGCCCGGCGGCCAATATTGCCACTATAACATCAGGCATCATCGCTTGCTCTATCGACAAGGCGTCTGAATACGCCCCGTCATCGGAAATGAACTTGACGAAACGGGCTTCCGGCTGGAGTCCGGCGTTTTCCAGAAGGAGGGCCAGTGATATTCCTTCATACGTGACCTGTTTGACAGACCAGCCATCGATGCAGTGAAAGTCACTGACCTGGACCACCCGGGGCAACCCGAGGAAATCAGACCACCGGAAACGGACCGGATTTCTGACAAGTCCTTCGACGGAAAAACTCCAGGTGTCGCTGTTCGCACAGGGTATGGCGGTCACCGTATACACCTGAAACCTCCCGGTATAGCCGCCGGATATTGCGCCTAGGCCGCGGGAGGGCGTTGGCTGAGGAATCATTTTGTTGCAGTCTTCATAAAGAGACAAGGTCTCCGACTTGACAGTGGAGGAGAGGTGATCCTTCAGCCACTCCACGCCGCTCCAAGTCCCGGCAAAAGTGAGGAGGGCTCCCAGACTGAATATGAATCGCCGGCGACTGACCGCCTCGGCGTCCGGGGAGGAAGGGGCTGAAGCATCTGTGCCCTTAGCGGTGCGAGTCCGATAGATGTGGATGATCAGAATCGGGAAGAAAAATAGAGCGATAAGGACATGGGTCTGTGCGGCGATAAAAGGGGTTTCGAGATTGCCTGTTTTGTGCAAATAGAGGGTGAAGCCGGTTACTGTCTGGATGATGACCACGCCCAGCAACAAGACGATATTTCCCTGACTGGCGTCAGTTTTTTTCAGTACCGCGGGAGTGAGAAAGTAAGGAATATTCAAAAGCAAAAGCAAGGGGACCAGGAAGCCGATCATATTGTGGCCCTGGGACAACAGCCAGCGAAAGTCGGCAGTGATGCTCCGCAGGTTGGGAAGATAAAGTGCCAGGCCGGAAATGCCCATGAAGATGACGGCGATAGCGAGAGCGGCATGCAAAGGCCGGGCCGACTTTTCTTTCAGGAGGACCCATCTGCCGGTTTCAGGCGGTTTCTCTTCCAAAGACGTTCCCTCCATTTTTTCAGCGGAGTACAGCCGAAAATACGAAACCGGTTCTCCTTATCTGGTATTCGAGAAACAAGAAAGCGCCACCTTCTTTGAAAGCGGAGGGGCGCTTTCAAAAGAAAGTGGCGATAACTTTAGCTTTATTGCGACGAAATGAACGGCCAACTAGTTTTTTCGCCTTCTTTGCAAAAGGGGTGTCACATTTCCCTGATACATGATATGCAGATTGTGCATTGCCCGGGATAAGGCTACATATAAAAGCTGAGCATCCAGCGGATCGGTCGTAAATTCTGTTTCCGAAGCGTTCCAGAGGATCACTCCATCGAACTCCAGCCCTTTTGCCGAGGAAACAGGCAGAACTGATATACCGCCCTTGTAACTGGTCGCTTGACCGGTCACAAGATGGATAGAACAATCTAATCCTGCCGACATTACTGCCGAAAGTAAGTGTTCATGCAGTAAAACGGCTTCCTTTTCCAGCTTGGTGATGATGCCTACTGATTTTGCCCCACGGGCCAAAAAGGTTTTCAGGATTTTAACCGCGCTTGTCACGCCTTGGTCAGTTGAACCAATCCGCTCGATCGTCGGCTTTCGGCCGATATCGTATACGGATATTGCTTTCGTAGTGTTTGGGGGCATAACACGGTTGAAAACGTCAATGATTTCTTTGGCGGAACGGTAGCTATAAAGAATTTCTCTGTATACTACCCGCGCATCGTCAAAAACTTCTTTCATCAGTACATTCCAACTGCTGATGCTCCGATAGGAATGGATGCCCTGGGAGAGGTCGCCCATAATAGTGAAGGATCCGTTGCCGGACAGCTGTTTCAGTATGGCAAATTCGAGAGTGCTTAAATCCTGAGCTTCGTCGATCATGATATGGTTATATTTAGGGATGTGCTTCCAACCGTCAAGCAAATATTTCAGGTAAGCTAAGGCAGCAAGGTCTTCGCGCTTGATTTGACCGGTATTCAAAAGGTCGACAGTATGGCTCCGGACGGCGTCCAAGTTTAATTTCAGACCGGTGACAGGCTTAAATGAAGGCTTGTCAGAAAAGAGTTGACGGTAGGCTTCCAGCAAATTCAGAGGAAGCCATTTTTTCGAGTATTTATTGATAAAATCAGCGGCTTCTTTGCCGAATTGTTTTCGCTGTTCATCAGTATTCCTGATGCTGGCTTTTTTGGCATCCAAAACTTCCAGGTAATTATTTACACGGAAAGTAATGTAGCGGGTCAGGCTGCGCAGACGCTCATTATAGGGGGCGGTGACGTCTTCGATAAATTTGTCGATCTGTTCCTTGGCGCTAATCCGCAAGCGTCCGTCGAACAGTTCAATGTCCTCTAATTTAAGGCAAAACTTCTGAATTCTGCGTTGCATATTCGTCTCAAGTATTTGGATAAAGGCCAGTGATCCTTTCAGGCGTGCCGCGTCTTTTACAATGGAGATATAATTATTGTCCTGGCCTGACAAGATGAGATCCAGGCGGTCTTCTTCGGCAAGCTTATGCTCTGCGCCGATAATCATCAGCAGCAAAGCATCCAATACCTGCTGCTGTACGTCGGCAGCGTCGATTTCGGGGAGAAGCTCTGATATATAGTTAAGAAAAATACGATTAGGCGCGATTATAATCAACCTCTGGGGATCAAGCTTATCATTATATAGCAGATAAGAGAGGCGGTGGAGGCCGATGGTAGTCTTGCCAGAACCGGGTACTCCTTGAATTATGGTGACTTGGTTCAGCGGTTCGCGAATGATTTTGTTCTGTTCTGCTTGAATCGAGGTTACGATATCTTTCAGTTTATCGGTTGCGCCCTGCCGCAGCCGGTCCAGGAGCATGGGGTCAGCCAACAGAGCGGTTTGCTGATTCTCCAAAATTCTGTTCAAAATATAATTGTCAACAATATCTTTAAGAATACTATTTTCGATTTTATACTGGCGCTTCAGTGACACATCGCCGCTATACTGATAGCGGTGCATCACTTCGTACTGGGCTCTTCCGTTATGACATTCATAAAAAATAACAGAAACCGGATCCCGCCAGTCAAAAACCAGAATATCTTTGAGGGTTTCAATCTCCAGTCTGGCGACTTTACAGCGCCCGATATAGTAGCTGTTAAATTCTTCTGTTCCATCTTCACGAAAATCTACCCGCCCGAAATACGGATTCGGCATAGCCATTTCAATGTTCTGGATTTTCACGGTATTATCGCTTCTCAATATGCTATGGATATAGCCACTAACCTGGTCTTTCATCAATGAGGATTTGCTGATGCGGACGGAGCGGTCGGCGATATCGGAGTGAAGGTCAGCGATAATATGGTGCATCTGAGTAATCGTAGTGTTTAAATGTTCTTTTTCTGTCTCGAAATCCGGATGCTGTTCAACCATGGTACCTCCTTAGATGATAGAGCGACAATTGTCATTATAAATCATATTAGCCGACAGAAGGGACCATCCCTTTATTCTCTGCGGATATAGCATAACATCTACCCATGGATATACTTTTTAATAATCTGTTTGGGACAGTTTAAAGACCTTTTAAAGTCTTTGCTGTTAATAGTACAATAACATCAATTATCAGGTTACTAAACATCGGCGTAGATGGATAGCCCCGCAGCGGGTTATCCATTTGTGGTTTATAAGTCCGTAAAACCTTACCACGAGGCATGGTCACGGAAACTAACAGTGTACTGACAGTGTATAACAGGCTGGGAGGGAATATGAATGGAAACTGCTTCGAATAAAGGTACCGGGAAATATACTGTATTTGCCCTTTTGTATCTTGGTTGGTGCATCTCCTATATTGACCGTGCGGCAATCAATATTGCCCTCGCGTCAATCGGGAAAGAGTTTAGCCTGAGCCCCTCGGTCATGGGTGTCATATTGAGCAGCTTTTTCATCAGTTATGCGCTGATGCAGTTGCCTGGGGGATGGCTGGCTGACAGATTTGGCTCCAAGAAAGTTGTTATAAGTGCCATATTCTTCTGGTCGCTGTTCACAGGCATTACCGGCCTGGCTTGGTCGTTAACCGCATTGCTTGTGATTCGCTTTGTGTTCGGATTGGGAGAAGGCGCTTTTCCCTGCGCGAGTTATAAAGGATTGGCCGAGCACTTTCCCAGGGGAGAAAGGCCGAAAGTGACGTCGGCGCTGCTGTCTTCCAATTACGTGGGAAGTGCCATCGCTCCGCTGCTGGTTGCCCCGCTGTTGCTGAATTTCGGCTGGAGAAATCTGTTTTATATCATCGGATTCGCCGGCATAGCGTTTATCTTGATCTACTGGTTTGTTGTCCGGCCGGTAAACGTACAGGCAGTAGACGAAAAAGTACAGGGACAGGCTGAGCGAACCGAAAAAGTTGATATGAAACAATTGCTGAGGATGCCGCTGATGTGGCAACTTTGTATCGCCTGGTTTGCCCTGAGCTTAGTGAACAAGGGGCTCGATTCCTGGATGCCGACATATCTGCTGACCGTGCGTGGCCTGGATTTGAAAGCGATTGGGCTGTTGACACCACTGCCTTTTATTGCCGCAGGAATATCGACCGCCATCGGCGGCTGGGTAATGGTACGCTTTTTTGACGGGAAAGAGAAGTACCTGTTGGTAATCAGTGCAACATGCACTGCTGTTTTCCTTTATTTCATGTACACAGCGCAAACGGTTATCATGCTGATCGCTTTTCAGAGCCTGGTGTATTTCTTCAAATCATTTGTATTTGCGACGACGATGGCCTTGCCTATGAAATTGTTTCCCGGCAGCATCGTTGGCTCTGCCTCCGGCATTATCAGCCTGGGCGGACAGTCGGCCGGTTTTGTCTCGCCGGTCATTATCGGCCTGATGATCAGTATGTTCGACGGGTCCTATGATGCGGCGTTTTGGTTTCTAATCGGTGCTGCGTGCCTGTCGGTGGTGACAAGCATGACGATCAGAAGAAATAAACAGCCTGATCTTTCGCCCCATATCAGGGGCTAGTCATTAAGGCGGCGGTTTTTGCTGCTGCGCTATAACGGCTGTTTTTAAAACTTGGGTGCCCTGCTGTAGTATGTCTACAACAGGGCACTTTTAAAATATGAGATGGGAAACGTATCGGTTTCAAAAGTCAGAAGTTGATTTGGATGATTCGCCGTGGTCGTCCGGAGTTCGTGGCGATTTTCCGGCCAACGACGGCACAGGCTCCGCAGGCTTCGAGTTTCGCGACAGTTCTGTTTACCGTACGCAGGGTTACGCCAAGCAGTTTGGCCAGTTCCATGGAGGTAAAGGTAGTTTGCCCATATTGCTCCACGATGCTGTACAGCTTGAATATGGTATTAATGCTTACCCCGGCTTTCTCCGCTATGCGGAGAAATTTTTCGTCAACTTTTGGGACCGAATCGGCCGGCGCGGCAAGAACGCCTTTGATCGGACCGACCACTGTCTTGTTATCATAGACGATAAACGCCATATTACCGCCCAACTTACTGGCTTTCAGCATACCCAGACCAGCTCCGTGCTTTGCTTCCTGGGCGGTTTTCCCAAAGCCTATGCCCAGGCTGACGGTGTTGGCGGCGTTGTCTTTTACCAGTCGCAGGAGATCAATGTTTTCCAGATTGCTTGTTTCGTCCTGCAGAATTTTTCTTGTTGAAAACAACAAGAAATCCTTTACTCCCGTTTCAACGATTGCCGCCTGAATTCTCTGGGCAAATAAATAGATCTGTTTCGATATTTGCATTCGATCAATCGCGTATTGGTACTCGTTGTCACTGTATATGGAATGCTCGTTAGGATCGTCGATATGAATGGATAAAGCGACGATTTGGCTTTGTTGACTCACATGGATCTGATAGCTCAGCTCAAGCTTGCGCACGGTTTCTCTGATAACGTCGCTGGTCGGCTTGATCATCAGGCACGGTATTTCTTTGCCTGCGAGATTTTCGTAGACACTCTCCAAGGCGGTGATGCAGCAGGAGACCTGTCTTTGCGAAAACTGCCGCTCGTGGTAGGAACAAACGTAATTCAGGTAGTCTGACTTTGCTGCGTTAGTGTCCGCTATTCGAAGGTCCAGGGAGTTCTTGTCCAGGCCGATCTCCTCATAGGCCTCGAAGAGGGCCTGTTCCTGATAAGAGTCAAAGCTGAGATTGCGTATTTCATACTTGGCTAATGCGGCTTCGAACAGAACCCGGAGCAATGAACTGCCGGTCCGTGGTATATATTCCCAGGGAATGGCAGGTTTAATTGCTTCCCTGGCCAGAAAATAGGGTGTTGGTCCGGCGAACAGCATGGTATCCAAATGGGGCTGCTGATATTTGATAATATGGGGAGCCTCGGTGTAATTTTTATAGATGCAGTTCACTGGTTCGATATTCGACACGGTTGATTTGACAACCCGATTGATTCTTTCCACCAGTCCGGATGGTCCGACAATGCCTAGTTTCGTTTTCTCCGTACTTTACACCCCCTACGATGGTCGCAAAAGAGTTTTGGGACAATTTAAGACCTATTAAGGACTTTGTCCTTAATAGTATAATAACATCAAAAACTTGAACCGGAAAGATTTTATTGGGAAAATAGGAAAAAATAGGTTTGCCGGGACAGATTATCGTTCAAACCTATGGATCAGGCTATTAAATAAAGGCGGGGTGTCAAGTGGAAAAACTGCTTCGTTCCATCGAGGATAAACAGCAGGAGATGCTGGATTTTCTGGAGCAAATGGTCAACATTGATTCAGGCAATGATAACCCTGAGGGTATAAAACGAGTTGCCGATATTATCGGGGCAAAACTCGCGAACCTCGGTTTTACGGTCGAGTACCTCGACCATCCGGGGATCTGCTGCCATGTAAAAGCCGTCAGGCCAGGCGCCGGGGCAAAACAGGTCATGGTTATTGGCCATATGGACACCTTGTTTCCCAAAGGAACCGCCCAAAAGCGCCCATTTACCATCAGGGACGGAAAAGCTTATGGACCGGGCGTCCTGGACATGAAGGGCGGAATCACTGTGGCTTTGTTTGCTCTGCAAGGCCTTGTTGAGTCCGGCTGGAATGACAAGAGTGTAATGGTGCTGTTCTGCGGCGATGAAGAAATAGCCCATCCCCATACGAATGCAGCGGAAGTGTTTGAGCAGGTAGCCTGTGGAAAACATGCCGTCTTCAATATGGAGACCGCCAGCGTAGGCGAGGCGGTACTGATTGGACGTAAAGGCAATCTGTTCTGCGAAATGGAAGTCCAAGGTGTCGCGGCGCACGCTGGCGCCGATCTGGATAAAGGAGCAAACGCTATTACGGAGATGGCGCATAAGGTGCTGGAAATTAATCAGCTCAGTGACTTTGCCAGCGGTCTGACTTTTAATGTTGGTATGATATCGGGTGGTACGGTTTCCAATGCAGTACCTGATCGGGCGGCCGTGCAGGTCGATGTGCGCTACCTCAACCAGAAGGATAAACAGACAGCCATCGACGGTCTGCAGCACATTGCCGACAACGTGCATGTCCCGGGAACGAAAACGAATATCACCAAGCTGTGGGAGAAGTTTACGCCGATGGAAGCCCGTGATGAGAACAAAAAACTGTTCGAAATCGTCAGAGAACAAGGCAAAAAACTCGGACTGGAAATCGAAGGGAAAGTCGGCGGCGGGGCGTCAGACTCCGGCTGGACGGTCCGGGCAGGGGCTCCAAGCCTCTGTGCCATGGGGGCAATCGGGGAATTCAATCATAGTGACCGCGAGTATATTTTTGTCGACAGTTTGGTTAAACGGGCCAAACTCCTTGCCCTGACGCTAGATGCAGTCTAGCTGAAAAGCTTCGTATCGGGGGGTTCATTGTGCAAAGCATTCAGACAAAACTTGCTTAAGGTATAGCCATAGGCGCAAATTGAACAAGGGGAGGATTCGCAAGTCGTCCCTTGCCTCCGCTACTCCAATCTACACATGATGAAAGCCCGCGATTTCGCGGGCTTTTAGCTATAACCGAATGTTGGCGGAGGTAGGCTCAGCCTTTTATTTAATGCACCGGCATCATTATTTTTGGGCAATGGGGCAACTTTGAATGATACTGCACTTAAATCAACTGTTATTGTCTTTTGGTGACATTCGAACCGGTATGTCCTGCATATCAGGCCGATTTTTTTCCATCCAGATGGCAAAGGCAACATTCCAAAGCGCCGCTCTTAGATGCGGTTCATCTTTCATCCCTCTAAGATAGCAGGATAAATGCCTGATGGCACTGTCGATCAACGAATGCATCGGAATGCCTTTTTCACAGTTTCGCTCACCGTATTTTTTCGCGCCTTGCTCACAATGAATTGCCAGTTCGTGAATTGCGTCCCATGGAATCAAATCGTATCGCCCTTTTCCTTCGTGTAAATCTCTAACAGCCCCTGTGTTAAAGTTCGTCCTGTTTCCACTGTCCTTAATGTCCATTTTCCACCCGCCCATTGAAGTTCTATTTCTGATGCTCATCACCCTATTCTGCAATTTAATCTATTCTTCCTCCTTGAATCTTCCTGTTCTGATTACCTATGGGGCGTCCGACGGGAAGGAAGTATAAGCGGGACGGTTTGGAATGGATCATTGATTTATATAGGCCAACCATTGGCTCCACCAAACAATTCCGGAGGAGTCAACATCCCACTGTTACTTGAAGCTCACGATTGCCGTTTGGCAAACGTGAGCTTTATTTTTTATGGTGGCAAAACCAGGTTCCTTTTAGATAATTAATTGCAGGATGCATTTGGCGTATCCGGATTTTATCCACCTCATTAAATATAGGAATTATGGAAACAATAGGAATACCAAAACATCAGGAGGGCAAGCCATTGTCGAACAATTCCATTACGAAGATTCTTTCGTTTTTCGGAAATTTGCTTATATACGAGCCGCCAAGCAATCCACCCCGGTTTGTTCTCAAAGAAAAAGAAGCGGCGAAGCCGGGTGAACCGAGTAGTTTGTCCCAATCGGCCGATGAACTGAATACCCTTCTGCGTTTTGCCCGTCGTCTCGAATCAACGATGGAGCAGGCCAAAAACACGATTCGCCATGAGCCAAGTTCCGCTAGTATCGATACCATGCAACAAGAAGCCGAGGCTTTAGAATCGCAAAAAACCGAGCTTTCCCCCATTCTTTTTGCCTATACCAGCGGCGATGACCTAGAACAACGCAGTATCAGCGCCAGCCTGGCCGAAAACATTCTCATCATCAAGAAACTATTTCAGCTTCCGCATAATCAAGACATTGTCATACGGGAGTTTGGCATTCCCGCAAATCCTCCGCGCAAAGCAATATTGGTATTTGCCGATGGACTTGTCGATAAGAAAGTTATAAATTTATCGGTGCTGAAGCCGCTTATGTCTTTTGACACGGAAAAAAAGTGCCCGGATGAAGGCGATATCCTGAAACTGCTTGTTACCGACTATCTTCCCGGCAATATCGCTAAACAATCCGCGGATTTTCAAAGCGTAATCAAAGCAATAACCGGCGGCGACAGCGCTTTATTGGTGGATGGAGCCCGCGGTGCCATTTTAATTGAGACAAGAGGTTTTGAACATCGCGCCGTTGAACGCCCGCTGATTGAGCAAACAGTTCGCGGCAGTCAGTCCGCCTTTACTGAAACCCTACGGACGAATATCTCTTTGGTAAGACTTACGCTCCGATCGCGGGATTTAGTTACCGAAATGATTACCCTGGGAGCCCGCAGTAAGATAGACTGCGCGGTGATGTATTTAGAGTCAGTCGCAAATCCCGATCTGGTGACCGAGGTCAAAAGACGGCTCAGTAATATCAGCACTGATTATATTGCTGATGGTATATTGGAGCAATTTATCGAAGATCACCCCAACATCCCTATACCCCAGACTCTTTCCACCGAACGGCCTGATCGCGTGTCTCCCCATTTGTCGGAGGGGCGGATCGCAATATTACTTGACGGCAGCCCTTTCGCCTTGGTCGTTCCTATTACCCTGTTCATGCTGTTTCACTCACCTGAAGACTTCACCCTAAAATTACCTTCAGGCTCGTTTATGCGCATTCTGCGGCTAACGGCGGCTTTTCTGGCGGTAGTATTTCCCTCGCTGTACATGGGCATAAGTTATTATCACCCGGAAGCGTTGCCGACCGACATCGTACTCGCTATTGCCGGGGCACGGGAACGGGTACCTTTTCCGGCCATTCTCGAAGTGATCGACATGGAACTATCTTTTGAGTTTATTCGCGAAGCCGGCACAAGGATACCTGGTCTGCTGGGGAATACCATCGGAATTGTCGGAGCCGTCATACTCGGTCAGGCGGTCGTTGCCGCCGGCATCGTCAATCCGATCACCGTAGTTATTATCGCCATCACGGGACTGGCTTCGTTCGCTGTTCCCGACTTCCGTACCGGGATGGCGATCCGCCTTGTCCGCTTTGCTTTCTTGATTGCGGCGGTGAACCTGGGATTGGTCGGGGTTGCCAGCGGTCTTTTTGTCGCCACTGTTATTTTATGTTCCATGAAATCTTTCGGAGTACCCTATCTATCACCGATAGGGCCTAAGACGACTCCCGGACTTGACGTGGTCATTCGGGGCCCTGTTTACCGCCAGGAGGAGCGTCCCGACGAACTGAACACTCTGGATCAGAGGCGTCAGCCTCCCATTAGCCGCAAGTGGACGAAGAAACAGCCTGATGGAGGAAATACGACAGATGAGCTATGAACCCGGCAAGATGGGCGTCGCTGAAGGTATGGCTCTTGTCTTCACAACTACCTTCACGCCGATTTTCCTCTCATCGCCGGCGGTGTACATAGATCAGGCGGCAACCGCCGTCTGGCTAATACCTCTGATCGCCGGCCTGGGTGGCATCGCGATGATTATGGTCCTGCTTTTTCTGATGAGGTATGTCCCCGGCGACTTATACGAAGTGTCCGAACAGTTGATAGGCAGGACGGGAGCTAGATTGATTGCGGTATACTTGATCGCCGCCTTTTTCATCGATACAGTGCTGACGCTCCGGCAATTTGCGGAAAACACACTGTTAACCGCAATACCGGCCTTAGATATTACTATCGCGATCGGCTGGTATGCTCTGATGGCAGCTACTGTCATTTTGGTCGGCATTGAGCCTATAGCTCGCGCCACATATCTTATTTTGCCTTTTGGCTTACCCGGTATTGTCTTCCTGCTGTTTTTTCTTCACGATAAGTTTGATCTGTATAACCTTTCACCATGGTTCGGCGCCGGTCTTTTCCCCGTGTTCAAGACAGGTATCGCGGCGTCAGGTTTAGGCATCGGCGTGTTTATATTGCCTGTTCTGGCGCCCGCTTTCCAGAACCTAAAAACGATCAGAACAGCGGCCTTCCTAGGGTTTGGCTTAAGCGCCGTTTCTCGGACCGTCATCTTATTCGTGTATACGGGAATCTTCAGTGTGGCGGTCGGCCGGGAAAAGGTACTGCCTTTTTTCGAAATGACCCGACTCATCTATGTAAACCGTTTTATCCAGCGGGTGGAGTCCTTTTTTATCGTGCTTTGGGTTATCTTCGGCATAGCCACGATTGCGATTAGTTTCTATATTGCCCTCTACCTTCTGACGCGGTTATTCAAGCTTGCCTCCATGCGCCCGCTGACTTTGCCGCTGGCAATTGTCGCGACCCAGTTGGCCCTACTTCCGTCAGACGGTGCGACTGTACTTGAACTGAGTATGTTAACCAATAATGGTTTAACTGCGGGCCTATTCGCCATACCGATGCTCTTATTGGTTGCTGCTCGGGTCAAAGGAAGGACGACAGCGAATCATGGCTCATAGATTGATGTTATTCATCATCGTCATTGGCCTTTCCATTCTGGTGACTGGATGCCGTGCAGCCCAAGAGACTGATCAAGTGGCTTTCATTGTGGCTATGGGCGTCGATAAGGCCGAGGACGGGAAAGTTAAAGTCACCTACCAGCTTATCACGCCACGGGCTGTAGGCGGATCACAAGGCAGCGGCCAAAACACACAAGGTGAACCGACCATACTCAACAGTATCACAGCTCCCAACACTGCTGAAGCGCGTGATCTGCTCAGCGCCTCCATGTCCCGGACATCGAACCTCACGCATATGAAGGCGATCCTTTTGAGTGAAGAATTGGCCCGCAGCAAGGGCATTGGCGATTTGATCGCTCCTTTCCTGCGCTATCGCGAATTTCGCGGCGGCATTTTCCTCGTTATTGTACGGGAAAATGTTGAGGATTTTATGCGGGCAACTAAACCCACCCTCGATTTGTTGCCATCGAAATTTTACGAATCATTTATGATGAGTTCGAGTGAATCCAGCTACTATCCACATACCGATGTGCATGAATTTTACCTGCGCCTGAAAAACCCGGGCGGTTCGCCCTACGCGACCTATGTCGGCTTAAATCCTCTCACGAATCGTGATAAGCCTACCGGCAAGAAATTTCCTGCTGACAAGACGGACTCCTATCTACCTGCCGATATTCCCCGCACCGGAACCGAGAATCCCTCCGAATTTGTTGGTGCCGCCGTTTTTTCAGGAGATAAGATGGTCGGTTCTCTGGATAACAAAGAAGCACGGATACTTGCTATCCTGCAAAACAAATTTACGCGTGGCTTTGTTGTCGTAACCGATCCCCTGGATCCAAGCAAAACGATCAATGTCGACCTACGAAACGGCAGCAACCCGAAAATTGACGTTGACCTGATTGACGGGCGGGAAACAATAAAAATCAGCGTATTTCTGGAAGCAGAAGTATCGGGAATCCCGAGTGGTATCAATTACGAACAGGAGCAATTTCGCGAGCTGTTGGAAAATGAACTATCTATTCTGATTACAGAGGAAATTGAAAGCTTTATTAGCCACACGCAAGAGCTGGGCTGCGATGTATTCGGATTCGGTGCTTATCTGCGACCTCGTTTTGCGACATATGATGACCTTATGCAAGTTAACCTAGAGCAGCTTTATAAAACTGCAGATGTCAAAGTCCAAGTAGCTACAAAAATTCGCCGTTTGGGATTAATGTGGCGGTCATCGCCTTATAAACCGACAACTACGCCGTAGGGGACTGATAGAAGTGGAATATGTTTATCTGGTTGTGGCATTGTTAGCCACAATCCATACGATTACGTATGGATTGTGGGAGAAGAAGCAGGGTAATAACGCGGGGGCAATGAGCGTATTTTGTATTGCCGTCGTCTGCGTAGGCTTGACTGTATATACCTTGATAACCCGACAGTAGTTTCGGTATAATTAACAACTCTGTGGCTGGTCATGGCCTTGTCATATTTATCCGTCATTCTTAGAGCAAAGGTGCCCAGGGAATATGCGGGATATACGCGGGGCAGGACCCAAAAACCTCCAATTATGACCATTGTAAACTGACTGCAGCCTTGGTATGATTAGACTGGCACTTGTTATCCTGGTGGAAACTGAGCCAAAACCAGCGTGTATAATGGGGAGAACCCTTTAGGAGTGAGTGAATTGAATAGCACACCAAGCACCGGACCGGGCAGGATGGCTAACAACAAAAAAATCAGAATAATTATTGGAATTGTTTCCCTGGCGATTTTGGGATTGGTATTCTATGGTTATCAGTCCCAAAAAGCAGGCGTAACCCAACGTTCTTCCGATATTAAGCCTGTTGTTGATATCCTGCAGCTTGAGCGCCGGGATATGACAAGGAAAATCGAGTTGACAGGCAAAACGGTGCCGGAGTCACAGGTGGATATTTCCGCAAAATATTCCGGTAAAATCACGCAAATCAACGTGACGTTAGGCCAAAAAGTTGAACCAGGACAGATACTTCTTGTGCAGGATACTGACGATATTGATGCTGCGCTGGCGCAAAACGAAGCCACTTTACGGGGAGCCGATGCCGACGCCGTCGAAAGCAACGCATCTTTCCAGTCCAGTTACGAAAAGGCCAAGGCCGATTACCAGCTTAGTTTAACGAACTATCAAAGATACAAGACGCTATATGAAACAGGGGCGGTATCCAAACAGGCGCTGGACAACGCTGAACAAACGGTGGTTGCGGCGAAAGCTGCTGTTGATATCTGGGCCAACCAGCTAATGGCAGGCAGCTCGGCGTCGGTTATGTCCAAGCAAGCCGCGAGGGACAAAGCTCAGGGCGGCATATACGCACTGCAAAATCAAAGGGATGACATGATCATGCGAGCGCCGAGAGCCGGAATCATAGGCTTCAGGCAAGCGGAAGTCGGCAATTTTGCCCAGGCCGGCCAGAAGTTGCTGTCGATTGTTGATAACAGCAAAATCTATGTTGACTGCCCTGTGTCCGAACAGGATGTCGGCCAGATTGTTCCAGGAATGGCCGCCAAGGTTGCTATTGAATCCTTAGGGAAAACCTACAACGGGAAAATCACTTATATCAGTCCGGCCATGGACGCGGCAACACAGTCGTTTACCGTCAGGCTTGCGCTGGAGGATATTGATGATACCCTCAAGGCCGGAATGTTTGCGCGAACCGACATCAGTATACTCTTGCGCCCGAAAACCATATTCGTGCCGAAAGAAGCTGTTGTCTCAGTGAACGGCAGGGATCGGGTGCTTATTATTGACGACAATAATCAGGTCGTGGAACGCAATGTTCAGATTGGTTTACGCAATGACAAATATGTCGAAATCCTAAAAGGGGTCAACGAAGGCGAGCGGATCGCTGTTTCCAATCTGGCGAGGCTGAAGGCCGGAACCGTAGTCAATCCTTCCGTGGTGTCGAAATAGCCGGCGCAGCCAATTTGGAACCAGAGGTGGTGGTAACGTGAATATTACCAGATTCTCCATACAACGGCCTATCGGCATCACGATGATTATTATGCTGTTCGTGGTGCTTGGTCTGTATAGTTTTCAGAGGATCGGGGTTGAGCTGCTTCCGGCCCTGAATACGCCATATGTAACGGTTTCCGTTCAGTATAGCGGTGCAGGGACTTCGGAAATGGAGACCCAGGTCATTAAGCCGCTGGAAGAGGCTTTGTCTTCCGTGGCCCATGTAAAACATATCACTTCGATCGCCAGTCCGGGAAATGCAACAATCATCATGGAATTCGATTTAACCGCCAACTCGGATATTGCTTCCATCGATGCAACCAAGCAGGTCAACTCCGCCAGGCGGAGCCTGCCTGACGGCATTGACGAGCCGGTTGTCGTCAAACGTGATGTCAATGCGTCGGCGGTACTGGAAATTGCGGTGTTATCGCCTGAGCCGCTTGATGACGTATATTCAAAGGCAAACAATATTTTTAAAGAACGGCTGCAGCGGGCGGACGGCGTTTCGGAAGTGCAGCTTGACGGCGGCCGGGATAAGGAGGTCGCCGTCGAGGTCGACCGGAATAAACTGCGCTTTTATAATCTGACGCTGAATCAGATTGTCAATTCAATAAAGGGCGAAAATGTATTGCTTCCTTCCGGTACTGTATATAACAAGAATACCCAGGCTGACGTCCGGCTGGTGGCTCAATATCTGACTCCCGAAGAAATTGCCAAAATCAATGTACCCAACGCCATCGGGGTTGCTATACCGCTGAAAGACGTGGCTACCATCAAGGAGCAGGATGCCCGGGTTACCCGTTACAGCCGTACCAACGGGGCAGACGCCGTTTCCCTGTCGGTCTATATGAACAGCGACGCCAACATTGTCAGCACCGTCAAAAATGTCCGGGCCCAGTTGGCCAGCTTGCAGGCGGAGTATCCCAGCTACAGATTCGTTGTGATTACCGACGCAGCCCAGTATGTCAGCAATTCCCTTTCCAACACGCTGGGCAGTTTGATGGAAGGCCTTTTTACCACCGGCCTGATACTCTATCTGTTCCTGCGGGGTTGGCGATCTACCGTTGCCGTAATTGTTGCCATTCCTACCTCGCTCATCTCGACTTTCTTTATCATGTATATTGCCGGTTTCAGTTTCAACATGATGTCTTTGATGGGCATGGCGCTTTGTATCGGCATTTTGGTGGATGATTCCATTGTCGTGCTGGAAAACATCCACAGGCATATGCAGATGGGCAAAAAACCGGCAGTCGCCGCGGAGGAAGGGCGAACCGAGATCGGCATGGCGGCTATTGCAATTACGCTTTGCGACGTGGTTGTTTTCATGCCAATTGCCTTTATGACCGGAATGACCGGACAGTTTTTCCGCCAATTTGGTCTTACCATTGTATTTGCGACTTTGTTCTCGATGTTCGTTTCTTTTACCCTTACCCCGATGATTGCTTCCATCCTGTTTAAAAACGGTCTTATTGAGGCCAAAGGCCGCACATGGGACTTCATGAACAGGCTGGAAGAAACCGCGACTGTCCAGTATGAAAGAATACTAAGAAAAGCGTTGACTAACCGGAAGAAGGTTGTTGTCAGTGTTCTGGCCCTTTTTGCCTTCTCAATAGCGTTAATTCCGCTGGGCATTATCGGGGCGGAATATATGCCCCGAACCGACGAGGCCAGTTTTCGGATAGCGGTGGAATTGCCTGTCGGGCAGAATATTGAGCAGACCAACAAGGTCATCGCCAATCTTGAGCAATATTTACAAACCTTGCCGGAAGTGACAAACTACTTATCAAGTGTTGGCAGGCCGACCACTAATAACGGTTCCATCTCAGTCCAGCTTGTCGACCGAAAAGACCGCAAACGTAGCGTCTGGGAGGTAACTGACCAGGTACGGGCTTATGCCGCCCAAAATATATCCAACGCAACCACCAGGGTCAGCGAAACGCAATCTTCCGTGGCGGGGGTTTCCGGCTCCGGGGGAGGAGGATCATCGGCGCCGGTTCAGATTCAACTGCTCGGGTCTAACATGGATATGCTGGTAAAGGCCAATTCTCAGGTGCTGACCACGCTTTCCCAGGTAAAAGGACTGAAGGACGTCAAAAGCAACTATACCGAAGGAATGCCGGAGATTCAGCTGGCTGTCGATCGGGAAAGAGTGAAATTTTTTAATACATCGGTTGCCGAAGTGACGAATGTATTCAATGTCGCTATTACCGGCCAACAGGCCGGCGTTTACGCCAATGACCCCACCAACGACGGGCAGGATACGGATATCAACGTAAGGCTGAAAGGCAGCGACGGCTTCAGGGTATCCGATATCCAGTCACTGCCGATCATGGCCGGCAAATCCCAGATATCGCTTGGCGATGTTGCGAAAATCACCGAAGGCACCGGTCCGGTGCAGTTATTCCGGATTGATAAACAACGGTCCGTTACTATCACGGCAAATATCACCGATCGGCCCCTTCAGGAAGTTCTCAATGAAATTGCCGGCAAGCTGACACCGGATATCTTGGGACAAGAGGTCGCCTATCGTTTTGCCGGGCAGGCCACCAGCATGCAGGATACTTTCGGTGAGATGTTCCAGGCCTTGGCCTTGTCGCTGGTACTGGTGTATATGCTGCTGGCTGTGCTGTATGAGTCATTTTCAACACCGCTGATCAGGATGTTTTCCCTGCCGCTTGGTTTAATCGGATCGCTGCTGCTGCTTGCGGTTACCCACAATACGATCAATCTTTACTCGCTGATCGGCATACTGGTGATGGACGGACTGGTGGCAAAAAACGGAACCTTGCTGCTGGATTATACGCTTACCTTGATGGAGCGCGGCTATAGTGCCGTTGATGCGATCATTGAGGCCGGCAAAACCAGACTGAAGCCGATCTTCATGACAACAATAACGATGGTTGTGGGCATGCTCCCGACCGCCCTGGCAATGACCGAGGGGTCCGAGACCAGGGTGTGCATGGCCTGGGTGATCATCGGCGGACTTTTGACATCCACGGTGTTTACGTTGATCATAACACCGATCATATTTTTGTATTTCCAGACCAACCCATTCAGCAGATGGCTTAACTTCAGGGCTGTCTTGGAGCGGATAAAGACGCTAAAAACCGGCATGGCTGTGGGGCGTAATAACGGGGGTAAATAACTCTCGACAGGTACAGCAACATGAGCAAGTTTTGGTCTTGCAGGTGATCGCTTCGCTGTTATCAATTGAATCCGGAATACCAGAGAACCCGCGAAATTCGCGGGTTCTTGCCGTTTGAGGGGGCGGTTGGCCGGCGGCGCGACCGGGAGTTTTGGCGTTGCGGAGATAGGCGAAAAATCCACTAAAATTCGACAGGTAATTCGTATTTTGTGGCGAATTTTGACAAGTAATGATAGAAATAGAGAAAATAGCCCAATATGATTAGACTGCGCAGCAGATCGGTTATAGAAACAGGACAGGAACTGGAAGACAACAAGGCTTCTTATTTTGATTGCCTTGAAACCGAATTCATCCCTGCTTTTATCCGAATTGTCCACTATATTCCCTTGCCAGTCCAATATTCCTGCATGTGCGGTAAGAAGGGAGCTTGACTATGAAAGTTGTGAAAGATCCGTCCCCGGGGACGGTGAGCAAAGACCTTGGGCTGGTGGCGGCGCTGTCGCTTGTCGTTGGAATGGTTCTTGGCGCCGGCGCGTTTATGAAACCTCCGGCGGTACTTGCCATGGCCGGGGACTCAACCGGGGCGGCGACGGCGTGGGTGATCGGCGGATTGCTGTCGATGGCCGGCGGACTGACGCTGTGTGAACTGGGGGTGTTGTTTCCCCGGACTGGCGGCGTCTATATCTATCTGGAAGAATTGTTTGGACCCAAGACGGCTTTTTTGTATGGCTGGATGATCATGATGCTGTATGGTCCGGCGTCGATTGGCGCGCTGGCCGGCTATTTCAGTTCGGTGTTCTGCACATTGTTTGATATCGGGTCGCAATACGCCGTGGTGGTCGGTGCCGGGGTTATGACATTTGTGATATTTGTCAACAGCATCGGCGTCCGTCAGGCCGGCTGGCTGCAGACCGGGGCCACCTTCTGCAAACTCATCCCGGTTTTTTTGCTGGTGGTGTTCGGACTTTGGAAGGGCAACGGACAGGTGCTGGGGATGAGCAGCGGCGTGCCGGTGGCAGCGCCGTTTTCCGCGGCGGTGCTGGCGACCCTTTTTGCCTATGACGGGTGGGCCCAGGTAGCCTCGGTGGCGGGCGAGATGAAAAACCCCGGCAAGATTCTTCCCCAGGCGATCATCGGCGGCGTGTCCTTTCTGTCGGTGGTTTATATCGTCATCAATATTGCCTTGCTCAAGGTGCTGCCGGCCGACCAGATCGTCTCTCTCGGCCATGATGCTTCGGCGATCGCCGCCCAGACCCTGTTTGGGCTGCTGGGCGGAAATCTTGTTTCGGTCGGAATTATGATTGCTATTCTCGGCGGTCTGAACGGATATGCAATGACCCTTTCCCGCACCATCTTCGTGATGGGGGAGCGGGGCCATATTCCCGGGGCGCAGTTATGGAAGAAAATCGACCCGGACAGTAAGTCGCCGCTCAATGCGCTGCTACTCTTAATGGGCTTTTCTTATCTGTACTACCGGCTGCTTGACGCCGACCGCCTGTCCGATGTCGCGATGTTTTCCATCTGGATGTTCTATCTGCTGACCTTCATCGGGGTGTTCATCGCCCGGCGGACACACGCCGACATGCCGCGGAGCTACAAGGTACCCTTGTACCCGATTATTCCGCTGATCGCCATCGGCGGCGCCATCTATGTCCTCTACGGCATGATAACCGCCCAGTTTGTCAACGGAATCGCTGCCGTTGGCCTGATACTGGTCGGTGTGCCGATATATTATTATATGGGTCGCCAGGGACCGACAGGTTTTGCTTTACCGCTGCTGCGGAAAAAATATGTCATTGCTCTGTGCTGCCTGTTTTTGATGGCGATGATTGGGCTGTCGGTGCAAGTGTTTGATACGCGGCCGCAAATTAACGTGGCGATCGAACCCAGCAGTCCGCCGTTCTCTTTCGAACAAAAGGGAAAACTGATAGGTTTTGATGTCGAACTCATGGATGCCATTGCCGAAAAAATTGGCGTCAAGGTAGTCTACCGGCCGATTCCACTGGAAAAGATGTTTGAAGCAGTCACCAAAAATTACGCAGAGGTGGCGATTGGTTCGCTGTCGGTGACCGAGGAGCGAAAGAAGGTTGTCGGCTTTACTGTACCTTACATTGAGGATGGCGGATTGTCCGTATTGGCCGGAAAAGGACGAACGGCAACTGCTGCCGGCGAATTGACAGGACTCACAGTCGGCGTGAACAGTGGGTCAACCGGGGAGACCCTGGCAACAGGTGTCGACGGGGCAAAAGTAAGGTCCTTTGCGTCCAATGTTGACATGGCCAAGGATTTTTCCCTGGGAATGCTGGATGCCCTTGTGCATGACCGGCTGATTCTGGAAAATCTTATCGCCAGGGGCCTATTGCCGTCCGATTTGGTGATGAGTTCCCTGAAAAAAGAAGAATACGCCATAGCGTATGATAAAAATAATAAAGCGCTGGGCGACAAAATGAACAAGGCCTTGGAAGAAATGAAAAAGAACGGAGAGCTTAAGGCTCTTCGTGAGAAATGGTTTGGTCCGGGCAAATAGGACGAGTGGCGAGCTGGTTTCATAAACAAGGCCTGAGAGGGCCTTGTTTTTAGCACGGTGCGCATGATATACTCTCATTGTCTAAATTGCGTGACATTTCCGAAAAATGATGTTGGGGAGGTCTTGTTATGAGAAAGCCATTGGAAGGGATCGTTGTACTCGATCTGACGCGGGTTCTGGCAGGTCCTTACGCTGCTATGATGCTGGCTGATTTTGGTGCCAATGTAATTAAAATGGAAGCTCCGAAAGGAGGAGATGATTCAAGAGCTTTCGGTCCCTTTATCGGAAAAGAAAGTGTCTATTTCATGAGTCTTAATCGCGGTAAGCGATCCATGACGCTGAATCTTAAAGAAGAAAAGGCGCGGGAACTATTTAAGGCAATGGTTAAGAAGGCTGACGTTGTGCTGGAAAACTACCGTCCCGGCACAATGGAAAAATTCGGGCTTGGTTACGAAGAACTAAAAAAAATCAACCCGAAATTGATATATACAGCCTGCTCGGGTTTTGGGCACACCGGTCCTTATTCGGAAAGACCTGCTTATGATGTGATTGTACAGGGGATGGGCGGCATTATGAGTATCACCGGGCAGGAAAATGGTGAACCCACCCGGGTAGGCGCATCAGTTGGCGATATTACCGCCGGACTGTTTGCCGCCTTTGGCACAATGACTGCCTTGTACAACCGGGAAGTGTCGGGTATCGGCCAGAAAGTGGATGTCGCCATGCTGGATTGCCAGGTTGCCATTTTGGAAAACGCGATTGCCCGCTATGTGTCCTCCGGCGTTGTTCCGAAACCCATTGGCAATCGTCACCCTTCCATTACGCCGTTCGAGGCCTTTCAAGCCAAAGACGGTTATGTCATCATTGCTGTCGGCAACGACAGATTGTGGGCCACATTCTGCAACCTTATCGGTAAACCGGAGATGATTACCGATGAACGCTTTGTCTCAAACCCGAAACGTACCGAAAATCAAAAAGCCTTGAAAGCTATTTTGGATACGGTATTTCCGGACAAAACGGTGGATGAGTGGCTGGAAGTTCTCGAAAAAGCGGGAATTCCCAACGGTCCTATCAATACCATCGACCGCGTAGTGAACGATGTTCAGGTGAAAAGCCGGGATATGATTATTGAAACCGACCATCCGATCGCCGGCAAGGTCAAAATGCCGGGTATTCCAATCAAGATGTCAGAGACACCGGGTTCCGTGGAAAGCCCCGCACCGCTTCTTGGTCAACACACCGCGGAAATCCTGCATGAAATCTTGGGATTCACGGCCGAAGAGGTAGCGGAACTCAAAGAGAAGAACGTAGTGTAACCTCTGCTGCTTATTGTAAATGTCAGGTGGGTAATAAGCTCAATTCGATTGCCGAAAACCAAGAGGAGGTATAGTGATGATTATCTATGGAACAGCTTTACTGGCGGCCTGTCATCTTATCGGGGTCTTCCTGGGTGATCTTCTCGGCGTAGCCATCGGAGCGAAAGCAAACGTCGGCGGAGTCGGCATAGCAATGTTACTTCTGATATTTGCCAGGCTTTACATGCACAAAAAAAATCTCATGCCCAAGGCAACGGAAGCCGGGGCTGCCTACTGGGGAGCGATGTACATCCCGGTGGTGGTAGCCATGGCAGCCCAGCAGAATGTCGTTGCCGCGTTAAAGGGCGGACCGGTGGCGCTGCTTGGGGCGTTGGGCGCCTTTGTCGCCTGCGCCTGCTTCATTTCCCTGATCAATCGCATGGAATCTCCGGAGAGCGTCGAAGCAGCCAAAAAGCTTTTGGCTGAGCAAACTCAGGAGAGGTAAAAAAACGATAGGAGGGGTCTAATGATGTTGCATATGTTCGAGAATGTCGCGCTGCAAAATAGCCTGATAACCGCCTTTGCCGCGGTCGGTATCATTATGTATTTATCGACTCATTTATCGCGACGCCTGACTTTTGGGCGGGTACACGCATCAGCCATCGCTATATTGATCGGCCTGGGGTTGGCGTACTGGGGCGGCACGCAGACCGGCGGCAAAATGGGACTGGCCGACATCAAGCTGTTCAGCGGTATCGGCCTGATGGGGGGCGCAATGCTCCGGGATTTCGCCATTGTTGCCACTGCCTTCGAAGTCAAGGCGGAGGAAGCGAAAAAGGCCGGACTGATTGGCGTTGTTGCCTTGTTCATCGGAACTATCGTTCCTTTCGTCGTCGGCGCAGGCGTTGCCTATGCTTTCGGTTATAGGGATCCCATCGCCATGACCACCATCGGCGCCGGTGCTGTTACCTATATCGTCGGACCGGTAACCGGCGCGGCAATCGGGGCCAGTTCGGATCTCATGGCCCTGAGTATTGCAACAGGTGTGGTCAAGGCAATCATCGTCATGGTGGCGACACCTATCGCCGCACGCTTTCTCCGGCTGGAAACGCCCCGGTCGGCCATGGTGTTTGGCGGACTCGCCGGCACCGTGAGCGGCGTATCGGCCGGACTGGCGGCCACCGACCGCCGGCTGGTGCCATACGGCGCCCTGGTAGCGACCTTTCACACCGGACTGGGCTGCCTGATGGGACCCTCGGTGCTCTTTCTTGCCACCAAGTATCTGTTTGGGTAAGCGAATCAAAGAACCGTGCGGCGATGCCACAAGCGGCTTCTCTCGGCAAAACAGGAGTTGATCATACCGCCGGACGTGACAAGCGGTTCGACCCGCAAGAATAAAAAAGCAGGGTAATGCGATCCGGCACAGCCAAAAACCCGCGTAATATTTACGCGGGTTTTTCGGCAGGATATTCCTGGGAGTGGGGCGAAGTCAAAGTAAAAATTTAAAGGGGTGATGTCGTGGGCATTCAGTATGATGAGCAGCTTTCTTATCTGCAAAAACCGGACAAAGCTGAAATCCCGCCTGAAGTGCAGGAGATATTTGATAAAAACACGGACTTTCAGCTGGAAAACTGGGGGTTTATCAACAATCTCTTTAAGGTGCTGCCTTTGAATCCACTGCAGTACAAGGGATTTTTGGACTTCAAGGCATCATTGTTTGATCCCAAAACCTGTTATTTAAGCAACGCCGATAAAGAAATGATCGGGCTGGTGGTATCTTCAACCAATCACTGTTCCTATTGCCTGACCACCCATACCGATGCCTTGCGCGGTCTTGTTGACGACCCCAATTGGGTCGATACCCTGACTTACAATTACCGCTCAGCCAAATTGACGCCGAAACAGCGGGCGCTGTGCGATTACGCGTATTTTGCCACCGCTAACCCCCGCGATGTCTCTACCGATCAGGTAGACAAACTCCGGGCCGCCGGTTTCAATGACCACGAAGTCCTGGAAGCTGCATTTGCGGTAGGTTTCTTCAATTATACCAACAGATGGGTCAGTACCATCGCCCCTGTTCCCAACCCCGGTCATTTCAGCCATAACAGGTGATGTTTCGCCAAAGACGCTCAAAGGGACGGCTTAACCCGGCAGAGATCAGGCAGCAAAAAACCCGCGATACGCGGGTTTTTTGCTGCCTGCAGGACGGGTAAACAGGCAACACCGGATACACAGGGCTGCAGGAACCGTCCCTGAAGCTGATTTGGCGCCGGTTATTTCGCATAATGGGAGATGTGGCCTGCTTACCTCGTGAAAGAATAAAAAACGAGAAAACCCTTGCAATAAGCGATTTTTAGTCTATCGTGGCATCGACGGTGAAAGTGTTTAGAAACGGTTATTGTGTAAATTGCACAATATAAGACCTTGATAACAGATAACCATTGAGTATTGTGATTATTGTAAATATTACGTCATTTTGATAAATTAGGTATAGGCTTGGCATGATTTCATCATAAATTTAGGAGGTTAGTTATGGGTACTAGTGGAGCAATGTTAGCGGTCCTGCTTGTTTCTATCGCATTAATCGTTTTCCTGATTATGAAAGTCCGCCTTCATGCATTTGTTGCCCTGATTGTAGCCTGT
>JARLHX010000266.1 GCA_031292035.1 Negativicutes bacterium | reverse complement strand
TACAAGTAACCATTGCTTCGCCTTCTGGGGAATTTCTACAGTCTGGCCGTTTTCTTTCGGATGCAGCCTTTCGAGTACTTTCCCGCAGGACTCGGATCCATCAATAGCCGGCATGGTTCCGTCAATGACGTGCTGCCAAAAAGCAGCTTCTTTCTTGATCATCCAGGCAATGAAGTTGTCATCCCGGGGCACATACTTGGTGATGAAGTGCTGGCCGCCGACAAGGGCCGCCACATGGCAGCCCTCCCAATTCATAACGGCGCAGTAGTGCTGAATCTGGATAAAGTAGGTGTCGGGAATCTCATCATTTTGCCAATACTTTGCCTGATTAAGACCGACATTCTTGATCTCCACGCCTTCATTCTTACCGATCATTTCCCGGTCGACGTTGGCGAACATAAACTTGTACTCAGGATGCTGGAATATAGCGTTGCGGCGCCGAATCTTATGCCCGGTTCGCTTGACATAGAGTCCGGCGATGAAGTCCTCGATCTCTTTACCGATTTGTACCTTCTCGTTGTCGGAAAGGTCATCCGGAGGAACTTGGCCGGTCTTTTCCAGCCACAGTTTGACCGGGCTTGAATATGGGCTTTCACCAATGGCTACCGCGGCGTCAGATCCACCAATGCCGTCCATGCGTCTGGCTAGCCATTCTTCTTCCGAAGTATGCAGTGTGTTGCAGAGTATGACAGGCCTACTCATGCCGCCACCACCTCCCGGCGCAGTACCTCTTCTTCCATCCATTTTGCCATGCCGTGGTAATACTCGCTTTGGCTTTCTACCGCGAGCTCTTTATAAGCGTCCAGAGTTTCAATAAGTAGGCGCAATGGAAGCTTGTCCAGGCAAAGAGTTCCTGCATATGCGTAACCGGCACGAAATAACGAGTCACTAGTACTCATTGACGATTTACTCCTTTCGGTATACAATTTGAATAGATCATTTTACTTAGCTCCCCTTAGTTGGGGGCTTTTTTCTTTTGTCCCGATGGCCGCTATGTATAGCGACTGAATCGCATACTGGACATCCCGGAAACTACTCATAATTCGGTTA
>JARLHX010000027.1 GCA_031292035.1 Negativicutes bacterium | reverse complement strand
GAAGCAGCGGGACGGTTCTGCTGCTTCCTACTGCTTCTGGTATATTGTGGCGAATTGTATAAAAGGGGTGATTTGTAAGGTCTGCCTTCTCTCCCCTATGTCATATGACTGGAGAAACCCGCGAAATCGCGGGTTTTGTTGTCTGTCGGGCTGAAAGGAACCTGGATTTTTAACCGAATCTGGCTGGTTCCTATATGTCAAGGTATGAAGAATATCAGTTGCCGCTAAGGGCCTGCCAGGCGGCGAGCGAGTCCATGTAGTCTCTCCAGCGGACAATCTTCCGATTCCTGATGGTGACGATGGAGACAAATCGATTGTCATAGCCTGCCCCGGTTCTTAAGATCTTGCCATGAACTTGGTATTCCAGAACAACGACGCCATTTTCTTTGTCATAATGAACGGCAAGATTATCGCCTTGGTGAACCTTGATGTTGTCGCCATACCCAGAGTATAGGGCTATTAAATCTTCGCGCCCGTGAATTTTCTCCGGCCAACCGGGAAAGCGGTAGAGAAACTCGAATTCGGCATCATCAGCGATAGTGTCGAAGTAGTGATCGCCATCGACAAAGTCTTTCAATCCTTTCATCACCACTTCAAAAAAGGGGTTGAGCGCTTCGTGTTGAGGGTATTTAGCCTTTGGCATAGACTACATCCTTTCTTTACTTACTTTTTTATATTACATATAAAAGTTGGAGTCGTTCTCGGGGGGCAGGTACCTTTAGCTTTACATGCTTTTTCATCCCCCCTTTGGTTCGTATTATTGTCCTCCAATAACTTAATTTTACCAGGCTATATATGACAACTATATGTCATATTCATCCGGTAAATTAAAATAAAAATTGTCGTTGTTTATGGTTTTGGCAGGGTTCGGGTCCTCCACCAGCTAAAACCGGAAATCTGAATTGCTTAGCAGAAGAGGCCAGACGGTTATCTGCGCAGAAAAAAGCACCGAGTCAAACGAAACTTGAATTCAGATTGACATACCGCCCGAGACCTCAATACGCTGAGCATTGACCCAACGATTATCTTCAGAAAGCAGTGAGGCGATCATCGGACCGATGTCATCGGGAAGGCCGGCGCGCCCGAGAGCCGTCATGTCAGCGACTCGCTTATTTATGTCAGGATTGTCGCGAACCATACCACCGCTGAAATCGGTCGCGATAGCCCCGGGCGCAACAACATTAACCGCAATCTTTCGTGGACCCAGTTCCAGAGCCAGGTAGCGGGTCATGACTTCAATAGCGCCTTTCATAGACGCGTAGGCGCCGCTTCCCGGCATTATGATGCGGGTGAGGCCCGATGAAATATTGACAATTCGACCGCCATCATTCATGAGCGGAAGCAGCTTTTGCGTCAGCAAAAACACGCCTTTGAAATGGACATTATACAAATTGTCCAATTCCTGTTCGGTCGTTTCGGTAAAGGCCTTGTGGTGCGAGATGCCAGCGTTATTGACCAGGTAATCGAAGCGTTCGGCGCCCAATTCCGTGAGCGCCTTGCCCACGCACTGCGCAAAGGGCTCAAACGAGCTGGCTTTACCTGTATCAAGCTGCAGGCTGACAGCCTTGCGCCCCATCTCATGTACAAGTTTGGCGACCTTCTCGGCTTCGGCCTGATTGGAATGATAGGTAAAAATTGAGTCGACGCCCCGCTTAGCGAGGTTTAGCACGGTGTTACGACCCAAACCGCGACTGCCGCCTGTTACAATGGCAATCTTTGTGATGTGTTGTTTCATGACGAGTTCCTTCTTTCAATAGAATTACCAATAAAACTAACTAACCGGTTAGTAATAATGTATAATAAACTAACCGGTTTGTCAACTGACGACCCATGTGATATATTTTTGATAAACAGTTCATGTACACGGAGGGAACATCCTTTGGGAAACGCCGAAGAAACAAAAGAACGAATATTAGCGGCAGCTATGGAAGAATTTTCGTCTTACGGCATTGCGGGTGCACGTGTGGATCGTATTGCCAAGAATGCCGGCTGCAACAAAAATATGATTTATATCTACTTTGAGAATAAAGAGCTACTCTTTACAACTGTGCTTCGGAATAACCTGACGCGCGTCTATGAGGAAATCACCTTTACACCTGATGATCTTCCCGGTTATGCAGCAAGGGTATTTGATTTTGCTATGACACATCCCGATTTATATCGATTAATGGCATGGTACGGTTTGGAACAGAAAGCCATTAACTTAACCGAACGCACCGCTGTCCAACAAAAGAAAATAAAAGCAGTTATGGATGCGCAAAGTGCCGGACTAGTGGGAACGGCATTCACGCCCGGGTTTCTTTTGACTGCTATCATGGCCTTAGCTACCGCATGGACAGCCACAAATCCTTTTGGTCCGTCGTACGAGCCTAATGCCTTGAAACTGCCGAATGAAACAAGGACTGCAATTGCCAAGGCCGTTAGCTTAATGACTAAAGAATGAAAAAGTCATTGCAAAGTAAAGGGACATGACCATTGGGTCCAAGACCTCAAGGACCAGGAACGTATGTTTAGGGGGACAGCGCATTTCCCTATCCAGTGGTCGGGCCCCATCGGACTTTCAAAAAACATTGGGATTCCCGGTACAATTGTCTGATTAAGAAAGGAGTTGCCTTCGATACGATGAGGTTGCTAGATGAAGATGCGTTTTCACCCATGTCAGGCAACACCGGGAGCTCGCTTGATGCAGAAACTGACCGGCTGGCACGTCTGGTCGAGACGCTTGCTCCATATGATGGTATTTTTGACCAGCGTATCCCTGGGCTGTACGTCGCTCGCTCCTCACGAATACATATGGACTACGTGCATTCCATCCATTCACCATCCCTGGGCATCGTTGCGCAAGGGGCAAAATCTGTCACTGTGGGGCAGGAGGTCTATCAATATGACCGGACATGTATGCTCATGGTTCCTGTTGCGCTGCCGGTTGCTCTCCAGACCACACAAGCAAGCTGTTCCCGACCGTTTCTTGGCGTTAGGCTGAACCTTGATCCACAAAGGATTGCCGAGTTGGTCCTGAAAGTGTATCCTCAGGGTTTGCCTCCGGTTCGTCAATGGAGTTCGGGTTACATCGTCAGAGCCGAATTGAGCATTGTCAACGCATTGAGGAGACTGGTGGAGTGTATTGCAAATCCCGCTGACGCGAAATTGATTGCTCCGCTCATAGTGGATGAGATCTTGATACGACTTCTGCGCAGCGCCATCGGAGTTCATGTTGCTGAAATGGGTTTTGCAGACTCGAGTGTGCAGCGAGTTGCGAAGGCGATTGCCTGGCTCCGCGACAACTTCTCTCAGCCCATGAAGGTTGCAGACTTGGCCGAGTCGACACATATGAGTGTGTCTTCTTTTCATGAATATTTTAAGTCAGTCACTTCGATGAGCCCGCTGCAATATCAAAAAGCGTTGCGGCTTCACGAAGCGCGGCGTCTAATGTTGTCAAGTTCAATGGATACGGCTGCTGCATGCCAACTTGTGGGATATGTGAGCGTTTCTCAATTTAGCCGCGATTACAGGCGCTTTTTTGGAAGCCCGCCAATGAGAGACATCGCCGGGTTGCGTCGACAAATCACAGTGACTTGACTGATTAAACCGTATAGGCCGCATCTCTTCGACTGCTTAGGCTTTTTCAGACCAAAATGCTTAGGACCGTCGGCTTTTTTCTTATAGCCCGCCGCCGTAAGGCTGAGCGTTTTTTTTTGCCTGGATATCAGGTGGGACGAACGTCAATATCTCATATTATTTCATTGGCGGCCAAGAGTCCGGGGATATTTCGGAGGATTAGGCAAGAAGTGACGGTAAACAGGCAAACGTCCGGGTGGGACACGGACTATAATGAACTTAGCTTTGGATCTGGCAGTGCAGATCGTTTGTATGCACCACAGGTGGTTCAGGCGCTGCTACTCAATAGCTTAGGAGGACTTCATTATGCGGATTTTTGTCACTGGTGCAACAGGCTTCATCGGATCTATGGTTGTCCACGAGCTTCTTGAAGCAAGACATCAGGTCGTTGGACTTGCCCGCTCTGATAGGGCCGCTGCCGCTTTAACGGCTGCCTGTGCCGATGTGCACCGCGGCGCCCTTGAGGCCCTCGACAGTCTTCGCAGCGGTGCCACCGCAGCCGATGGCGTTATTCATCTGGCCTACACAAGCTTTACCAACGCCGCCGAGTACACCAACACGGGCATAGTCGATCTGCGTGCTGTTGAAGCTATCGGGACGGCGCTTGAGGGTTCCAACAAGCCATTCGTGGTCACTTCAGGGACGCTCGGACTCAAGCTGGGGCGCCTGGGGACGGAGGAAGACGCAGGAGATCCTGACTCTCCCGCAGCACCACGAGTCGCATCGGAGAACGCCGCAATCGCGCTGGCTGGGCGCGGAGTGCGGTCCTCCGTCATCCGCCTTGCGCCGTCGGTGCACGGCCCGGGCGAACGAGGCTTCATCCCGATACTTATCAACATCGCTCGCACTAAAGGGTTTTCGGCCTATGTGGACGACGGCTCTAACCGCTGGCCAGCAGTGCATCGGCTCGATGCGGCGCGCCTGTTCCGGCTGGCTGTGGAAGTCGCTCCGGCCGGCTCACGATTGCACGGAGTCGGCGACGAAGGAGTGCCGTTCCGTGTAATCGCAGAAGTCATCGGTCGTCACCTGAACTTGCCGGTTGTAAGCATCTCCCACAAGGAAGCAGACGCTCACTTCGGTTGGGTTTCCTTCGTGGTGTCGGCCGACAACCCGACGTCGAACAAGCTGACACAGGAAATCGTCGGATGGCGGCCTGTACACCCCGCATTGATCCCCGACCTCGAACAAGGCCATTACTTCAACGACTGAACAGCCATCAATATACTGGTGGGCCGAGTTATGTATTTTCATCAGCATAACACTTACCACCAGCATGGATTGCGTGAGCGATATAGTCGTGGCGAGTAAGCCGGTACTTTGCCGTTACATTAATTACGCAAAATAGAAACGTATAGCCAAGGAGGAAAGACAATGGATATGATTCAGGTTGCCGAAGAAAAATGCATCAAATGTGGCCGTTGCGCCCAAGTATGTCCGCTGGGTACCCTGGGAGTGGATGAACATGGTCCTAAGGTTTTGACACAATTTTGTATTGCCTGCGGTCACTGTGTGGCAGTGTGTCCCTCTGACGCACTGGATAATGTGAACACACCTTTAGCTAATCAAGTACCGTTCAGAAAAGAACCGGTTATAGATGCAGATACTGCGGCAATGTTTCTCCGTAGCCGCCGTTCTGTTCGGGCCTATAAAAAAGACTCCGTTCCCAGGGAAAAGATTAGGCAGCTTCTAGACATTGCCAGATTTGCTCCGACCGCGGGCAATTCGCAGGGCGTTGCTTATCATATCATCGATGATCGGGATACACTTCGCAGTATTACTGCTGTTACCGTTGACTGGCTGGAAGAGGCGTTGCAATCTCCACCCTATGCCGGATCACCGTTTGAGGGCCCTTTTGCTGCGGCGGTAGCTAACTACCGTCAGAACGGGCGGGATATAGTATTGCGTAACGCTCCTTGTCTAGCAGTGGCCACAGCTGACAAAAACGTCCCTTTCGGCCTTGGTCGGGATAATACCCGTTTTTCACTGGCTTATGCAGAACTTTACGCTCCTTCTATCGGTCTCGGAACCTGCATTACTGGATTTTTTGACGCTTGTGCCTCTTCCGGTTATCAACCAATGCTTGACATTTTGAACCTGCCGGAAAACATGTGCGTAACCGGCGCACTTATGGTTGGTTATCCGCAATTTAAATATACAAGGCTGGTAGACCGAAATCCCCTGCAAATAACTTGGCAATAATTTCTCACAGTAGATGGTTGATATGTAAATCCCAGTTCGACTCCACCGTGCAAATCCGGAATTTTCCCAAGTGCTACTTGAACCATCAGCTTGCCGACTCGGCCAAGTTCAGGCTTAGCAGAGGTTGCGCATTGTTGGACGGGCCGGACTTTTCTTATGATATAATGAGCTTAACTATTATTTTAATGGAGGGAATTACAGCATGAAAAAAGTAGTCGCTTTTATGGGGAGTCCAAGAGAAAATGGCAACACGGCCACCCTTGTGAAAGAAGTGATTCGGGGAGCTCAAGATGCCGGTGCCGAAACAACTATTTTTAACCTGTATGATATGAACATCAAGCCCTGCCAAGGCTGCCTTGTCTGCCGAAAGACCGGACACTGCGTCCTGCAGGACGATTTCCAGAGCATGTTCAAACATATTATCGATGCCGATGTTGTGGTTTTTGGCTCGCCTGTATACATCTGGCAGGTTACGGCTCAAATGAAGCTGTTATGGGATAGGCTCTGCGGCTTGTTCGATGAAAGCTACAAGCCCAGGTATGCCGCTAAAAGCCTGATCATGGTATATTCTCAGGGAAATCCAAACGTGCAGGCTTTTCAGACATCCTTTCAAACCAATGAAGCTGTGCTTAAGATGCTTGGCTTAAATACAGTTGAT
>JARLHX010000265.1 GCA_031292035.1 Negativicutes bacterium | reverse complement strand
GAAAACACCCCGGCCGGCCTCGCCGCCGCCATCTCGGCGCTGCTGGCGGCACCGCCCACCAGGGCCGCGACCCGCGCCTATGCCGAGGCGTTCGGCTGGGACGAGACGAGCGCCGGCCAGATGGCGGTGTTCCGGCGGGTGCTGGGAGCGTTTCGTGACGCTCGTGGCCAATATGTTGAAACAAGGATTAGCTCGTGGAAATAGCGATCTACTTGGCGGATGTGTTACTGACAGCTTGGATAATGTTCTGGTGCGTTAAGAACACGGAGCGTGCCGCCCGCAGTCCGGTCACTGGGTTGTTCCGCTATAAGGAGGCTCCACCCTCCGTGAAGAGCGGCAGGCAAGCTCGTCACCGCGCCGCGCCACATTAGGGTCGGCGGCACCCGATGCGCGATATCGCCTTTGTCATGCTGTTCATGCCAATGTTGATATTAGCGATACGTCATATCCATGTCGCCACCATGTTGTGGATATGGACAGCCCTTGCCGGGCCGACGAACTACATGTTCGGCTTTGCGGCAAATATTCCTTTCAACAAATTTGCTGTCGCTGGCACTATTGTGGCAGTATTTCTTGACAATTGCCGGAGAAAGCCGCATTTTGACGCGCATATGATCCTGTTAACACTATTTTTAGTTCAGGGTATCCTGTCGTTTTCGTTTGGTCTGACAAGTTTCCCGCGTACCTACGAACTGTTAGATAAAATGAGCAAAATTTCCATATTGTGTCTTTTTATGACGATGGCTTATCGTGGGCGACTTCAGATTCACGCAACTGTATTGGTGCTCTGCCTTTCTCTTGGTATCACTGGCGTACTTGACGGTCTAAAATTTGTCGCCTCGGCCGGGCAATATAAAATGGCGGACTCGCCCACATTGGGCGACAATAACTATCTTGCCCTTGCGGGGCTTATGGTGTTGCCATTGCTTCTTTACATGAATAAATATTCCAGCGTAAGGGCCGTGCGTGTCTTGTTTTTGAGTGCGTTTTTTGCAATATTCCTAGGTATTGTTGCCACGGCTTCACGTGGTGGCCTGATCGGCCTGTTTGTATTCGGTCTGATGACAGTGGTGCAGGGTCGTCGCAAGTTCTTGAATATGCTGATGGTCGGTGTTTTCGGGGCCGGTCTCGTCTTCTTCGCGCCGGCGCAATGGTCCGAGCGGATGCAGACCAT
>JARLHX010000264.1 GCA_031292035.1 Negativicutes bacterium | reverse complement strand
GGACTATTTGAGACAAACCCATGTTTTAGAAGTGAGGCAGGTTTCTGCCAATGCGAGAGATATCCATTATATCGAGAAAACGACCTTCGACCTCATCAAGAATTTTACGCAGGCAGAGATTGATATCCGTAAACGAGGGTTTGATGAGTGTGCTCGATTGATCCGTGATCATTTTTCTGCAGAGGATGGCGATATTCAAAAGTTGGTGGAGATTGCCTCCATTGCCGAGGCCTCCAGGCTGTTGCCAGTCGGTGAAGTCGAAACCGCTCGAAAAGTGATAGGTTTTCTCGTGGGTTTGAAATCGGCAAGAAATCGCAATGATCCGCTGGCGGGTTATCATCTTTATAACGAAACGAAAGTAAAATTTCTGATTGATCCTTATGATCCCCATGGGGCTGGAAAGATAAGGTATATATCGGACATTATTTTCAGGTTGTGTGGTTCGCCGACACCTAACAGTGAGGTTGGCTATGCGGTGGCCCACAGGAAATTTTTCCTGCTCGATAAGCAGGACTATCTGGCGATGACCGGAATCAATATCGATTTCGCGGCTCGTGAGTTTTTCAAGAATTATCCGTATATACAGTTTGCTCCGAGCGAGTTCCATTCTTTTCAAGTGGCCACTCCTCAGTCGGACATGATGACTGTGAATGCGGCCCTGCGGCAGAGTCTCTGGGGCAGCGAACAGCTCGGGGTGTCAACGCGGGCGCTGAGGGCCTTGCTCGAGGGGGGGGACGAAACGAAGATCCTGCCGGCCCTGGATCAGTTGGAAAACAACCTGAGTCGCAAGAAGGCACTACTTGATGACTCACGGTCCCTGGGAAACTTGCAAGAAACCCAGGAACAGCTCCGCCGCGCCAAAAGCAGTATCCAGAAAAAGGAAATCTCACCCAGGGTCCTGAAGAGCAGCGCGCGCGTGGCCACCGGCACCAGTCGGTTACTGGGGGCGTTCGGGGTTTTTGCCGACTTTCGAACCCAGCCCTTCCATTTCGATTTTTCGTCGGCCAGATTGGGTGTCTTTAGCGTCAGCGATTCGCTGGCGGTGGTCAAAGGGGTCTTTGATTTCACCACGGATATCGGGCCGGTGCTGGCCTTGCGTCTGGCCTCCAGTGCCACCCGGGCGCTCTGGCGGCCCAGGCTGGACCAACTCTTCTTCAAGATGAACAAGGTGCTGTTGCCCCTGGATGTGCTGTTCACCGCGGTGAGTCTCTATCGCAACATCGAAGGCGCTCAATTGGCCAAGACCGCCGAAGAACAAGTGCTCTATATCACCATGACGGTCATCGATGCGGCGGCCTTTGGCGTGAACCTGGCGGCATTTGTCCTGATTGGCGTTCCCGGGCTGAATGTCGTTCTTGTTCTTCTGGGGGCGGCGCTGGCCGTCGTCAATATCATCCTGAATTCGATCGTTAGCCTTTCGCAGCTGGACAACTACCGCTGGAATGAAAAGGTCGGCCTGTTCTTCAGCAATATGTTCGGCTCTGCGGCGCTGGAAGGGATCCTGACCCAGCAGCAGATGCGCAGGGTGGCGGACCAGCTCTTTGATGGGAGTGATGTCACCACGGGTTTGCAGGACGATGGCATCGATCTGTTTCTGACACCGATGATCAATGACGCCGACGATCATGATCAGACCAACCCTCTCAAGGACATCGGTACGGTTAACCAAGACGCCGGCTTTCGTCGGGAACCCAG
>JARLHX010000263.1 GCA_031292035.1 Negativicutes bacterium | reverse complement strand
GACCTCGGCGTTGCCTCTTCGTTGCTCCTCCACCCATCGCCGCGCATCCAGTAGCGCCAACTTCTTTTCCCCCAGAACCTTTTCGGTATCCTCAACCACCTGGAGCCATAGACGACTCTCTTCCAACCGGTCGAGCGCCATCACCTTGTTCTGTGTTGGCATGCTAACGTCGGTCCCGGTAGGCAGCCCTGTCATTCTGGGCACAGATAAGACCGTGAACTCACTCTTTTGCTCCATGTATGCCTGCTTGCGTTCAGGATATTCCAAGAGCCATTTCTGCGCGATTTTGTTCTGTCCAATATAATCGATCAACCTTTACCCCTCCCCTATTGTACAAACCCCACTGGATGCTTCTCCGCTATTTCAGCACCCCTGTGATTCGTCTTTTCCACCTTCCGCCGTTCTTCTCGTAACCTGGATTCGAAACCGGCTCATGCACCACCGCCGAACGCGAAACCGGCTCATAGCACTCGACTTGGCCACAGCCGGCAATCCGGATATTCCTGGCTATGCAGTGATCGCAATAATAGGCGCAATCAGTCAGTTTGCAGTCGACGGTTCCCATGACAATCCCCTCCAATTCGAACATGAAAAAAGAGCCCGCTAAAGGCTCCTCGGTATCCAAATGGCCGCCCTTTCGGGCAGCCATGTTATTTTATCTAGTTTAAACTATATCACAGTAAAAACCTGTCATGTGGGACATATTCGTGCCATGTTATGGTCAACTAACGAAACAGTATTTTTGATGGATAACTGTTTTGAATCCAAATAAGGTCACACAGATCTGTTCGACGGCCTTGTAGGTTCGCCGTTTGCACTGTCTCTCGCTATATCCAATCTCGTCGGCGATCTCCTTCCATGGGCGTTTCTCGCCATAGCGAAAATCGATGAGTTTGCGGTCCTGGCCAGGAAGTGCGCCCAGGGCCAAGGCAACCTGCTCCACCTTGATCTGCAGCGAAAGGATGTCCCGGCTCAGTCGGTAGATCTCACGCTGCAGGATCAGCTCACGGTCAGATTCCGATTCGGTCGGAGTGAGCTCACCGCCGCTCCTGGGTTCCATCCCGTACCGGGCAATGGGCAGCCGCGCGTCGATCAGTTCTTGTTCTTTATGGGATCTGACTCGTCGCAGGTTTTCTAAAGCCATGCGAAACGCCTTGTAGTTTTTCAGATATCCTTCGGTCAGTCGATAATAATCGCTATATCCCTGCAAACCCTTTCCCCTCCCCGTTGAAATTACACGCCACTGGGGCGGCCAATTGGCTGCCCCTTCTCCTCATGTCCTATCAAAATAGCTCTTAGCCAACGTCGCATTGTTCTGTAGCTCTTTGAACTGCTCGGCGCTCCCGCCGGCGTCTGGATGCATCACCTTGGCCAGCGTCCTATACCTTTCGTTGACATCCTCGGGCCCCGCCGGGATCTCGGTAAAGCCCATCGCCTTGAAAAACGCCGGCACCTCCAACGGCGGCGGTAGAAATCGCATCCCGGCCACCCAGGTGCTCAGCTCATTGATTCCCCGCTCGACCATGCGCGCCAGGTCCTCCAGCGCCAGCACGATCTGGGCAAAAGCATCGCTCCCGTATTGCAGCTTTACGCCGCGGGCCTGGGCCTTTGCCACGCTGTGCTCGAACCGATACCACTCGCCGTGATACTGGAAGTCCACCCAGCCGCCGTGCCTGTCCCAATTCCAGTTGTATTGGTCGGCGCCCAGGCGCTCCATGACGGTCTTTAGCTTGCGCTCGTAGAAATCGACGTCGGCATATTGCTTTTTTGCGGGCATATGGCATCACCTCCCCTAGCTTAATTGTTTGAGTCGGTTTTTGAAATCAAGCCACCGTAGCAGAGAATCGACCACTATTCCTCGATAAACTCCAGCTCCGGATAACGCTCCAGGAATAGCTTCAGCTTGATCCTGTACACCTCAGTCCGATATCCCTTCGTGTCGATCCACACCTCATGGCCGTCGGCGTACTTCACCCAAAAGTCAGGTGTGTAGGTGATTGGCCTGATCCATCGCTTGGTCTGCTGGCATCGATATCCCTCTTTTAAGACAAAGGGGCGAGGATGATGTTTAAACTCGGCCACGATACCGGCACGTTTGAGCAGAAGCAGCTCTGCGTATTTCGCAGCCTCTTTCTTTGAGTCAAATACCAGACCGTCCAGGTTGATCTTCTCGTTGTGATACTTGGCCTGCTTCTTAACCTGTCCGCTCAGAACTTCCCGCAAATGCTGGTTACGACGTTTGACAGCCTCCGAAAGATTGTCCCAGGTAATCATTAACCGCCAGCCTTTTTGCTTTGCAGCAAGCCTTTGTATGCCCCGATAAATGCCCACATCATTGACCCTGGCGGCGATTGTTTGATCGTACTCAGTCCGCCGACTTGCTTCACAGCTTCCCCTATCAACGCATTGGACCACGGTCTCAATCCGCCAACCCGGTTTATTTGGCCCAATACTTCTGTCCAGGCATCACTGGAAGTCAAATAGCCGCTCGTTGCCCCGGGTGACTCACTGCCTTTGTTTTTTCGGAGTATCCCGTTAAGATACGACACCGGCTCTTTGATCGTGTCAACAATTGCTGCTTCTCGCAGTTTGATCAAAGCATCGCTCACCTTCGGATGCCCATATTCTTTGCATAACTTGCCCATTACGCCGAAGTCCCTGTCCTGAGCAACCACACCAGGGATGGTCCGTAGCTGTTGAACCAACTCAGCAATATTTGACTGGTTGGACGGGCCGGTGGTAACGGCTTCGTGCATAGACCGCATTAGCCACTTAATTGACTTGCGGACGTTGATACTTTCTCCTCTTGGCGTTCGACGTGTTCGGATATACTCGTATTTTTTCAACCTGCGAAGATTGTTTCTTGCTGTTTCAGCGTGAATTCCAAGCCGTTCTGCAATATCATCAGCGACAATAGGGCGGCCGCCAAGAACCTTACCCCACCTTTCTCCGTTTTCCTCGTATTCATCGGTGACCATATCGATGAGCACAAGGAACTCCCAAATAGCAGGCCCTAATTGATCACGGTGCTTTGATGTGAGCAAGCCACTTGAAATTGGTATCGTCAACCTTTTTTCATCCGTACCGGTCACCTGCCTTTGGGATGTATTGTATTTGTATTGTAAACAAACTGTATTGTCTTATATTGCATACAGCGTTTTTTGTGTATCACTACCCCTGTGATACTAAATTTTCGCTGTATCACACCCAATTTTTTTATGTATCACTTTTTCGGGATACAGCGTTTTTTGTGTATCACTCGGTAGTGATAAAGCCTTTTTTATGTATCAGATGCATAGTGATACAGCGTTTTTTGTGTATCGCTTTAGTAGTGATACAGTGTTTTCGCTTTATCACTACTACCTATTGTGGATAACTTTTAAAGCGTTCAAGGATAGTTAAGTTTTTAGAACTCACGACTTCACGAATCCGCACATAATTACGTTATGGGAAGGCAGCACCGTCGACTGCCTCCCCGCGCTCCCTTACCTAAGCAACATCATCAAAATTGAGCTTCAGCTGTCGCTCTTCATATTCCGCCTTGGCTTTCTCCCGGCGATTCTTTCTAAAGCAAACCCTGCCAAATCCACGCTCAATGGCTTTGGCATTTTTCAATTTCCGGCCGCACCAGCCGCAGCAACAAGCACTCTCTTTTTCCATTACCCCGCCTTCCTTCTCGTGCATTTTGGGCACTCACTCACATAAGGCGTGCCATTCGATTCTTTGCACTGCGGGCATATAGCGCCGAGCGTTTTCCATTCGAAGCCACAGCCAGAGCAGGTAAGAAAAACCATTGGGTAGATAAAACCGGTAATATCCCCTTTACTGCCGCATAAACGGCAATTGGGATTCGTGGTTACTCCCGGTAGACATTTCATCACGAGACTCCTCTTTACGCACAATACCAGTTGATTTCATGGTTCCTTCCACGCAGTGATTTGTGTTTTTAGATCTCCTATCTTACGCGCTATATCAAGAACAGCACATCTTCCTTCAGGCCCGCCCTTACGCTCAACATATTTCGGATGATAAGCGAACCACCAGGAGCAGACTCCTCGCTTGCACTCCACTTCCTGGCTAGTCTCAAAAGTTGAGAAAGCCATTAGTAATGGACAGATCATACGTTGTGACCCCCTACAGATTCTTTGTTAACCGCCGATGCCGCTCTAGCGTCGATTCCTCGGCAGCCTCACTTGCACTTCCAGCAGGCCCCTCGCTCCCATTTGGATCCTCTGTGCCAGTGTCTTGTTCTGTCGCGTCAGGCGCGGTCACCGGCACACTATAATCGATATCCACCGCGTCCACTTCGGACATATCCGGAGCGATTTCTTTTTTGATCGTCTCGTCACTATCCAGGATCTTGGCAAACTCGATCGATTTGGGAGCGTATCTCAGAAGATCTTTCAGCACCGTCTTTCTTCCCATACCGGCGAAGTTGGCCACCCAGGGATTCTTATCTCCACCGTTAAACTGCTGCTTCTCCGCGTTCCATGTCTGGCTGTACTTCTTCGCATGTGCCATGATCCGGCCGACAGACCAGACCTTAAAGTCGTAGCCACCGTTCTTGGTATGATAGACGGCGTAAATCCGTGTCAAAGAACCGCGGTCTTCTTCTTCGCTGGGCCTATGGATCAGATGCCGTTCAAGACCCAGGCCATATTCAAACTGATCTTGCTGATACACTTCCTCGACGTAGATATCCTTGTATTCACCGGTCCGGTATGCCAGGTCCAGAATGCCTTGGTAACCCAGCTGGAACTGCACCTCTTTGATTTTCTGCCAGCCGGCATCCGTCTTGATACTGCGACTGTAAGGGATCAGGTAAGCTTGTCCGAGCGGCGTATTCGGTTCCAAACCCAACTGGGCCGAAGTCATTACTCCGGCCAGCAGAGAGTCTCTGGTGCACTCTAGGAGTTCAGGATTGATTCGCACCGCGGTGAGAGCGATCCGAGCAATCCGCTCCGGTGTCACATGTTTAGGCACCGCTTTGGAGATCTCCGGGAGCATATCGTTTAAATAGTCGGCGATCGTTTTGCCCTTTTTCTGAACCGGCGCCGGCGCATTCGTCTGCGCCTTTTGCCGTAACGCTTGATTTCCGTTTGTTGCCGTCATAATAAGGCCTCCTAGCCCCTAATGTATAGTTGTCGCCGCGACGATGCCGCCACGGTATATGCTTTTTTCTCGATGGTTTTCCACTCGGCTATGACGACACCGTCAACCGTACCAATCTGGTTGTCGCCGAGCATCCGCTTGATCTGGTTTTCTGCCTCTTTTTTGTTATCTTGCCATTTTTCGATTTCTTCCATGGCGTCGCGCCTTACAAGTAACCATTGCTTCGCCGTCTTTGGAATTTCTACAGTCTGGCCGTTTTCTTTCGGATGCAGCCTTTCCAGCACTTTTCCACAGGACTCCGAGCCATCAATAGCCGGCATGGTTCCGTCAATGACGTGCTGCCAAAAAGCAGCTTCTTTCTTAATCATCCAGGCAATGAAGTCATCATCCCGGGGCACATACTTAGTGATGAAGT
>JARLHX010000262.1 GCA_031292035.1 Negativicutes bacterium | reverse complement strand
GATTGGTGCTTCTTTGGCTCCTCCACTTCCTGCAAAGCTACAAGACCATATAAAAGAGAATACCTAGCTACTTGTGACTGCTCTGCGGTATAGAAACCGTTGTTGCACAATCTGGACAAGATTGCTCACTACCCAATATAACCCCAATCCCGCGGGAAACCGCAGAGTCATAAACCCGATAAAAAACGGCATGACCATTACCATCATCTTGCTTTGCTGACTCGAATCAGTCATCGTCTGCCTGGATGAAAAATAGGTCGTAACGGCCGCGAGAATTGGAAGCAAATAGAGCGGGTCGCTAACGGCCAGCGTTTTGATCCAGAGAAAATTAGGTTGACTGACATAGCCAAAATCCCGGATTGCATAGAAAATGCTGGCTAAAAACGGCATCTGGATCAGTAGCGGCAGACAACCGGCCAGCGGATTGACACCTGCCGTCTTATAAAGACTGGCTATTTCTGTTTGTTGTTTGGTTTTGTTGTCCTTGTATTTTTCTTGCAGCGCCTTTAGTTTCGGTCCCAGCTCCTGCATTGTCTTCATGGATTTCATCTGTTTGACTGTCAAAGGGTATAGCAACATTTTTATCGCTATTGTCAGCAAAATAATCGCTACACCATAATTAGGGAAACCCATATAGCTTGTCAGATTATAAAAAAAAGTTAAAGCCATTTGCATAATTCCGCTGAAATAACCGAACAACAAGCCCACATCCTTCATGAAATATTTTGATCTGCATAGCTGAATTCCCGGAATATTGACCCTGCTATCGCGCATTTACAATCATCAGCTATTCTTTCAGCTAAACCTTGTTGATAGCATCGATAATATCGCCGGTATAGTGAAAAATCGGGATACGCGGAATGATAAACGGCAGATTATGTCGCCGGCAAATTCCGGTCTTTACAGAAAACCCGGTGTTGTATCCCAATTCAGTTGCGATCCGTATGGTTTCCACGGTATAACTTCCTTCGGGATATGCGATGGTGGTTATCGGTGTCCCTAAAAGGTTTTCCAAAAACTGTTTGGAAAACAGCAGTTCGTTCCAAGCCCTTTCCTGTGACTCTTTGCCCAGGGGAGTGTGCGATACTGTATGGGATCCAAAACTCATTCCAGCGGCATACATTTCCTTTATTTCTTGTGACGTCAGCCGGTCCTTGTTGCCATCGACAAGTCCAGTAATGACAAAAAAAGTGGCTGTATCATCATTTTGTTTAAGGATCGGAAACGCATTGTCATAATTGTCCTGATACGAGTCATCAAAGGTAATCAAGATTGGCTTCGCAGGAAGCTGAACATCCTTGCCCTCAAGGTAGTCCTCAAAAACCCTTAAAGTAATAGTTTCATAACCGTTTTGTCTTAGCTCCGCTAAATCCGAGGCAAGCCGTTCCGGTGGTATCGTCAAGGCGTCAGTCGTATAACCGACTCTGTGATACAAAAGAACAGGAATGACATGATGTCTCCTCCCGGCAGAAATGCTGAAGGGCAGTCCCACGCATACTGTTAGTGATAATAATAATACAAAAAGAAGTTTAACTTTAATACGTTTCATCCTGTCACACCTCCTGGTTCCCACCTCATCCCCATGCTTATCCCCATCACTTTGTCACAAATCGAAATATGTTATGTAATTATAATATCTGCCTGTGACAAAATCATGACAGTTGCTTTCCATTTCAAAGATGTGACTCGCCCCAAGTTATCCGTCTATAAATTTTGGACTTTGCCCGAGGAATAATCAAATTTGTTTCGCCGACAAGAATATCCTGACCAATCGTTGCCGGAGGAATCTTGATTTTAGCTCGGCAAAGAAAGATTCTTCGCAGGCGCAGTTACAGTACTGCCCATTTGTTCAACTTCACCCAAAAGGAAAATGACTGCAAATGTCGCCACAATAATCATGATTCCTGCGACAACAAAAGCCGCATTGAAAGAGTGGGTTGTCGCGACAATATAGCCAGTTACGATTGGAGAGAGAATTCCTGCCGCCGCTCCGGCGGTATTCATAATCCCGCCAAGTGTCCCCGCCTCGCCCGGCCTGGCCAAATCCGCAGGAACCGTCCAGAGAACGGCGGACGAACCGCCTTCGGCGGCAACACCTAGAATCACCAGCCATACAGCAACCATGGGAGACTCAACCCATCCGGTCATGATAACCGTAGCTGCGAGCAGCTGGCAGACAATCATGGGCACCTTTCTGGCGGCAGTACGATTGATCCCTCTCCTGATCAGGGCGTCCGACAGCATGCCTATGGCCGGTGTGGCAAACATGCCGACGATCCATGGCAGCGAGGCATATATCCCCATTTTCATCAGGGTAAAGTGACGTTGTATCACCAAATAGCCAGGCAGCCAGGTGACAAAAAGAAAGAACAAGTAGTCCTGAAAGAATTTGATGACAACGATAGCAATGGTATTGCGCTCTTTGAGAAGTTTTTTCATCGTATCCCAATCAAACTTTTTAGTGGAAGCCGCCCCATTCACCAGTTTTGTTTTGGGATAGGTGGCGAGCCATAAACCAACCCAGACGAGACTGATCAATCCGGTGATGTAAAAACTCGCTTGCCAGCCCCAGCGTGAAATGATGAATGCTACAAAAACCGGAGTGGCTGCGAAACCCAGGCGGAACCCGGCCATATAAATGCCGGTCACCGTCCCTCTGAAATGCGATTCAAATGTTTCATTGACCACCTTGGTGCTCATCGGAAAAGCGCCCGCTTCGCCGGCGCCGACTGCGGCACGACAGGCGATGATCCCGGGAAGGGTACGGAAAAGTCCTGTAGCCATGGTCGCTAGAGAATACAACGCCACGGCGATGGCATAGGCTTTTTTGGTACCAACCCTGTCAGCAAACGCCCCTATCGGAATGTTGAAAAGTAGGTAGGTCCAGAAAAACGCAGAGAAGAGTATCCCCATAACACCGGGGTTGATATGAAGATCTTTCATCATGGCCGTAGAGGAAACAGAAATATTCATCCGATCTAGAGCGTTAATAAAAAGGCCAGAAAATAACAGGAACACCAACCAGTACTTTGAGAGCTTAGACATAAAAAGTTCCTACTTTCTTTGTTTTAAATGTGCTTCGTGCCCAGCGAATTTATTATTCTGAAGAATTGGCAAAACAGGGCTTGTACTTAAATAATGCAAAATGCGTGCCAATGATGGCACGCATAAAGATTGTCGAAAAGCATGATCAATTTGGTCGCTTGTGAAGCATAGCCACGCGCGATAACCTTAGATGAGCGGACTGGCTCCGCATTGTCCACCAAGAGGCATTTAATAGGCCTCACGTGCCGACTGTGCCACCGTTAGCACGCTTGGCACACCATGAGCCTTGTCTATTAAAATATGTTTACCTTTTTCCGCCTCCGCGAAAGAATCAGTCGCATCAGGTTGATGCGGGACATTGAAATACGCTTCCAAAATTCTTCTGGCGATAGGAGCAGCACAATCGGTGCCAAACCCGCCATGTTCCATGACGACAAACACCACAATCGTCGGATGGTCAAACGGAGCATAACACACGAACAATCCGTCGTCAGCGCCTCGCGGATTTTCCGCCGTACCGGTCTTGCCGGCAATCGGAATGGGGAAGCCTTGAAAGACATAGCCGGCAGTTCCCCCTGGCAAAGCAACCTGATGCAAAGCCTGGCGGATTAGGTCAAGGTTACGCGGAGAGATTTGCGCCCGCCCCAGTTCTTCTGGTCCGAAAGTTTTGATCGTCTTACCGTCCGGCGATAGTGTTTTGCTTACGATATAAGGCCGGTAACGAATACCTCCGTTGGCCACTTCACTATATATCATCGCTTCCTGCAACGGCGTTACCAGGTTAAACCCTTGACCAATAGCGGCGTCTAAGGTCTCCGACAGGTACCAGGGTTCGTGGTATGCCTTTTCCTTATACTCACGGCTGGCAACCAATCCGGATTCTTCCCCCCGGAGGTTTATGCCAGTGGGAGTGCCAAGGCCGAATGTCCGAGCGTATTTCGCCAGATTGTCGATACCTACCCGTTCACCCATCTGATAAAAATAAACATCGTCGGATTTGGCAAGTGCTGTTTCAAAATTGATCCAGCCAAATGATTCCCCCATGGCATTCTGTTTACCCATATAATGACCGCTGTCGAAAACCTTTTCCTCCGGGGTCACTTTCCCCAGCTCCAGTGCCGCTGTGCCGGTAACAACCTTAAATGTTGAACCTGGCGGGTATTCTCCTTCAATGGCCCGGTTTTCCATAGGATCGTGAGGATCATCGTTTATTTTTTTCCAGTTTTTCTCCGAAATCCCGCCGTTGAACAGATTTGGATCAAATGTCGGGCGGCTCACCATCGCCAGAATTTCGCCTGTTTGGGGATTCATTGCGACAACGGCGCCAGCTTTCGCGTCGGCAAATCCCATATTTTTCTGCACATAGTCAAGCTGTTCGTCCATCGCTTTTTCGGCAACCTTCTGGATCTTGCTATCGATGGTCAACACTAGGCTATTCCCTAATACCGGAGCTTTTGTACCTATTATTTTCACCGGTCTTCCGTCAGAGTCGACTTCTTCTTCCGTGCCCCCGTCGATACCGCGGATTTCCTTATCCCAGACCTGTTCAAGACCGAATTTACCGACGACAGCATTGTCTTTATACCCTTCGGCCTTCATTGTTTTAAGTTCCCCTTCACTAATCTCCCCGACATAGCCAAAGAGGTGGGCGGCTAAGTCGTGGTTGACATATTCCCGTACCGCTTGGACCTCCAGAACAACATCAGGCAATTCACTGCGATGTTCCTCAATTATCGAGACAATCTCCTGGTTGACATTGTTTTTTATCCGTATCGGTTCAAGCGGACTATCTTGTTGTTTTATTTTCTCCCGTATATCATCGGCTTTCATTCCGAGATAGCCAGCCAAACGATGAATAACGTCATCTGCTATTGGACCGGCTATCGGCATCAATGACACGGTAAATCCCGGCCGATTGGTAACAAGCGGCACCATATTGCGGTCATAAAAAAGCCCGCGGGGAGCTGTGAGCGGCATCATTCTAATCCGATTGTTATCGGCTCTGATTTTGTAATACGATCCGTGGACTATCTGTAAATAGCCTAATCGACTAATAAGAATAAAAAATACGAAAATATTTATATAAAATAAGGCTTTGAGCCTCCGATTTAAGTTCATGTCCACAAAGCATCGCCTCCTCTCACTGTCGGAAAAACATTTTACGGGAAGATTGCGAAAGCATGCAAACCTATTTATCGATTAAGGTTACGCGATATATTTTCTCCGCCCGGCCTGCGATAAAGAACCACTTATCAAGGCTTAAAATAGACGGTTATTTCCGCGCCTGAGTCAACAATGATATTGGGCGGGATACTTTGCCCCACTGCGATACCTGTTCCAACAGGGGCAAATGCCAGGCCTGCTGCGCTGAGGCTCTCTCCGGCTGTCCGCATCGTCATTCCGGTAACGCCAGGCACACGCGCCTTGCCAGGTGGCGGCGTTTGGAGAGATGGTCGAACAAGCGCCAATGATGGCTGCCTGGTTACTTCCAACGATTCATTCACAATATCAGGGCGGATGCCAAGATAACGTGTCACTTGTGTCATAACCTCACTAAAAACGGGGGCAGCAATTTCCCCGCCATAATAATCGCCTTGAGGGTCGTCGATTACAACAATTGCCGCTACCTGGGGGTCCTCTACTGGCCCAAACCCGACAAAGGACGCAATATATCTCCCCTCAGAGTATCCGCGGCCGTCTTCTCTTAATTTTTGAGCCGTCCCTGTTTTACCCGCAAAGCGGTAGCCCCTCACCTGGGCCTTTGTCCCGCCGCCTTCGGAAACCACTTTTTCCATTAAGAGTCCAAGCTCTTTTGCGGTTTCCGGGGCTATCGCCTGTCTGACCTGCTCGGTAGCTGTCGCCGTCAATAGTGTCCCGTCAAAGCTATTAATTTCTTTGACGATATGTGGTTTTAGCAGCATTCCGTCATTGGCGATTGCCGATACTGCAGTAATTAGCTGTAGCGGCGTCACGGCAATGCTCTGACCGATAGACATTGTAGCCACGTCGGACTCACGCATATCAGAAGCTTTATACAGTATGCCTTGTTCTTCGCCAGGTAGTTCAATACCAGTTGCCTTTCCAAACCCGAATGATTGAGCATACTGTATTAGCCGCGCCGCTCCCAGACGCATCCCGACCTGGACAAAACCAGTATTGATCGAGTATTTGATAATATCCGTGAATGATATACTGCCATGACTTTCGCCATCCCAATTCTGAATCCGGCGGCCTGATGCTTCAACATAACCCTTGTCGAGAAAACGTTCGGCAGGTGTTACCAGTTTCTCCTGAAGCGCTGCCGCTGCGACAACTGATTTAAACGTCGACCCTGGTTCATATACAATAGATACCGCCCGATTTTTCCAGTCGTTTTCTTTGTAGTCATAAAATCGGTTGGGATCATACGAGGGACGGGATGCCATGGCCAATATCTCTCCGGTTTTAGGGTTCATGACGATAATCGTAGCCGCTTGGGCTTTGGTTCGGGCCATGGCATGATCAAGGCTCTGTTCCACAATGAACTGTATTGTACTATCAATGGTAAGGTACACACTCTTTTCCTGATGACCCGGTTGATAGGAAAAAACGGAATCGAAAATGGGAAGTCCGTGAGCGTCGGTATCCAACTCCTGCCGCGTCGATACACCTTTAAGAATTTTGTCCAACGTCATTTCGACGCCATCCAGTCCAAAATCATCCACACCGACAAACCCAAGTATATTGGCAGCCAACTGGTTATTCGGATAATAGCGTTTACTTTCGGCCACAAAGCCCAAGCCATGGATGTTATGCTCTTTTATTATCGCAATGACCTGGTCGACTTTTTCCGCCTCCAATTTCCGTTTCAGCCAGATAAAGCTTCCTGGAGCCGTAAGACACGCTAGAATATCTTTCGGTTTCATGGCTAGGGCAGGAGCTAATTCACGGGAAACCGTAGCAGCGTCACCATTAAATTCCTGGGGATTAACATACAAAGACTTTGTCAATTCACTCATCGCCAATTCCCGGCCATTGCGGTCATAAATCGTTCCGCGTGGCGACTGCAGAACCATACTTTCTCTGGTCTGACTATCCACCATCTGCGACAATTCGGAGCTATCCAGAATCTGTAGCCAAGCAAGCCTCGCGCCAAGCCCCACAAGTGCAATAAAAATAATGCTTAGTAAGGTTGCTACGTTTTTGTGAGTGCGGGATAGATTAGCTGACATGACAATTCGCCCTTTAGCTAGTATATTTCTGGTGCGTCGGCAAAACATGCAAAATCATGATATCGGAGAACCTTGATCGATTGTCGACAGTTCTGATGGCAGCTGTCGACCGAGGTCATTGACCAACAGGTTGAACCTCTTTGTTAGATTGTCAAAGCCGAGAAATTGTGAGAACCTTGTCCGTCATTTCCCGCGGAGAAACATAGGAAACCAAAGGGCGAAAATACCGTTCATTCCAAACCGAAACTAGGCTACAGCTGGAATATTTACTGCCAATATTGAATGAAATATCCCAGTTGATCCAGTATCTTATACGCATCAAGTGATGAAAATTCATAGACCGATAAACCCGTTATCGCGGCAACCAATTGTTTTATCGGAAAAAATTTGCTGTGTATTTTTACAACATGCGTTAACTTTGATAATGTCTGGGGCTGTGATTTTGCCACGATACTTTCTACATCTTGAATACAGATATGATACATTCGGCCTCGAATGCTAAACTTAGGCAAAGCATCTCCCTCATTTCATCGCAATATCTTATCCTAAACACAGCCAAATTTATATATCTCTACTAAAATACGATGCACATTACCTTGAGCAATCCGTCACGAAGGGCGGGCGCGAATGAAACAAGCCCCCTCATCGGGAGCCCGCTCAAACTAATATATTTCTCTATCGACATTGTAAAATATAAGTATGACAGAAGCGTGACAAGGTAGTGCTCTAACGTCTGTTAACAATTGGATCTACATTCAGTTCGCTTTTGGCTGCAAAACCTCCGGTTACACGGAAGAACACCTGTAGGAGACAATAAAAGTGCCCTTCGTGATACGAAGGACGCTTTTATTGTCTCCTACTATTGTCTCCTACATTCCTCTGTGTGCCTCAGGGCAGGATGGTAAAAACCTTGGTGAGCCTGGTCAGTTCAAACAATTGTTTGACTGATCCATTCACCCCTTTGATAGTAACTTGGCCACCGTGTTCTAGCGCCCGTTTATGTAGCGCCACCAGTACCCCTAGCCCCGAACTGTCAATATACTTCAGCCGCGTCATATCCAGTACAAAGTAGATAGAACTTTTTTTGATGAGTTCCAGCATGTCTTCTCGGAATTTTGCCGCCTCTTCGACATGCATCTCTCCGGAAAAAGCCACCGTGACATGGTTCCCAGTGGTAGTTACCTGAATATCCATCAATAATCTCCCTTCCAGCACTTGCGCTATTTCCGATCACTTGCACCCGCTATAACATTTTAGCTCAATTTGAACACTGCCACGGCCTCGCGCAGATCATGCGCCATAGCGCTCATTTCCTCGGCGCTGGCGGCAATGGTTTCCATCGTGGCGGTGGTTTCCTCACTAGCGGCCGATACTTCCTCGGCGTTGGCGGCTGTGGTTTCGATTCCTCTCGCCAGATTGTTGATCAGGGCTACGATGCGTTCCGAGCTGGCCACTTCGTCTTCGGTCACCTTGACGATGCTGTCGGTGTGATGGACCGTCCGGCTGATGGCCTGTAGGATGGTATCCAGAGCCTGCCCGGCCTGACGAACAGTTTCGACGCCGTGCGCCACCTCTTCGCCGCTTTGATGGGTGGCCGCAACAGCCGACTCTGTCCCCTCGGCCACCTTGCGGACCAGCGCCGCCACCTCGGCGGCCCCTTGGTTCGATTGTTCCGCCAGCTTGCGTACCTCTTCGGCCACCACCGCAAATCCCCGGCCTGCCTCACCGGCCCGAGCAGCTTCGATGGCGGCGTTCAGGGCCAGCAGATTGGTCTGATTGGCGAGCTGAGTGATGGTATCGGTGATACTGCCGATTTGTTTTGAATAGCCACTGAGATTTTGAATGTATTGCTCAGCTTCCAGCGTAGTGTTTTTGATATTATCCATGCGGCTGACCGCCGCGCTCACCGTCTCCTGGCCTACCTGAGCCGCTTCCTGCATGTGCAGGGCATCACTGCTGGCACCGCTGGCAGTATTTTTGGCGATCTGGATCAGCGAAGAAAGTTCCAGCAGCACCTCGGAAGTGTCAACCACGGCCTGGTTGCCGGTTTCGGTCTCGCGCGCCACTTCCTGGACGTTTTTGGCGATCTCCATCGAAGTAGAACTCACCTGTTCGCTGGACGCCGCCAGCTCTTCCGAAGCCGCCGAAAGTTCCACCGCCGCCTGTCTAACCTTAGTTACCACTTCTTTTTGCCGCTCAATCATCTGGTTAAAAGAGGTTTCAAGAAGACCAATCTCGTCTCGTGACGTAACATGACACTGCACCGTGAGGTTCCCGTCCCCGGCTAAGGCCATCAGCCCCAGCAGTTCCTTCACCGGCCCGACAATTTTGCGGGCCGCGAAGATGCCAATGCAAACACCGCTCACGGCGCAGAGGATACCGACAAGAATGGCAATTTTTCGACTATCAGCCGCTGCGTTTGCCGATTTTTCCATATCCTCGTTGATCTGTTTGCTACGCAGATCCATATATTCTTTGGCTTTGACGCGAACTGCCCGACCAAGAGTGGTCAATTCTCCGGCAGCCACCGCCAGGGCTTCTTGCTCTCTGCCTGCCTGCTTCAACGGGACGACCGTCTTTTCGGCGATTTCTGAGTATTTACGATCCAGGGCTATCAATTCCATCACAATTTTTTTACCCTGCTCTGAACGTACTCCAGCCAACAATTCATTCTCCAGTTTTTCATTTGCGACAGTAAGCTGCCTGAGGTTGTCTAAAGATTGCTTGTCGCCGGATAACATGACGCCGCGGATGGCTGCTATCTTATTCTCAAAATTTTTCGCGATCTCCGCAGTCTCCAGTACCCGCGGGATGTCTTCGGTTCGGGTGGCGATAACCAGTTTCTCGGCCACCGTGACATAATAGGTGACAAGTCCAAACCCGATCGCACCTAGCGATACCACCACCATGAAATAGGCAATCATTTTCCCTGTCAAATTTAATCTCATCGTTTTCCTCCTGGCCTTAAAAGCCAGTCCCTCCCTTGCGTGTGCTACATTTTGGGGGCTAATCCCCACTCAGCCAAGTGCTAGAAACGCTTATACAAACGCTATTAAAAAATAAAAAACCAAAGCCACTTTGCTTATCAAAACAGCTCTGGTGCCCCATCATACTGCTTTACTGGAAGATACCGCAACTAGTACATCGATGGAAGAACAGCAGGCATAACGCCTTATTTCAACTAAAATTTACAAATCCCTGTTTATAACCACCTATGTCATATCCTGCTCCGATGTCCCCTGCAACGCTCACATTCTCTCTCGTTGTGCTCTTTGCCACAGGAGTATTTACGCCCATCTTCAAATATCCTGGCCTTCCGCCCGTCGCCGCAATAAGGGCAAGTAATATCGAATCCGTGCTTTGCCCCCTCAACACAGGAGGTTTCTTCCCATAATTGCCCACAGTCACGACACTCGAACACTCGGTCCCGCATAATGTTCCCCCCGTAAAAAAATACGAGTTTCTCAGGTGCCACCGAGGTAGAGAAATTTGGCGCCAGAAGTAAGTCCCTTAACACTCAAAAATAAAGGGACTATACAAATCTCTTAATCTAAATATATCTTAAGCCTATAGAGAAATCCACATTTCAGAGGTTATGGTATGATCATGCTTTTTTATTGGCCAATAATGAAAAGATATTGGTTAGATCCAACCCGAAATACGCCAGTGACCGGAAGGCCACGACCAACACGACTTCCCCTAGCTCAGGACCTGCCAGTCGCAATACGCCGACAAGACTTATCGAGACTCTATGCTTTTTCTGCTGCTCTGTTAGAAGAGATATCGCAAATGCTTGTTGATCGACTATGTAAATATTTCACAGCTATAAATGACAACAATACACAACTCGCAATCAGTCCTGCAATCATCAAGCCCTCGATCCATTCATACTCGAACTGGACAAATTCTTGTTCAGTAAGGGTGACATAGTGCAAACCTGCCACCAAGTTGAGCCGGGTAGCGAATGACCCTATCAGTATCACCGGAATCACTAGGCCAAAATTGGGATACCGCATTCCTAATACAATTGCCATAGGGGTCACAATACCCAGTAAAAGTTCCAACACGAATATTGCCTTATGGGCAGCAAACATCCGGGAAAGGGCGGTATAACCGTATGATTCCGGTGCCAAGGTGTTGGCTAAAATCAGTCCGAGCACAGCAAGCTCCACTACAAGACTGCCTACCAGAAGCTTTTTCAGACCAGCGACTACCATTTTGCCGCCTTCGTCGCGGGCCAGCCAAAGAAAGATCGCCGCTCCCACCGCAAGCGCCGACGCAAGGTATAACACAGGCACTAATAAATTCGCTGCCAACGTCCGGCTAAAAGGAATGCTCACCAATGCACCTGTGTACAACATGAGCGCAACTGCAAAAAATGCCGCCGCCAGGCCTGCTAGACGTGCAAGCAGGTGAATTGCCTGCCCGTTTTTTCCGGTCGGAAGAATATCAATGGCAAATACAGTTTTTAAAAAAGACCCAGTTACGCCTTGTTTTTCAATATGCAACCTTATGACGCCCCAGGCAAACACCGCGACGGTTGTCTCGTATCCCAGCAGTATCCAGGATCCCCATGAAAGTGGCGACATCGGGTTAAAGCTAGTGTAAAGATTGAAGAAGTTAAATGGCTGGGCTAAATCCAGCAACAGGTTGAATGGAGCGATGGCCGCGGTAATCCATCCTATCGCCACTGCTGGCACGATGATCCTTTGCCATTCGGCTGTATTGCGCCACCACCCGTAGGCTGCCAAGATAATGAGACCTTCGCTGACGCTGGTGAGGAAAAGATAGGTCACAATAAATAGTCCCAGTGGCGCTTCATGGCCGATGCTATACGTGTAGACTCCAGGATGCATTATTCTCCCCCCTTCGATCCCCAGACGCTTTTTAGACTCGTTCCAGGCGGAACGATATAGAATACTTGTGGCTTAGTCCCTAGTTCAGGGTCCAGAATATCCGCCTTATGGTCGGCAAGCAACCGGGCTACCGTGGAGGCCTTGTCATTCAAGTCGCCAAAAAATCGGGCGTGCCCAACACAAGTGGTAACACAGGCCGGCAATAAGCCAACCGAAACCCGGTGGTAACAAAAGGTACACTTATCGGCTGCATGTACCTTGTTGTTTATAAACCTTGCAGTATAGGGACAAGCAGCCATACAATATCTGCAGCCTATACACTTTTTAGGGTCAACCAGGATGCTGCCGCCCTCCCCGGCAAAGGTGGCTCCAGTTGGACAGGCCTTGAGGCACGGCGGGTTATCGCAATGATTGCAGAGCCTCGGTAAGTTATATCGGTCGACAGCAGGATATTCTCCCGTTTCTCGTTCGATCACCCAGGAACGAAACTTCCCCTCAGGCGTGCTGTTTTCGAGCTTGCATGCAACCGTACAAGAGTTGCAACCGATGCAGCGCCTCAGATCAATCACCATTGCATATCGCTTTTCCGGTTTACTCACTTGGCACCCCCAACGGCAATACTTGGCTGGACAGGTCCAGTTTGACTAACTCTCTTGTCAAACCAACGAGACTCCGATAGTAAGGTGATTTACTGCTCACTATAACCAAATCGGCGTATTGGCTCACCCACCGCCCGAGATGAGCAGTCAAAAATCCGCTGCGCCATTTTCGATACTGCTCCGCATTTTCACTTGCGCCATCTTCTGTACCAGCTTGTTCTTGATAGGCAAGAAAACCTAAGAAGGCCAGTTCAAATCCAATATGATCGGCAAATGGAATAAGTTTCAGTGGATTAAAAATGTCGAGATTCTTCCACCGAAAGCCAAGTTGGCCATAGTACCTCGCCACATCAGCTTCTTGTTCGGAAGCCAGATTACCGTAGTGATAGCTGCCATCATTCCGGTAGTAACCGTTGGCAACAGCTGATTCATATGGCGGAACATAGCTTCCCGATTGGGGAACGAACATAAGGTCATAGTAGTCCTGCATTAAAGACTGCTTTTCTTTTAAACATTCAAAAACTGCCTCAAGCTCGGAAATACAGATTCCGGCCAGAAGAAGCTTCCCGATTGCGTCTTTCGCCCCCAGTACCCAGCGCGGTTCGGGGGTTTTAAGAAAACAACTGGCTAATAACTGATAAAAATCAGCTATATGTCCCACTGGCGGTCGTTGGTATTCCATTCTATGCATTCTACACTTTCACCAACTTAGCCCTAATTGTGTTGCGGGCAGAAGCTCCGGCCACCAGATCGGCCAGCGGAAACATCTTGTTTGCTCCTCCGGTGACTGACGGATCATGCATCCCGAGGGGGTTAAAGGCAAAGCCGCCGCCCCGCTCATGCTGCCCAGCCACTTCTTTGCCATCGACACTATAGTGTTGGGCACCATATTGCCAATGGCCAAAGCTGTAGGTAACGCCGATTGTTCCCCGGGCAATGCCATTGCGCACCTTTACTTTGCCGATTACTTCTGCGGTCGGTGTTATTACTTTAACCCGCTCCCCGTCTGAGAGACCCAAAGCTGACGCATCCTGGGCGTTGATTTGGATTTTGTTTTCCTTTTGCATATCCATCAGAACCGGTACATTTGCCAACATCGATCCAGTGCGAAAGCGGGATTTTTGTGACACGACAGTAAAGGGCCAATCCGCAGCACTAAACTTTTCTTCAAGCGGTTTTCCGTTAGCCATCACAGGCTCTACCCATACCGCTGTCCCTTCAAAATATTCCCCGGTCTGGCTGTTGCGTGTGTTGCCCAATTTTTCGTTATAAATGTTGAGCATTCGCGGGAACTTGTATTTTAGGTCATCGCCGATATATGCTGCATCGTGGCCTTCGAAACGCCCACCGCGGGCAAGAACATAGCAAACCTTCCTCCACTCCTCGTCAGAAAGAGCGCTGCGAAAGGACGCCATGATCTCGTCAAGATCCATCAGCCCCACTTCTTCTTGGGATACATCGGGTACAGGCTGGCCGTCGTAGGCAACATTGGCCAACGCTTTAAGGAAAAAGTCCTCGCGCGTTTGGAGTGGATGGATTGCCCCTTGCGTGTCAGGGATGCTTTTATCGCCGCAACCAGGCAGATTAAGTTGTTTCCCTGCAGCCAATAGATAGGCCTCGATACTCATATGAACGCCGCCCTGTTGTGGCGTGAGCGGTGAAATGACAGGCCAGCGTGCTGCTGTCATTTTCGTCGCGACGCCATTCCACATGGCAGGGACGCCCCAACTCTCGTAAAAATGTGTATCAGGTATGATATAGTCGGCATAAGCTGCGGTTTCGCTCATTACTACGTCACAGGCGATAATGAGCGGCAATATTTCAGGATCCTTCAGTGCCTTCACTGTTTCCTCATTGTAAAGCCCAGGGGTCACGAAAAGCTGATTCTGCATCCAGAAGAAAGCAATTTTCGCTTTATAAGGATAACCTTGTAGTACAGATGTAATTGCTTGTCCATCAATTTCAAAGCCCATCGGATACCAAGGGAGAGTGGACGGATACGGGTTTTCCTTTTGCGCCACCTTCCTCTTATATTCCGGGGTATTTTCATACGGTGTACGCTCGCGACTAATCCGGATGCCGCTCGGCCGAACCATTCCGGGAAACTTGGTTAAATCGTAGCGCGGGCCTTCGGCGATCGCGTTATAGGAGCCGCCGCTAAGCATCATGCCGCCCTTTTTATTGACACTGCCTACTAAGGCATTCAACTGAATGATGCCTAAGCTGGCCTGATAGGCTGAAGCTCCCATGATGCCGCCATGGTGGTCGGTTCCGACTTTTGTTCCATGGGCTGTAAACTCTTTAGCCAGTTCTGCAATCGTTTCAGCACTGATACCAGTCGCCTGCACATAATCATCCAGAGTGTGTTTGAAAGCGTTCCTGCGTAAAATAGTCAACGAACTTTCCACCGCAATCTTAACTCCATCGGCAGTGACTGTCGTCCCACTGTAAAAGGGCTGTCCCAGGCCGCCCAACGCAGATATTGGTTTACCCTCGGCAATGTCGACAACAACATAGTCATCGTTTCCCCATCCCATATCCTTGCCACGCAGAAACTTACGGTAATTCGGATGTTGAGGATCAGAGATCACCAGGTAAGCCGCATTGGTGTAGCTGCTGAAACCACGTTTAGCGGCCAATTGAGAGGTCGTACATTCCAGATATCCCTGATTGAATCGGTTATTGTCAAAAATCCAGCGCATCATGCCCATCACCAGAGCGCCGTCGCTGCTTGGCTTAATCGGTAGCCAGCCCGTCCGCCCGCCATTGGCTTGTGGCACTCCGCCGCCGAGGACAGGGTCTACTATCACCAGTTTCATATTTCCATTCGACACAGCCTGTGCCGATTGCCTCGCCATGACCTGCATCGGGTTCCCGGCATGTCCGGGGGATGTGCCTAAACATAAAACGAATTCCGCGCTGCGATAATCCGGCTTCATGTGCGGCATCCTATCCCATATATCCCCGAATGGAAGAAAGGCGTAGCGTCGTGTACCCCCTCAAGTGCCGGTATGACCGTAGTAATTGGCCGACCCAAAAGAGTTCATAATCATTCGCTGACAAAAGGGGAATCGGCCGTCAAACCTGCCGCCGAAAAAGACTAGCTGATTTGCTTTTGGTCCATAAGCGGGGTTTTGAGGATCTAACGGTGTAACAATATCCCTTACCTGCCGTAAGCCCTCTACAAAACGATTTTCGCCAATATCCTGGAATAACTGTCCACCTTCGACGGTCTCGTTAACAAGCGTGTCCCAGTCGACCGGCTTCCACTTGCCTGCCCCCCGTGCTCCCGCTCTTTTTAGGGGAACCAAGATGCGAAAAGGATCGTAAGGGGCCTGCACGGTGGAATTACCTCTTGCACACAGTGTTCCGTGATTATGACCAAGCCCGTCATGGCCAAGGCTGAATGGCTTATAAGAGTCGATGACCGGTGTTTGATAAGACAAGTGAGGCTCGGACGCCATCGGGTGGTATGCGTTTCCCATTGCCCGCATGATCCGGCCGGTCTTGCGACTGATTTTGATGCGATTACCACAGTCGCTGTAGCAACCAAGGCATACGCTGTGTCTGACCAATACATCGGGATTCGGGTCTATTTTGCCGGTTGCTGGATCGACTTTCGCCTCTGGTGCCTGCGACCCGTAGGAATCTCCAAGAGCCGAAGTGAAAGCAGGTGGCGATTCAACTGAGAAGACTTTTTCGAAACCAAGGCCACAGGCTGATGCTGTGCCGGCGAAAACAGCAGACTTAATGAACTGTCTGCGATTTAATCTCATAATCTTCCTCCTCACATTCTATCTATTTTAGTTTCTTATCCAGCTAGCCACAAAACCTGCCTGATCTTTATCGAAGTTTATTATGGAGCAATAAGATAAAATACAACTATTAACTACATAGCCTCTCAGGAATCAAGCCAGTATTGATTGCACGCAGGAATGTCTCTATAACTCGAGTGCTCGGGTTGTATTTTTTTATTAGAGGTAAAACCGCAAGGAAATTGAATTAATAGAAAAATCAAAATTAGAAAGCGAGGTACTATTTTGCTAAACGTCTGGTTTATGGCCCTACGGCCCTGGTCTTATACTGCTGCTTTTGTACCTGTTGCCCTAGGTGCGGCGTTGGCGGAAAGCGAAGGGGTTTTTAACCTTGGCTTATTTCTGTTAACGCTAATCGGTGGCATTGCCATGCAAGCCGGCACCAACTTGATTAATACTTATGGCGATTATATGTCTGGAGTGGATACCTTGGAGTCGGCAACAACATGTCCGCAATTGGTTTCCGGGGTATTAACTCCGAGCGCTGTGAGAACAGCCGGAATTTCCTGCTTTGGCTTTGCAACTTTGATTGGCTTATACCTCACCTACCTCTGTGGCTGGCCGATTATCATCGCCGGTCTGATCGGCTTGATTGGCGGATACTGCTACACGGCGGGATTTTCTTACAAGTACAAGGGCTTGGGTTCCATTATGGTATTTTTCCTAATGGGCCCTTTAATGGCTTGGCCTTCCTACTTTATTCAAACCGGACAGTTCAGTTGGCTACCAGTGTGGGTTTCTCTGCCCATTGGGTTTCTTGTCGCCGCCATACTGCATGCCAACGATTTGCGCGATATGGCTTTTGACCGCAAAGCCGGCATCCAGACGCTGGCGCTGTTTCTTGGCCTGCAAAAAAGCATAAACCTTTACTATTTTCTATACTCGGCTTCTTTTGTCTGTCTTGTCGGGTTAGTATTACTCTCTTTCCTTCCCTGGGAAGCGATTTTACCGGTACTGCTAATCCCATCAGCCATAAAGATGGTTTCCCTCGCTAAGGGCGCTGCCCAAGGCTCGCGTGAAGCAATGCTGTTACTGGAAGCAACGGCTGCCCAGTTTCACTTTGCCTTTGGCCTGCTCTTGATCGTCGGACTTGCCGCACATTCTTTTGCGCACGGATGGTATTTATAATGTCCATAGAATCAATCCAGAAGAAATCTTATATCGGTGAAGGTAGTTGGCATCCTGAGCGCAGTAACTCACCTTATTCCGTTAATTTAAAGGGTTATTCATATCCTAGAAGAAAAAATTCTCCCTGTTCAATCGGTGTCAGTACTTCTTGTGGCTTTGTAAGTTTTTCAATAAATAATCGAGTATAAGGTTTATGTTCCTTTCCACTGATTCCTTGCTAGTAAATTACTCCGGGTTAGCTTTGGTACTCACAGTGATATAATCATTCCTTTCAGTTGCGTCTATAATCCTTATTACCATGGAAGTGGCGTTATTTATCGTGAGTTTCGACTGAAGTCCCAAAATCGAATACACCAACATGGCATCGTTAACAGTCACAAAGCTACTTTTTCCTTAACCATAAGTTAGGCGGAGTAGAAACGGGGTAAAAAGCAAAAAAAAGCTTCCAGGTAAAAACCCTGGAAGCCTTTTATTATTGGTGGGGTTAGGAGGACTCGAACCTCTGACCTCTTCGATGTCAACGAAGCGCTCTAACCAACTGAGCTATAACCCCATATTTTGCGGCAGCCCTTGTTGAACTGCCGCATAAATGATTATATTACTGTCAACTAGATTTGTCAAGATGGTATTTAGCGGGATTTGTGGTCAACGACGCATTTTTAGTACAAGATCTGGTTGGCGATAACCAGACGCTGGATCTGGTTGGTGCCTTCGTAGATCTGCATGATCTTGGCGTCGCGCATGTATTTTTCGGTGGGGTATTCTTTGATATAGCCATAGCCACCCAGCACCTGCACCGCATCCACAGTGACTTTCATCGCCACATCGGCGGCATAGCACTTGGCCATGGCGGCTTCCTGGGCGAAGGGCAGTCCCTGGTCTTTGAGCCAGCAGGCTTTGTAGACTAAGAGACGGGCCGATTCGATGGCGATGGCCATGTCGGCGATCATTGCCTGGATGAGTTGGAAGGAAGCGATGGGTTTGCCGAACTGGGTGCGCTCTTTCGAGTATTTGACAGCAGCGTCGAAAGCCGCCTGGGCCAGGCCTACCGATACGGCGCCTACCAGAGGACGGGCGGCGTCGAGGGTTTTCATGGCGATTTTGAAGCCTTCGCCTTCCTTGCCGATGCGATTGGTAGCCGGGATGCGAACATTGTCAAGGACAAGCTCACAGGTATTTGAGGCCCGGATGCCCATTTTGTCTTCTTCTTTGCCGGCAGAGAAGCCAGGAGTGCCTTTGGGCACGATGAAGGCGGTCAAACCGCGGATACCGGCTGATTTGCGGGTGTTGCCGAAGATGACGAAAATGTCGGCCAGACCACCGTTGGTGATAAAGCATTTGGTGCCGTTGAGGATATAGTCGTCGCCATCTTTGACAGCAGTGGTGGCTACCGCGCCTGCATCAGAGCCGGCTCCCGGCTCGGTGAGGGCGAAGGCGCCCAGTTTGCCGTTGTTGATGACATTGAAAAATTGCTGTTTCTGCTCTTCCGTTCCGGCCACGATGACCGGGTAGGAAGCCAAAGCGTTAGCGGCGACGGTGGTCGCTACTCCTGCACAGCCTTTGCCGAGTTCTTCATAGATGAGTGCGATAGAGACGGCATCCAGTCCGGGGCCGCCGTATTCTTCCGGCACCGGCAGATTCATGAGGCCGGCGTCGTCGAATTTCGCGAGCAGTCCAGGCTCTATTTCGCCTTTATGATCCATTTCAAGCGCGATGGGAAGAAGTTCTTTTGTAACAACATCTTGTACCATCTTTTTCAGCGCAAGCTGGTCGGGAGTAAAGTTAAAATCCATTACTTATCCTCCTTGTATTATTGGGTATTAAGAAAAAAGTCCTGTCAATAAGTATAGCGTATTCCACCCGGTTTGTGAAGAAGAATATGTCATTTCAGGAGCATCTTGGCCCCCACAGCCAAAAGGACGAGCCCAATCAGCTGGCTGGGGCCGCAGGGAATGCGCTCCAGGCCGAAGGCGCCGAAGTGGTCGATAGCGGTGGCAGTGAGCACCTGACCGACAATAATCGCCGTGGTGGCGTTGGCCACGCCGACGGCAGGGATACTTGCCGCCACCAGGTAGATGATGAAGACACTGGCGATGCCCCCCAGGTAGGAATACCAGGGCGCCTGGGCCAGTGCCGCGAGATCGCCCCGCCCCAGCTTGAAGGCGAACAAGACCAGAACAAGCGCCGCCGCGCCGATGACATGGACGATAAAGGTGGCTTCCCACAGGCCGGTGGTCTTGCTGAGGGCTGCATTAAGCGAGCCCTGCACCGCCATCAGGACGCCGGAAACCATCGCCAGCACCAGCGGCATTAACGCAAGGGGTAAAAAATCCAATACCAGCACGCCTCCTAAAAAAAGCGACTTTTTAGCTAGTATTGGCGCAATCGGCGATTATATACCGCGCGCTACGAACATCCGCGCCAGCCAGTCGAGAACCGCCCCGGACGCGACCGGGTGGGTGGCGGTAAATTGATGGTCGCCGCCAGGGATGATGACCAGATCTTTGGGCTCGGCGGCAGCGCCAAAGAGGCGCTCGGCCTGCCTCTCTGGCACAACATCGTCACCGGAGCCGTGCACAATAAGGAGGGGCACTCCGGCGAGGGAGCGGACCGAGGCCAAGAGGTCGAAGTTCGCGAAGTCGCCGATAAAGTCAGGCGTCAGATGGAGGGGCCCCCACTCGTCCTCATGGAAAAAGTCCTCGCCAGCTGCCAACCGGTCATAGCCTGCTCGCAGCGACAGGCGAAAGGTCTCGATAAGGTCTGAGGGTGTCGCCCACAGACAAAGCCCAGCGATATCCCGGTCGGCGGCGGCAAAAGCCAGGGAAGCGCTGCCGCCCATACTCCGGCCAAAAAGGATGATCCGCCGGCCTAAATGGGCGCGCGAGTAGGCTACTACCGCTGCCAGCTCGGCGACCTGAAGGCTCAGCTTTTTCTGCGGGGTAAAATCGAACCGCACCACCGTAAAGCCGAGGGCGGCCACCTTCTCGGCCAGAGCTGTCGCCCTGCCGCCCCCTTCTTTCGAACCGCGGAAACCATGGCAAAACACCAGCACAACCCCGGTATTGGAGCTGCCTGGTGTGTGAATGACGGCGTCGAGCGCCCCAAACGGGCCAGGAATGGCCCGCTCATCAGTTTTCATCTGGCTGAAACTCTCCGACGACAAAAAAGGTCCCCCTCACCTTCGCGGTCAGCTTGCCGGCACCATCGGTCAGGTCGCACTCGGCCACCAGCGTCGACTTGCCGTTGTGGACGATTTTGGCGGCGGCGGTGACGGTTGCGCCGCATTCGGCCCCGCGGATAAAATTGATGTTGAAATCCAGGGTCACCACCCGCTTGCCGAGCGAGGCGCAGGACACGCCCATGGCGGTGTCGGCCAGCCCGGCCAACGCCCCGCCGTGAGCCATCTGATAAAGATTGGTCAGCTCGGCCTTCACCGGCAAAGCCAACACGGTTTCGCCCTGCTTGATCTCGACGATCCGCATGTCGAGCAGCTTGACAAACGGATTGCGGTCATAGATTTTTAAGAGATGCTCTTTGAGCCAGGCGGAGTGATCAATCACTTTGGCGCCGCCTGCATGAATTCCAGCCGCTCGCCGTCAGGGCCGAGGATAAAGAAGTTTTGCATGCCGTTGCCCATGACCCGCGGCTTGTCGGCCAACGGTTGGACGCCGGCGGCCCGCATTTTGTCCATCTCGGCGAGGACGTCGTCCACTTTAAAAGCGATATGGTCTACCCGCCCAGCCGGACGCTCGGGGGCTACGTCGCCCTGAAGAAACTGCACCAGTTCAATAACAGACCCGGCAGAATTGAGAAAAATCAGCTTGACGCGCTCGTCTTGAAAAGAATCCACAGGCTCGCAGCCCAGAATGTTCTGATAAAAAAGGCTTGATTTGTCAGCGTCCTTTACCACGACTCCGATATGCGCTAATTTGTACATTGTGACCACTCCTTGTTCCTATATATCGGAAGCATCTTTGCTGTTGAAATCCCAGACTGTGCAAAAATGGGCATAGCCAGGCAACGATTTTAACAATTGTAAGCGACGCGCGCCTGCTTCCTGGTTATGGTATACGCCGAACGGGGAAATAATTCCTGTTACGCTGAAAAAAAAAGCACATCGTTATCATTATCCGACATTATAAAATTATTTATGACAAATTTCGCTAAATAATGCAGGAGTTTTTTCTGTGACAGAGAATAGTGGATTTACTTAGTAATGTTCGGTACGCCGATCAAATAACAAGGAGGTTATGATCATGGCCCTGATCGACTGGAACAATCAGCTCAGCGTCAACGTCCCCGCCCTGGACGCCGAACACAAAAAACTGGTCGCGATGCTCAATTCACTCCATGATGCCATGAAAACCGGCAAAGGCCGAGCCCAGTTACCCGTCCTGCTAAATGAGGCGACAACGTACGCGGTGGAGCATTTCGCCCACGAAGAACAGCTGATGACCCAGCATGGCTACCCCGATTTTGCCGCCCACAAAGACGCCCACGAAAAATTCATCAAGCAGGTGGCGTCCTTTAAAGAGCAAATGGCCAATAATATGCTGCTGACATCAGAGGTGCTCCAGGTGCTGCGCGACTGGATCGTCACCCACATCGGAACAGTGGACAAAAAATATAGTCCCTGTCTGTCTGCACCGCTCAGCAGGCAGAAAACATCATAGTAAAAAGCCAGGCGAAGTGCCTGGCTTTTTTATTGACCAAAGAAAAACAGGCCGCTAGGCCTGCTAATCCAAGATATACACGGTAACTCGCTGGCGGCCGAACTGGAAGGCCTCACCACGACTTTCAAAGGACAGGTCGATCCGGTTGCCCTTGATGGCGCCGCCGGTATCATCGGCAATGGCAAATCCATAGCCCGGGATGTATAGCCTGGTTCCCAGTGGAATCACGTGCGGGTCTACTGCGACCAGCCCCTTGCGCAGCAAATGGCCGCGGGAGGTGTACTCGCCGCACCCGTCGTCAAACCGGGTGTAGGCACTGGCAGACATGATGAGCGACCGCGAATAGCGGCTGGGTTCGGACCCGGCGCGCTCCATGTAGGCCAGGGTGGTCCTTCCTACCGTGCCGTCGGTCGGCAGACCGTTGACAGCCTGAAAATCCTGCACCGACTGCAGCGTGCCGCCGCCGAAGATGCCATCAAATTCACCGGCATAAAAGCCCGAGTCAGCCAGCATCTTCTGCACCCGCAGAACTTCGTCGCCCCGGTCGCCGTACTTGACCACCGGCTCGGAAGCGGGCTTTTCTTCCGCGACCTTTTCGGTCTCGGCCTTATCCGGCACCGTCTGAGTCAGCTTGACCGTTGTCTTGGGTTGGACGTTTTTGCCATCCGTCTTATCCGCCGGAGCGGCAAAAACAGAGACAGAACTAAGCAGCAAGACCAGCGTCATTGCTGCAGCCAGAAACGCTTTTCGCAAAAATTGTCACCTCTCTTTTCGATTGCCTCCGGCTTCTGTCTTCAGGACAGACAGGCGCGGAGCTATGTCTCGGAGAGTGGCTGTCAGTCACTTGCGCTCAACAACCGTTCCTCGGACATATAGCCTACGGGGTTAGCTGACGGATTCGGGCCGCGAAGAGATTGAGAACAGCCCTACTGCTTAAAAAGCAGATTCACCCCTATGTATCTATTGGGTCCCCCGTTCCTAATCGGATTAGGCATTATAATCATTCTACACTTGTTCGAAAAATCCTTCCTTGGAATTTTCAGAATATTTAACCTTATTACTGAAAGCCTGTCGCTACGCCTGCAGATCGGCCGCTTGCGGGCAAGTAAAACCACTAAAATCCGCTATATGGTTTTCGGAAGCACAAGCTGAATGGCCGCTTCCTCCGGAATAGGACGGCTGAAAATATAGCCTTGAATCCGGTCGCAGCCAATCGCCAGGAGGAGCGCCAGTTGATTTTCCGTCTCCACCCCTTCGGCCACGATGGTCAGCCCCAGAGCATGTCCCAAATCAATCATCGAACCGACCAATTGCAGCTGCACCCTCTCAGTGGCAATCTCGGCGATAAAGGAACGGTCGATCTTCAATATTCCCACCGGCAGGCTCATCAAATAAGTCAGCGAGGAATATCCGGTGCCAAAATCGTCCAAAGAAAGGGTCACACCCATTTCCCTGAGCTGCCTGAGTTTAACAACACTATCTTCCAGCGATTCGATCAGAACGCTTTCGGTAATTTCAATCTCAAGCTGCTGGGGCTTGATCCCGGCCTGCTCCGCGTTGGCGCAGACAATGGCGACAAAGTCATCGGCGATCAGTTGCCGCGGTGATATATTGACTGAGATATGAATATCCTCGTTGCCCATGTTTGCCAAGCGCCGTGCAAACCGGCAGGCCTCCCGCAGCACCCACTCACCGATCGGCAAAATCAGTCCGCTTTGCTCCGCCAGAGGAATAAAGCGATCTGGCGGCACCAGACCAAATTCGGCGCTATTCCAGCGGAGCAGGGCCTCAAAGCCGACAATCCGCTCACCTGGCATCGCAAACTGCGGCTGATAGTGCAGGTACAATTCGCCCCGTTCCAACGCCCGCCGCAAACCGTTGGTCAGCATCATTTTCTCATAGGTTTCCTGCAGCATGACCGGTTCATAAAAACGCCAGCAGTTTCTCCCCGCCTGCTTGGCAGCGTACATCGCGCTGTCGGCCTTTTTCAGCACATCTTCGACCTGATCGCCGTCTTCAGGATAGACAACCACCCCGATGCTGGCCGACATATGCAGTTGCTCGACCGAAACTTCATACTCGTGGCAGAGTTCGCGGATGGCCTGACAGGCCAGTTGTCCGGCCTTTTCCCTGGTTGCGTCACCTGACAGGACAACAATAAACTCATCACCGCCGATACGGGCCACCACCGCCTGTTCACCGACGGCGTCGACAATATGCCTGCTGGCTTCGATGATGACTTTATCGCCAAAGGTATGCCCGAAATTGTCATTGACTGATTTGAGGTCATCCATATCAATAAACAGGATGATCCCGCTGGCTAGACCAATGCGGGCTTTGGCCATTTCATCTTCAAGCAGCAGGTTTAACCGCGCCCTGTTGGGCAGACCGGTAAGGGCGTCATGAAAGGCCAGGTTCTCAAGACTCTCTCGGTGCTGGCGCAGCTCGGAAATCATCTGGTTGAAATTGGTCGCCAATACACCGATTTCATTCTCCGCGGCATCCTCCAGACGCACCGCCAAATCGCCTTCCTTGATTTTATTGGTGGCGTGCACCATTTCGATCAGCGGCCTGGTGATGCGGCGGGAAAACCACAGGGTCAAAAGGGCTGAAAATACCAGCACACCCAGCCCCACAAAGGCGATCTTGACTGTCACATCCTTCATGAAAGCCAGGGCCGCACTTTTCTTTTGGACCACAATCAGACTCCAGGGTTCAGAGGCTCCCGGCAGGGAAATTTCACGATAGGCGCAAATATTCTCCTCGCCGTTCAGATCGGTATATTCTCCCACCCCCGTCCCGCCGTCCATGACCTTGGCGACAATGGCCTGCATCGAAGGGGCGACTGCAAAATCGACTTCCTCTGTTTTCTCGTTGCCTTTCGCATCTTTCAGCATATAGCCTTTAGGGTCCCTGATCAGGATACTTTTCTTCATGGTGCGATAATTGTACAGCTCATCCACCTGGTTTCTGTCAGGATGGGCGACAACCACCCCCTGCCCGTCCAGCAGGTAGGCATAGCTGCCCTCCCCGGAGCTGAATCGTTCCACCATCTGCTGCAAGGTATCGATCTCGATATCGGCCATGAGCAGCCCGCTCAGCTCGCCACCGGAATTGATGCCATGGACTATGGTGGTGATGGGAGACTCGGACGCCACCGAATAATAGGTCTTGCTGACAAACGCCCTCTTGTCGGTCATGAATTTTTTGAACCACCAGCGGTCGGCCCGGTTGCTCAACACACCGCTGGTCCGTGAGATTTGGTCGCCGTTTAGCTTGTGGACAATCAGCAGCTGATAAAAGGGAAAGCGCCGTTTGGTATCCTGCAAAACTTCAAGCTGTTTTGCCGGCGGAAGGGTATAGATGTCGGGGTAGGTGGCGACAAGCTCAGTCACGGTATAAGCGTTTCCCATGAACTGAACGATATTCGCCGCCAGACTCTCGGCCATCACGGCATTATAATAGTGCATTTTCTTTTCATAATCGGCTGAAACCATATAATAACTGATCATCAGCACCAAGGCGAGGGTGAGGGTAATCAACGAGCAAATAATAATGGTCAATTGGTAACGAATCAGACCAAACATCCTGCTTACCTCTTACCTTCCGTCAGTCAATCTGCGCCGGCATATCGCTGTGCGATTCATATTGTATTCCTGTAAAACGTCAATAATCCTGCAATTTTCCCAGAAATTGCAGGATTTAGCGCTCACTCCGCTGACCAGTCAGACAGCGACAATGAATGATAAAAAAATGATTTTCGGATATTTTGCCGGAGCCGCCGTCGGGCTTGAGAATATGATGTAGGAACCAAAATACATACGGGAAGGAAAGGCTTGGATGACACTATACGAGGAGCTTGACGCCACATCAGAGTTGACTTATAAAACTGATCTGAAAGATTTACTCCTTGTATGGGCATATACCCATCTCAGCGCACTGGCAGGGCCTAATCCCAGGATTTTGCTGACTCCAGCCGACAAAGGCCTTTTAGAAGTATATATTAACTATCTGCCGGGTAATTTCGGCCTTCCCCGCGATATCAAGCAGCTGGTGGACGCCTTTGTCCTGACAAACACCAACTTCATCAGTACACAACCTTTACTTCCAGGGACGCCTGGCGGCCCGAACGAATAGCCATGCAGGAAGGATTCGTCACCGGGACTTCGCCAGTGCCCAGGCCGCCATTTCCCGTACCCGCTCATCGCTGTCGTCGAGAAACCTCGACAGCTGCTCCCGATATTTTTCCGGCTCCATATTGGCCAGGGCCCTGATGGCATTTGACTTCCACTGCCAGATATCATCCTCGCCGATATACCAGAACCGTGGCTGGAGGACCTCCCGGAATGCCGCCTCGTCCATGGCGATAATGGCTTCCGGCGTCACGACCTTCTCCAGCGAAACAGGGTCAGGGAAGTGCTCATCATTATCCTGCCAGGTCTTGGCATTCGCCGGACAGACATTCTGGCAGAGGTCGCAGCCATACAGCCAGGTCCCCATTTTCTCCCGCAGATCGGCTGCCGGAAAGACGCCCGGCCGAAACGACAGATAGGCGATGCACCTGGAGGCGTCCATGGTCAACGGCGCCGACAAGGCCCCTGTGGGGCAGGCCTTGATGCACTTGCCGCAGCCTTCGGGGCAGGCTAGCCGCGGCGTGACGACCGGCGGTTCATACTCCAGCTCTTTGTCGACGACCCAAGTTTCAAACCAATTCCACGAACCCCGCTCGGTATAAACGAAATTGTTATCCCGGAATTTGCCCAGGCCGGCCCGCACCGCAGACCACCTGTGCGGCACGGCATTTTGCGCTGTGCGCATTCCCTGTTCTTCAAGAAAGCTGCTCAAAGCGGCATTGCCAGCAGCTTCCCGGGAATAGCTCAGCCGGCCGTCGACCAAATAAACTTTGCCGACATACCGCTCAAGGCCACCAGGAATCCGATATTTGTCATCATAGCGCCGCCGACAGACGACAACTGATTTTGCCCAATCCAGGCATTCCCCAGGCTTGGCCAGCCGCCGCAATCCGTTATAGAAAGGTGCCGCTTGGGGAAAGAGTGCGCTGCGCCTGTCCAGCTCGGCCGAAAACTCGTCAAAGCCCCCGGCCGCGATGATCCCGCATCCATCATAGCCGCATTCCAATGCCTTGGCCTTGATCCTATTCTCCAGATCTCCCATTTGCAATCCTCTCCCTGTCTTTAAAGGAATAAAAAATAGACCTTTGCAGGTCATCGCTACTGAATCTTCATCCAACCCGAAGATAAAAGCTGCAACCTGGCAATCACCGGCTCCCGCTCCCTATAGATTGGTCGCGATGTACAGTTTACAGGCACAATATCAGTATAGCTTTATCCATGAAAACAAGTCAACAGTGACATATTTTTCCTGCCACAAGCCTATGAACAACAAAGCCCCCGGCAGGTTCCGGGGGCTCTTGCTCGTCAAGGTTGCCTGGCAGAATTGACTTCCTTTTCTTTAGAAGAAACCCAGCCACCGCCAATAGGTGGCCGCACAGAGGGCATAGACCCCGCAGGCGATGGTGCACAGCAGCACACCCACCCGGGGAAAGTCGCCGATATTCACCCGGCCGGTGCCGTAGACGAGAATATTGGAGTTGGTGCCGTAAAACATCAGCAGCGGGTAGGCGCCGATCAGCATACCGGCCGGAAGGGCCAGCACGATGGGCGGAATACCGGCCTCGGCGCCGATGGCCAGGACCACCGGGATGATGGCCGAAACCATGGCGGTGGTGCCGACAAAGAAGATGTGTAGGTACTGGACAACCAGCATGACGATGATGAGCAGCACCAGGGTTGACAGGCCGTGCAGGCCGAGAGCGCTGAAAATGGCGCTGGCCAGCCATTTGGCCGCTCCGGTTTTCAGCAGGATTACGCCCAGGGATATGCCGCCGCCGGCGATGAGCAAAATCTGCCACGATACCGCCTTGTTGGCATCAGACCAGTTTAAGACACCGAACCCCGGCAGGAAAAGGGCCGTAGCCCCGATCAGAGCAGAGATGGTGACATCGATTTTCGTAATGTCGCCGGTCAGCCACAGCACCACCACCCCTAAAAAGACGACAAGGGTGCGCCGCTCCTCTGAGCTCATCGGCCCGAAAGTCGCCAGTCTGGCCTTGACAAAGTCCTGGCCGCCGGGGATTTCGTCGTGCTCGGGTTTAAATACTTTATAGATGCACCACCAGGTGACGAAGGTCATGAGGAGGGCAGGCGGATAACCGAGGATCAGCCACTGCATATAGGAAATATCCGGGCCGCCGGCTTTGACGATAAACTCCACCGCCACCGGGTTGGCCACCGTGCCAGGCAGTGTCCCGGCGCTGATGGTCAGGCTGGTAAAGGCCAGAGTCAGGAGGAGACCGGCGGAAAAGCGGGTCCGGCCCTGGGTCTGGAATAGATCAATAATGCCGAGGCAGACCGGCAGCAAAATGGCTGTGCGGGCGGTCGCCGAAGGGACCAGGAAATTGAGGACGATGTTGCACAAGGTAATGCCTAATGTAATATTGCGGGTGCTGCTGCCGATTTTCGACAGGATGATAAAGGTGATCCTCTCGGCCAGGTTGGTTTTGACCATAGCCGCCGCCAGGATGAACGATCCGTACAAAAGATAGACCGTCGAGGCCGAATAGCCTTCCAGGGCGACGCTCATCGGCACCACCTTGAGCAATACAGCCAGCGGCAGTACTGCCACACTGACCACCGCCAGTGGCATCGATTCACACAGATACATGACAAATATCCCGGCAAACAGCACCAGCGCCTTTTTGGCGACCAGCGTCAGTCCGGCCGGTGTCGGGGCGAACCAGATGGCCAGCATACAGAGTATCGCCAGCGGCAGCCCCCACTTTTGGCGAAACCATTCGATATGATGCCCGAAACTCTTCCCTGCCGTCTTGGCGTCTGTCGACACGCGCCTTCACCCCTTATTTTCGCTTCATGTTCCCTTGTTCGCCCAGAGGCCCTCTATTTCCTGTCAAAGCGCCTTGGGCTGTCATTTATTTCAGATTTATGGCCTATCCACTGGCTATTTATTATTTTGATGGCGGGCCTTTTCCTTGGTCAGGTCTTCGCAGCGCCCGCCCTTCAGGACCGCACTGGACGCCTCGTGGCCGACAACCTGTTCAGCCAGATGGGCGGTGGCCATCGCCTTTTCCAGGTCGACGCCGGTGGCGACACCCATTTCGTGCAGCATATGGATGACATCCTCGGTGGCGATGTTGCCGGCCGCGCCAGGCACATACGGGCAGCCGCCGAGGCCGGCGAAGGCTCCGTCAAAAACCGTGAACCCTACCTGCAGGGCGGCGACGATGTTGGCCAGCGCCATCCCGCGGGTGTTGTGAAGGTGGAGCACCCATTTTACCTCAGGGAAGGTCCGGATCATATAGCCGCCCATTTCATAAATGTGGCGGGGATTGGCCATGCCGGTGGCATCTGACAGCGACAGCTCGGTGATGCCGAGCTTCAGATAGGCCCTGACCACCTTTTCCACCTGCTGGGCGGGAATTTTGCCTTCAAAGGCGCAGCCCCAGGCCGAGGATAGGGCGCCGGACAGCTCGACGCCGTTTTTGGCGGCAAACTCGACGCAGGGAACAAACCCCTCCATCATCTCCAGCGGAGTCTGGTTGAAATTGTTGATACAGTGGGATTCGCTGACCGACACCGTCAGCTTGGCCTTGGTCACTCCGGCGGCGTGGGCCCGCTCCAGCCCCTTGAGGTTGGGCACCAGCACCCGGTATTCGACACCCTCCACCCGTTTCATCCGGCGGGCCACCTCCTCGGTGTCGGCCATCTGCGGCACGGCTTTGGGATGTACAAAGGAGCCGATCTCGATGATTTTGATGCCTGAGTCCACCACTGCGTCCAGCAGGGCCAGCCTTTCGTCGACGCTGAGCAGCTTTTTCTCGTTCTGCAGTCCGTCGCGCAGACCCACCTCACAGATTGTCGCCTGCTCGGGCCAGATCATGTTTGCCTTTTCCATGTCAAACCATCCTTTCTTGCGGTCAGATGATGCCTTTTTCTTTGAGGGCAGCCATTTCGGCCGGGTCCACCCCCAGGAGATCCTGATAGATTTCCTCGTTGTGGGAGCCCATATCCGGCCCGATCCACTTGATTTCCCCCGGGGTGGCGCTTAGTTTAGGCACAACGCTCGGAATCTTCAGGGTGCCCAGGGTAGGGTGCAGCACTTCGACGAGGTTTTCCCGGGCCGCATAGTGGGGGTCGGCGAAAATATCCTCCATGCTGAACACCAGGCTGACCGGCGCTCCGGCTTTGTCCAGCGTTTCTTTGATCTCTTTGTAATCGTGTTTACCCATCCAGTCGACGACGTTCTCTTCCATTAATACATTGTTTTTGACCCGGGCCGAATTTACATTGAAGCGGGAGTCTTCTAAAAGGTCGCTGCGGCCGATGCCGTTGGCGAAATATTCAAAGGTCCGGTCGGTGCTGCAGACCAGCACCACCCATTTGCCGTCTTTTGATTTAAAGGTGCCGGACGGGCTGGCCGAACCGCTGATGCTGGGCCGCCGTTCTTTAATGACGCGGTTTTTATCAAAGTCGGCGATATGGCCCTCCAGCATCCGAAAGATGCTCTCATAGAGACTCAGGTCGACTTCCTGGCCGCAGCCTGAGTTGAGATCCCGGTAGTAGAGGCAAACCATCGCCGCGAAGGCCCCGTAGAGACCGGCGATATAGTCGGCCAGCGAAATGGGAGGATTGACTGGCGGCTTGTCAGGGTAGCCGGTGATATAGGTCAGGCCGGAAAAGGCCGTACAGGGGGTGCCGAACCCGGCCAGGTGGGAATAGGGGCCGGTCTGGCCGTAGCCGGTAATGCGGACAACGATGATCTTCGGGTTGGCTTTCTTTAGGGTCTCATAGTCAAGGCCCCACTTGTCCAGCGTCCCGGTGCGGAAGTTTTCAAAAATAAGGTCGCTTTTGGCCACCAATTTGAGAAACAGGTTCTTGCCCTCTTCTTTGCGAAGATCGAGGGTCACACTCTTTTTATTTCGGGCGAAGGTCGCCCAGCGCATCGACTGGCCTTCGTAAAAGGGCCCCATCCCGCGGGCTGAGTCACCGCCGCCCGGCATCTCCACTTTGATGACCTCTGCCCCGAAATCGCCCAACATCGCCGCTCCGAACGGTCCGGCGATCACCGTCGCCGTGTCGATCACCCGCACTCCATCTAGCGCACCTGCCATAGTACTCACTCCTTACCGTCGTTTGCGGGGGTCTGCCGCAAACTGCCCAGCCCCCTCATTTCTGACCTTTATTAATGCACAACTCGTGCCAGGATGGCGGCGGGGCAGAAAAAAGTTTGCCTGCTGGCGGCATTTCCCTGGCAAGCGGCGATTTTCCTGCCATTAGACCCTTCGAAAAAGCCCCAGTTCAAATCCCTTATTGAATCCCCGGGCGGCTTTTGTTATACTTGTTGCAGGAAACTCGTTGCATTTCGTTGCATATTATCGCAAAGTGGTGATGTTGTTTGACAAAGACATTATTTGTGCTGCCTGACGAAGTCATGGTGCCATATGCCAAAGATATCCTGGCTTCCCGCCATCCCGACATCCAGTTTGTCGCCGTGGCTCCCACCGAGGAAGCCGTCGACCTGGTGCGGACACGGATTGCCCAGGGGGTGGAAATCGTCGCCGCCCGGGCCGGGATCGCCAGCCGGATCAGGCAGGCCCGCCTGAATGTCTCCCTGGTGGAGATTCCGGTTACCAGCTTTGATGTCATCCGGGCCATCAACGAAGCCAAATACCACGGCAAAAAGATCGCCGTGGTCGCCCTGACGGCGATGGTCTCCGGGATCGATTACCTGGCCGAGGTGCTGGGGGTAAACATCCGCCATTATGCCGTAAAACAAAACCAGGACTATGACAAAGCGGTGGCCGAGGCCGCTGCTGACGGCGCCGAAGTCATCCTGGGCGGTGTCCTGGCCGTCAACGCCGCCAGTCGCCGCGGTATTCCCTGCGCCCTCATCCGCATGGGCCAGGAGGGGCTGCTGCAGGCGGCAAGAGAGGCGGCCCAGATCCGCGAGGCTCTGGAAATCGAAGCCGTCAAACGGGGGTTTTTCAGCACCATCCTCGATTATTCCCATGACGGCATTATCACCATCGACCGTGACCGCAGCATCACCGCCTGCAATCCGGTGGCCCAAAAGCTGACCAAGGTCAGCCGGACAGGCGCGTTAGGCAAACCGGTCGAGCAGCTCCTGCCCCAGCTCAAATTTGATGAGATCCAGCAGGCTTTCAACCGCATCATTGACATCAAGGGTACCAAAGTGATGTGCGACAGTGTGCCCATCACCATCAACCGCCGTTCCTTCGGGGCGGTCATCACCCTGCAGGAGGTCAGCAAAATCCAGCGGATGGAGGCCATGATCCGCAGCGAGGTCTATGCCCGCGGCCATGTCGCCAAATTCTGCTTTGCCGATATCATCGGCGACAGCCAGGCCATCACCGGGACCATCGCCGTGGCCCGTGATTTCGCCGCCACCCACGCCAGTGTCCTGATTTCAGGGGAAACCGGCACCGGCAAAGAAGTCTTCGCCCAGAGCATCCATAACGCCAGCCGGCGGGCCAAGGGGCCGTTTGTCGCCATCAACTGCGCCGCCCTCCCGGCCCAACTCCTCGAAAGCGAGCTGTTCGGCTATGTCGGCGGGGCCTTCACCGGGGCCAACAAGGAAGGCAAACCCGGCCTATTTGAGGTGGCCCACGGCGGCACTATTTTTCTCGACGAACTGGCCGAAATGGACTATATCAACCAGGGGCGGCTGCTCCGCGTCCTCCAGGAAAAAACGGTGGTGCGCCTCGGCAGCTACAAAGTCACCCCGGTCGACGTGCGGGTGATCACCGCCACCAATAAAGACATCGAAGGACTGGTCGAGGCCAATAAATTCCGCGACGACCTCTACTACCGCCTCAACGTCCTCCGGCTCGAGCTGCCGGCCCTCAGGGAAAGAGCGTCTGATATCCGCCTCTTTGCCGAGGCCTTTTTGCAGCAGTTCGCCGCCGAGTCGGGCCGGGATTTGCGGCTGACCCCCGACGCCCTGCAGCGCTTGAAAGACTATCCCTGGCCCGGCAATATCCGCGAATGCCGCAACCTCATGGAAAGAATCGCGGCTGCCGCAAAAACCGACGTCATCACCAGCGACCTCTTGGAGGGCATGCTCCGGCACCGGCCGCAAAAAGCGCCGACCCGTTCCCCCAAAGAAGAACGGCTGGCCCGCGAAATCACCGCCGCCCTCACCCAAGCCGGCGGCAACGCCACCGACGCCGCCGAAATCCTCGGCATCAACCGCACCACCCTCTGGCGGCGGATGCAGAAATACCATATCGAATACTGATGAGGGCGCCCTTTGGGCGATCGCAAACCCAAATAAAATGGCTCTATTCGCAAAGATTGTTGGTTTTCCCTGAATGAGCACCTGCATGCAAAAACCCACTAGCATAATCTAGTGGGTCTGCTTAGTCGCAGTGTTAATGCTTGGTGTCTAAGCGAGATCGGCATTGCGCTTATCGATGAATGACGTAAAAGCCTCAGTGATATCGACCTCGAGACGAGCGGACAGCACCAGGAGCCACCAAAGGCATTCACCCATCTTGCTGCCAAGGTCGGCTTGAACATCTCCATCCTGTATCCATCGTCCTTCAGCGGCCATGACCAGGCGTCCGAGCGCTCCGACGTCGGTGGTAAAAGCAAGCATGTCCTCTTCTGTAGTCCATACGTCTTTGTGGTAGAGTGTTTCGAGTTGCTGGTATTTTGAACGCAATTGCATCGCGCGCTCAGAGGCTGCAGTGAAATCCATTGCACCATTCTGCGGGGGTTTTGTACTCATATTATCAGTCCTTTCTCTGACGGCTACCAGAACCCATACCTGCTCGCCGGAGATGCACGCTTTACGAATAGAGCCAAGAAACAAGGCCAAAACTCTGGATTACTGGGAGTTTTGGCCTTGTTAGCGTCCGGCGCTTTTTTTTGCTATTACTGCACAATGACGATCCCGACCAACGTCCCCTTGGGCACAGCGGCCGGGTCGGCGCCGCTGCCGATGGGGTAGATGTCCCAGCCGACAGAGGCCACCAGGCCGAGGGCGTCGATGCCCACCGCCTCCATCGACGGCCGGGAATGGAGCGGGAAGCGGCACTTCTTTCCTTCCATGGCCGCGCAGTTCTCCTCGCGGCTGCAATAGCTGTGGCGGCACGAGCCGGCGCCAAAGCCGAAGGCGAGGTAGTGGCCGTCGTAAAAGGCTGCTGATTCGAGGGCGCTGACGATTTTGAAGACATTGAGATAGGCGGCGATCCGCTCCTTGATGGTGGCTTTGTTGCGGACGATGACCTCCGGCGGCACCTCGATGGTAAATAAGACGGCCCATTCGTAGCGTTTCAGCTGTTCCCTGAGGTCGGCAGGCTTTAGGGTGTTGGGCGGGCAGTGGGCGCTCACCCCATAGCCGAAGCAGCGGGGAATCTGGCATTTCAGAGTGATGCGCTCATCCACCAAAATGGTGTCGGTGCGAATGACGGCGGCGTTGGTGGCCCCCAGCTCCCGGGCCTTCTGTTCATAGCTTTTCAGATGCTGCTCCAGCGCGCCCTGATTCTTGTCGGTCGTTATTTTTTGAATCTGGTCCATCGGCCTTCCTCCTTTGATTAAACCAGGCTAAATCCATTCTTTTAGGAAATATTCACCGGCCCCTGCAAATCATCCTTTCGCCGCCAGCCTTTCGGCAAAAATAAAAAGCCCCCGATCGGGGGGCTTGGTGTAACTACCAGCTTTTTCTTTAGTGGACTGGTCCCTTGTGGAGAAGATCGAGGAAGAGCTCCACCAGAAAGGGATCAAACTGGGTGCCTGAGCAGCGCCGGATTTCCGCCACCGCCACTTCGGGCGTGAGGGCCTGGCGATAAGGCCGGTCGTTGGTCATGGCGTCATAAGCATCCACCAGAGCGAGAATCCGGCACTCGACCGGGATTTCCTCCCCTTCCAGCCCGAGCGGATAGCCGTGTCCATCCCACCATTCCTGGTGTTTGAGGACCCATTCGGCGATGGGGGCAAGATCGGGCGAAGACCGGGCGATCCGAAATCCGATTTCACAGTGCCGCTGCATGACAGCCCGCTCCTCGTCGTCCAGCCGGCCGGGTTTATTGAGAATACTGTCCGGGATGCCCACCTTGCCGATGTCGTGAAACTTGGCCAAAAGGCGAAGGTCGGCAAGCGCTCCCTGCGACAGGCCGAGCTGCCGGCCCATGGCCTCGGCCATGACCTGCATCCGGTCGGCGTGGCCTTCGGTGATGAAGTCCCTGGCCTCCAGCGCCTTCATCATGGTCTGGACAATAGCACCGCGCACACTTTGGCTCTGGTGCATTTTCTGGCGGTACATGTTGTGGTCAGCCTCTTTGATGACCTGCTCAACAGAGTCGCCGGTATAATCGGCCGCCCAGCCAACTGAAAGACTCAGCGGCAGATGGGGGTTGTCGCGGTTGTAGTCGGCAATCGCCTTTTGGTAACGCATTTCCAGCGATTCGAGCTCGGCTTCGGTCGGCTCGAACAGCACCACCGCAAACTCGTCGCCGCCGATCCGGGCGACAAAGTCGGGCGATTCCAGACCGGTTCGGAGGATGGCCGCCACCTGGCGCAGCAATTGGTCGCCATGGCGGTGCCCCAGGGTATCGTTGATTATTTTCAGACCGTCGACATCGCCGACAAACAGGCCGATTCCCCGGTGTTTCCGGCTCTCTAGCCGCCGCATTTCTTCTTCAAAATAGGCCCGGTTGTAGGCCCCGGTCAGCGAGTCGTGGAGACTCAGGAATTCCAGGCGCTCTTCCATCCGGTATCTCTCGGTGATATCTCTGACAATGACCAGTACCTCGTCCTCATTGACTTTTACATAGCGGGATTCGACATAGGTGTCGGCCCCCTTGGTAAAAAGCTTTGCCTCATAGGAATGCTGACCGGTGAGCAGGGCCTGCTCGATAGCTTCCAGTACCCTGGGGAGATAGTCCGGCGGGAAGAAATCTTTGGCATTTTTGCCCACTGGCGCCTCGGCAAGGGACGAGAACGCACTGTTCTTCGACGGCTTGTAATAAAGGAAATCCCCTTTGCGGTTGTGCCCTACTATGATATCGGGAATGGCGTCCAACATTGCCTGTTTCTGCGCCTGGAGCTGGATGATCTCTTCCTCCATCTTTTTACGGCCGGTAATGTCCCGCATCAGCGCCAGGCAGCGAACCTTGCCGTGGATGACCGCCGGCGACGACTGGATCTCAAGGACCAGCCGGTTGCCTGCCCGGTCGGCGGTTTCCCGCACATAAAGCTGAGGGCCTGCAATGATGGTGTTTCGGATACGGCTGAGGGCCGACTCTACATTGGCCGGCGAAGCGATGGCCGCCAGGCCGATCGCTTTTATTTCTTCCACCGAATAGCCGAACAACAGGCTGGCCTGACGGTTGACAGACAATATTTCCCCGGTGTCGCCGTCGTTGACGATGATGACGTCGTTGGCGGCGTTGAATATCGCCTCGATTGTGTCCTTGCTTTCTTTCAGTTCGCGGACCGTGCGGGCATTATCGAGGGCAACCGATGCCACCACAGCGAACTCTTCGATCAGGGCCACATCGCTGTCGCCAAAATGCTGACTCTGCTCGGTAAAGGCCATCCCCAATGTGCCGATGACTTCTCCGTCGTTGATCAGCGGCACCTGGACATTGGCGTGAATACTGTCATGGATGGGGCCGGGGTTACGGTTAGCCCAGGTGCTGTAGTCCTCCACCATGAAGGTTTTTTTCCGGCGTACCACTTCACCGATCATCCCTTGGGTACTGTCCCGCTTAAAGTCGACATCTGAAGCGTAAATGCCCTTGCCGATCATGCGGATTGCAGTCTTTTCCTCCTGGTTGATGACGAAGACATACACATGTTCCGTCCCGGCCAGCTCGGCCAGCCGGGTGGCGATAGCCGCAAGCACCTCGGTGATGTCCAGTCGGCTCATCAACCCCAGCGCGGTTTCATGAAGGGAGGACAATAGCGCGTTCTGGCGTTTGACGGTCTCGTTCACCCGCAGGATTTCGTCATATTGGCCCCGCAGTTCTTCCTCAGTGGCGACAAGCTCTTCATGGGCAGCAGTCAGCTCCTCGTGGTTCTGCTGCAGATAGGCCTCCACCCGGCGCTGGCGGCGGGCGTGCAGGATCATCCGGCCGGTGAAAAGGATGACGCAAAGGCTAATGATGGCCGCCGCCCCGAGGTAGGCGTACCGCCGCTGGACCATCGGCAGCAGCGTGTCTTCGAGCACTCCGACCTGCAGGGCCAGAGGGTAATCAGGCATGGCCCGGTAATTGATCAACAGCGGCCGGCCGACGAATTGCCCGATCGAACGATAGGAACCGGCCGGTTTTTCCGGCAGATAAGTAAAGAGGGTGGATTTGGCCTGGCTGCTGCCGACTTCCCGTTCATCGTTGCTGGCCCGGACGATACCGTCGGCGCCAAGTACCCGCACCACATAGTTTTCATCAAAGTTCATCGCCCGATAAAACTGGGCGAAATAGTCGGGGCTGATCGCGATATAGACAATGCCGGCAAAGCTGCCGTCGGCATGGTTCAGTCGGCGGGACAGCGGAATGGAGGACTGACCGGAAACCCGGCCGGTGAAAGGCGGGCCGATAAAAAGAGCGTGGCTGTCGGCGGCGACATGGGCTTTGAAATGCGGCTGATCAGCAAAATTTACGCCAGGCGTAAAGGGCCGGAGACTGGCCAGCATGTTCCCCTTCTCATCCTCCACCGCCACCTGAACCGCCACCGGGTCATGGCTGATCATCGCCAACAGGTTGGTAAGGGCCGGCGTCACAGCCTGTTTTTCCTCAAATTCCTTTTTCAGCATCATGAGATAATGATCGTTGGTCTTGAGCACCTGGCGCACCTGTTCTTCAAACGCCCGGGTGTAGTTGTCGCCGTCGCGCAGCACTTCAGCTGTCGTGACCTGACGGTCTCTTTCGGCCTGCCAGAGGGCTGCCCCCCAGGTCATCACCAAAAGGAAAAGACAAAATAACAAAATCACCGTGTTCGGCAATATCCAATGTCGCGCAAAGCGGAGGAAACGGCTATCATCGTTCATGGAGAGCTCCCTTGTAGCATATTTTATTGGTATCATCTCCCCCACACCAGGGAACATATTACCACTTAAACCTATTTCTTCGACAATAAATATCAAATTCCTACAATGTTTGCTGGCTTTTCAAAAATGATCTGCCATGTCACAACTTTCCTCGCACTCCGGCTGGTCCGTCCCCATACTATACAGGGTGCAAATTCACTTTGTAAAGAGGAGTGTTCCCGCATGGCATGGCTTGTCATCTTGGGTCTGGCCCTTTCATCCAGCCTGGATAACTTCGGAGTCGGCATCGCCTATGGCATCCGCGGCATCCGCCTCAGCTGGCTGTCCAACCTGATCATCGCCGTCATCTGTTTCTTGTTCAGCTACGCCGGTATCTTTTTCGGCCAGTGGCTGGCCCAAATCCTGCCTGGCGCACTGCCCTCTGTGGCTGGCGGAGTTCTCTTGCTGCTCATCGGCCTCCAGATTGTCCTGATCGCCCCCCGCAAAAAGCCGGTCGCGGCAGCGGTCGAAAGCCAACCGCCACCAAGCGCCAGCATCAAAAATATCCTGGAACACCCCGAAATCGCCGACGCCGACCACTCCGGCGAGATCAGCTTTGGCGAGGCCGTGATTCTCGGTATCGCCCTTTCAGTCAACGCCCTCACCAACGGGCTGGGCGGAGGGCTGCTCGGCCTGTCCCCCTTCGCCATTTCCCTGGCCTCGGCCCTTGGCAGCTTTGTCACCGTCTGGGCCGGAGTGGCCCTGGGCGCAAAGCTCGCCACCGTTCGGATCGGTCCCTTTACGATGGGCGAAGCAGGCACCGCCCTCGGCGGCCTCATCCTGATCATCATCGCCGCCGCAGCCTTTTTATGAAAACAGATTACCCCGGCAACAGCAGGCGGCAACAAGGAATTTTTTGAGTCCTCAGCGAAAATAAGGATATGATAATCCACAACGAAACAGGAGGACTTGATATGGCCCAAGCTTTCGCATCCCCCGGGAAATACATTCAAGGGTTCGGAGAACTGTCCCGCCTCAAAAAACACATTTCCCAGCTCGGCGGCTCTCTGTTCATCATGGCCAGCCCGAGCCGGCTGGCTGCCCACAAAGACACCATCCAAGCCAGCTTCGAAGGCAGCGACACCAAGCTGGTTTTCGAGCCCTTCGGCGGCGAATCCACCAAAGCCGAAGTCGAACGACTCCGGGCAGTGGTCAAAGCCAACCAGTGCGACGTCATCGTCGGCCTGGGCGGCGGCAAGGCCGTCGACACCGCCAAAGCGGTGGCCTACTACGACAAGCTGCCGGTGGTCATCGTGCCGACGGTAGCCTCCTGCGACGCGCCGACCTCGACCATTGTCATCTATTATAATGAAGACGGCACCTTTCAAGAAGTGCTGCTGACCCGCCGCAACCCGAACGTTGTGCTGGTGGATACCCAGATCATCGCCAACGCCCCTGTCCGCCTGCTTCTCGCCGGAATGGGCGACGCCCTCGGCACCTATTTCGAGGCCCGCGTCTGTGTCGAAAACCACCGCCGCAATTTTGTCGGCGGCACCTCCACCCTGGCCTCCTACGCCCTGGCTAAGCAATGCTGGGAGACTCTGGTGGCCGACGGTCCGGCCGCCGTTCTGGCGGTGGAAAAGCAGGTGGTCACCAAAGCCCTGGACAACATCATCGAAGCCAACACCCTCTTGAGCGGCATCGGCGCAGAGTGCAACGGTGTCGGCGCCGCCCACTCGGTTTACTTTGGCTTTACCTCCCTGCCGGGAGCCCACGCCAAGTACCACGGCGAATACGTGGCCTTCGGGACACTGGTCCAGCTGGTGCTGGAAAACCGCCCCCGCGCAGAAATCGACGAAGTGCTCGCCTTCTGCCGCGCCGTCGGCCTGCCCACCACCCTCAAAGACCTCGGCCGGGAAAACATCACTCCCGCGGAGCTTCTCCAGGTGGCCAAAGCCGCCAGCGCCCCCAAGGAATCCATCCACAACGAGCCCTTCCCTGTCACCGCCGACGACGTCCTGGCCGCCATCCTGGTAGCCGACTCCATCGGCCGGGACTGCCTGGCATAGGCTCCCAGACAACAAAAAATAGCCGCCAAACGGCTACCCGTTCAGCGGAAAATCAAAATCGAAACGGAGCACCTTATTGGTGCTCCGTTTTTACATTAGCGCCTTTATCAGCGATAGCTTATCGCCTTAGTTCAGAGGATATTCATTGGGTTTGATCAGGCTATACAGGGTCTCGATGATCGGCAGTTTCATGTTTTTCCTGGCGGCAAAACGGATGGCCGCCCCCTGGAGGCTTTCCACTTCAAGCGGCAGGCCTTTCTTTAGATCCTGATGCATCGAAGTCGTCGTTCCTTTGGGATACTTGCCCAGGGAATCAATATTGGAAGATACATAGTTCTCAGGCAGCTTGACGCCGTAAGCCGCAGCCAGACCATTCATTTCGTCGAGGCCCCGGCGGAACATTTCCCTGGTCGCCTCATTTTGATAAATGAGATCGGTCGTCAGGTTGCCGGCTGTCGTCACCCCGGAAAAGACGGTAATAAAGGCATATTTAATCCAGATCTCCACCCAGATGTCTTTACTGTAGGTAACATCCAGATTGGCCTTGGCGATAGCCTCATTGAATTGCAGGCAAAACCCTGCTTGCGCCGGGGTATTTTCGCCGAAGATCAGCTTGTGGAGTTTATTGGTATGAAGAATGGTCCCGTCCGCATCCAAGGTCGAGTTGATTTTGCAGTTGCCGACAACGACGTTTTCTTCGCCAAACTCTTTGATCAAAATCTCAAAATGCTCGATGCCGTTGAGCAGCGGGAGGATTTTGGCTCCTTTGCTGACAAGCTCCTTAAGCTGGGGAAAACAGGCCGCCAACTGATAATTTTTCAGACATAAAAGGACAAGATCGCACGCGGGAATATCCTTAGGATCCAGGGCAATTTGCGGATCCTTGATGGTCAGATCGCCTAATACACTTTTCACAACCAACCCGTTTGCTTTCAGTTGGTTTGCTCTGTTTTGCCGGACTAAGAATGTGACATCCAAGCCGCTTTCGGCCAGCCTTGCGCCAAAATATCCGCCAGTAGCCCCTGCACCAATCACTGTTATCTTCATAGTGGTCACCCTTTCGTATATAGCATGGCTTAATTAATTCGAGTTGACTGGCAGAAGTCCTCCAATTTGAGTGTATTATTTGAAAGATGGCATGTCTTGCAGTGACTTGCGTTCTTATTTTGGGTGACCCAGTCCGGCCAGCTCCTCAATCAGCTCCGGCAAGAGGTAGCAGCCCCGCGGAAAGTGCAGCACTTCGCCGTCCTTAGCCGTCACCGTGGTGCGAAAAATCCCCTTCTCCACCTGCGCCACCTCGGCGAAGGCCAGCGACTGCTGCCGCCCTTTTTCGTCCTGTAGCGTCAGACCGGTGTCATCCAGGGTTACTGTAAACGGTTTATACCTGCGAAAGAAGAACTGGGCAACCAGCAGCAGAATAAAATACGCAATGCTGTATTCGATGCCCTGCAATATTACATCTCTGAAAATAAACAAAAGATATCCCAACGCGAATAGCCACGACATCACGGAAGGATTGACCGCATACTTGCCGATAGGAGCATACACACTACGAAAAGGTTTTTCAGACGCTTCGGGAACAATCACAAGAGAGTTCTCTGTTATACGCCATTCGTTTAGCCGGCCATTTGAAAGCGTAACAAGTTCGCTGACCGGAAGCCGCGTCTTGGCCTCACCATCCGCTGTTTCGATCACCGTCTGCCAGTCTTTATGGTAAATCTTTTTTATTTCCGCAATTGGGATTTCGCCGGTTCGCCCAACTATCCGTATTCCCCAGGGCGTCACTTTGCCGCGTGGCTTTTTCGACCATATTATAATAACGATACCAAAAACAATCACCAATACCGGATACACGCCATAAGTCCAAATGTTTTGTGGTATAGAATAATATTGAACAAGTTCATATGACTGAAAAGCGACAAAGAAAAACACCAGTGTCAGCAAAAAGGTAGAAAATCGATTCATCTTTTCTCCTCCCATTATCAGACATATTTTTAAGCAACATCTTCTATAAAATACCTTTATTTCCTTTATTTTCTTGTTTGTGTTAGAGATGAACCCAATAGGGAAGAATCACTTCCATATTGGGTTCTATCTTTTCTCTTGTGTTATCTATCTGTTATTCGGAACCATACGCACCGGAATCCGGATTGAACACACTATAATCAATTTTATCCGGGTCGCCCTGATTATTCATATCTTTACGGTTTTGGATGACGGTATTCTTTATCCAATCTTTCACTTTCGGCTCAGCCCATTCTCCATCAAGCCCCGCTAATATGGAGCCCCCTACAGCCCCCGCTGTAGCTTGAGAACCGACTGATAACCCTTTATATGTTCCGTACAGCATTTTTGCATTATGAGCCAACTCCTCCGCTTCGGCATCACCAAATCCCGCTCCTTGCGCCGCCTGTTTCACTTCATCCCCGTATTTTTTAATATTATTAATTGTTCTGACTAAAGTTACAGCCGCGGGCACGTATGGCCCAGATTTCCCGACCACATCTTCAGGACCGCCGCCCCTATTGGCCAGCGGGCTGGCGTCAAACGGCCGACTGAATTGCCTGAGTATCCTGGCTGCAAACGCCGGGTCAACCGGTCTGTATTTATTATCCATCGCTATATCCTCCTTATTTTTCCCTCATATTCGCGCCTGTTTGAACTTGATCACTACCTAGCGTCTTGGACCTTTAACTTTGCCCGGAAAAACGGCATTGGGTCCACCCTTCCAAATCCCATTCCCGGCCCAAACGCGCCCGAAGTCGCAACCTCAAAATGAAGATGCGCATCTTCACCTTTCATGCCTCTGGCATTTCCGGTATTGCCTGCCGTCCCCAGCACCTGCCCCGCTTTTACGGATACGCCAACCTTCAGTTTAGCCATCACCTCACCGTCACTCAAATGTCCGTAAAGAGCGTAATAGGTCCGCCCTCCCTTCGCGAACCGGATGACAATGTAGTTTCCATAATCTTTAGAGGTCCCCACATCAGCTACGGTGCCTTTCGCCACCGCTTTGACAGGGGTACCGGCCGGGGCATAAAGATCAACCCCTTGATGGCCTTTGGGCGAACCATCGTCATATACCCTGACCCACCCGAAGATGTGCGTTCTTGCATCATGGCGGATCCTCATCCGCTCCAGGGGATCGACGTCAAACCTGCCGTCATCCGGCTCACTGTGTCCGCCCTCCCCTTCCTCTTGCGCCCGGTCAAAAGGGCGGCGAAACATCCCTAATATCCGCTCGGCCAGCCCATGGTCCGTCTCGCCTGACGCCCATGAAGGGATGTACCCCTCATTGTCGTCATCCATCCACCTATCCTGATTCTCTTTCATTTTGCCACCCCGCCTTCCGCTTTGACCGGCGATGCCGCCGCTGGCAGCGCACCGGTCCTATTTTCCGCCCCAGGCATTTCCCCGGGCGGCGAGTTCCATTTGGAGTTGATCAAATGGGTGGCGTTCAGATAGCCCATCACCCAGATGAAGAGCTCCTTCAGCCGGTCGAGGTCAAAATGGGTACCCTCTACCGCGTTCAGCCCCCAGGCCGCCAGCCACAAACAGACAAAGGCACCGGTATAGAGCCCGATGCCCCATGTCGCCATTTTTTTCAGCCAGGTCATTGGCCGTCACCTCCCCAGTACATGGACGAGAAATGATCCGAGCAGCGCCGAGGCCACCGCGCCAAATACTACCCACTGGGCATGAATATTCATCCACAGCTTCTTGCTGTCGATCATCGTCATCTTGTCCAAATTGAGGATGTCCTGCTCCATCAGGCCGGAATTAAGACAGGTGTTGCACTTATTTCTGACCTCTTCTTTCAGCTCTGCGATCTCTTTCCGGACATGCTGCAGCTCCACCAATATCACCTGGATTTCCCGCTCGCTCACCGCACCTCACCTCTCCTCACCCGTCTGCCGCCCTCACCGCCGGGGCGGTCTCTCATGCTCCAGCTCGATCAATTTTTGACCAGGCGATAGTGGTCTCCCCGTTTTTACCGTAAGGCTGATCGCCCCACCGAGGATCGTCCTGCGCAAGATAGCTACAAGGGGGAAATGGGGTTCCTGCCATACCGTTCACTCCTTTTCAATTTGTGTTTATAAAACAAAGAGGCCGAAAGCTTTCGCTTTCAGCCCCATGTCTTCGCGATATTCACTTAGTCCAGTCTTTTCAGCGAGATAAATTCCCGCGGGCCTCCCGCTGTCTTAATTCGAAAATCATACCGCCCGTCCTCTGAAAGAATATACGCATAGATCCAGCCGTCTTTGACTTCCACGATTTTCATTACCTTGCCACCACCACTCCGGGTCGCAACCCGCTGAAACTGGCTGTTATCTTGCCTAACTTTATAGAATGTGTAGGTATCACTGAAGTAGTTCCAGCCGTCGCCTCCAGACGAAAGTTCTGGCTGCCCCAATTTCAGATCATATGTGAGCAAATAAAATATCCCACCATCACCAGCTTTTCGTTTCAAATAAAGACGCCAGGAGACTGCATCAACAATTTCTACGGCTTCATCGAAAAGTTTTTCGATACGGTTATCCTTGCGATTGGCTCTATAAAGTTTGTCGCCGTCCTGGGGATTGGTATAATAGACCCAGTCTCCGAGAATATATTCTCCGTCGTTCACGGCAAGCCCATCCGAACTTGCGGTGATCCCGCGATTCCCCACGTCGATCCGCCTGTCGCACCGGCTGAGCAGCCATTTGTCCCCAGCTCCCTTTGCCTCGTAGACCCAGTCGTATTCTACACTTTCAAACGTTTCCGCCCCGGCATAGGGGCGTTTTAGGATTTTTTCATAAACCCTGATATAGGCCTTCTTGCCATCGACTGCAAAGGAGACGGCCTCCACAGATACATGGTTCAAATCTTCCCACAGCCCGTCACCTCGATATCCTTGCGCCTGTCGATAGAGTTCACTTTCTTGTTCAATATAGTCAAATACTTTTCGGTCGCCTTTGTTTGCATAGTCCACCCAGGCTTTGTCATAATTCCAGACTAGCGCCTTCAGTTCTTGAATATCAAGGCCTCTTTCCAGCGCCACCGGCCGGTGCACTTTTACCACAGCTGATTTCTCTGCTTGCTGAACGGCATTTATGTCAGACACCGCGCCGCAGCCCACCATAGTGCAGGAGACAATGAATAGGACACAGGTCAGCCTTACCAGCAAAGAGCGCGCCACTCTTTTGCGGGGGATATGTGCGCATCTGTCCATACTCCCGCCTCCTTCGAAACTTTCTACAGAATAATTTCCATTTATCATCATTCGTCAATATTATGGAAATTCCTGTTGGCTTGCAGGAACGCTCGTTTTTTTATGGAAAATATAGTTTAAAATTACATTATTTTACTTGATTCGAGGAGGGATTTGGATTCCCCGCCTCTTTGCCGCCTTGTGTCTTGCCCTGGCATTTCTCGTCTTGGGCTGCTTTGGCGCTGCCCAGAACCCGCCGCCGTCCTGTGCCCCGGCGGCCCAAAGCAATCCACCTCCTGTCGCGCCGGCTGCTCAGAATAACCCTCCGCCAGTCGCCCGGAGCATTAATCTTCCGGTCGTTCCGTATGCCGATTACATTATGAAGGCTGCGAGGTTGCGAGTATCGCCGCCGACGGTTCCATCTCCGTCGACCCCCGCAACCTCGCGGGCATCGACGAGGATTATCTTGCAGACTAAGTAGCCGGGGTCTTCGAAATTCTCGAGCGCCTGCCGCTGACTAACGACGATCTGGCTCTCGGCGACCTCTACCTTGGTATGAGTGGTGACAAAGTGTTGGCGTTGCTCGGTCCACCCACCGTCAAAGGAATCGGCAGCGAACCTTATGACAGTACTCATCCCGATTATTCCGGCTTGAGCTTGGAATTGGAACGCCCTGGCGGTCTAGTCTTCAGTATCGTCACTTGGTCGTCTTACTTTGCCCCCCCCCGCGGTGTCCGGGTGGGCGACCCGCTGGCCAAAGTGTTTGAGACCTATGGCCGCGCCTATTACCGTGATAAAAAGCGGCCGACATTTACCATTACCCCTACCAGCATGACTATCATTATTATCTCGCCTTCCATGTCGACACCGACAACAGGGTGACCCATATCGTCATTCGTAATATAAAATATGGTGGGCCCCACATTTCGCCGCAGACTTAGCCCGGCCGGGCGATGGTAGTCTCCCCGTTTTACCACAGGGCTGATCACCCCGGCAGGATTCCCAGCGGCACATGGGGAATAATAGAATTACCAAGTATTGGTGTGATCCATGACTTGCAAAGGGGGTGTTGTCCGTGCTTGAAACCATTGATCTTGACCAAAATATCAGCCACGAGGAATACGAAGCCCTCATGGCCCCCAAAATCAAAAAGCTGGGCGCGCTCCAGCGTCAGGCCCACGACGCCGGTCTGCCGGTGGTTATCGCCCTCGAGGGCTGGCACGCCTCCGGCAAAGGCGTCATCCTGGGCTTTCTCAACCAGACCTTCGACCCTCGCGGTTTTCACCTGTACTCTGCCGACGAGCCCTCTTCCGCCGAAAAGGAGCGTCCCTCCCTGTGGCCCTTCTGGACCCACCTGCCGGCCAAGGGGCAGATCGTCCTCTACGATACCACCTGGTACCGCCGCATCATCAGCAAAGCCGCCAAAGGCAAAATCTCAGCCGGCGAACTCCGCGAGCTCTACCATGACGTACTGCGCTTTGAGCAAACCTTGGCTGACGACGGCTGCGCCATCATCAAGCTTTTTCTCCACATCAGCGAAAAAGAGCAGAAAGTGCGTCTCAAGGCGCTCGAACACGAGGACTACGAGGCTTGGCGGGTCACCAAAAAAGCCTGGAAGCAAAACAGCCGCTACGACCACTACCTCCGCCTCTTTGATACCATGCTGACAAGCAGCCGGAGCGCCGTCCCCTGGACCATCGTCGGCGCCCATGACAAACATACCGCCCGCCTCGCTGTCGCCGACGCCATTATCGACGCCCTGGAGGCCAAGCTCGCCGCATCTGCCCCGGCCCCGGCAGACGCCCCCCTCCTCGCCGCCCTCAGCAAACCATGGCCAGCCCCCAAACCGCCGACATTGGCGGTAAGCGAGGCCGACTACCATGAGCGGCTGGACGAATACCAGCACAAACTCCGGGCCCTGCAGTTTGACGCCTACCGCCGCGGCATCCCCACCGTCATCGTCTTCGAAGGGTGGGACGCAGCCGGCAAAGGCGGCGCCATCCATCGCCTGTGCCATGACCTCGACCCCCGCGGCTACCGGGTTGTCCCTGTCGCCGCCCCCAATGACACCGAAAAACAGCATCACTACCTGTGGCGCTTCTGGACCCACTTCCCCTCAAACGGCGAACTGGTCATTTTCGACCGCAGCTGGTACGGCCGAGTCCTGGTCGAACGGGTGGAAAACTTCGCTACCCGCCGCCAGTGGGAACAGGCCTACGGCGAAATCAACGCCATGGAACGCCACCTGGCCGGCCACGGCGCCGTCATCCTCAAATTCTGGCTGGACATCACCCCCGATGAGCAACTGGCGCGCTTTCGCGAACGCGAGGCCGACCCGGACAAGCGCTGGAAAATCACCGACGAAGACTGGCGCAACCGTTCCAAGCGGGGCGACTACGAGACAGCCGTCACCGATATGCTGGGCCGCACCCATCAGACCCATGCCCCCTGGCACGTCATCGACGCCAACCAAAAGCTATCCGCCCGCCTTACCATCCTCGAGACGGTCATCGCCGCCCTGGAGGATCGCTGCGAAATAAAATAAGAATAAGATCACCGTTCGAAAAAAGGAAGCGTTACCGCTTCCTTTTTTCCCTTTCACCGCTGATTTCATCGCAAAAGGGTAAAACAATTTTATTTTTAAATAATAACCAATTTGAATTGATAAATTGTATTGACATAAGGTTGATCTATCAGCTATGATAAAAAATATCAATAAACCGACATAAATTGCCAAAAACTTTCTCCCCAATAGGGTTCAACTCGCAACTTTATACTAGGCAAACTTGCCGAAAAGCAAGGACGCAAAGCCATGGGTCTAAGGGGTATGGGATCCTATGACCGCCAGGTTGCAATTTTTCATCGTAAAAAAGGCAGACCTGTGAGGTCTGCTTTTTCGCCTATCAATAAAGAAGGCACTCTATCTCTACTAAAAAACGACGAAGGGACTCGAAAGAAAAATGAAACGAATGACAATCAGAACTCAACTCGGCGCAATGTTTGGCATCACCATCATCCTTTTGCTGCTACTACTCGGAAGCTCCATTTACGAATTCCAGGCCGCAACCGAGGCCTATGAGAACATGCTTACCGGCCCGGTGCAAAGAACCATGACGCTGCTTAAGGCCCAAGACGATTTTGACCAAGTACTTGGCGATGTTCGAGGCTATGTTGCCTATGGTGATGAGAGCTTTGCTACCGAAGCAATAAAAGATTTAAATGCAAGCACCGAAAAGGTAAAAGCCGTTGTAGCAACTACCACATCGGCTGACGCCAAACGCGAAGGCACAAAACTGCTCGAAGCCATGGTCGCCTATGGAGATGATATCAATCGACTGATTGCTGCCAAGCGGACTAATGACCCCGCCATCAGAAATGTCGCGGCAGTCACCAAGCAAAAGTCTGAAGAAATCAATGCCCAATTTGACGCAACTGTAAAAATTCAAGACAAGGCAATGAAGGATCTTGTCAATAAGCTAAACGACAAGCAAAGCGTTGTGATTAAAACCATTGTCGGAGCCAGTTTCGCCCTTCTTCTCACCGTGTGTGCCCTGATTTTCTGGTACAGCCGCAATCTCGCCAGGCGGATGGGTAACCTGAGGGCTGATGTCCTGGCGATGAGCGACCTCGACCTCACCAGAAAAGACGTCCAGCCCACCCGCAACGACGAAATCGGCGACATGGCCTTGGCCCTGATCTCCATGAAGCACGCCCTGAGAGGCGTCGTCGCCCAGGTCAGAACCAGCGCCGACAGTTTGGCTGCCTCCAGCGAAGAACTGACCTCGACCGTGGAAGAGCAATTGCGCACCTCTGAAGTCATTGCCCATACCATTGGCGATATCGCCGCCGGATCGAGCCAAAACACCAACAACATTACCGGGATATCGGCGGTCATCGAAGAGGTCACTGCCGGAGCCGACAAAATGAACGCCAACGCCGCCGATGTCAATCATACCACCCAGCAGGCCGTCGCCGACGCCAGCCAGGGTATGCAGCTCATTGAGAAGGTCGTTTCCCAGAATGAGACCATCGAAAGCTCGATGAAGGAGATTACCGACGTATCCAATTCCTTGGTGAAGGGCTCTACCGAGATCCAGGAAATCATCACCGTGATCAGCAGTATCGCCGGGCAGACCAATCTTTTGGCCCTCAACGCCGCCATCGAAGCGGCCCGCGCCGGCGAGGCAGGCAGAGGGTTCGCCGTGGTGGCCGAAGAGGTCCGCAAACTGGCTGAGCAAAGCGCCGCAGCCACCCAAAATATCGGGGAGATTATCCGAAAAATGACGGCCGACATCGAGTTTTCGGTTAGCGTGGTGACAAAAGCCAACAGCGAAGTCACCGCCGGCAAAGAGGCCGCCACCGACACCGCCAAAGGCTTCGGGGCCATTGTCGAAAAGCTGGGGCAAGCCCAGACCGGCATCAGCCAGATCAGCCAGGCGATTGAGCATACAGCCAAAGGCATGCAGGAAATCGTATCAAATGTGCAAAATATCGGCGCCGTGGCCGAAGAAACCAGCGCCAGCACCGAGACGGTGGCCGCTGCAGCCCAGGAACAAAACGCCCGATTGCACGAAGTGAATTCCAGCGCCGAATCATTGGCGACCATGGCCACCGAGCTCAACGAAGTGATCAGCAAATTCAAGATCTAACAGTCAGCTTCCTACAAGGCGGATTCGAAAAGAATCCGTCTTTTTTTTATCTATTCGGATAATTTCCTTGACAGATAATAATCGACAATGTATTATTAAATTCGTCAATAAATTACGACAAATAATGTCAAAATATCCTTTTCTAGGTGATTATTCGTTTTTTAACCATATATTGGGCAAACTTGCCGAAAAGCAAGGACGCAAAGCCATGGGTCTAAGGGGCGTGAGAGCCTATGATCGCCAGGCTGCACTTATTTATTGTTGTCAAAAGTGTAGACTGAGAAGGTCTGCACTTTTTTAGTTCATCCCCAAAGTTTAAATATCCGCACCCATAAAATGAATCGCAAAGGAGAGTCATTCATGAAAAGTCTGCAGACAAAGCTAACAGTGATTATTCTGGCTATTTTTCTTGTTTCCTTGGGTGCGCTGGGCGGCCTCAATTACTGGAAAGCGCGGCAGATCATTACCGAGAATATCACGAAAGATATGGTTGTCGAAGCAGAAAGGTCGGCTATTGACGTCGGTGACTTGATAGAGATCAGAAAATCGGAGCTGACGCTGCTTGCCAGCACTCCGGTTATGGTTAGCGGCAATACCGAAGCCATCATCCCCATGCTCGCCGCCGCCAAAAATACCAACAAGACCTATGATGACATCGTCTATGTCGATTTGAACGGCGAATCGGTGAACTCAAGAGGGGTTAAGATCAATGTGGCTGACAGGGCTTTCTTCAAGTCGGCCGCCAATGGAAAGGCCTTCGTATCCGATCCCTTGGTTTCAAGAGGATCTGGACGTCTGATCGTCGTGATCTCGATTCCGGTGAAGGCCGGGGACAAAGTCGTCGGGGTATTGTTCGGGGCGACTGATTTTGAGATACTTAGCCAAAAGGTGCTGTCCATCAAAGTCGGGCAGACAGGCTATTCCTATGTCCTGCAGGGGGACGGCCTGGTTATTATGCACCCCAACAAGGATTTGGTGATGAAGTCCAATGGTTTGACTGACGATATTTATTCGCCGATAAACAAAGCAAATAATACTCGGATGGTTAGCAGAGAAACCGGGTTTTCCCGCTATGAATATGCCGGTATTGATAAAATGATCGCCTTTGCCCCTGTGCCCGGAACTTCTTGGTCGCTGGCGGTAACCGGGCCAGTGGCGGAGATGACGGGAGCCATTTCGGGTTTGACAACAATATCACTGATAACCATCGTAGTAGTGCTGATCATTTCCGTCCTAGCCATCACAGTCTTGACGCGAAAAATCGTCGGACCCCTGCGCAAATTGGTGGTCTTCGCCGGAGAAGTTGCTGACGGAGATATTTCCGAGCGACAGCGCACCATCTACTCCCAGGATGAAATCGGCCTGTTGGCAGACGCCATGTTCACGATGCGAACCAATCTGCGCGGCCTCATCACAAAGGTGCGAGCCTCCACCGACCATGTGGCGGCATCGAGCGAGGAACTGACCGCCAGTGCCGAGCAGTCGGCCCAAGCCGCCAGCCAGGTAGCCAATGTGATCAGCGAAGTGGCCACCGGGGCGGAAAAGCAATTGAAGGCCGTCAACGACACCGCATCAATCGTTGGCCAAATGTCGGCCAGCATCCAGCAAATCGCCGCCAATGCCAATACTGTCGCCGGTACCTCGGCCAAATCGGCCGAAGAGGCGCAAGAAGGCAGCAAAGCGGTAGAAAAAGCGATAATCCAAATGGTACAGATTGAGGACAGCGTGGTCCGTTCTTCCCAGGTGGTCAGCAAACTGGGCGAGCGGTCCAAGGAGATCGGCGCCATCGTCGATACCATCTCCGGCATCGCCGGCCAGACCAATCTTCTGGCGCTAAACGCCGCCATTGAGGCCGCCCGGGCCGGTGAGGCAGGACGCGGTTTCGCCGTCGTCGCCGAAGAGGTCCGCAAACTGGCCGAGCAGTCTGAGGTCGCAGCCAAGCAGATCGCCGCCCTCATCGGCGAGATCCGCCAGGACACCGACAGCGCGGTGGTCGCGATGAACGAGGGAACCAAAGAAGTCCACGTCGGAGCGGAAGTGGTCAATAACGCCGGCAAAGCCTTCCAGTTGATCTACAGATCAATCACTGAAGTGTCAACCCAGATGCGGGAAATAACGGACGCCATTCAGCAGATGGCAAACGGCAGCCAGCAAATTGTATCAGCGGTACGCGAAATCGACGTGATCAGCAAAGATACATCAAGCCAGGCGCAAACGGTGTCCGCTACCACCGAAGAACAGTCAGCCACTATGGAAGAAATCGCCGCATCGAGCCAGACACTGGCCAAGATGGCCGAAGAACTGACCCAGGCGGTCAGTCGATTCAAACTATAGGGAGGATCTTCCCGCCGCCAGCCTTCCGGTTGACGCGGGCCGCCTCCTATAGATAAAAGCAAGACAATAATATGAGGATAAGGGAGTATTCGATGTTTCGTTTCGGCAAGGCTAACCAGCCGCAAAAAGCAGCAATGGTATCAACAGACAACGAGAAATTAATGGAAGCAATCCGCATTGTCTCCACCGGTGAGCGAGCCTATTTACAGGCAGAAGATCTGGAGTGCCGGGAAATGGCTGACGCCTGGAACGGTTTAATCGACAAGCTGTGTACTGAGAAGCAAACCGCATTAATGGAAGTGAACCGAATTGTCGGCGAAGTGACGAAGATGGACTATGTCAAAGACATGATGCACGGTGTCCGCAAGATGAGCGAGGACCTTTCGGCGGTTGCCGCCACCAGCCAGCAGATGGCGTCTTCGATCGACGATGTCGCCACCCGGTCCCAGACGATGGCTAGCAGCGCCGATCAGGCTATGCATGTCGCGACCGAGGGAACCGATAGTATTTCAAAAGCCTTTTCCTTTGTCGAAAAATCCTTTTCAGAAGTGCAGGAACTCAATGATCTTGTTGGCGGCGTGCAAGCCCAGGCACAGGAAATCAACAAAATCGTCGACATCATCAAAGGGATTGCCGATCAGACCAATCTCCTCGCCTTGAACGCCGCCATCGAGGCGGCCCGGGCCGGAGAGCAAGGCCGGGGGTTCGCGGTGGTAGCCGATGAAGTCCGGAAACTGGCTGAACACACAAAAGCATCGGTTATGGATGTGCAGAAAAATATTGTGACCCTGTCTTCAGGGCTGGATGGCTTTGTCGGCAAGATTCACAGCACATCAGGACAGCTGAATACCGGTAAAGCCCTGATCGACGGTGCCGTGGAGTCCATCAGCCGCATCACGCAATCCATCAGCGAAGTGAGCGGCGAGGTGATGGTTATTGCATCTTCTGCCCAAGAACAGGCGGCCGGCACCCAGGAGATCGCCGCCAGTATCCACGAAGCCTCCTCCGCCTCACGCAAACTACTGGCGGAATGTGATCATACCGGCAAGGGGATTTTCCACATCAGCCAACTGAGCAATACCCTTCGTCTAGCCATGACCAATGAGGGCGGGTGTCTTGGTGAACAGAAAATGCTGGAGATCTGTGCTACCGACCACCTGATGTGGCGCTGGCGGGTGTACAATATGCTGCTGGGCTATGAGAAAATCGACACAACTAACATCGGTACCCATCATGATTGCCGTCTTGGCAAATGGTATTACGGGCAAGACGGACAGGCGCTGAAACATAACCGGTGTTTTACGGCGATGGAAGGTCCTCATGCCGATCTGCACCGCCTGGCAAAAGAAGCGGCAGTTGCTTATCAGCGAAACGACATCCAAGCTGCCGAGCGGGCCTTGGCTGACATGGACAAGTGCTCGCAGCAGGTGATTGCGGCCCTGGATGAGCTGAAGAGACATGCAGGCACGCATTAGGCCGAAGAAGTGATCCAGGCTGTCAGTCCATGCAAGCAACAAGGAGGTTGGCAATGGCCGAAGAACAAGTCGTAATTTTTCAACTAGGAAAAGAAGAATACTGTGTCCCCATCCACCAGGTACGGGAAATCATCCAGTATAAAGGCGCTACCAAAATGCCCGGGGCGCCAAAGCACTTCGAGGGTATCATCAACCTCCGCGGCCGGATCATCCCGATCATCAACCTGGCTGCCGTCTTCGCCCTAGAGGAAAAAACCGGCGAACGCCAGGCACTGATCATTGATCTGGGCGAAAAAATTCTCGGAATTGTCGTCGATCAGGTGTCAGAGGTACTGCATCTCGATGCATCGGCGATCGAAGCCCCGCCCGCTCAGGCAGCAGGCGGCGGGAGCTATATCCGGGGTATTGGCAAAACAGGCGACCGGCTGCTCATCCTGCTGGAGCTGGCCAACCTGGTGGACGAGGATGAGCTGGCGGCGATGGCGGCCGCAAGCTAAAACAATCAAGGATTCTACCACAGAGCGGACTCGCAAGAGCATCCGCTCTGTTTTTTTGACACAGTCCCTCGGCGATAGCAGGAAATTGAGAAAACAAGTCGAATTCCAAATATTAGCATATATTGGTATTATTACCTGGCAATAAATCCCTAAAGGAGGGTTTCCATGCGTATTCTGACTGCCCTTCTCGGCCTCCTGCTGCTCATCACATTTGTCGGCTGCTCCTCCCCCGCCAAAACGCCTGCGCTGCCCCCGTCCCCCCAGGACAAGCTGGTCACCCTGCTCACCGAAAATAGCGGCGACCTTGTGCGCCTCGACCCCGATACCGTCAAGGTGAGCGGCGGCAACATCACCCTCAGCCTCTACTTTGTCAAAAAGGAACTGCGCGACGGGGTGCGCCGGGAAATCTGGAATGCCACCTTTACCCCCTCCGAGCGGCTGATGGCCCTCAAAGCCCGCCAGCTTTTCGACGACAGCGGCAAAGAAATGTCGGCTATAGTCTGGGATACCTACTGGGAATACGTCCTGCCTGACACCACCACCGACGACATCATGCAGGCAGTCGTGGATTACTGCAAAAACCGCGGCCTCGCCCTCGACACCGCGCAGGCCTCCGCCCGCTCAGGCTTTAAGTATGTCGCCAAATCCAACGCCAACAACGCCCACTACTTCTACGACCCGGCCACCATCAAAGCCGACGGCAGCCAGGCGCGAGTCGACGTCCTCATCGTCTATGAAAACGGCCCGGACGGCATCCGCTCCGCCCTCACCACCGTGAGGCTTGACCCCAAACTGCAAAAATACCAGATCGCCTCCCAGACCCCCTATGACGCCACCGGCAAACCGCTGGCCGCCACCTCCGACCCCCGCTGGTACCCCATCTCGCCCAACTCGGTCTTCGACATGCTCACCGACACCGTCGTCACCTTCTGCAAGAACAACAACATCACCCTAAAATAGCCCCCCATCACTGCAAGTCAAAAAGAGGAAGCTACCAGCTTCCTCTTTTGTCGTTTCCATATATACGCGTCTCCGCCGCTACCCCTTTGCCAGCCCCGCGAGTTCCTCGATTAGATCAGGCAGCAGGTAGCAGGCACGCGGAAAATGCAGCACCGCGCCATCTTTCGCCGTCACCTTAGTGCGGAAAAAGCCTCTCTCGATTTTGGCAATGTCGGCGAAGGCCAGAAAGTGTTCCCGTCCTTTCTTATTTTGCAGCGTCACGCCGTCAGCGGTGACAGAAACCTCCACTTGCCAAATTCCCGGCACTCCAAACCAAGCCACAAAAACGACGACCAGAAAGAGCATCACCTTTAAAAACGAGTATTGCATTACCAGCGTCAGCGCCGCCAGCAGCATCAGGAGAAGACCTGCCGGTACTGCCGCCAAAAACAATGCGAAATTCCCCCGCGCGTATGCCCCCCGCGGCGCATAGTTGACGCGCAGTTCTTCCCCGGGCTGTCCCGGCGCTATCTTGATAATCCAGTTGGTAACATGCCACTGATTCCAGGCAGGCCGGACGGAAAGCAGCTTGATGATGTCGGGCACATTCAAAAAGCCCCCATCACGCCCCGTTGTTTTACGTAAATTATCCTTATGATCGTCTTCTGGACGAACAGCCCAAAAACCCAGGACTTTATGGAGGGGGACATATGATATGACGTAAGAATACATCCATTCTATCGAGTCATAAGAAATGCATTGCCCATCATGTTCAATCCCGGTTGCCGTCACCGCCCAAAAATACTGTTTTAATTGTTTGAGGAGGTAAAATGCCCCTGGTATCCCAATCGCAAAGTACCAAAGAGTCTTATATATAAGTGGCGAAGCGATCGAAAAAACCCTTCCAATCTCGCCAGATGTTTCATACACGAAAACCGAGAAAATGATGGAAATAATCATTTTAGTCCACTTCGACACAAATTCCCCCCCTTTGAGCAGCTATGTTATTACCAACATTCGCTATATTTTCATTATTTTCCTTTATTGTAAAATTACAACATAAACCAACGCGATGAGCGGGCAGCTTTTATATTCAAATATAGTCGCCCGCTCGTCGCAAAATCCTATTCCTTCCCTTATCTCTTCCGCCCTGCCGCCAGGCTGGCGTCTAAAACAGCGTTGCTTCGCGCTTGGTCTTCTAAATGCGCCCGGATGGCCTGCTGCATAAAATAATCTTTCGCCGCCTGCTCGGCTCCGAAATATTGAAGAGCCATGTCAGCCGTCGTACCTGCTGCTCTTCCCAGCGCTCTCCCTCCGGCCACTCCCACTACTGTTCCCGCTCCAGGAAATATCGAACCCGTACCACCGCCCAAGGCTGCTCCCCCATACTCCAGCCCATACTGCGCCCCGCGAACCGGAAGCTTGTATCCCAGCATATAGCCATAGGTCGCAGCATGAGCGATTTTTTCGGCCTCCGCGTCAGAGTACCCCAGGTCCTTCATTTTCTGCTGTACGCTCTCGCCGTATTCCTTTCCGTCGGTCATGTCAAATCCTATACTGGCGATTTTGGCTACATTCCCAACTGTTTTCGCCCCGGAAAGCCCCTTCTCGGCGGCGTAATCCGCCGCAATGCCCGTAGTATCGACAGCCACCCCCGGCCAATTGATGTGCCCGCCTTCATGTCCGTCCGGCGTCTTGATCACCAGCCCCGCCCCGTCGCCGAGGTTCGTTCCGTAGTTCTGCGCGTCGATCTGCGCCTGGGTCATGTCCTGCGGCGTCATGCGGCTCATCCAGTCCGCCGAATCTCTGGCACTTTGAGCCAGCGCACTTTGCATTGCAGTGGGGGCGTTATTTGGCAAAGCCATCCCCGCCGCGTCGCCATAAGCTTCCAGATTACTCGGGACTTGGCCTGAGGAACTTTGTCCGTAACCGCCCCGATTCGCATCCGCGCTCATATCAAAAGGCCTGGCGAACATATTGAGTATCCGCTGGGTAAAGCCCTCGTCCGGCTGCTTGTAGCGGGTGTCGACATCGCCCAACGCCTGAGCAGTCTGCGTCTGGCTGCCTGATGCCCAGGACGGGATATAGCCCTCGCTGTCATCAGCGAAGCGCAGGCTGCTGGCTGAGTTGTCTGCAGCATTATTTGTTTCCTGCTGCGCCTGCCTGTCGGCGTAGCCCCGCGCGTCGAGCACCGGGATATCGAGCACCGCCGACCGGCCCGCCATGTCCCGCGCATCCAGCGCCGGTCCGCTAGCCGCCCGAGTATCCGCCGGAGAACCATAGTTTTCCGGGTACTTGTACTGCCAATAGCTGTTCAGCCTATCCGCCGCCTGATTGTAATACTGCTGGTCTTCCGGCGAAACATCATACCCCTTGTCGACATACCAGCGATATTTAGCCATGGCGTTTTGATCATCCTGCAATTGGTTTCCTTCATAATCCGAGTAATCCATTCTATATACCGCCCATCAAAAATAGTGGGCCGCCTCATTTTCGGGGCGGCCCTTTGTTAAACACGCTTTAATTGCCTACCACCGTTTGGGCGACGGACTGAACCAGTCGGAAAAGGGGATGGCGCGAAACTGGGAAGCGCCGCCTCTTTGGCTGGCGAGCTGCTGCATGAGCTGTAGATTTGGGTCTTGACCGCCGAAATGGGCCGTAGCGGCGCTGGCCGCCGGGCCGAGATTGTCAACCCTGGCGATCGGCGGCGCGTCCGGCGAGACCAGTGCTTTGGCACTGTTGGCTGCATTAAGCCAGCCTTGCAGTGATATCGGCATCCCATCAGCTCCCACGCCGCCGCCTGAACCGCCGCCCGAACCGCCGCCTGTCGCCGCACCGATGATGGTGCTGGCCAGCATCGTAGTAACCGGGTCTCCTCCCATGGTGATCCCTCCTTCGTCCTGCCTTATGGCAGGATTCCTGTTATTTGCTCTTGGTCGCGGTCGTGGTCTGGGTGCTGCTGGGGTTTTTGACCAGGGAGAGGAAATTCATCGCCTGATTGAGGTTGTTGTCGTCAACCCCCATCTGCCGCAGCCACTCTTGGTAATTATTATTGAGCCCGGCCTGGCCGGTCTGTTGCTCGACACCGCCGGCGTTCAGAAGATTGCCCAGCATCTGCTGCTGCGCCCCCAGCGCCTGGAGCTGATAGCCCCGTTCCTGGCTGTAGTTGCCGCCATAGATCTGGTTGGCCAGGCTGGAAAGTTGCTGTCCGGCCGTATTCGCCTGGCTTTGGAGGGCGGTGCGCCGGGCGCTGGAGTTGTACAGCCCGTTTTGGCCAAACTGGCCGTTGATCTTGTCGTTCATCTGATCGACGCCCTTGAGCACGTTTTGAGCCGCATCGTTATAGGTCCCTTGGATATAGGGATTGGTCGAGGGATCGAGATATTTACCGCTGATGGTGTCTGACAAAAGCGGCGAATCGGCGGCCTGCTGAAAGCCGTTTATCGCCGACTGCTGCGCGCCGGTCAGCCCGTAGTTGAGCTGCCCTCCATAGGGCTGGGCCCCGTTTGCCAAATTGCCGAAAATCTGGTCCTTCACCGGATACAGCCAGGACTGGTACTCCCCGCTATAAGGCTCTGTGGTCTGGTTGGTCGTCTGATTGGTGCTTCCTCCTCCACCCATGGAACAATCACTCCTTTTCGTGTGTTTTTCGCGCACCTCCGCGCTCCTCGGCCGCCCGGTTCACCCCCTTCCGGCGGCGTCATCTCTAGCTCTTTATCGCAAATAAAAAAGACCCGCACATTTCGTGCAAGTCTTTGTATCTTGTCGATGGATTTAGGAAGCTATCCCTATCTCAGCCCCGCAAACTCCTCAATCATCTCAGGCAGTAAATAGCAGGCCCGCGGGAAGTGCAGCACCACGCCGTTTTTTGCCGTCACCCTTGTGCGGAAAAAGCCTCTCTCCACCTTGGCCACGTCGGCGAGGGGCAGGATTCGTTCTGCGCTATGTTCGTCATTTACTGTTATGTCATTCTCAGTGAGGGTGACAGACATTTTTTTATACTCCCGAACGAAGAGATAGCTGCCAAAAGCCGCCACGGCGAGGCCAGCAAACCAAAGCCACCACACCGGCGCGATCAGCGTCGTGAATAACGCCATAAAACTAACGGCCCAAAATACACTATCTACATACCAAAAGTTATATTTGCCGCAGTGAGTATAGGCTATATTCAGCCGTTCGCCTTGCTTTACGGTGATGGTCGACCGGCTGATCTGCCATTGGTTGAAAGCCGTTCTTACCAGGCTGACCATTTCACATCGAGCCAGCGATACCTGTTTTTCGCCTTCCGGTGTCGCTAGCCCAAAATCTACGTCAGGCAACAGCGTCACTCCCCTATAGATGCTGCCGGTCAGCCCCCCGACCCTGTTCCACCGGAATACGCGCCGGGGGAAAACTCGCAGCAAGCCCTCAGCAGTTACCTTCCCCCGCCGCAGATTGATCGGCAAAAGTTGACTGATATAGAGCATGAAAAAAATCAGTAAGAAACAGACCGCGTATTGGCGGCCTGCCAGGAAAGGGAAATACTCGTCGATCGCCTGAAGGAGTATTCCCGGCAAAAGCAGGATGACCAAGGTGAAAATGATGATCACTGACAGGCGGTAAATCCCCCTCAGCACACTCCGAACCATGCCTTCCCTCCTTATTAAAACCCATTGGTTCTACTCGTCCGCTACCCAGCCATCATCGCGGAAGACGAGCCGCAACGTGCCTACCGGTTGACCGTTTTTCAGCGCTGCGACCGTCACCGCGCTCCCGCTTACCGCGATGGCATAATCATCCCTAAGATATGTGCGACTGGAACTGTAAGCAACAATCGGGCCATTCATCAAATCCCATTCACCGATTTTGCGTATCGTTCCAAAAGGCAGAGGCTCCCGAAACGCATTTTTCATTTCCACCCAGCGATTGTCTTGGAGGCGATAGGTGTCAAAATTAACTTCCCTATGGCCTTCGGCACCTTGGAACTTATCAATCTTGAGGATATACCAGTCCTCTCCGGAGTAAAAAAAATCACAGTAAGCCAGTTGAGTACCGAATGGCCGATAAATCAAGAATCCCGTTCCCCTGAATTCTTGCACAGTGAAATTCCCCAACCGATCCCTGCTCAGTACATATATACTGGTGCCGCTTCCCTGTTCGATGACCTTGGACTCGAACCTGACCAGACGATGAGTCACGTCGCCAATGGTGACTTCATTGATAGATTCCAGTCCGAAATAGGGATTGCCTCTGGTAATCTCCTTTGGCGAGACTGTCGCCGCCTCTTGCGGAAAACGGGTAATCACATCGCGGAACTGCTGCCTTATCCGGTGATGCAGACTGGCTTTGAGGATGTCGCCCATGGCAGGGTCATACAGCTCCATCATATCCTGCAGCTCCTGCACCATCCCGGGAAAATTCTGCGCATTCTCCTGCTCGGCCGCCTGGGTCCACCCGGCGAAGAGTAAAAGGGGAAATAGCATCAGCACGACAAAAAACATTCGCTTAGTGAGCATCTTTTCACCCTCATTCCGCTCTTTTAATCCATATTTTATCATTTATGGTTCGTATTGTAAAACGATAAAGTCCGAAGCGAAGCCTCTACCTAAAAAGCTGGAGGCTACACTTGACTCTAATTTAGCGACGCCGCTCAGACAGATTTTGTCGGCCCGATGTACGGCGGATTGAATGCATCCTTGCCCACCACCAGTCGAGCGTTGCCCTGGTTCATGATCAGTTTGCTCAGTTCTTCTCCGTCGGCGTTCTGCATCCTGAGACAGCCATACGTCGGTACCCATCCCTGCTGAGGCGCAAAGGGATCACCCAGCCCCGAACCGCCGCCGTGAATATCTCTGGCCCGCGAATCGCCGGTCGTGATATAAAAAGTTCCATACGGCTTGCCATAGCTATTCAACTCAGCCGTAACGTTTTGGTATGTGCCGTTAGGTAACGTTTCATGAGTATCCCCGGTTTCATCGACAGGTACGAAATCACTCCTGCATTCCCAGAATTTCACCGGCTGGCCGGTCTGGCTGTCGACCCAGTAGATCCGCTGGTCATCCCGGCTGTAGTGAATATGATACTGCCGGTTTTCCTGATTGCTTTGAGCGACCTGACTATCTGCGGTGTCTCCGCCACCATCTCCGCCCCCTCCGCCATCTAAACTCTCCAGGACATAGTTCCCGCCCCGATTGGCATCCGGGCTGGCATCAAACGGCCTGGCGCCCAAATTCAGCATCCTGGCCACAAATGCCGGGTCGGGCAGCTGATACTTGTTGTCCTCGTCGTCATCAAAATAACCCCTGGTCGATTCCCTCCTCATTGTTACTTCCCAATACAAAACGGCCTGCACCTCTATGGCGCAAGCCGCTATATCGCATATTTTGATATGATATTATCTCTTCGCCAGACCCGCGAACTCCTCGATTATCTCGGGCAGCAAATAGCACCCGCGCGGGAAATGCTGCACCTCGCCGCTTTTCGTTGTCACTCTGGTGCGGAAAAATCCCCGCTCCACTTTAGCCACGTCGGCGAAAGCCACAACATGTTCGCGGCCAGTCTCGTCATTTAGTGTTACTCCCTCTGCATCTACCGACGCAGTGATACGTCGATAGTATTCAGCAATACAACCTACTGCAAATGCCAAAATAATGGCTCCAACAATAAAAAAGCCGGAAACCAAATGAAACCCTTCCGCTATAAAAATGACAGGTAGAAGTACAGACATAGGAAATATCCCTTGCATGTCGGAGGCATATTTCCCTACCGGTCCATAACTGACCTTCAAACCCGCTTCCGGCTCACCAGGCAGAAATATGGCCCACCCTTTTTTCGTCCCCCCGGCGTCCAGCGTCCACTGGTTGAGCCGCGTCTTAGCAAGCTTTGCTGCTTCGTGGTCGGTAAAATACAGCACCGACTCTTTGCCGGCTAACACGAAAACCTCTGTCGTATCAGCCCAGAGTATATTCATATGCTGAGGTTTACACCTGATCTTCTGTATTTCGGCAAACGGAATCTCCTCCGCCAAGCCGCCCAGCTTGATCCCTGTCGCGGTAATTACCCCCATCCTTCTAGTTCGCCACCACCGCAACACGATCGACAGCAGGCCGGCAATTAGATATAGATCAATATCACGCCAGTCTCCTGTCGATATAGCAAAGAAAGAGGAAATGACGCGGTGACTCAAGCCAAAATAGCTGTCTATATTGGCGAGAGTACAAAAACTCAGCCAAAAAAACAGTTCCGCCCGCGAAATCATGTCGGTCTCTCCTCCCGGCCCGATATCTTAAAACACAATTTACATTCTATGGAATTCCTTTATTTTCATATGCATTTTACTCAATGGCTTTGTAAAAATGGATCGGGGGGGAGCGAATGCTCCCCCATAAGACATCTTCTATTCTTTCTGCACTTTACTCACCCCGGGGGTATTCCCCGTCAATGGTACCGTCGGGTGCGGTATAACTCCCCCATTGATTTGCCTGGTTGCGCAGCTCTTTCCGGTTTTGAATGATGGTATTCTTGATCCAGTCCTTTGCTTCAGGGCTTCCAAAATAATCCCCAATTTGGATTCCCGCCGCCCCAAGCGCCGCCTTCCACGTCCCTCCAGCCAGTGTTGACTGAGTTCCACGGGTCAGAGCTTTATAGGAGCCATAAACCATTTTCCCATTATGAGCCAGTTCTTTGGCCTCCTCATCGGAAAATCCAGCATCCTTTGCTGCTGTGTACATTTCATCACCGAATTTTTCAGCCTCAGCAATATCTGTTACCAAATTGGCAGCTACAGGAGCACCCTTTATAACCCAGGAAGACACCCCACCGCTTTGCTGCCCATTCCCACCCGCGCCTATTTGCGCGACATTCCCGCCCAGATTCAGCATCCTGGCCACAAGCTTTCAATACGCCAGTTCGCGTTCGTAGACGGTGGCGCAGGGGCGGTAGGCCGGGCGGGTCCGGGCGATGGCCCGGGGAGTGCGGCGGCTGATGAAACGGATGGTCCGGCATTTATGGTAGCGGGCCACATCCTCGGTGACGAATTCAAACAGCGGCAGCAGCTTGGCCCCAGGCCTTATGTACATATACAGGACACTGCATTCGTCCTGGTAGATGCCCAGCACCAAAAAGCCGTCCTCCAGCACCAGGGTCGGGCACTGGGTCATGGTCTGCCTGATCTGGGCGGCGGTCTGGCGCACATCCGACCGCCTGACAAAATCGGCGATCATCGCCATCAGTTTTTCCTCATCCAAAAAACCATTCCCCCTCACGCGGCGCCCCTGAGGACGCCGCTATCTTTTTTGCCGGTTAGTCCGCCCGGAAGCGGATGCCGTCCAGGGCCACATAGGCGCTGGTGCCGCCCACCACCCATTTGACGCTGCCGTCCGGGTACACGTCGATACGGCAGGCGACGTCGCCCCCGGCGAGGCCGGAGAGGATCTGGCGATAGGACGGACGGCTGCCGACCGGCAGGGTAAAGATGACACTGGCGGCTGCGCCCCCTTTGACCACGCCACCCAGATGGACAATGCCGCCCGAGTCTTTGTAGTAGGCGGCCTGGCTGTAGGGCGCACCGAAATTGGCCCAGCCGGCGGTGAGGTCGGCGGTCTGCCAGTTTTCGGTTGTCGCCACCCCGACCAGTTGGTTGATGGTGGTGTTCATCCCGGTGAGGGTGCCGAACAGGGTGCGAATGAGCGATGCCCCGTTGCCGTCGTCGATGGCAGAGGGCAGGTTGGGCGTTCGCGGCAGGGGCTTGATGATCATTACACCACCCCCCGCAGCTGGTAGTAGAGGATATAGCCGGTCAGCTTGAAGGGCTGCTCTTTCAGCACGGTGCCGAATTTCAGGCAGAAATAGCGGGAAGAGACGTCGAGGTCGATCCAGGGCGGATAGGTTTTATCGAGGCTCATATTGTACGGTCCGTTCCACTGCACCGGTTCGTCGACATTGTCGGCGGTGCCGACATACACTGGCAGGACATAAGGACCCTCGCGCGAGATCATGAGCTGGACCCGGAGCAGCCTTTTAATCGACCCCGGATTGTCGCAGTCAAAGAGCTTGGTCACCAGATAGCTGTCGATGTCCGCCCCGTCGTAGGAGTTGCCGCCGAGGATAAAGAGGTTGCCGGCGGCGTCGCCCGAGATGTTGATCGGCGAGTTGGCCAGGTTGGTGCTGGAGTCGATCTGGCTGTCCCAGGAGTCGATGGGGAAATCGAGGAGGTCGATGGTCAGGTCGTCGTTGAGCTCATAGTAGCCATAGGCCAGCATGGGCGCCGTCCGCCACGACCATGCCCTGGTGTCGGTGTTGTAGACGATGGCTTTGTCAGGGCTGCCGTCCGGGCTATCGATGGAGACGAAGGGAAACCAGGCCTCAGGGATTTCCTCGATGAAAAAATTGGTGGTGAGGTTTGCCTTGCCTGGGTCGAGCAGCCGGAAAAACTCCTTAGCCACCGCGTCACCGGCGATTTTGGGCTCGATGAGATCAAAGCTGTAGACATTGTCCGGACCGACGAAGACATGCTCGTCTCCCAGGTCGCAAAGGGCGTTAGTTGCCAAAAGACCGGTGCCGATGATGGCCGGCCGCTTGTCGAAGATGAGGTCGCCGCCCACATAGGCCAACACCTGGATGGAACGCTCCTTATAGACAATGAGCGAATCCTTCATCGGCCTGAGAAGCTGCACCCAGTCCACCCCGTCGGCGAGGTCGGCGTACCCGGCCTGGCCGGTGCCGTCGTCGTCGTTTATCCATTGGGTGATGTCTCCCATCCGGCTCCAGCGGATGCGCTGCGGACAGTGCTGACCATTTTCGGTGGTGTCGCCGAGCATGAGAAAGTTGCAATAGTAGGCCAGGCATTTTGCCCGGACCAGGGTCACCCCGCCCTCGCAGTTGGTGAGGCCAGGCAGGTCCTTGATGGTGCCGCTGCCGTCCCAGTACTTCACCGGGTCGATCTGGTTGGTGAAAATAAAATAATCCTGGGCATTTTCACTTGTCACCACATGGGTAATATCGCCGCTGAGCATCCCGCCGGTGATATCCACCACCGTGTCGTGATGCGAGTCATAATAATAGATCTTGGTGGTGGTGATCAACATCAGATAGGAGTCGTCGTTGTATTTGAAAAAGTTGTCGATGAGCTGCAGGGTGCCTTCCAGCTGGTTGACCCCCACCTCGGTCCAGATGACGCCGCCGTCAGCCACACTGCCGCCTGCGCCAAGTGGCCATACCGGCTCGACAGCCGTCGACCAGCCGCTGCCCACGCTGGCCCCTCCCACCGTCCAGTCGGTCGCCTGCGGGCCGCGCTCGATCTGCAGCCCGTCCACCCAAAAGGTCAGCGCGCCGGTGTCGATCCGCTTGAACTCCAGCGCCAGCTGGGCAGCACCCGCTGTGAGGGTGATGGCAGGCGCCAGGCGCTGCCAGGAGCCGCTGAGGGTCAGGTTGACTGACGCCACTCCCCCGCTCCCCCCGTCAGCCGAAAACCGGCCGATGATCTGCCGTCCGGCCGGTCCTTTGACATAGCAAGAGCCGGTGTAATTCTCACCGGCCCGGAATGTCCCGCTGATCGCCACCGACCCGCCATCGTAGTACTGGGTGCCTGGGCAGACCACCTTCAGGCCGGCCGCCCCCTGCCATGGATTGGCGGTGTCGCGGCTCACTGTCGCCCCCGCCGCTGCCGTAAAACCGCTGATATCGGTCTCGACACTGCTCTGATTGGGGCTGAGGAAATTGACCGCCGCCCCGCCGGTGCATTTGTACACATGGCGGTTGGCTGTAGTCGGCACCACCAGTTCCCCCAGCACATAGCCATGGTTGGGCTGCCAGGAGTCGCGCTGCTTGAAAAATCGCGACCAGCCATTGACCTTTTTCACATAGCCCACCCCGAACTGGACATTAAACCCGTCCGACCAAGCCGTGTCGGCAATGAGATTGACCGGGAGACTCTTATCAATCCCGTCCCCCGGCGCCATGATCACCTTCTGCTCCATTTCGTCACCTCGCACTTTCGTATTTTCCGCCTCTATGTCATACGGGAGTGCCCCGTTCTTTTTCGAGGCCATTTGGGCACGAAAAAACCTCGCTAAACAAGCGAGGTCTGGGTTACAACTGAGGTGCTATTCTAAATGCCGACGCCCATTTTGGGACTGGCTCCCTGTGGATCTATTCCCGCAAGACTAGCCCGGTGTTGTTTGGGCGGCGATTTGGGCAGCCACCAACGGATTTTCCGTCAACGAACTCACACTAATCTGATTCAGGTGAGTCAAAACAAATGCATCCAATATCTGTTGCAGATCAGGCGGAAAGTCATACCCGCCGAAAAGCCAGTTTACATCCTCGATCAGCGCCGCCCGCACATTGGGAGTCAACAAAATCTCAGGATGGGGCGACGCCATCGCACTGAGATGATTATACAAAAACACCTCCACCCTGTCTCTAAACTCTTTTTTATGAATTCTCGGATGTATCCCTGTCTGCAACGCCTTTGGATTCAAACTCTCGGCTGGTTTTTCATTCATTCGGCGGCCCCACTTTCAACTGGGCTTTGGAGTGTTTTGTGTAATAAGGTATGTTCCGGTTGATAAAAGGTGTATGTGGAACGAAGGCTTGGGTGCGTGTCACGCCACCCCCTCGTGTCCCTCTCAACAGGAAACTTAGGCCAGCCGCGGCGTTGCGGCGGGAGCTACGCGCCCTTGGAGAAGTCAGCGAAAGCGCAAGGGAAAGCAGACACACGACGCTTTAGCGGTGATGCGGTCGCTTTGTTCGGAGCAGGAGCGACGAACTTCCTTATACGCTGAGGCAGTCACCACCGGTGCAAGGAAGCACCGTCGGGGACGCTCGCCAAGCTTCGCTGGCAAGCCATAGGGCGCGTGCGACCAGAGCTTCGCCGCGCCGCCTAAATTTCCTGGCGAAGCAACGAATAACTAGCGCGACAAAACCTCGGTGAATAGGCTGGGTGCCTGCTCAACGAGGTCTTTTTGTCATACTCAGACATTCCATCTTTCTCTGCCGCAAAGTTTCGGCGGTAAAAGCTTTGGTCACAGGCGCCGTAGGCTCGGGCCGACTCCGCCGCACCCTCATCAATTCACATCCGTGTTCAATGGTTCGTCGCCCGGGCGTCCTGCCCGGGCGTGCGGTGTCGTTCACGGCTCCTTCGCCAACGGCGCCTAGTTCCCTTCGCAATACCGCCGAAACCCTGCGGCCCTATGTCATGAGGCCATTTCCTCGTGTAAAATTCTACAGGATACCTTTCCAGTGGTTCTGCGCTATCATCATCCTAAAAAGGAATCCCCGCCGCCCGGCGCGAAAATAAGAAAATCACGCAAAATATGCAGATCAAGGATGTGACATACTTGGCCGAACAAATCCTGCCTGGGCTGTACCGCCTGGAGATCCCCCTGCCCAAGAACCCCTTAAAAGCCATCAATTCCTACATTATAAAAGGCTCCGACCGAACCCTCATCATCGACACCGGCCTTGACCGGCCCGAGTGTCTGGAGGCCTTGCAGTCCGGCCTCGCCGAGCTGGGTGTCGACCCGGCGAAAAGCGACTTTTTCGTGACCCATATGCACGCCGACCATGTCGGCCTCCTCCACGCCGTCAAAGGCCCCACCTCCACCGTCTATGCCAGCGGCCCCGACGCTGAGCTCATCAACACCTTCGCCACCGGAACCGCCCGCTGGCTGCCCATGCAGGACTACGCCCGCAAGAACGGCTTTCCTGTCGACGAATCCAAGCTGGCCATCGATCGCCATCCCGGCTTTCGCTTCGGCCCCAAGGGGCTGACCGATTTCACCATTGTCGGTGAAGGCAGCGTCATCGCCGTCGGCGACTACCGCTTCATCTGCCGCTTAACCCCGGGCCATACCAAGGGCCATCTTTGCCTGTACGAGCCGGATAAAAAGCTCCTCCTCTCCGGCGACCACATCCTCGGCGACATCACCCCCAACATCTCCCTCTGGTCGGATGAAAGCGACCCCCTCAGTGTCTTCCTCGCCTCCCTGGCTGCCATGGACTCCCTCGCCGTCGACCTTGTGCTGCCAGGTCACCGCCGCACCTTCACCGACTGCCGCGGCCGCATCGCTGAGCTCATCGCCCACCACCGCCGCCGGGCCGACGAAGCCCTTGCCATTCTTGCCAGCGGCGCCATGAGCGCCTACACCGTCGCCTCCCGGATGAGCTGGTCGCTGACCTGCCGCAGCTGGGAGGAGTTCCCGGCCCCTCAGAAATGGTTTGCCACCGGCGAGACCCTCGCCCACCTGCGCTACCTGGAAAATCAGGGCGCTGTCCGTCGCAGCGAACAAAACGGCCAGACCCTCTACCATCACTGCTAAAACACCAAAACGCCGGCCACCAGGACCGGCGTTTCTTTATCCATATTCGTCTTAGCTTCTCGATCTATCGCAGCACCCGGACACAGTTGCGTCCTGCCTTCTTGCACTCGTACATCAGTTGGTCGGCGCGGCGTACCAAAGAGTCCATCGTATCTTCCTGGCGGGCCAGCGTCCCCCCGATCGAAACCGTCACCTTGACGCTGGTGTTAGCGTCCAGGGATAGCGTCGACTGGCCGATCAGCACCCGGAGTTTTTCCGCGATCTTGGGGGTCTTGTCCTGCATATTCGCCCCGGCCAGCACCACCACCAGCTCCTCGCCGCCCCAGCGGACAGCTACGTCGGTCTGGCGGGTATTATTGACCAGCGTCTGGGCCACCATCTTGAGCACCTGATCGCCGACATCATGCCCATGGGTGTCGTTTACCACCTTGAAATGGTCGATATCGACAAACAGCAGCCCGAACGACAGTCCCCCGGCCTTAAATTCAGCCAGGCGCGATTCGATAACGATCTCGCCGTGACGGCGGTTGCGAAGACCGGTCAGCCCGTCCCGGGTCGCCATCTCCTTGGCGTCTTCCAGCTCCTTGACCATGACCTCCCGGCGGGAATCATCGCGAAACAGCTCCACGACGCCAATAATCTTCCCGTCCTTGTCGGCGACCGGCACCGTCCGGATGGAAACAGGCACCCGATACCCTTCCTTGTGCTGGATAAAGGCCTCGGTTTCACAGGCTTTTCTATCCGCCAGGCTGACGTCGATCGGGCAGCGATTTTCGCACAGACTAATGCCATCCCGGTCCACATGCCGGAGGAATTCCCGGCAATACTGTTTTTCCATGACTTCGACGTCGGTATAGCCGGAGATCTCTTTCGCACCCTTGTTCCAGTAAATAACCCGCTTATTTCTATCGGTAAAGAACATGCCTTCAAATAGCTCGTCCAGAATCTGCTGGTAACTTTTATTGTCAAGATTAAAGCGTTTCATTTCATTCTCCTCTCCATCGCCGTTATACTTCCATGCCAGTCCAGAAAATTCCTGTTTTCTGACAAGAATTCTCGGTAAAGAGCCCAGCATAGTGCCAAACTCCGGCATGACCAGCCAACATAGGCGAAAAAAAGCAGCGCCTTTTGCGCTGTTTTTTCCATCTGGCCGCCACCGTCCCTGATTACCAGCAGGAGTTAAAATCGGCGATGACGAATACGTTATGTTAAAATAAGGACAACTTTGCAGGAGGGTTTTGCTATGCAAAAACTAAAAGTATTCTTGCTCCTGGCTGTGATGATCGCGGCGCTAGGGGCATTCAACCTACCGGTTCAGGCCGCCGACCAGGTGATCGACGTGACTGCCAAGATCGACGGCGATCGCTTCTGGCAAACCTTCTACACCACCGCCTATGGTGACGAAGACACCATCACCCTCTACAAAATCAAAAATGTCGTGGTGGAAATACGCTCAGGCGTCACTGTACTCGACTCCTTCACCTTCAATCCCACCAGTGAACAGAGCCACCACTTCCTCCTGAACACCGCGCAGCAGAACATCATCGTCCAGTACCGGGCCAACACCTTTGCCGACCGCTCCTTCCCCTTCTTCTTTGACTACAAGGCCGGCAAGACACTGACCATTTCCAACAATCCCTCGCAAATCGTCGTCAAGACCCCGTACCTCGAATATCGCTGATTGCCTATGAAAACGGCCTATCCGCAGTGGATAGGCCGTTTTTTTCGTTTAGTTGTCGACGTTGAAAATATAATTGGAACCATAATTATTGTCCCAATTGTTCGCCGGATCTTTGAAAGCAACGTTGAGCGACTCGGCGTTGGCGGCCGGAATGGTGGCCTCATAGCCGGATTTCGTTCTGATCATTCTCAGATCCTGTGCGCCTTGCCAGTCTGGGCCGAAGCCGACATGGGCAAAGAGCTCCTGCGCGCCGGATTTGGAGAGCAGTCCGTTGTAGACGATCGTGACATTCTCATAGGCCTCGGGGTTAGCCGGGGTCAGGATCACGCCGTTGGACAGATACTCGTTGCTGGTAGCTTTGAACAATTTTATTCCCCCCTTTCCTTTTGCAGTAGTATTTTGTGTCTCAGGCTATATAAATATACAAAAAAATCATCTCCAGGAAAAAACCTTCCCATTATTCCCTATTTTCGGCAACTACCGACTGCCTGAGTCGAAGTCCGGCAGAAAAAGAGAGAATAGACTCCGCTGTACCCCCTCATAGCGCGAAAACCGGCCATTACCAGCCAGCAAAGCGCCAAAAGGGAATTAACAAAATCCCCGATCCCTCCGATAATAAGATATAGAGACTTGTTCAACTAGGAGGTTACTCTGTGAACGTTCCCAATGTCCTGCCTTCCTCTACCTCCGGCCCAACCGGACGGACGACATCCTCCAGGAAAGTCCCCTTCCCGGGCCAGAAAAAAGCTGGCGGCACGACTGCCAAGCAAAACCCGGCCCAGCGCACCCAAAAACAGGACAGCGTCCATCTCAGCAGCCATACCCATGTCAAAGACACCTATGGCCGCAACAACATCCTTATCAGAAAGGACTAACCTAATTTTGCCTGCAAAGCCTTCCGGCCACCCGGAAGGCTTTTTTATGCCTGGTGCCGGGGCTGCCTCTTGGCCCATGCATCTGATTTTCCCTCAAATAACATATCTTGTCGAAAAATATATTTTTTTGACAGGAATTATTGTTTTTTTCCAGAAGGTAGTCTATACATTCTCGAATGTTATGTAGTTTTGCCTCTGGCAAGGCAGCGATAACTGGGAACAGGGAAAGAGGGCTTGCCCATGAAGCGCGTGATGATTTCTTTTTTAGCTCTGGTTCTGGCGGCTGGATTCCTTGCCGGTTGCTCAGGCGGCAAAGGCGCGAGCCCGGGACCGCAGGACAGCAAGAAAAAAGTCACCCTCCTCCACTATTTTTCCGGCACTTTGAGCGGCGGCGTTCAGGAAATGGTCGAAACCTTCAATAAAAAAAGCGCCGCTTTCGAACTGGTGGCCACGCCGCTCGATCATGAAGCCTATAAGACCAGCATCCGCGAGACCCTGGATTCGCGGCGTTCCCCCGACCTTTATTCTTATTGGGCGGGGGCGAGGACGCGCTCGGTGCTCGACAAGCTGGAACCGTTAGATGACGTTTGGCAAGCCGCCGGCCTGCCAGGCAGCGTCAGCCCTTCGGTGGATGCAGCCTGCACCTATGACGGCAAGAAATACCTGATCCCGATCACTCAGCATTATGTCTGCTTTTTCTATAATAAAAAGGTCTTTGCGGCCGCCGGTGTCGAGCCGCCTCGGACTTGGCCCGAGTTTCTCGCCGCCTGCCAGCGCCTCAAAGCCTCCGGCGTGACCCCGATCGCTCTCGGCGCCAAAGAAAAATGGCCGGCCCAGTTTTGGTTCGACTACCTGCTCCTCGGCACCGCCGGCTATGAATACCGGCAGCGGCTGATGGACGGCAAGGCCTCCTACGCCGACCCGGAGGTACGGCGAGTCTTTGCCCTTTGGTCCGACCTTCTGGCAAAAGGCTATTTCAACACCCGCCCTGTCCAGGTCGCCTGGGATTCCGGCGCGGATCAGGCGGTGTTCACGGGTGAGGCGGCAATGACCCTGATGGGCACCTGGATTATCGGCGATTATACCAGCCGCCAGTGGCGGCAGGGAGAAGACTACGATTATTTCGCTTTTCCGGTTGTCGACGAAAACGTCCCGCTGTGCGCCCTGGGGGCGATCGACGGTCTGGTGCTCTCCAAGAACGCCGTCCAAAAGCAGGGTGCCAAAGAGGCGCTGACCTATCTGGCCTCGGTGGATTCCCTCAAAGCCATGAGCCGCGGATCAGGCGCATTTGTGCCCCATCTTGGCACCCTGCCCAACTTTTACTCACCGATGCAGCAGCGAATGCTAAAAGAGATCCAGACAACCCCACATTGGGTGTTCAACTATGATTTATCGGCCTCGCCCCAGGTAGCGGCCGCTGGCCTCAATCTGTTTATCGAGTTTTTGGAGTTGCCGGAGCAGCAGGAGGAAATCATCACCCGCGCCGCGGCAAAAATCCAGGGACTATCGAAATAACGGCATCTTTGCGTTGAAGGGATTTTCGCGGTGAAGAATCTATCGTTTCGCCAAAAATTGAGCGGGGTTTTCATTCTGCTATTGTCGCTCATTTTGCTGCACGGTGCTGTGGCTTGGTTCGCGTTGCAGGAGCTGAGTGTCCGCTTTTCCGAATGGCATGCTGTGGAGCATGTGCTTGAAATGACGGTCACCGCCCGCATGAACGAAAAGACCTATGCCCTGACCGGCGAGCGGCGCTTCGCCGTACTGGCTGCGGAAGAACTGGAAGAAGCCCGCGATCTTTTGACAACCGTCCGGCGGGATTCGTCCCTGTCTGTGAAAGTCTGGCCGAATATGGCCGGCGCGCTGGACCGCTATACCAGCACTTTTTCTCAGTATGTCATCTACGAAGACCAGCACCGCGCCCTGCAGAGCGAAGGTTCGCGGCTGAACGAGGAGTTTTTGGCGACGGTCGGCGAGCTGCGGACGATGTACTGGCCGACCAAAGACGCCGATATCAACCAGTTTTATTGGTTTTTGCTGCTCGCTAAAAGCGGCCAGGGGGGCAGCGAGGGCGACCGGGTGGCTGCGGTACTGGCCGGGCGCGAGGTTGCGGCACTCACCGACCGTCTGCGCCAGGCCGGAGGCAATACCGAGGTCCGGCTGGCCGGCGCCCATGCCGGCATTATCGCCAGTGATTATCTTTTGGTGCTGGACAAGCTGAAAGCACTCCAGGACCGGCAGCGCAGTAATGAATATCTGCTGGAAACCGCCGCCAGCGACATGCTGACACTGGAGCAAGCTGCCGATGAGCAGCTAAAGGAAAGCGCCCGGCAGCACCAGTCGCTTTCAACTTCGGTCATGATCACGGTATTCTTGCTGTCTCTAGCCATCGCCCTCGGCGGGACAGTGTATTTATCAGCCCGCCTGCTCCGCCCGCTGCGCGATCTGGCGAGTGTCACCGCGGCGTTAGGCCAGGGGCGGTTTAAAGAACGGGTCGGCGTCCAGGGTGAAGATGAATTCCGCAGCCTGCTGACCGGGGTCAACCAGATGGCGGAAAACATCGAAAACCTCAATTCGAATATGGAACAAATGGTGGAGGACCGCACCAAAGCGCTGGAGCTGGAAAAGGTCCGGTTTGAAAAGCTGTTTGAAAACAGCCCGGAAGGCATCCTGATTTTTGACGAAGAAATGCGGGTACTCAACGTCAACCCTGCCTTTACCGCCATTTTCGGCTATACACTGGCTGATATCATTGACCGGCAAATATTCGACTTTTTGATCACAGATGAAATTGCCGATATCAGCCAACATCTACTGCTGTTCGAAGATGGCGACTCGGCCCGCGAGGAAACGACCCGCCTCCGCAAGGACGGATCGCTCGCTCCGGTATCAATCGCGCGCTTCTCTTTTCGGCAATTCGGCGAACGCACCTTGTATTACGCCATCTACACCGATATTTCCGAACGCAAGGCCGCCGAGGCCCAGCTCCATTTTCTCAGTTTTCACGACAGTCTCACCGCGGTAAAGAACCGTACTTATTTCGAGCTGGAAATGGGAAAACTACAACTGTCAGGGGAAATCTGCGGCGTGATCGTCTGCGATATCGACGGCCTGAAAACCGTCAACGACCATTGGGGCCATCCGGCCGGAGACCAGCTGCTGCAGGATGCCGCCCAGGTGCTCACCGGTGCGGCCGGACAGCGGGCCCTGGCCCGGGTGGGCGGCGATGAATTTGTCATTTTCCTGCCAGACGGCTCAGAGGAAGAAACACATGCCATGGTGGCTGCCATCTACGCCGGGGTGGAAAATAGCTTTAGGGAACGTACCCCCGCTCTGCGCCTGTCGGTAGGCTGTGCCTGGCGGCCGGACGGCAGCATCGGCATGGCTGAACTCTACTCCGAGGCGGACAACAAGATGTATGACGAAAAAAAACGCCACCGTCAACACCTCGCATAAAGCACAAAACCAAAGCCTTCCGGGTCGTCCGGAAGGCTTTTTCGCTGAGCCGGACGATAATAGAACCAGATCAAAGTCAGACAATGGTAAATTTATGGAGGAGATCGCGCTGTAATGGTAAATATATAGTAAATAAGCTTCGAACGACTAAAGGAGAGTGTGTATCATGAAGAAAAATCCGTTAAAAGAGAAAATGCAGCGCGGTGAAATGGCGGTCGGTACCTTTGTGAATTTCTACGCGCCGGCGCTGGTCGAAATCCTCGGCTACGCAGGACTGGACTACATCTGCATCGACGACGAACACGGCGCCTTCAGCTATTCGGAAATCGAAGACCTGGTCCGTACCGCCGAGCTAGCCAACATCCCGGCGCTGGTCCGGGTAAACTACGATCCCACCTCCATCCAAAAGGCCCTTGACCGCGGCGCTGCAGGCGTTGTCGTTCCGATGGTCAACTGCAAGGCTGACGCCGAAGCAGCGGTAAGAAGAGCCAAATACCCGCCTAAAGGCACCCGGGGCACGGCGTATTCGGTACGGGCCGCCCGGTTTGGCCACGACAAAGGCATCGAATACCTGGATGCCGCTGATGCCAACACCCTGGTCATCGTTCATATCGAAACTCCGGAAGCGATGAAGAACTTTGCCGAAATCGCCTCTGTGCCGGGAGTGGACATGATCTTCATCGGGCCAACCGACCTGTCGGTCTCGATGGGCTATAAAGCTGAAGGCGCCAATCATCCCGAAGTCAAAAAAGCCATCGCCGATATGTACCGCCAAGGCAAGGAACTCGGCATCTGGATCGGCACCCTGGCCAACAGCACCGAAGACCTGGCCCGCTGCAAAGCCGAAGGCGTCAACTACGCCGTCACCGTAGCCTCCAGCCAAATCTCCGCCCTCTTCCAAAACATGACCAAAGCCGGTCAAGCCCTGAACAAATAATCATCCCACAGCAAATCCCGCGGCACACGCTGCGGGATTTTTGTTTCTCTATTGCCGGGGAATCAGCTTCTGCTTCCCCCCGTCCGCGCCCAGCGTCCCCTAACTCACAGGAAATTTAGGCCAGCCGCGGCTTTGCGGCGAGAGCTACGCGCCCTTGGGCGTAGGCGGCGAAAGCGCAGGGGAGCCGCATCAGGACGATGCGGCAGTCACCACCGGTGCACGGATGCACCGTCGGGGACGTGCCCCAAGCTTCGCCGGCAAGCCCTAGGGCGCGTGCGAACAAAGCTCTGTCCGCGCGGCGTAAATTTCGAAGAAGGAAAACCATATTTATATAGATGAAAGACCTCGGTGAAAAGGCAGCAGCCCAAACAGCGAGGTCTTTTTGTCACATGAATAATTTATCTGGAAAAGGCAGGACTTGAAAATCGGTTGCCAATATGGCATGATGAAAGCAATTAGACAAATTTAGACATATTTCGATTAAATATTCTACGCCTAAAGCAAACGGGATGGCTGCTCACTTACTTTTCATCATGTGTTGAAAGGGAGATTGCCGTGAACAAAATTTTACTGAACGTTTTGGCATTGGTCCTCTCATCCAGTATTTTCATGTCCGGCTGCGGCAAGGCAGCAGATAGCAACAGCAGCCGCCCGGCGCAACAAACCAGAGGGTACTCGCTGGAACAGGCGATGTCTGACAAGGCGCAGCTTAGCACCATAGCCTTCAGCGGCCTGGCGTTCATCACCGGCAGCGCAGGAGCCGATACTTTTATGCCGCCAGGCAAAGTCGCCGATTTTTTCGGATTTCAATATATGCGCGACGTGGATACCGCTGGTTATGGCCATAACACGACATTTCTTTCCAAAGCAGCTAATAATGTATTGAAAATTTTAACCGCTGATCAAAAAGCGAACTTGATCGCTCTTGCCAAAGAACAAGAGTCTCTTTTTATCAATTTTGCCTATAACCGGTTCCCTCTAATGACCGCCTTCCGCCGGAATTTGGAGGGCAGGCTCCCGCCTGGTGCAGCTGGACTGAGCTCTGATGCCGTCAAAGCCTACACCGGAAATCTCTATGCCCTCGATGCCCAGCTAACGGTCCGGCGGGCTGAGGTCGCGGGCGGAATCATCGCCTCGTTCACTGCAGAACAAAAGGCCTACCTTGCCAAAATGAATTTTAATAATTCGGCATCATGGCCTGATATGCCTGAAGACGAAAACCTTAAACGAGGTTTGACCAATATGCAGTTTGTCGCGGTGATGACGTATGCCAGCGAGCTTTTTTCCTGGTATAAAGGCAACGCTAATGCTGATACCTATTTCTGCCCCGAGCGTCACGGCACATATTTTGGCGGCTTTTTCATGAAAGATTATCCTGCCATGAACAACCCCAACTATTTCATCAGCACTGCCATCACCGGCGACAGCGGACAGGAATTTTTAAATCTGCTAAGTCCAACGCAACGACAACGGATTACCAGCATCATTGACGAACAACGCGGGGTCATGAAAGAAATTGCAACCATCCGCGCAGCGGTGGCAACCGAACTGCGCCAGGCCATGACAGGACAAACAATAGATAAAGAAAAAATATATTCCCTCATCAAGCGTTATGGCGAACTGGATGGTCAGCTATCCTGTCTTTATGCCTCCCGGTTTGCCGAGGTCAGCAAAACCCTTTCCCCGGACCAGCGTACGGCCATGGTCAAACTGCGCAATCTAACAGCTGTTCCTGGAGGCGCATACCTATTTTCAACACCTATAGCCAGACCGCCAGTACCAAACACCGACTTTCTGTTTGGCGTAGGCACTATCCCGCAAAATGCAGGACAAGCTCCCGCTCCCGCCAGTTTTCGGAATGTAAATGAGCCTAATAAACCGAACAATAACCAGGCGGGACATTAACCCGGGATTTGCCGGCCACGTTTTTCGGCCTATCAAGCACCGCAGATAATTTCTCCCAAAAGCGCAGGCATAACCGTCCCGCAACCTGGACATAAGTAAGTTATTAATTGCACAAAAAGGAAGACAACTGCGCAGCGACGAATTGAGTGAATATTCTAATCAGCAGGAGGTGTGGCTGTGAAAATCGCCATCATCGGTGCCGGGGCGATGGGCTGCCTGTATGGCAGCTATCTGGCCAAGGGCCGCGAAACCGTGACTTTGCTGGACACATGGCAAGAGCATACCATCAAGATCAATAGCGCCGGTCTCTCCCTGATTTCCTCCTCCGACAAATTTGTAGCCCAGCCGCGCGCCACCATCGACGCCAACGACGTCGGCCCCAGCGACCTGATCCTCATCTGCGTCAAGGCCACCCAGACCACCGAGGCCGCCATGCTTGCCGAACTCTTCATAAAACCCGAGACCATCGTCCTCAGCCTGCAAAACGGCCTGGGCAACCTCGAACAGCTGGCCGAAATGCTCGGACCCCAACGCCTGCTGGTCGGAACCACCCTGATGGGGGCCAGCGTCTTGGAACCCGGACTGGTCATGCACAGCGGCATCAAAAATACCCATATCGCCTCCTGGACCGGCGGCTCGGACGCGCGTCTGAGCACAGTGGCCGCCATCCTGAGCCGCGCCGGTCTGCCAGCGGTCATTGAAAACAATGTCGCGTCACTCCTCTGGAGCAAACTGTCCATCCACGCCGGACTCAACGCCGTCACCGCCATCACCCGGGCCACCAACAGAAAATTCCTCCAGCGGCCCGAAGCCGTCCGTCTGGCGCGAATGGCAGTAGCCGAAGTCGCCGCCGTGGCCACCGCCGCTGGCATTCCCCTCCTCTATCCCAACTGCGCCCAGGAAATGCTGTCCTATGCCGAATCCATGCAGGAATACCAATCCCCCATGCTCCAGGACGTCCTCCACAAGCGCAAAACCGAGATCGACGCCATCAACGGCGCGGTCATCCTCGAGGGCCGCAAACTCGGCATCCCGACTCCGGTCAACGAGACCCTCACTCTGACCATGAAAACCATCGAATCCCTGTACTGACGCCATAAACTAAAACGCCGACCCTATCTGGGCCGGCGTTTTAGTTTTCGCTATTTAGTTTATCGAGCGACTCGGCCAGCTTGACACAGTTGCGGCCGGCCTGCTTGGCCTGATACAGCGACATATCCGCCGCCGTGATCAGCCCCATCGGACCTGACTTCTTGTTTGGCACAATTGCCGCCACCCCCAGGCTAATGGTGACATGCCCCTCCGGCGACTGCCGGTGTTCCATTCCAAGAGCCTCGATCTCACTCCGCAGCTTCTCAGCCAAAAAGAGCGCCCCCTGGGCGTCGGTATCCGGCAAAATGATCGCAAACTCCTCGCCGCCGTAGCGCGCCACCAGGTCGGTGGACCGTTCCACCCCGTTGCGCAGAGCAGCGGCGATGGACTTCAGACACTCGTCGCCAAACTGGTGTCCGTAAATATCGTTATAGTTTTTGAAAAAGTCCACATCACCCATGATCATCGCCAGCGGTTTCTTCCGCCGCTGCGCCGACCGCCACTCGTGCTGCAGATAGTCGTCAAAATAACGCCGGTTGGCTAGCCCGGTCATCCCATCCACCAGCGACAGCCGTTTGAGCTCCTCGTTCACCGCCTGCAGTTCTTCGTTGGCGTCCTCCAGCTCGCTGGTCCGTTGCACCACCCGCCGTTCCAGCTCAGTCCTGCTCCGGCGCAGGGCCTCCACCACCCAGATCAGCAGCCCGAAAACCCCGACCAGCACCAGACTGGCCACCGTCGCAGTGGTATAATACCGGTCCCGCCGTTGATAAAAATCGTTCAACGCCTCGGCCTTGGACACCGATACCGACAAAACCAGCGGATAGTCGGGCATCGCCCGGTAACTGAAAATCCGCCGGACCTTGTCCACTATCCCCTCCCCGACATAGGCGCCGGAAGGAGCCTGCTCCACATAACGAAACATCGGCGCTTGCGAAATATCCATCCCGGCGTCTGACCGCTCGCCCATCTGCCGCAGCCGGATGATCCCGTCCCGGCCTGTCAGCGCGATCAGATACTCTTTGGGAAGCTGCATCTTGCGATAAAAATCGGCAAAATAGCTGTTGTCCACCGCCACTACCGCCACACCGGCAAAGCTTCCGTCCGGATTGTTGAGTCTGCGGGCTACATGGAACAGCCACTGTTTTGTGATCCGCCCGATTGTAGGTTTGGCAATATAGGGCTGCTGGCCCTGGGGCTGGGACAGCGCGACAAACACATCCCCTGCGGAAATATCTAGTCCGACAAAATCCGGTCGGCTGCTCACAACATACCTGCCCTGGGCATCGGTTAACGATATATGAACCACCGGCAACGATTTTGTTGACTCGATCCGGCTGAGCATGACAGGCGTGATCCGCCCGTTTTTCTCATACTCGCCTTTGAGGTAGAGCAACACCTCATCCATCTGCCTGAGTTCCTGGCGGACATTTTCCTCGAAAGCCATCGCCAGATTGCCGTTCGCCCGCATGACCGACTGGATTTCCGTCTCATGCTCAAAATTCACCCTGGACAAAGTAAAAAGCCACATCACGGCAATCAGCCCCAGGGCAATAAGCCCCATATACAGACTGATCCGCTGGTGTTTTCCCCATTCCTCTATCCGGCTGGCTAAACGATGTATCGAAAACATAACGCCACTCACCTTAGTAAAGATGCCCAATATTCCCATTATTCGACACGCATAGACATAATACCTCTTTTTGTCAAATAAAGCATTCTCGCTGGCGGCCAGCTGTTCTCGCCGTCCGGCCTGTCAGCAGGATTTACCCGGCGCGCGGCGAACTATGCTGATGAACGATCATGCGGTCGATGCCTTGCTGTCTCTGGCTTTTTCCCCATTTTACCATAATGGAGGAGTATCTCATGCCGCTTAAACTTCCGGCCGCCCTGCTGCTCACCCTGCTGCTCCTTTTTCTCCTCTCCCTGCCCGCCCAGGCCAGCGACGTTAGCGATCTTCAGCTCATTCTGGCCAGCGCCAAACCTGGGCAGCCTTTCGTCAAGGCGGCCTACCTCAAGCCCTCCCGGACAGAAGGCACCGACGTCCTCTACGAAGGCCGCCAAGGCGATATCGAGATCCTCGCCTGGGTCTCCGGCGGCGTCACCGACAGCCTCTTCCTCACCGTACGGGGCCGTCACTGCCCGGACTGGAGCCAGGTCCTCTTCACTGCCTTTACTCCGGCCGAAACCTGCGCCGGCAACTTTCGCGGCGGCATGCTCCGTCATGTCGACTCCGATCTTGAATACTACCTGGTACTGGTCAACAAGCACGCCGATAAAAACCTCCTGACCGATCTGACCATTTTCCGCCGCGGACCAGGCCACGAGACCAATGAACGCTACCACGAATTCGCCGACATCTGGCAGGATATCCTGACCTCCCCGGCCGAAGAATTCAAATGGCCTGATCCGTCAGTCAAAGAATAGACACTCCCCCGAGCGGGGGATTTTTTTTGCCCGCCAGGCCGTCTGGGTAATTTTTTCTAGACCTGAGGTAAGTAAACTGGTAAAATATTGCTATTAACAGCCAAATAGGTCAGAAAAAGGAAATCAGGCTCCGGAAACTTAAGATATTTGCAATTATTTTGGGGGTTATGCTGTGAATAGACGCGAATTTTTACGGAAAACTGCGATGGCCGGCGCAGCCATGGCCTTCGGGGGCAATTTATTGACTCAATATGATCTGATCGCTGCCGCTGCTTTCGATGCGCTGTCAGGAGTGCAGATTATCGACGCCCACGCCCATCCTGATATGGATTACGCGCATTGGTCCGATGCTTCGTCAAGCTACCGCTATATGAAAGCAGCAAACATGGCGGCCAGCTTCTTTTCGGCTGTCGGCGACAACATCTTTCACAATGTCACCCGTCCCTCGGCTTCCAAGCACACGAAACAACAGCTTGATTGGTGGCTGAACGGTATTATCAAGGACCGGAAGGTAAAACTGGTGTTAAAAAGCGCGGATATCCCGCCTGCAAGCGGCAATACTGGCGTCCCGGGGGCCATTTTGGCCATCGAGGGCGGCGATGCCTTTGAAGGCAGGCTGGACAAGATCGACGAGTTTTATAAAATGGGTGTGCGGATGACGACGCTGGTCCATTACCAAAACAACGAAATCGGCGACATCATGAGGGTTTGGCCTGGTTCAGACCCTGGCCCGTACCGGGGCGGCCTCAGCGATTTCGGCTACAAAGCCATCGGCAGAATGGAAGAGATCGGCATGGTGGTCGATGTGGCCCACGCCGGCCCCACCACCTTCAGAGATATCTTATTGGTTGTCACCAAGCCGGTGATCGACTCCCACACCAACCCCTGCGCCGGGGATCATGAACGCAGCCGGATGAGACCGTGGAAGGAAATGGAGCTGGTGGCGCGGACTGGCGGCGTCACCTGCACCTGGCCGTATGCCTACAAAACTCTGCCCCGAAAAACCGTGGCGGACTGGGCCAAAGAAATTGTAGAGATGAAACAGAATCTCGGCATCGAACATGTTGGCCTCGGCACTGACGGCGGCGGCAACATCGTCAATCTGGTCGAAGGGTATCGTGACGAAAGAGATATCGGCAACTTGGCCGCTGCCATGCTGGAGGTCGGGCTGTCGAAAGACGACGTAGCTGCCTATATGGGCGGCAATGTTTTACGGGTACTCAAACAATGTATTGGCTGAGATAAAATGAAGCCGACCCTGACGGGCCGGCTTTTTCCTTGCTATTCCCCCGCCGTCCAGCCGTAGCCTGAGACCTGCCCGCCATAGCAGTACTGGCAGGCATTTTGACAGGCCCCTTGGCAGGCGAGCTGACAGGCGGCGCACCGCCCGCCGCCCCACCGGCCTGCATCGGCCAGGGTTTGCCTGAGATTCACCAGGCTGGCAGCCACACTTGCACCGCCTGGCAGGGACACCGCCCCGCTGACTGCGGGGATTTCACCCAGCGTCATATTACACCATCGCCTCAGCCCGGGCGTCGGCCTCGTGCCGGGCCGCCAGGCGATCTCTCGGGCCGGGACGTTTTTTCGGCCTGTCGGCCTGATAGTTTTCCAGCCACATGTTGAAGGCCGCATAGGTGTCATGATTGCCTTCCAGGTGTTGGCGAACGGCGGCGGTGCGCCGGGCCAGGTCGTCGGCCACCGCAGCGGCGCGGAAAATCTCGATCCCCGACTCGGTGGCGAGAGCCGCCAGGTCGGGTGCGGCGATAAAGGCTTCTTCTCGGTCGGTGAGATTGGCAAAGTCCACCCCTAGGGCAGGCACCGCCTCGCCCAGTTGGCGGTATTTGGCCAGCAGTGCCAAAAAAGGAAGGGCGTAGTTGAAGTCGTAGAAATTCAGCCCGGCGATCAGCTGTTTCTTATCAGCCAGCCCCCGGTTGATATAGGCCACAAGATAGGTCGCCACCCGGCGGGCTGCGGCGAAATCCCGGGCGGCGAAATGGATTTCAAACAACCGGTCGCAAAACTCCATGACGTGATAGCTGTAGCGCCGCCGGTCAAAGGGCGGCGGTTTCAATGTATAGGGCTTGATCAGGGCCGCCGCCTTTGCCGCCTCCTGCTCTACCCGGCAGAGGTCGGCAAGAAAGAGGCTAAGCTGGTGGAGCCGCATCTGGGCCAGGGTATCGGCCGGAACTTTACCCTGGATGGGGGCGATGACGGCATCCAAAAAGGTGAGGAAATCGGCCACTGCCGTGGGCGACGCCACCAGCCCCCGGCGGTAGCGATACCCGGAGAACAGCAGATATTCGAGGTGCAGCTTGGCTGACAGCGGCCCGCCGCTCGCCTCCCGGTACTCGGCCAAAAAGCAGCCGATCCAGTCTTCATAGTCCGCCTCCTGCAGGCTGTATAACTCCTGGTAGATCATCAGCCGGGTCTCGGCGTCGGTGGCCTCGGCGAGGGCGGCCTTGAGCTCTGCCGCGCTCTCCATATGCATCACCCGGTACTGGAGAAGATACTCGGGACAGGCGGCGGCAATGATGGCCTCCAGTTCGCCGAGTTTTTCCGGGTGCGTTTCGACCAGCACCCCGTCAGCCAGGGCAAACTCGACGATGTCTTCCGTCTCCTTGGCCCGGTTGATAAAATCGTCCAGTTCAAGATACCCAGGCCAGTCCCGGACCCGCTCATAAATCCGCTCAGGCAAAAAATTGTTCATAGTCCCATCCCCTTATAGGTTTTCATAAAATCGAGATAACGCAGCAGGGTTTGGTTGAAGCCCAGCCGTACCGCAGGCGGCATACCGTCCTGCCAGCCCCGGATGACGCGGTGATAAATCCGGTTGAGGCGGCAGGTGTGAGGGCAGTAGTTCTCCCGCCACCCCTCGCCGTAGACTGCCACCCGCTCATAACGGCAGCCGCCGTCGCAGAGGATGGCCAGCTCGCAGGCCGCGCAGTCGGGGTGCGTACACGGCGCCACCAGTTCCCCGGCGCTGAATGCGCGCGGGTAATACTGGGACAGGATGGTGCAATGGCTGAGCCCGCCGTCGGGGCGAAAGACCAGATACTGCCCGGCGTCGCACGAGGCCACCGTCCGGCTGCGCTGGATGACGTTCAGGATGCGGTTCAAAAACTCGACTGAAATCCGCCCCGCCGGGTCCAAACACAGCGGCAGTTGGCGCTCAAACTCGCGGAAAAAGTCCTCGCTGATCTCCTCACGGTGGGCCACCACGAACTCGCCCCGGATGCCGAGGCTCTCCAGGCGGCGAAACTCTCTATAAGTATCATACATACTGTATATATTGAGATTGTTAAGCACACATTTGACGTCGATGCCCACCCCCTGGGCCGCCGTCCACAAGATTTTGCGATAGACCTCGTCTTGGCGGTTGACTCCGTCGGCTGACAGGCGGCTGGCGTTGCCCACCCCATCCCACGAGACCTGGATCTCATCCAAAGGATAACGGCGGTGGACTTTGCTGATAAACCGCTCATAGTTGACCATGGCGCTGGTCACCAGCTGAAAGCGGCAGCGGCCGTGATATTTGGCCAGAATCTCTTCCATCAGGTCGAGTTCGACCAGGGGCTCGCCGCCGAAAAACACCACCCGCCAGGGCTTGTGCTCAGCCATGATGGCGTCCACTGTGGCCATCGACATGGCGGCGCGGCTGTCTTTGGCCTTGATATAGCAGTAGTCGCAGCGGTTGGGGCAAAACTCGGTCAGCATCAGATAAGCTTCCCGCTTCATTTGTCCCTCCACAGCCGCCCGGCCGCCGCAGGCTGCACGCTCCACTCCTGAGCATAGTCAAAGGTCCGCCAGACCGCCGCCGGATCGATATCCAGCCGCTGGGTGGCGTGAAAGACCTGGCGCTCGATGTCGCGGAGGTCGCAGGCCTGGCACAGCTTGTGGTTCATATGGCCGGTGCGGTATTTCGTCAGAGCCGGGCACTCGAAGCAGTGGAGGTTGGCGCACTGCTGCCAGTCGCACATCGGCTGGGCGAGATACTCGCCAATAAACTTCTCCACCACCTCCCGCCGAAAACCGTCCTTGATGTTGCCCAGCTTGTACTGGCTGAAGCCATAGACGCTGTCAGGGTAGAAAAAACCGCAGGGGTAGACGTCGCCGTTTTCAGCTACATATAGCGACCGCCCCAGGTGGCGGCAGCCGATCGACCGCAGTCTGGTCTTATCGTCTTTCGGCAGCACCAGCTCGGTAAAGGCCAGGGTGTCCCAGTTGTAGTAATTAAAAGGCCGCCGGTTGTACTCGGCGGCGATCAGGCGGATTTGCGCCTTAAAGGCGGCGGCGAACTCTGGTGTGCGGTAGTCCTCGCAGTCGGTGAGGAAATAGTACTCCCATTTTGTGCAGCCGTGGTCCAGGCAAAACACCAGGCTGGCGCAGAGGCTGTCCACCGTGTCCGGCGTCACCGCCATCCGCACCAGCACCTCGTCCCCCAGACCGCTGGCCCCCAGCAGCCTGATCTTGTCATTGAAAAAGGCGTCGTCAAAGGCTTTGTCTTTTGGCCGCCGCGACTTTGAGGCCGAATACAGCCCGTCCCAGGACACCTTGCAGCCCCAGGGGTCGAGGATTCCCTCCTTCATCAGGGCCAGCAGCACTTCGAGGTTGCTGCCGTTGGTGATGGTGGTGAAATGGAGGCGGGTGTCGGCGTATTTCTCCACCTTTTTCAGTTTTTTATAGGCCATACAGATGTCGTCAGGAAAAAGCGACGCCTCGCCGCCGGTCAGCTTGACCTCCACCCGCTCGGCCAGCGGCAGTCCGGCCATAAACTCGGCCAGCTCATCGTATAGGGCAAAACGGCTGTCCCGCGCCTTGCTTTCCCCGGTCTGAAAGCAGTAGACACAGTCCAGGTTGCAGTACGAGGAAATCTTAAAGGTGATCTCTTTTATGGTGCTAAACAATCACGACCATCCCCCGCAATTCTGATTGTGGCCCTGGCTGGTGTTGCAGCTCTGGCAGGAGTGCTGGCAGACCGCCTGGCAGGAAACCTGGCAGTTGATATTGCAGTAGTCGGACGAGTCCCACCAGCCGTTTTTGCTGTCCAGGTTGGTGGAGATGATCCCCAGGCTGGTTGTGAGCTGCCCCAGCCTGGCGGCAGTCATTGTGTCGCCGCTGGCGGCGCCGGTGACGTCGGCCGGACCGGAAAAGAGGCCGCTTGTCCGAAACTTGGCGGCCAGGGTATTCAGGCAGCCGACCACACCGTTCAAGTCGGCGGCTTTGATGTGATTGCCGCTCACCAGGGCGGCTTTAGCCTGCTGGGCGCTCGAAAGATAGGCCGAATTGCCTGGCAGGCGCGAGTCTCGGGTCTGGCTGCACCCCGCCCGGTCGTTGTTGACAAAGACATTGCTGACCCCGTTCAGCTCGTTTTCATTGGTCACCATGATGTCACACATCCCCGCCAGGTCGGCCACCGTCACCCGGCTGGCCCCGGCGGTGACGGCGGGAATGGTGTAGTTGACGCTATTGCCCCGTGTCGGCACTTGGCATTCCTCCTAATAGCATTTCTAGCGGCCTGAGACTCACCCGGTAGTACTCGGCAAAGGCCGGCAGGATCAGTCCCTTGTTTTCAGCCAGCCGCTGGGCGAAAGCGGCCAGGATGACGGGAAAATCGAAATCGGCGATATCGGTCCGGGCCACCACTTCATCGAAATAAGCCTTTAGCCTGAGATTGGTTTTGAGCAGGTTGAGGAGACGCGGCCTGAGGTTCCCCGCCGCCATCACCGCCTGCTGGCGGGCGTGGGCCACTTTGGTCAGCACCTTGACTGTGGCGCAGTGGGCCGCCGTGGGGGTGAAAAAATCGCCCCTCTGCAGCAGATTTTCCGACGGGCAGCCCCCCCGGCAGACATTCACCCCGTCGCAGCTCCGGCATTCCTCCTTCAGCCGCCTGGGACGGGCCGCGTCAGTCACCTTGGCCTCATCCACCTCGCCGAATAGGTTGCCGATCCGCTGGGCAGCATACACCGTAAGGTTGGTATGCTGCTGATGGCAGGGCAGAATGTCGCCGCCCGGCCCGACAGTGCACCAGCGCTTTGTACCGATGCCGCACATCTGCCGCTCGATCAGCACCGGCGACAACACGGCCAGCATATAGTCATCCACCAGTTTGACGGCGATATTGCGTTTATTGTCCGGGTCGCCGGCAATGGCGAGAAACCAGTCATAAAGCTGCCCCGCCTGACTCTTTAGCTCATCGAGCTGGGCAGCGCTCCACTCCTGATCGGTCACCAGGCAGGGGGCCACATTGTCCACCCCGAGATCCACCAGCGATTTCACCCCGTCGAACAGTCGGTCCACCCCGTCCGGCGTCACCGTCATCCTCACCTGCACCAGGTAGTGCAGCCTGCGTTTCAGCAGCCGCTTGAGGTTGCCCACCACGATGTCGTAGCTGCCAGAGCGGCCCCGGTCATGGACCTCCTTCACCCCGTCCAGCGACACCAAAAGGGCAATTTCATATTCTTCGATGGCATCAATCATCGCCTCAGTCAAGAGGGTCAGATTGGTGGTAATGCCTAGCTTGGCCTGATAGCCCCGCTCGCGGATATGCCTGGCGAGAGTGGCGATAGTCTCCCAGGCCAAGAGCGGTTCGCCGCCAAAAATATTGACCATGAAATCACCGCTCGCCGGACGGCGGTAAACGGCATCCAAAATAGCCACCGCCTCAGCCGGGGTCATCATCCGGCTGTCTTTGTCCTTTTCATAGCAATAGCTGCAGGTCAAATTACAGGCGTTGGTTACATTCATGGTTACACTGTCACATTCATAGACTTCATTAAAAGGTTTCTTTGCCATCCTTACTGATACACCGCCCCCAGCGATACCCAGGCCCCGCCCCGGTACACCTTCACCAGCTTGCTCGCCGTATCCAGCCACAGCTCCTTTTCCGCCACCGGGCTGGCCGGGGCGCTGTCGTTGACCGTCACCCTGATGCCGCCTGAAACTGTCTGCGAATCATCAGCCTTGAGGGGCAGGGTCGTCCACACCCCGCCGGACACCACCTCGATCCGGCTGGTGTCGGTGTTGTAGCCCACCAGACGCTCGGCGAGGGTCCCTGACGGCCGGCCAGCCGTCGACCAGGCTGGCAGAATGACGGCCACCACGTCAGGATAACCGCTCAAAAGCTCGAGATTTTCGACCACCTGCTCCTTGAATTCCCGGATGTAATCATCCAGCATCTTTCCCTTCTCTGTGCCCATCGGCCGGGAAGCATCGATCACTGAGTAAGACAATTCAACCACCTCCGTTATTTTTACCCTGGCTATCTATCACTAAGGCCACCCTGGCCATAACCAGCCTTATCGCAGGCGAACCGACCTGGTTGCACTCCATTGCCATTGATTGAATTTTCTGATATAATGGACAGACAACATGTCGGAACGCCCCGTTTTTTAGCGAAATCTAGAGGAGGGAGACCCATGCAATCCTCAGGCAATCGCCAGTTCAGCCGGGCTGGCGTCGATTTCCCGGTCACCGTCGAAATCGATGCCGGCAGCGGCAACACCTGGACTGCCAGGGCTCTCAACATCAGCGTCGGCGGCATTTTGCTCTGGTCGACCCGCAATGTGCCGATGAACGTCCCGCTGATCGTCCACTTCCCGTTTGAATGGACGCGGGCCTTCGCGGTGGCCAAGGCGGTGCGCCATGACGGCTACTTCTACGGCTGCGAGTTCATCGATCTGCCGCAAAAAGTCGTCGAGGCCCTGGATACCGCCGTCAGCCACTACATCCACCACGCCGAAGCCAAACCCCTCAACACCCTGTGGCAAGACCTCTAGAAACCCACCTGCAAAAGGAGTGGCCCGCCACTCCTTTTGTTTTATTAACGCCCAGTCGGGAGGATAGTCGCAGCCGCCGCCGAAAAGAATAATAAGAACAAGGAGGCGAAGCAGCATGACCAATCAACAAAACCGCGAAGGATTCAAGGTAAAAATCGGCAACACCGAGCGCCCTGCCGCCGACATCATCAGCCACATCCGCGCCAACTCCTCCCTGCCGGTGCTGGGTATCGCCGCCGGCAGCGCCCCCTCCGCTTTCGGCCAGGTTCAGCTTGAGCTCTACCTCACCCCCGGCGCCGCAGGCGAAGAGGCGGTCAAAAAAGATCTCAACTCCTATGGCGGCTGTATGTACCAGGTGGAAACGGTGGAAAAAATCAGCAAATAGCAACAAAAAAAGAGCCTCAGGCTCTTTTTTATTGGCTCAATTCGTAAAAACGGCGCTTGGGCAGGAAGGACACAAAGTTCCTGTCGAATTTAGAGTAATACAATTCCCCTGGGGGGCGAGAGGATCAGATACAATGTTAATCGAGCTCTATATTTTTTTTGTGTTTGTATTATCCAGTTTCCTGCAAACAGTGACCGGCTTTGGCTATGCCATCATCACCGTACCCCTTTTAGCCCTGGTGCTGGGCGCAAAAGAAACGGTAATGCTGGTTATCGTAACAGGACTCATCATCCGGCTTTTTCTGTTGCGGGTGATAAAAAAAGAAGGCTCCTTCAAAGCCATCATGCCGCTGATCACCGCCAGCGTAATCGGGGCTATCCCAGGAGCCTATATGATGACAATGATCAGTGGCGACGGGCTGAAGATCTTCATGGGAATTGTGCTGCTGTTAGCCACTGCCGCCATGTGGAAGGATTTCACCGTCACGGTAAAACATCATAAGTTTACCGAAACCATTGTCGGCTGGACAAGCGGCTTTCTCGCCACTACCACCGGGATTAACGGTCCCCCGGTGATCTTGTACTACCTGAACGCCAAGGCCGACGAAAACAAAGCGGTTTTCCGCGCCAACCTGACCCGCTATTTTCTCTTGATCAACATTGCCTCGATCATCATTTCCTATGTTGCCGGAACCCTCGTCATGGGTGAACTATGGCTTCACACCCTCGAGTCCATCCCGGCCCTCTATATCGGCTTTGTCCTTGGGGAAAAATTCTTTCACCGCATTGACGCCGAGACCTTCCGCAAAGCCTCTTTGATCATGGTCTTTGTCAGCAGTGTGGCCATTATGACCAGCGCCTTTTTAAAACACTCGTAATCAAAGCCTGTTACCGCAACAGCTGGAGGACGCCTTGCGGCTGTTGGTTGGCCTGGGACAGCATTGCCTGAGCGGCCTGCTGGAGAATATTGTTTTTGGTGAAGGTGGTCATTTCTTCTGCCATATCCACGTCGCGGATGCTGGCCTCGGCAGAGGTGATGTTTTGAGAAGATGTTCCCAGATTGTTGATGGTGTGGTCCAGACGGTTCTGGATGGCACCGAGCTTCGACCGTTCCGCCGACACTTTGGCGGTGGCGGCGTCGACGGCGCTGATGGCGCTGGAGGCCTGGGCTATTGTGTCGATGCTGACAGAGGACAGGCCGAGGGCCGCGGTCCGCATGTCGTTGATACCGAAGTTCAGCGTCTGGCCGGCGTTGGCCCCGATCTGGAATGTCATGCCGCCGTTGGCGCTAGAGGCGGAGCTTGCCGCGTCAAGTCCCAGGTCGGTGGTGAAGGTGTTGCCGTTGGTATCGGCAAAGCTCATCGGGCCGCTTTCGCTGAGCACCTGGAAGCGACCGTCCGCTGTGGCATTGACGACGACGTTGTCAATAAAGCCCGGCTGGCCGGAGCTTGCGCCGGCGTTAGTATTATAGGCGCTAATTGCGGCGTTGATATCTGTTTGGAGGGTCGTAGCGTCGGACGACATCCAGGAGGTGTTGTTGAAGGTAGCGGTTGTCGTCACTTTCAGCTGTACGCCGTTGATGGTGGCAAGAAAAGCGCTGCCGGTGGGCACGGTCGTGCCGTTGTAGAACGAATAACCGCCTTGGATGGTACCGGCGGTGGCGGCAGCCGTAGCGCCTAACAGTACTACATTCAGAAGTCCCTGGTCGCCGTTGGGAGTGAAAAGCTTCGAATCGGTGCCGGCGAAGCCGCTTTGGAAGTTAAATTTGCCGCTGGCATCGACCCAGGAGCTGATATGTGCCACGTTAACGCCGGAAGCGTCAATCGCACTGTTGATGGTACCGGCGATCAGACTGGCCGCAGCCTGCTGCGCGGTTGTCGATGCGCTAGCGGCAAAGCCGGCAAGAATGGTGCTCTGGTCGTCGCTGGAAAGGTTCTGCCAGTTGACGGTGATCTCCGTGTTATCAATGGTGACAACTTCGGACTGAAAATTCGCGGCGGTCGGGGCGTTGGCGCCCATGCCGGACATGGGTATATTTCCTTTGTTTTGGGCGGCCACCAATCGGGCAATTGCCGCGCCGGTGGTGGAATTTTGACCTTGCGTCACACCAGCCGCGCCGGCCAGGCTGCCGTCGAGCAGGTTCTTGGTGTTAAACTGGGTGGTGTTGCCGATGCGGTCGATCTCTGATTTGAGCTGCCCGAATTCCTCGGTCATCGCCGCATTGTCACTGGTGGTGTTGGTGCCGTTGGCGGCCTGCACCGCCAGTTCGCGCATCCTTTGCAAAATGCTGGTGGTTTCGTTCAGCGCGCCTTCCGCCGTCTGCACGAGCGAGATGCCATCCTGGGCATTGGCGGAAGCCTGGTTCAGACCGCTGATCTGACCGCGCATCTTCTCGGAGATCGAAAGGCCGGCAGCGTCGTCGGCTGCGCCGTTAATCCGAAAGCCTGAAGATAGCTTGGCCAGGGAACTCTGGGTCGCCTTTTCATTCATGCTGAGCTGGCGGAAGGTGTTAAGAGCCGCCAAATTGCTGTTGATAATCATGGGTTTTCCTCCTTGAATCCTTAAGCGGGCCTCCCTGCCCGCCAAACCGGTCTTTACCGTGCGGTTGACCGTCGGCCGCCGTTCAGCTCACAGGGCAAATACCATCACTTGTTATATCGGTATTTGATCATCCTGTATTAACGGCCCAATAATGGCATTTATGCGATTATTCTCCAATTTTTCCCTACTACATTAGATTTTCTCCTTTATTTGCCTTATTTCCCTTATTTGCTCCATTTGTTTGATTTTACGTCGTCCCCTAATCGACAAACAACAATAAACCAGCCAATCGGCTGGTTTATTCTTTTCGCACGCCAAATCCGGCTGCCAGCAGCTATAACAGCTTCGCCATCGGGATAAACCGAATGCCGAACTTTTCCTGCAGCGGGCAGACTGCTTCAAATCCCAGTTTTTCATATACTCCCACCGCCGCCGGCGCGGCGTTAACCGTCATCCTGACCGCCTCCGGCCGCCTCTGGCGCAGCCGCTCTTCCGCCGCCGCCAAAAGACGCCTGGCCACCCCCTGCCGCTGAAAATCGGCAGCAATAAATAGCAGCGAAATATGGCTTCCTTCCCTGACCTCGATCATTCCGGCCAGATCTTTGCCCCTTCTCACCACCAGCTGCTCGCCCCCGCCGGCCATACGAACCCGCATCGCCTCCGGGCGAATGAACCGGTAAAATTCCCTGATGCCCTCACTGGCAAGCCCCGGGGCGATAAACCGGTCGAATACACCGGTCACCATCGCCACCACAGCCTCCACATCCTCCTCGGCCACCACCGCCAGCTCCAGTTGCCCTTCGTCCGCCTGCTTGCCTTCCATCCCGTCACCCCCAGATTATGCCTCCTACTTCGCGATCGCCAGTCCACCCTCCTGCCAAACGCCGTATCCTGCGAACACATTCCTCACCTCGCGAATAACATAAAACAAAGAAAGTTAAACCAACCGCCGCGTGCGAAAGGAGGCGGACCGGCATGACGCCTGACGACAAGACGACAACCGCCGCCGAACGGTTCCCTGCTGTATTTTCCCTGCTCCCTGGCGGACCCTGGCTCTGGATCGGCAGCGCCGTATTTATCATCATTCTCTTGCTGTTTTTCCCGTTGCTATTCCTCACAGGCCTTATTCTGCTCCTCCTGTGGTTTTTCGCCTGACACTTGCCCTGGCTGACCTGTCTATCCCCTTTTTTTGTAAACACCTGACATTTTCAAGGAGGAAAAATCGATGCGACGCCGTCAACAGGACGATCCACCGCCGGCCGCCGTGCCCCAGGCACCCCTCGTACAGCCCGGGTTGCCGCCCGACACAACCCCGGTCGTCCCACCGGTTGTCCCTCCCGGGGGACCGGTTGTGCCGGCAGGCCCAGGCTCGCAGCTTCAGTACAACCCCTACCCCTATCCCCATTACCAGCCTGCCGACAGTCATCCACCCAACTCCTACTACCAGTACCCCTACTTCTATCTCTTTCAGTATCCCTATCCTTTTCCCTACCCTTTTCCCCACTATCACTATCCCCACTCCTGGGGTTTACTCAAATATTTGCGCCGCCCCCGGCGTCGCTAGACCCGGCTGATCATCTGTCAGCCGCACCGGCAGGAGAAAGGCCGGGCAAGGGAGAACATGGCAATCAACACCTTATATTTGGAAAGGAGCATTGCCATGCCTCGTGAACAAGCCCCCTTACTCGATGCCGGCGACCTGTTTCCTGCGCTGAAGCTGACCACCGTCGACAGAAAGACTTTGAGCCTCCCCACCGACCTGGCCGGCAAATGGACCGTTCTTCTCTTTTACCGCGGCGGCTGGTGAAGGTACTGCCGCCAGCAGTTGCTGGCTTATCAAGTGCAAGCCGAACTCTTCAAAAAACTCGACATTCAGGTGGTAGCCGCCTCGGTTGATCCCCTGGAAGCAGCGGCAAAAACCGTAGAGCAGCTTGGCCTCACCTATCCTGTAGCCTACGGCCTTGATGCCAACTCCGTCTCCGCCACAACCGGCGCCTACTACGAAGACACCCCCCGCCACCTCCACGCCACCGGATTTTTACTGGCGCCCAGCGGCAAAGTCTTCACCGCCGTCTACAGCTGCCGCTCCATCGGCCGCCTCACCCCAGATGACGCCACCTCAATGGTGGAAATCGTCCGCAGCCGCGAAGCCAAATAGCGCTCGCCATTCTCCGGCACCAACCCCATTCGGGTGGTGCCGTTTTTGTTCCCCAGACGACTGTTTGGTAGCACCAGACCGCATGTTATGCAATGGTAAAATTTTACAAAATATACCTTAACCCATTGCATATTTTCCATTATATGTTAAAATAGGATATAAATAGGGTGACAGGAGGCAGGGTTGTGTCAATTTTCAAAGTGTATATCGGTGACTTAGATGACCCGGAGTTTCTATGGGATCAGTCACGGCGTGCCAGCCAGATCAACCCTGCCCCGCGCCCCCTCAGCCCCGCCATGCCCCTCACCGACGGCTACCTCGCCTTCAGCCTGGTATGCAAAATCGGCTCCGGTGAATTCGAAGGCCGCCAAGTCACTTCCGGCTGCTGGGTCGCCAAAGTCACCAGAGCCCAGATTGTCAGCTTCATCTACGAATACTACATCTGGTGGCAGCTCTATCACCAAACCGACCCTGACGGCCCGACGCCGCTGGATGAATGCGCCGACATCCTCAACTGCGTGAAAAACTTCGACGCCGGCAAATACTACGCATTTGTCGCCTCGGAAACCCTCGGTCTGCCACCATCTTCCATCAGAGCGAAAGACCTCGGCCAGAAAGCGCGGTTAGCGCGGGAATGGTCCCGCCAGCATCATCCGGCCTAAAAAGTCTTCCCTCCTTTTCGCACCAAATCATCCCCTGCAAGGTCTATCCCGACCGCTAAACGGATATATTAGGGGAAGAAATGCAAAACGGTCATCGCCGTCAAAGTGAGGCGGACCTGCCGCAACGAACGCTACCTGCGCCGAAAGGAGAAAAACCGTGCGAAACCTCATCGACCGGGAAAAGGTCAAAAGTGTCATCAAATGGTACCTGGACGATGCGCCCAACGAAAAAATCGAGTTTCTCTCCCAGGAGGTCGTCTCCTCCGCCGACCCCATCGTTTATCTGCTCATCCGGAAAAAAATCATCGAGGAACGCTCCGGCATGACTGATAAAAACTGATATCCCTCAATAGCCCCAGGCTACGCGCCTGGGCTTTTTGATGCCCCGCCGCCACCGCCATATTCATAGTAGAGCAAATCACCATTATTTGCGACTATGTTTTTATGTAAAGTGTGTTCTTTCAAGTAGACACATGCCTCAGACCGATTCATACCGCTAGGTGCCATACGGCGAAGGGCAACTCTAGCGCAAACAAAACGGCCTGCACACCTCGTGCAAGCCGCTTAGTTTTTCCGTCATTCCAGGCTATTGCCCCTTCTGGCCCTCGCCATCTGGAAAAAAGTCCCTCCACACCTTGTTCTCATGCTTTATATTGTCAGCAATGTCCTTATACTTAATTTCAAACGCGGCATAATCCCCCATATAATGGGCAACACCTGTAATGATACCAAGAGAATCCGGCGTGAAATAACAATAAACGTCGGACAACCAGCCTCTAGAATCCAGGAAGTCGGCCTGATCGAACAATTCAATCGTCTGGGCAACTGTTCTGATATCTGGTCCACTGCCCACAAAGACCTTTTTACCATCAATGGCGCCGGGATGAGGATTCACCGTTTTCAAATTCTCATCTCGGAATTTTGCTGCAAAGTTTTCTTCGATCGTCACCACGTCTTTCAATCTCAGCTTGCTTCCCGTAATAATGTCGATATTCGTTGTATAAAAAAAATGAACCGGCTAGGGCGCTCCTTTGCGGTATCCCAGTCCGCTATATTGAATACTCAGCAGACGATCACTCTGCCAGGTAATATTACAATCAATCGGCAGGGTAAGTGGACTCTTTTCGCTCGCTGTATGGATAAATTGCAATGCCTCCTTTTTTATGAGTTCATTGATTTGCTTCTGGCGGTCGCCATTGCCCAAATGAACGATTTGCGGATAGTTTATAGCAACATCCATACTGGCATCATTCGCAGTATAGGTTTCCTTGACGATTTGATACATCGTATTGTTTTCTCTCACCGTGCCACTACTGGCTTTTCTGTCCTCGCATTGTTTAAGAACTCTCTGCGCCTCCGATTCCGCTTTTACTGCAGGCGCTGCATTTACTCCACTGGTAGCCGCATCTTTCTTTTCTACACTGCATGCCACCAGCAGCAAAACCAGGGACAACAACAGGATGAACCGAATATTCCTCTTGTGCATGAGGCGACCTCCTTCGTCAAGGGTTTAAGGCTTGTCAAAGGCATTTACAGGTTATTATAAGCGACAGGCCACATTGACAATCAAATTTGCTATCGATCCTGGAAAAACTCTTGCCAAACCTTAGCCTTAACTATATGTTTGGCAATATCTTGGTATTTAATCTCAAGGGGGGCAAAATCCCCCAGCGGGTGAGGCACAGGAACAATCATTCCGAAGTATTCTTTAGTAAAATAAAAGTTTCCTGACGACTTGCCGAACCATCGTATCAAATATTCGTCAGACAGAACATGTCCCGTTTTCATTGCGGGATCATTAGAAAAAAACAGTTTTCCTTCCTGCCAAGGTCGGACAAGACCCGGTTCTATCGTTTATTGCCTAAACCGTATCACTTCCAGCTTATTTTTCCCTGCGTTTTTTTCTTCGACCGCTTCTACCCATTTTTGCATCGTTTTGGGCATTTCTGTCTGGGGAGAATCACTGTTCGCAAAATAAATGATCACACTTTTACGGTCCTTAAATGTAAGCAATCCGGCCCACATTCTGCCGTCAGGCGCAACCATGATCATCCCGGCGTAATCGGGCGCGCCTCCCCGTACCCAGCCGTAGTAAACCTTGGCACCGTAGCCGTCCAGATCCACCGACTCGGCATAGCTTTGAAAATAATCGACAAATTTATCGTAATAATTCCCGGTCAGCCCTCGGAAAATGCGTTCTTGCTCTTCATCGCCAAAGACTCTGATTCCCTGCAAAGTGGGTCGCCTAACCTCCCCCCGGGTATAGGCGCCCCGGAAATAAACACCTGCTCCCTCATAATACTCCATCTTATCATTCGTCTCGACCGTGAGTTGCCTGTCATTTATGGCGAACGTCATCTGGGCACCCCGGCCATCCCGGAATATCGCCCTACCAGCCTCCATCACCGCCATACCCATGATTCTCCGGGAATTTAAACCGGCAAAACCGTACATCTCAAACCAAAAACTTTTTTCAGTTACAAATGCAATCTTTACTGTCCTTGCGCTAAACGATGTTCCGACAGGACTACGCCAAGTCCCTTCCCAGATCGTTTTATACTCGGCATGGGCTGCGCTTGCTGCGGCCTCTCCTGTGCCTGCTTCGTTTGAAAAGAACGGGTAAATCGTACTCCACAAGTCGGTAAAATGTCCTTCCCGGGCGGGATTGTACACCGTCCATACGCCCTCCATTCGGCCCGGCGAAACAAAGGCGCCGTAAAAGGTTGCCGTCTCCTTGCCATTGGCGTCAAACTCCTGAATCTGTAGTTGCGGACCGTCCGTCTTTCCCTTTAGAACGATATCGGTTTTCACACTATCGTAGTAATAGCTGCCGGATATATTGCCATCCTGAATTTTCAGCCGCATATGTATACCCAGGTCGCCGTTGAGCGCTCCGACATAGGCAATCTCGCCCGGGGTTACACTTGCCGCTGTTGGTGCGGGCTCCGCCTGCTGCATTGCCTTAGTCTCTGGACTGCAGCCTGTCAGCATCAGAAAAAACAACGACAAAAAAACAATAACCGTTCGCACCCCACCGCACCTCCCGCGAAAATCACTTTAACGCCACCGTAAATACACATTTTACCATAATAGCCATTTTATGAAAATAGCAGATTAAGCCTCCAGCTTGTGATTCCGGAGGCTTAATCTCGATCTACTGAAAACTTTTCTACGATCTTCATTTATCGGCTGCTGCGTCTTCGATATTGGTGATGACCACCGTTATCTTCTTGAGATAATCGCTGGTGTCTGTTCCACTTTCCCATTCCTTGCGCATGGTGAAGACTTTTTGCATCTTCTGCGTTTCTTTGCGATTGTCCGCGAAAGTATATTCATAGCTATATTCGACGGTAACCTTATGTTCCGACATATGGCCTTTGGGGTCCAGCGCACGGCCCTTTACACCATCATTACCAAGCATGCTGAATGCAATCAGTCGCAGTTTGGTCCCCTGTGCGATGCATTCCTCCACATACTTCTTCTCGGACTGATAAATCGGACGATCCGCATCAAGATACCCAGCCACACGCAAAAAACCCTCTGGCCGTTCGATGGCATCTTTCAAACTGCGTAAGTACAATTCAGGCATCAAATCAATATAATAATTTTCGGCTTTCACCTCGTATGCGGTTTTTTCCAAAGCCTCAAACTTCTTGGGCCACTGGACCTTGCCGGCTGAGTCACCGCCGGTCGACGGACGGGAATCGATATGGGTGATTGCCACTGTAATCCTGGTACCAACATCTGAAGCGCCCGTGACTCCGTGGTCCCACTCCTCCCGGATAGTGAACACTTTGCACATTTTTTCCGTCTTTTTGCGGTTGTCAGAGTAAATGGTTTCATAGGTACATTCGGCGTTAACCTTACGCTCTTTGACAACATATTTCGGCCGCTCTTCCAACACGCGGTATGCCGCCGCATCGGCAGACAGCCGGTAATCAACCAGCTTATATCTTATTCCTTGTGCGAAACTGTCCTCAATATATTTCTTTTCGGACTGATAAGTGGAACTGTCAGCGTCAAGATATTTAGCGACAAGCAAAAACCCATCCGGCTTTTCGACAGCATCTCCCCAATTTTTCAGGTACAACTCCGAAATCTTGTAGGCATAGTAATTAGCAAACTTCAAATTGCCTGCCGTTTTTTCCTCAAACACTAAGTTATTCGTCCGGCCATCCTTGCCGACTGGTACATTTATGGTCTGGGCGGATTCATTCTGGGCTTTGGCGGAGTCTGCCGCCGGAGCAGAGCTCGTCGCCGCGTGGTTCGTACCACACGCGGATAATATCAGCACCATGGCACACAGAACTAAGAAAAGAACCAATCTGACCACGCCATCACCTCATCCGCTTGCCGAATACGTTATATTATAAATTTTAACATTTTAGTAATATATTGTGAATCTTTTTTTTTACATTAACATAGACTTATATTTTGTTTACACGAAAAGCCAAAGGGGAGGCGTTCGCTTCCCCTTTATCCATGCTTCTTGAGCAGATCAAGCGCTTGTTGCGGTTCCGTAATATTTAACCGCTTCCAAACGCCTAGCAGCACATCAGGTGATCCACCAAAATATTTTAGTGGCTTTCCGATTAGATTGTGCTCTCTTGCGAAATTGATACTTTCCTCAGCGTCTTCAGGATTCATCGACGCCCTTAGGCCTTCTTCCGTAATATAAGGCCCCTTATCATCATTAGTGCTGCCGCTTTCATTATAAATCGCTTTAATGATCTGCTCGTCCGTCGCAGTATTTGGATCGACATTGTTCAAGGCATTTTTCACGACATTCGCTGCGCCTCCCGGCCCATGTTGAACCGACCGGGACCATAATACATTCTTCAGCGCATACCCCCTGTTGTTAAAATCGAAACCCGTCTGATCCTTTATTGCCGCTGCTGCCGGGTCATAATACTGATTCTTGGTAAAATCATGCTGAAGCTTCAGAAATCCGTCCGGGTTTTCACCGGCGATCTGCCGCCATGCGGCATCGAAATTGGTCCCATAGCCGCCGTCAGCATCCATGCCTGCTTTTAGCTTCGCGTACATATCCGGGCTGCTGGTCGCAAGCCACTTCATAAACTTCTCTGGCACATCCTTTTGGGAAGCAAACTGAAACGCTCCATAGGATTTGCCGCCATCATCCCCCTCGCCGGAAGATATCGCGCCGGGATTACTATTCGCTTCGCCATTCGCACTTAGGTAACCGAGATTACCCCCACCGCCAATCTGCGGTGGACGTGCAGTAGCCGGTGGACCACCATTCATCCCTTGATTTGCACTCCCATTTCCGGCCCCGCTTCCCTGCCCTGCCACGCCAAGCGTATACTGCAAATCATTGCTTAGCATATCCCCCGCCTTGTCGTAGTGGGCGATGGTGTACATCTGCATCAGGTCGGCGCGATTGTCATCGACGATCTTGTTGATCGCCGCCTGGCGTTCCTCAGGCGTCGCGGCGTTTTTCACGGCGTCCGATCCCCAGACGCTCTCGTCCCACCAGTTTTTGATCGCCGTGCGGATGGGACTGTCTGTCGAATTTGCCTGGTCTCCCTTGAGCAGCGAAACATCACCGGTAGAAGCGCTGCTCTTGCCGTAGCCTGCTCCGGCGTCCTGGGCCGAAGTCCCCGCATTGGCCGCACTAACGTACTGCACCGTCCCGGTCTTGTCAGTCTGGCTGCTGCCCAGCGGCATCATCGGCATCTTGACCGGAGTTTCGCCCCCACCGCCGTCACCATCTGCTGCCAGCGTAGGTGTTGGCCTGGTATACTGCGCTATCGCTGCCGAGCTCACCGCCTCCGGGTCGAAAGGGCGCAGAGCCTCAGGCGAGAACCGGCGGACAAGGGCCATATAATCCGGATCGGCGCTTTGCTCAGGGCTGAGGCCGGACGGCGGCGAGTACATCGGATACGTCTTCATGCCCTGCTGGCCAGTATTGTCCAGCGTCTCCCCAGGCTTAAACCGATAAAGATAGTCACTATTGTCCGAGTCCGAGGTCGTTTCGCCAAAACCCAGCGTCTGCCCGGGCTTCACCCGGTAAAGATTATCACTCATCCCCTGGCCTGGCCCCGGTGAATCAAATTCCGGATCATTCGACTGCCACGGCTGCTGCCGCTCAAAAGGCCGGCCAAACTGCCCCATGATCCTCTGCAAGGCCGCCTGATCAACCGGGTCAGGCCGGTAGCCCTTGGCCCAGGACGGGACATAGCCCTCGTCGTCCCTGCTGTCCTTTGGGGCCACCGTCGGCAAAGGAGCAGAAGTCGCCGGAGCAAACGCCTTCGCTCCAAAGTCGTCATCCGCTGCCCCATCACCGCCATCAAACCCCGACCCTGATCCATCATCCGACGTCGCGGTGAAGAAGGTCACCGGACTCTGTCCGTCGCCAGTCCTCTGCCGCAGCTCATCCAGCCGCTGCCACGCCCGGTTCAGCCGAGTGATCGGCGTGTCGAGGCCCAGCGCCTCCTGCGAAGCTGCGAGCTGGGCCAAAAAATCCCGCTGACTGCCGTTTCCCATTGTTGTCATTTTCCTCGCCTCTCCCTGTGCAAATATCTCCCCATTCCCGGCGCGTTCCTGCCCAGCTCCACAAAATGCAAAAGCCTCCGCAGTCGCCGCGGAGGCTTTTTATGTAGGAATGCCGACCAATCAGTCTTGGCTGCTCACCTAGGGAAGAATCACCAGTTTGGGAAAATCCCGGGCAAAGCCTTGTACAGCCTTAAGCCCTGCCTGGTATAGGTTTCCTCCGACCCAGAAATTACTGTCTGTTCCGGTTTCACTGATGACATCATAGTATAAATATTTATTTTGGTTAACATCCAAAAGTTTTACCGAAGTTTTCAGCAACACAAATTTATCAGGTGAATATACGTTTGCCCTGCTAATCACCATTCTCAGCGCGAGAATATAGTCGAAGTTTGCTTTTCGGCCGAGATCAACCAAAAGTTCTTTACTGAGAAGCGTTAGATCCACTTCTTTAGCAGGATTAATATAGCCGTCCAGGATTTTGAGAATATCTGTTCTCGCGTGGGAAGCATCACGGATTACGTACTTATTTTGGTCTATCTTTCCGAACACACTGTCATAAATTAATTTCCTAGATTCTGCGTAATCCTGAAGAATAGGATCGGTCAATAAATAGACCAGAACCACCGGCTTTTCATTTGTGCTGACCTTTGTTCCCTTCTTCGGGATCATTGGAGCGTCACCGCCAGGGGCCGCATAGTCAGGGCCTGTAGGATAATCAAGCAGATTGCGCAGCTCGTAAATGGGAAGAGCAAAGTTCAGGTTCTGTCCGTCCATCCGGCCCCAGGTGACGATTCCTTGTACGTCCCCGTTCATGCTGATCAGCGGGCCGCCGCTATTGCCGTGAGAGACAGGAGCGGTAAACTGGATCCAGGTGTCGCCACCCTCTATATGTACGTCCTGGATGGCGGACACGATGCCTTCGGTCAGAACCCATTTAAATTCCTTGGGATTGCCGTAAACCAGCACCCTGTCCCCTCTTTCCGGCAAAGAGGCGGCCAGATTCAAAAAGGGAACCTTCTCCTGCCGGGTCTCGACTTGGAGCTTCACCATATCCAGCTTGGGATGGGACGCCAGGACTTTATTCACCCGGTACCTTGTGCCGTTCGCCATCTCAATGTTCGCGGAATAGGCTCCTTCCATGACATGCCGGTTGGTGATAAATTCACCGTCGGCGGTAATAAAGAAACCTGTGCCATGGGCATAAGGGTCACCTTTTTTATCATTGACCCAGACGATACCCACCGCTGGCTCGACCTGCTTGATCACATCCTTGAGCTCCGCTGCCGAACAATTAGCCGAAAATAAGGCCAAACATACCAGCAATAGGAAAAAGCAAAACAACCTTCTCTTGCCACTGTGAAGCATCGCGCCGCCTCCCAAATCCAAATATTCCCTGTATTATTCGTCGCAATATTGTGATATTCCTCCATAAATGGTGATAATTGTTATTTTGCGCAAAAAATCTACTACACGGTCTGGATAAGGGCGGTCTGATAAGTATATAATCTAGACAGAAAAGAAAAAATCCCGCCTGAAGGAGAATGGAATGACCCTGCTTCGCGCTCTGAACCATCGCAACTACCGCCTGTATTTTCTCGGCCAGGGGATCTCGCAGATGGGCACCTGGATGCAGATCATGGCCATGAGCTGGCTGGTGTACCGGCTGACAGCCTCGCCTTTTATGCTGGGGGCCATCAGCTTTTCCAGCCAGGTCCCGTCACTCCTTTTCGGCCCCCTCGCCGGTGTGGTGTCTGATCGATTCAGTCGCCACCGGATCATTATCTTCACTCAGGTGCTGTCGATGCTTCAGGCGGCGGTGCTGGCCGGCCTGGTTCTGACCGGCAGCATTGCGATCTGGCAGCTATTTATCCTCAGCCTCCTGCTCGGCTGTGTCAACGCCTTTGATATGCCTGTGCGCCAGTCCTTTGTCATCGACCTTCTGGAGCACCGCCGCGACCTGCCGAACGCCATTGCCCTCAATTCGATGATGATCAACATCGCCCGTCTCGTCGGCCCTTCGGCCGCCGGGATTCTCATCTCGCTGGTGGGTGAGGGCATGTGTTTTTTGCTTAACGCCGTGAGTTTCCTCGCCGTCATCGCCGCACTCCTGGCGATGCGCGTCCATCCGGCCCGGTCCGCCCCGTCCGGCGGCTCCACGCTGGAGGCGCTGCGGGAAGGCTATGAGTACGCCTTTCGCCTCCCGCCGATCAAGTACATGATCTTTCTCATGGCTACGGTCAGCATGGTCGGCTTGTCTTTCCCGGTGCTGATGCCGATTTTCGCCGGGGACATCTATGCCGGCGGGCCGCATACTTTGGGCTATCTGATGGGAGCCATCGGGGTGGGGGCGTTTGTCGGCGGGTTTTATCTGGCTTCACGCAAAAGCGCCGCTGGCCTTGAAAAAGCCATCCCGGTGGCGGTCGCGCTATTTGGCACCGCCCTGGTGCTTTTCTCTCAGGTTCGCCATCTTGGCGCCGCCCTGGCCATCCTCTTTTTAGCCGGACTTGGCATGATCCTCTTTATTTCCTCCACCAACACCCTGCTGCAGACAGTGGTGGATGACGACAAGCGCGGCCGGGTGATGAGTCTGTATACCATGTCCTTTATGGGCATGGCCCCCTTTGGCAGTCTGATCGCCGGCAGCCTGGCCAGCCATATCGGCACCCCGGAAACCGTCCTGTTTGGCGGACTTGTCTCGATCGCCGGGGGCGCGCTTTTTGCCTGGCGCCTGCCCCGGATGAAACCCTATTTCGCCCAGGCCTTCAAACGCCACGAAGCCGCTTCCCGGGAAAATCCGCCGGAGGCTAAACCATAAGCACCTGCCACAACGCCGAGTCTGCAAGAGCCTTCGCCCTTTGCGCGAAGGCTCTTGCTATGTATTAAGGCTAGTTACATCAATAGTAGTAAACGCCATTGTAGCTGTATCCGGCTTCGCTCACCTCGGCGTAACAGCCATAGCAACAAGGATATCCGTATACCCTGTCGGCATAGGTATTTGTTATCATTGTTAGCGGGTCTAGAGACTGAGTAACACTTGGAGAGTATAAGCCATAGGAGGTTGCGGCGTAAGTAGCGGGCCATACCGGAGACATGTTTCGCCCATTTGTATCACTGGCTATATAATAACTGGTCTTTATGTTTCTTGTGCCAAAAGGATTGTTCCATTTTATCGTTTGGTTAGCGGCTGTTGCTGTAACCCACCCCAAAAACAACCTGCGGTTTCCTCCGGTCGCCCCTTCTCTCCTGCCGTACTTGTAGCTGGAGTCGTCAAGCTCGACAATAGCCGAAGTTCCGGCGCGGACAAAACCGAGAGCGATTGTGCTCGGCGGAAGAATAGAGCGGATATCAACAATATTCGTGCTGCCATCAAGCAAGTCAAGCTCGGCCATTCCCAAGGCACTCGCGTGGCCGTTATTGGCAGTAATGCTCAGGCGATAGTAGAGAAAGGCTGCCGGGAATTGAATAGAATATTCAATGGTGCCGCTCAAAATCCACCCGGTCTCCGTTCTGGCGTCAACAATAGTCTGTTCGCCGGAAAACGCTCCGGTATTTGATCCTTCCATTGTCCATATTCTCGGCATAACGGCTGTCCAACCTGAGTCGGGAGGACAAGAAAGTCGATATTTGGTTATTGTTTTCGCAGATGGGAATTGAACCTTCACCCATCCGGTAACCACTCCCGAAGCCGTCTCCCAAAAATCACCCGCTACATTGCTTTTGTTAAAAGCCTTGTAAGCATCATAAGCCGCACTGTAAAGAGAAGACGCGCTCACAACATAGCCGTTTTGATTATTGGAAGTCATCGTAGGAAGAGTGGTATTTACAGTATTATAGGTACACGGCAGACAAAGGGCATTGGATATAGCTGCTATTTGAGCCGGGGTGCGCAGAGCGTTGCGCAGCTCGACGTAGTGATAAATGTGCGTTCCCGCTTCCCCGTTGCCCGAAACTCCTGCGTCTTTATTTATTCGCAATATTCCTGCGGTTGTCGCTAGTGCAACTACATAAGAGCCAATGAGCTGACCATTAACATACATTTTTACCGTTATACCATCATAGGTCACAGAGACATAATAAGTCTGTCCAATTGAAACTACATACCCAGTAGACCAATTAGGACTGGAACCAGAAAACCACATCACGAATTGGCCTGTTGTATCAATTAATACCTCAAATTCTGCCGTTGAAGAATATTCGACGCCATACCCCACTAATGCAGTATAGTTTGCTGTAATGTTTGCTATCGTCACGACAAAGTCTACTTCCCTTACTGCCGCCCCTGTCGGAAATCCTGTGCTATTGGCGCTAGTGTAGTACCCCGTCGCGCCGTCACCCTGGCCCCCGTAGCCTATCCAACCGTCCACCTGATTCACCGTGCCGGTCTTAGTCAGATTGTTGGTGCCGACGGTGCTTGCGATGGTGGCCGAGCCGTCGATAATCCAGCGGTTTACTGTACCGGTGTCCGCTGCAGGGAACTGCGCAGCCTGAAAGCCAACACTCGGGCTGTCGAGCAGGTCGTTGCGTTGGGCGTAAATAAGTCCCGCTGCCCGCTGCGGGATGACGATGTTCGCCTGGGCTGTGAGTTCGTGCAGTTTACCGCCGATGTCGCAGGTTCCGGCGCCGATATTGACGGCAAGGCCGCTCGGAATAAATTTCATGCCCTGCTCTACAAAGTTTTTCGGTAAACAGTCGCGGTCGTAGAGGTAAACCCTACCGCTGTCATTGATCGTCGATCCTATTCCAGACATCGCATTACCTCCCTATCGCTTGCCAATAAAACGCACCAGCGTTTTGGCGTGTCGAAGTAAATCCTGTTGTAGTAATTGCGCTGACTGAGCTATAGGCTGAAGTAGTGTCGCCGACTTCAAGCACGTTGTAACACGAGCTGGTAAAAGCGATTGGAAAAGTGACTGCATAAGTGGCGGCAACCGTAGGACAATAACCCCATTGAATCATCAAGCCATCGGCAAACTTCTTGTAGCCGTTTACCGCCAGGGTACTTGCTTCCCCGTTGTGGGCTATATGCGACAAAGAGGCGTATGTCGAGACGGTGGTGAGGCTCGAGACATAGGAATTTTTGGCCTTGATGCAGTAAATGACAGAAACGTTTTTTGGACGGGTTTCGATGCCGCCGGAGTATTTGTTGATAATCCGCTGCCGGCAGGATGATAGTTGTTCACATTTCCGCCACTTAACGAAATCCCATATGCCCCACCAGCTATCGTATGAGTATGCGGCATCACGTCTTGCTCTTGAAACGTCCCCATCTGCCGCCCTGCATCATAACCCTTGCCGTTGTCCTTGTGGCGCAAAAAGACCCCCCGGTAATCCGGGAGGTTATAGGTGGTCAAGCCGTCACCAGCGCCGTAAGTGGTTGCGAGCAGGGCGAACAGTTCGGCGTAGGTCGTGCGGCTAATGGCCTGTCCGTTGCACTCCAGATAACCATTGGGGATGGTGGTGGCAGGAAAAGCGATGATTGTCCCTATTGGAGTAGAATCAACATAGACCAGACTCAGATCAGTATGGATATTCGACAATCAAAACCCCTCCAGTATTGGCCATGCCGGGTTGTCTAGGTCAAGACCGGTTTGATCCGGCAAATCCCGTAGTGCTTGCCGGTACACCTTCACTTCCTCCATCTTCGCGGGAGTGATCGGGTAGTCAGGCATCATATACTTATCAGCGGCACTTAGCAGTGCGTCTCTTTGGGCGCGAATGGCAGCCAGCTTCCGTTCCCGCATTTCCTCATCACTTGGTATGACCGGCGCAAAAACAAGCTGACCCTCCATCACCTTATAGGTGGACTGGTCAGCTAAAAATGCCTGCCAAACATCGTCGTCAATCGCAAAATTCGGCTCCGGGATGGAGGAATGAATTTCGTGGTCATAAATACCCAGTACTTTGTCGCCGTCAAAATTGATGTATTTCATGTTTGCCTCCTTATTTACCGATTGCTTGCCAATATGCCCACGGAACAATAGAGGAGTTATTTACAATGTTAAAACCGGTAACACTCATCGAATTTACAGTAATAGCCGACTGATTTGCATATGAAGAATACCCCGTAGTGGCAGACACGTTATAACAGGCTGTCGTAAACGCGATAGGGAATGTTGTACCCGTTGTACTGTTTGCTGTTGGCAAGCTTATTCCACCCCATTGAAAAATTAAACCGCTAGGTAATTTTTGGTATCCATTCGGCCCGAACGTTCCACTAAAATCAGTATTCTTCACCACCTGCGAAGCTGCTGCGTAATAGGTCGCCGGATTGCCACCGAGGCTAGCGGCATTGCCGCCTTGGATGGTCATGTCGTAGTAGATGTTTTTGGCCTTGATAATCGGCACATAGGCCCGGTTTTTGGGACGGGTTTCGGTTGTGCCAAAGGATCGAGTTAAATCTCCAGACCCAGAAGTCATACTTGTTCCATAATTCATATTCCCTAAACCAGAAGAACCGCCGCCCCAATGAATGCCCGCGGCGACGTTTTGCAGGTCGGTTTCATGCTGATGCGGCATAACATCCTGTTCCTGATAACTCCCTAGCACCCGCCCGGCGTCGATGCCTTTAGCCATATCCAGCCCACGCACAAAGAGGCCCCGGTCGTCCGGCAAGGCGAAGGTCAGCACCCCATCACCGCCAAATGCATTGCCGATTTTGGCAAACAACTCCGGGTAATCAGCGACATTGTAAATCGCGCCGTCGCGAAGGAGCCAGCCGGCTGGGATTGAGCTAAACGGAATAAACCCAAGAAAGCCGATCGGCAGAAAATCGCTTGGGATCAGCTTATTGTTGATCACTGTTGTTTTGCTCATCAGCTCATATCCACCCCCGACACCTGGCAGTTGAGCACCCCGGCGACCGACGCCTGGACCTGGATGGCGAAACCGGCCTGCAGATACATATCGGTATTGAGAAAAATCGTCTCAGTAGTGATCACCGCCTTCTGGCTAACGACGATATTCTTGTTCGCGGCCGCGTCGCCGCTGGCGACAAAATAAAGATTGACAGTCGGAATGACGCTCGAGCTAACATTAGTCAACGCGATGGTCTTGGGTACAAAGGTATGACCTGCGGCCACGGTATAGACGGTCTGCAGGCTTCCGTCCAACACCCGCTGGTCAAACAGGCCGAGCACTTGCTGTGACATTCATTCACCCCCCGAAAATAATCGCCGCCACCAGCGGCGGCATCCCGCCCGGCATATAGGCGGCATCTGACTGCGCCTTGGTGTAGTACGCTGTTAGCGCCGTTTGGGACACGGCACCGGTGATCTGGGAAACATCATGGGCCGGCGTTGCGGCGGCGTGAACGCTTACCTTCCCTTGAGCCCCCGCCGGCGTCTCCGCTCCCGATATCTGCGTCACCGCATGAGCCTGAGCAGCGCCGGCATGCGCGTCCACCTTGGCCTGCGCCCCGGCCGCCGTTTCGGCCCCTGTGATCTGAGAAACGGCATGGGCCGCCGCCTCCGCCTTATGGCTGGCAATGCCCCCGGCCAGCTTGGCGTCGATCTCGGCCGACGTTCCCACCTGTACATTGTCCGCCGTCTCGGTGCCAATGAACAGTTCCCTGGTGTCGAGGGCAAAGCCCAGTTCCCCCTCGGTCAGATCAGGCAGCGCCGCCCGGTTACCGCGCCGGACCCGAAACTTCAGTTCCACCATCCTGCCTTCCTCCTTCGCGCTAGTTGCTGTCTGATCTGCCGCCATGCTTAAGCATCCCTTCACCTCCCGGCATGAATTCTCAGCAGCCGCTCTTCGATAAACGACCGATGTGTTTCCAGTTTTTTCGCGGCGTCAAACAGTACCTTTGTCACTGCGCACACACCGGCGATGGGTTTCAGCAGCCCCCCATTTTCCCACTGGGCGGCGATGCAAATATTGCTGCACCGCTTGAAGATCGAGCAGCCGCTGCAGCCTACCATTTGGGCGATATCAACCCTTTGAAACCTGCGGTTGGTAATCCCGCTATCCACAGTACCGATGACAAACGGCGAGCCATTGGTCAAAAAACGCTGGCAGGGATAAAGCTCCCCGCCAAAACCAACCGCCACCCCGTCGCAACCGGCCCAGCAGCCGGTCCGGCGCTTGCCGCCAAGCAAATAGCCGTCGAAGTGATCCAGTTTCACCTCATTGATATGTAGACAGTACCAGTCCATGAGCTTCTCAGTCTGGCTTTTCAGGCTGGCAATGGCCCCCTGGTCCCAGACGTCTTCCCTGAGGAGAAAGTGGCTGATAAAATTAAACCCTTCCGCGGAGAGATACTTGACGTTTTCAACAAGCCTGCTGACGTTTCGCGGCGTAATCGCGACCTTAACCCCCATGCCGGGGCGATCTTTTTTCAGGGCCTTGGCATTGGCGAGGATCAACTTGGAAAGTTCCTCATCGTGCGTGCGCTCCTCCATCGCCAGGCCATCAAAAGAGATGCCGATATTGACCCCCTTGGCGAGCAGCCGGCGGACTTCGTCGTCGTACCTCGTTCCATTGGAAAAGAGCTGAAAGACCAGTTTGCGCCCCTGTCCGATACTGTAGTCGACAATGGCATGCAGCAGGGGCAGCTCCAGCAAAGCCTCCCCGCCAAAAAAGTCGACCACCGTGCCGTCGTCGATATTGTCAATCACCTGCCTGGCCACCGCAAAAGGCATGACGTCGCCGCCCTGGCGGACATAGCAATACGAGCATTTTAGGTTACAGCGATTGGTGATAAACAGCAGTACGTTTTTTAGACCTTTGAGTTTTCTCATCGTACTCCACCTTTGCCGAAAGTCTCCGGTTTTGGTCTTCCAGCCACGCGGCCCTTTCCTGCAGCTCGTACACCAGCGGCAGGACATACTGAAATACAAAATCCATTGCCGTGGCTCCGGGCGGGGGAGCGGCGATCTTCACGATATCCTTGGGCTTGTAGTTGATTGTCCAGGGCCGGTGGATCTTCATATAATTGAAAACCGCAAAAAACAGCGATGTATACACCGCGCAGTTGGCATCGGTCGGCATCAGGACATCATAATTTTCACCGAAATTGGCGGCGATGCAGCGGTCGCACAGCTCAAAGGCGTCGCACTCGGTGCAGCCCACCACATTGTCCCGGGTATACTCCTCCAACAAATCAGTCTTGGCCGAGCTGATGAACCCGCCGTCCAGGCTGCCCACCTTAAAGTCGCGGTTTTTATTGAAATAGAAGCGATGGCAGGCATACAGTTCTCCGGCCGGGGTGACGGTGGCAAAATTCTTGCCGGCGCCGCAGGTACCATTGGAGGCCAGCTGCTTTTCGCAGGAAGCAATCTTCTCAAGCTTATCTTCGTGCTTTTGAAAGGCCAGATAGAGCTGCTCGCGGAATTTTTCGAGAAGGGCCTCGTCCTGCCACCCCTCCAGTTCGGCGATGGGACGAAGAACCACATTGGCCTTGTCGCCCATTTTACCAACAATATAGTCGATATTCTCCAGCAGCCGGGGCACCATGGCGGGAGTGATCTGGAGATGGACATGAAGATCGTTCGGCAGCAGCTTCATCCTCGCCAGGGTTTGTTCGAGCACCTGCGACTGGCCCCGCTCGGCCTCCTGGAATTCGGGCAACCCGTCCCAGGAAAGCTGTAGTCTGATTTTTGGGTTCATTGTTAAGAACTCTTCTATTTCCGCATTCCAGACAGTGCCGTTGGTAATGATGAGGTTGTCCAGTTCCTTTTTTTCGGCCAGGGCCCGGCGGGAAGCGCAGGCATAGCCATAGCGGAGCACGGCAAAATTGAGCATGGGTTCGCCGCCAAACCAGATGAACGACAGTTTTGGGGCGTCATTGGCATGCTCAAAGACAAAATCGACCGCTTTTTTCACTGTCTCTTCTGTCATCACGGCTGGCGACCGTTTTTTTTCATAGCAGTACGAGCAGCTAAGATTACAGGCTTCTGTCAGGATCATCGAAGCACCGGTTATTTCTTTCATTTAAAATTCTCCCTTTGCGATTTTATGGCACCATAATACAAGCTTGCCGCCTTTTCGGCGTTGATCACCGCCGCCCTGCCTTCCTCACTGGCCGGGCTTTTGCCGCCCGCGCTTGCGTCAAGGGAAAAGTCAAGCTGGGGCGCCAGCGATTTCTCCGCGATGATGTTCAGCCCGAGCGGGCCGAATTCGATGTTGACCGACTGGCTGCTCCGGTACATGCGGCGGGTGGTATTGTCGTCATCCCAGGGCTTATCAAGCGGCGGATTGATGGTCAGTCGCCCGCTTGTGTTTCCGGCCAGATCGGCGACCTCTTTCAACTGCCGCTCATAAAGAATCGGATCAGGAGTATATTGCGACTGATCCAAAACCGGCGATATCGCAAAGTTTTTAATGCCAAGCTCCAGTAACCAGGCAACGCTTTGCGACAAATAGCTCACATTCTGGTTGGTGACAACCATCGAAACACAGAAGTCCTTTGTGGCTTCATTCAGTATGTTGATATTCCGCGCCACCATCGGAAAGGAGGTCCTGGCCCCGTTTAAAAAGCCGCGGTGAATGTTGTGAGCCTCGGCCACCCCGTCACAGCTCACCGACAGGTAATAGCGGTAACGGCTCAGATGCTCAGCCATCTCAGCCGTCAGGATGGTGCCGTTGATAATGGCGGAAAAAGCGATTCGTTTCTTCATCTTTAGCGCGTAAAGGGCCAAAACCTGAGTGATCAGCTTCATATCCCGGAAGCGAAGAAAGGGCTCCCCGCCAAAATAAAGGACAGTCAGCTCCTCCTGAGTCATCTCGCCCAGCACCTGTTTTCCTACTGCCACCGCTTGATCCACGTCCAGAAACTTATTGGTTTTCCCGCCTTCAAAACAGTAGTCGCAGCGAAAGTTGCAGTCCATTGTCAGGATATATTTCAGCCTGGCAATGTCCATGTTTTCGAACAATAAGCCCCCTCCTTCCTGGCCCTATACCTTGGTCTCAAATTCAATATTGGTGATCAACCCTTCGGCAAAATCGGCATACTCGATACCTAGCTGCACTAGCCCCTTCCCCCACTGGGTATTTCGGGCCATGGTCGGCAGCAGGGCAATATCGCTGGCATAAATGGCGTCGCCAGCCACCATAAAGTCAATCCGGGCAAAACCGCTCATCCTGAGCAGCCGGAAAATCCTTTTGGTATATTCACCGATCAGCCGGTCGGTATCTGCCGACAAGCTGGCGGCGGGAATCTCCCAGCGATATTTTTTCACCGCCGCCAGCTTGTCGGCAGTGGAGCAAAACAATTGCTGCGGGTCCAAAGAGACATACTCTGCTGTGGGAAAGACAATGAGTTCGTCCTTCCGTTCCAGGATGCCGACGTCGATTTCCGTCCCTTCGGCGAGATATTTTTCCACCAGGGTATTCTCGCCATATTTACGGGACTGGGTGATGCACTCATCCAGTTCTTCTTCTTTTTGGGCGACGAAGACGCCGATGGAAAAACCCTGGTCCACCGGCTTTAGGATGACAGGCAGCCCGAGGGTAGCGAGGATTTTCGCCATCACTGCCTCATTGCTGTCCATCAGGTGAAACATCATAAAGGGTATGGTCTCCAGCCCGGCCTCGGCCAATAGCTGCTTCCAGATCAGCTTGTCGTGCGACAGCATCGACGCCAGCGGCCCCGAGCCGGTGTAGGGAATGCCGAGGGTGCCCATTACATGCTGGAGCATCCCGGTCTCGCCATATTTCCCGGCCGTCTGATTGATGACGACATCGACGTCGGCCTCCCGCAGTTGCCTGTTCACCCTTGTGTAGTCAATATCAAACTGCACCACTTCATAGCCTCTGTCCAGCAGGCACGGGATGATATCGGCGGCACTCTTCCGGCCGCAGATGGTGTCCGGGGTCCAGCCGCCGTGAATCACCCCGACGCGTTTACCTTTTGCCATGACCATTTCCTCCCAGACCTATAATTTGTTCGGCAGAAACATCGTGACCTCTGGCACCAGCGTGACCAGCAGAAGCACCAGGATCATCATGATATAAAAAGGAATGGCCGTCATCGTGACTTTTTCCACCGGCACCTTGGCAATGGCGCTGGCGATAAATAACGAGCACCCCAGGGGGGGGTGCACCAGGGCGATACAGATGGTCAGCAGCATGATCACCCCGAACTGGATGGGGTCGATACCAAACCGGGTAACGATCGGCAGCATGATGGGAGTGCAAATGATCAGGGTGGGCGTTGTGTCGATGATGCAGCCCAGCAGCAGCAGAATAAAGGTCATTAACAGCATTACGACAACTTCATTCGAGGAGAAGTCCAAAATGGCGGCAGTCAGGATGGCAGGGACCTTCAAATAGGCCAGCAGCCAGCCAAAGGGGCCGGAAAAACTGATCAATACAATCACGCCCGCCAGGGTGTTAATGCTTCTTGTCAGGATCAGGCGGATGCTTTTTAACGACAGTTCTCGATAAAGAAAACCAGCCAGACAAAACACATACACAACCATCATTGCGTTGGATTCGATGATGGTATAAATCCCGCAAAAGATCCCGCCGAAGACAATCATAATGGCGAAAAGCGGCAGGATAGCTGCTTTAACCGCCCTGACCCGCTCCTGTCTACCGGCTTTCGCTTCGACGGGGTATTTCCGCTTCACCGCCAGCATATAGGCCAAACAGGCTGTTCCCAGGCCAACAAAAAAACCGGGAATAATCCCGGCCACCAGCATCTTGGCGATCGAAACGCCGCCGGCGACGATGGCGTACATCACTGCATTGTGGCTCGGCGGTACCAGAATGCCCTGGGTCGAGGCAATGGCGGTCACGGTGGCGGCATAGTCGGCATCATAGCCCTTTTCTTTCATCATCGGAATGACGGTGGCGCCGATGCAGGAGGCATCTGCCACCGACGACCCGGTCATGCCGCCGAAGAACATACAAGCCGACACATTCACCAGGGCCAGGCCGCCGCGCAGGTGGCCAATGAAGGCATTCGACAGGCTGATCAATTTTTTCGTGATGGTGCCCTCGCGCATGATTTCCCCGGCCAGGATACAAAAAGGGATGGCCAGGAGGGAAAAGGTGTAGATGCTCTTGATCATCGCCTGGGCGATGACCGCCAAAGGGAGACCGAGATAAAGGGTGGTCAGCAGGGAGGACAGGCTCAGGGCGAATACAATGGGCAGGCGAGCAGCCATCAGCAGCAAAAAGCTAGTGATGAGGATGGCAATCGCGGTTGTCTCCATCGGTTTTCCTTCCTATTAAATCGATGATCAGATAATAGCTGGTCAACAGGCAGCCGGCGAGGACCGGCAAATACATCACACAGGCATTCCAGCCCGTCCCAGGCAAATTGCTGAACCTGGAAACGAAGCACATTTTCACAGCCAGAAAAACGCCGAAGCTGCAAAAAACCAGCATCAAAAGTTTGTTGGCCTTATTGGACAAAGCCAGCAGCCGCAGAGGTAAGAACCGGTCATAAAAGGTGATTTTGAGATGGGTATCATCTCGGACAGCCAGCGCCATACTGAAGAAACCCAACCAAACGAAACTCAGCAAGGCGATTTCCTCTCCCCAGGGATAGGTGTGGCGCAGGACATATCTGGCAAAGACGATTGCGGCAACGTCGACCGTCATGATAAGCAAAAACGCCATTGTCATATATTCGACAACGGCATTGATTCTTGTGTGAATGTTTTTCATCCGCCCGCCCTACTGCAGCCTTGCGATTCTTTGCAAAAGGTCTCGATAGACGGCCCGGTTTTTTTCGATCACCGGGGCCGCGGCGTCGGTCCAGGCCTGTTTATCGTCGATCTTTGTAAAGACTACTCCTTTTGCTTTCAGGGTTTCATAGGCCTGCCCCGTTTGCTTTACCTGTTCTTCTTCATTGATCTTTTGCGACTCTGCCGCCGCCTCCCGGAGGATCTTTTGGTCGGCGGCGCTCAGCCTGTCCCAGGCCGTTTTCGAAATGATCATCATTTCCGGATTCATAGTGTGTTCGTCCCAGGTGAAATACCGGGCTGTTTCATAATGCCCCTTGGTGTAATAAGAAGTCAGGTCACACTCGGCCCCTTCGACAACATGGTTTTGGAGGGCGCTATACACCTCGCTGAAGGGGATGGGGGTCACCGAGGCGCCCAGGGCCTGGATCATTTCGATGGTCAGCGGCGCCGGGGCCGACCGGATTCTCATCCCCTTCAGCTCCTCCGGCCTGGTGATAGGCTGTTTGGAATTGTAAAAATTCCGCGACCCGGTATTATAATAGGTCAGACCGACCAGCTGGATGTCCTCCATCGCGAGGAACTCTTGGCCGATATCGCTGTTTAAAATCCGCCACAGGTGGTCTTTGTCTTTCACCACATAGGGCAGTTCCAGCACCCGGATTTTCCGGTTGAACTCCGAGATTTGATTGCTGCCGACGTTGGCCATTTGGATGGCGTTCATCTGCACCGCTTCGATCACTTCTTTGCCGTCGCCCAACTGGGCGTCCGGGTAGACCTCGATTACGATCCTGCCGTTGGTTCTTTTCTTGACAACCTTCGCCATATACTGATTGGCTAAAACGCTGGAGTAGCCGGTAGCATCGTCATTTGCCAGTTTTAAAACGGTGATCTTGTTATCCTGGCGCGAACAGCCGGTGAATACCAATAAGGCCAGCAGCAAAACCAGCCACTTTTTCGGTCCCATAGAAAGGCCCTCCTCTATTTTTCTCCTTTTCGCGATTACGCCTGTAACACAACATTTACCAGGGCAATATCAAAGGCCGTCCTTACCACTACCGGCCCCTGTTTCGCAACCGGAATCCGGGAAAAATAATCAGCCACTTCGACGGTGACGGCGTCGGATGACCCATCGGCAAAGTCCAGCGCTATCGCCGCGCTGCCATTTTTCATATTGTGAACAACGTCGATGACCAGCTCATCCCCGGCGGCGATAGCTGTTGTCAGGATAAAAGCGACGTCCTGGCTGCCGGTGGGATAGGATCTTTGCAAACCAGGGTCGGTCATCGCGCTCATCAGCTCATTCGCGGGCTGGGACAACCCGGCCGCTGCCAGCCGGTCGGCGACCATGGCCTTTACGTCCGGGTCTTTCAGCCCGGCGGCATTATGATAAAACGCCGGAAACTTTCTGCCGAGCAAAGTCGGCAAGGACTCAATCTGTTGAAAGGCCGCCAGCAGGTTGGCTTTCAAGCCGCCAAACGCGTTAAGGCCCTTTAATTTTGTGAGCAGGGCGTCGACCTTCGAACTGTTGTCAGGAATACTCAGCTGCTCGATCAGCAGCAGGGTTAGCCAGCCCTCAATCTTGGGGATAATTTCTAAGCCTTTGTCTACATTGAACTGGTTTATATTTTCTTCACTGAATGCGCCGTTGTTGATCGAATAGGTGGCGCTATAAGCGGCAAATATTTTCGTGATCAATTCAATCTTGTACAATGGGTCCATAGTGTCAGACAGCCAGCTGGCGGCGATGATTTTCTCAAACAGCGACAAGGCGCTCGGCAAGGCCTTTTGAATATAAGGGGCGTATATCGCGACAATGGACGGGTCTTGCGCCCCCATCAGCAGGGTCTCGGCCCATCTGTCGATTGCTTTTACGGTATTGTCGACATTTTCCGGCAAGTACGCTTCATTAAACATGAGGGTGAAAATATCGATATAGGCCTTCCAATAATAGGTACTCGCTTTTTTCGTGCTTTCCGGGGTTCGGTCAACGGTGATCACCCAATCGGGTGGCGGCGTCCAGCCGTTGATGCCGCCCCACTGCGCCGGGGGCTGCCACGAGCCGCTTACCCAGTCCAGGGCATCTGTGTCGATGCTCTTCATATAGACGGCTATTTCTTGGTATTTGGCCCAGCCGGCGGCAGTGTCTGTCCGAGTGGTGATGGTCACTCTCGGCACCAGCGTCAATAGCGCCAGGCAGTTGCCGTCGATGGTGCCTTCAGCGCGCAGATAGGGTTCAAGGTCAAGAAAGAGTTGGCGGCGCTTGTCCATCATGGCAGGATTGTTTACTTTGGCGTTGATCAGGAAAATCAAGCTGTGATGAAACCACAGCAGATAGTGGCCTGTCCAGCGCTTGTCAGTCACGCCGGTCGGGTCGAGGATATAATTTCCCTGGCTGACAAACTGCTCTCTGATGAACGCCTCCTGCACCGGATATAAGGCATACACCTCCTGAAGGAAAGCAGCACTGAACAGGGTGCTGAAATCGCCGGATGCCTTGGCTACCCAGAGAAGGTTCATCAGCTTTTTATTGATATCCAGATATTCCGCAGGGAGGGTTATGACTGCCCCCATGATTATTCACCCGCCTTTTGGACGTGAATGACCTCAGGAAACCTTCCGTTTTTCGCGATGTCATAGGTGACGGCGTCCCCCTTGGCAAAGTCGCCGGTCTTGCAGAAAAATAAATATACCTTTGCGTCGGCGTCCTCTTTGATCAGTCCGTACCCGGAATCCGGTTTCATGAGGATCACACTGCCTGTCGCCATGTCCATTCCCCCTATTCCTCATTTAAATATCCCAGTTTTCGGCATAACTCATAAAAATATGCCATCGATTCCTTTTTCGCCCTGCAAGAATTCTCCATCACATCAGAACAGATAAACATCGTCCCGCTGTCGTAGTACATCTTATACATGCACATAATACAGCCGCCCCGCAGGGAGCACCCGTCGCAATTCGCCAAATAAAAGCGATGAAGTCTCTGGACAAGCGGAAGATTTCTTTCTTTGGTGAAAAGATTGCCCAGCTTTTGACTGGGCTGCATCAGCGTCGGGCAGGCGTACATGTCGCCATTGGTATTGACAAAGGTCCTATATACCCCAGCCCTGCACATATCTGTGCCGATGTTATTCCTAAAATCGTGGTAGTTCCGGAGAAACCCTTCACGGCTCTCAACCGGAAAGGGACCGAATTTATCATAGGACTTGTCCGGGTGCTCCACCAGATAGCGGGCCAATTTTTTCATGCTCTCGACATAGGGCGGCAAATACTCTGGTCTAAAATCGTCTTCTTTGATCGACGAAGTCCTGATTTTTTTCACGCCCAGCTCAAAAACGGCAATCAAGCGCTCCGCCAACCGCGCACTGTCTTTCATATAGAAACAGCAGGCGATATTAAACCGGTCAGCCAGCCCTTCCTTGATCAGCAGTTTGATATTTTCGATAATGTCATGATAGCTCGGGGCACCGCCCTGATAAACACGGTACAAGTCATGACTGGCCTGATCGGCGTCCAAACTGATGCTGATTTTCAGATTGTCCATCACCTTTAGATCCTCGATAATCTGATGAATGGTCGTTCCATTGGTCTGGACAATGAATCGCAAATCCTTGCTTTGATCAATATGGGTCGAAATGTAGTCATACATCTCTTTGCAGGTGTCCCACCGCAGGGTGGGCTCGCCGCCGAAAAAGACTACATGAACGATCTTTTCCGTCAGGCTGTTAATGAACGCCATTATTTTTTGCAGATAATCGGGATTGTCGGAAATATCGATTTCGTTCTTCGCCCCGTTAAAGCTGTTCAAACAATAAGAACAGCGCAAATTGCAGTCATGGGTCACATAAATAATCACAGCCCCCACCGTATCAGTTAAATACAAATCCTTCCCCCTCCCCTTACGCCAAAATCTCCTGGTATAACTTCGCAAACCGGCAGACTCCCTCATCAGGCATCACCGCCGCGCCGGTCTTACACTGATTCAGGTAGCCGCAGTTGTGAAAACAGTGCCTGCGAACGGCGCAATGCAGGCATTTTCCGAAATGCCGCTCTTTGATCCCGGCTGGCACTGGTCGCCGCTCGCTGTAAAATCGCGCACAGCCCCAGAGTTGACCGGTCTGGTCGAGACAGGTCGTCCCGTGATAAGGCACGCAGATCCCGCCCTGCTTCCAGGTCCAGATCTGCTCGCGGGGGATCTTGGCCAGGATGTACTCTACCCCCTGGCGGTAGTGCTGGTAGGCCGCCTCATCCCAGTCCAGCTCAATGATGGGCACAATATTGTATTTTGAGAATCCGGCAGCATGAAAATAGTCGAAGTCCTCTTTCATTCTTGCCGCCGTTTCCGGGATGATCCGCATACCGATGGTGCAGCGGTCTTTCGCCGCCAGCCGCAGGATGGCCGGAACAGAGCTCTGGCCGGTCAGGCGGCAGCTTTCAGCTGTGCCGTTCGCGCTGATCAGTACATGGCCAAAATCGGCAATATGCCGGTCAGTCAAAAGCTTCCCATTGGTGGGAAGCATGATCTTTCGGCCGCCGCTTTTTTCTTTGATGGCATAGCACAAATCTTCGCGCAGCAGGGGCTCGCCGCCAAACAGCATCACCACATCGAAGTCGCCCTCCGCGAGGATGTCCGGCAGACGGTCCAGCACCCCTTCCTCCAGGTCCTTTCCCGCCCGCGCCACCATGCAATACGAGCAGCTCGAATTGCACCTTTGCGTCACCATGACCTGCAGTCTTTTCATAGCATTCCTCTTACCTTCAGTCCCTGGTAGTATTTCGCCATGGCGCCAGCCACTGTTTTAAAATAACGGCAATGGGACGGCTGCTTAAACGGCAGAACCAGGTTGTCCGGGTTGTAGTTTTCATAATTGGGGACACACATATATTTATACTCACAATCGCAGTCGTCTTTTCCGTCGGCGAAGAGGTGATAATAGCTGTCATTCACCCTGCCAAAGATATCGCCCATCGCCAAGCCCCTGCCAGCCACCGAAGTCCCGGGATAGATTTTGCCATCCACATCGATGAGGATATTTCTGATCCCGTTGGCATAGTCGGTGTAGGTTCCCTGAATAAACCGGTACCAATCCCGCTTAAACTCCGGATCGAGCGGCGGCCGTTTCGAAAAGTTCTTGAAACACTTGCCGGGATGGTCGAGCAGATAGGCCACCACTTGATCCAGCTCGGTCGCGAGAAGGTCAAAGGCCGTGAATTCAACCTCAGAGCGGATGAGATTCAGCTCGACAAAATCACTACTTTCAAAGCCGCTGATAATGGAATGGGCCAGACGGCCTAAACTGTCCGGGAGAAGGGTGTCGACAACCACCAGTCTGGGGCCGCAAAGGCGGTAAAATTCCTGCGCGTTCCGGCTCACGATAGCGCGGGATGAGCGGCCATCAGCTTTAAATTTGCGCACATCCTGGGATACTGGATCAGAGGATCGGGTCAGATTGAGGACCGCCCTCGGGTTGGCGAGAAATCCCCTGATCTCATCATTGATGATGGTCCCGTTGGTGAAGATGGCGACACGAACAGGGAAAGGGATCTCCTGCAAAATCCGGTTGGCAAACTCGATGCAGCGGGTCGAGAGCAGCGGTTCCCCGCCATACAGGGTGACCATCCGCAGCCGGGGAAGAGCGGTGAGCCATTTCACACACTCCTCCTCAGCCATGAATTCGCCGGTCTTGTTTTTCGAAAGATTGTCCGAGCAGTAAAAACACGCCAAATTGCAGCGGTGAGTCAAGGCCACTTTCACGATTTCCACCTGGTCGAAATGCTTCATTCGCCGCCAAACCTTTCCTAGTTGCCGGAGCTGCAGCCGCAGGGGCTATAGTCGCAGTTGCAGGTGCAGTAGTTGCAGTTGCAGGTGCAGTAATTGCAGTTGCAGGTACAGTAGTTGCAGTTGCAGCTGCAGGTATCGGCGCAGGTCACCGCCGACTCCCGGTAGCCGAGACCGGCCGGGTCGCTGCCGCTGAAATAGCTTCTGGTTGTGAACCAGCGATAGGTATTCGAATTATTGTCATAGTCGGACGGCCCCCGCGCTACCGCCCCCTCACCGGCGGTGGCGACGCTGACGACAGTGTCGATCGCCGTCCCGGCCGAATTATACCGCACAAGATTGAGGCCGGTGACAAACCCGGCCTTGGTCATGGCCGCCCCCACCGGACCGTAGACCGCCGACTCAAACAGGGCATTATTGGCGGCATCTTCGGCCACCACCTTGAAATAGTGACCGGCATTGGCCACACCATAGGCGCTGATACTGGTCCCGGTAAAGGTCCCGCCGTCGGCCGTGCAGCCGGTATCGGTGCCATACTTCAGGCGAAAATGTTTGACATCGCTCAAGCTGTTGTGGCGGCTGATGGTCACGGTGTAGTAGGGCCGGATGGTGCTGGCGTCAGGCTCGTTCCAGGCAATGTTGTTTCGCCAGTAGCCGCTCCAGTAGTAATAGGCCGCGGTAGCGGCAGGCGGCGATATCGAGCTGCCGGTCCTGGCGGCGCTGCCCCCAGCGCTGATCATCGTTGGATCTTCGACTTTCGCATTGGCGGCATAGACGGTCGAGCCCTTTTTCACCCGAAGATCGGTCTGATTAGCCGCGGCCCCGGGGAGAGCCGTCTGCGCATAGGCCAGGGCCGCATCCACCCTGAGGGCAATATAGCTGCTCCCCACGTCGCCGGCGGCGCTGTACAGGCTGACGTTCTTCACCTGCGACGCCTTGCGGTAATTGAGCTTTTTTGTGATTTTCGCCATTGTCCATCACCTACGCAATCCAGATATTGCCGCCGACGTCGGCGGTTGGGATGTTTTTCGCCGTATCCAGGGGAGTCCAGGCCGTCCAGACACTGTTCACCTCATTGCGGTAATAAATCCCGGTCTGATTATAGGTCGCATAAATCTGCAGAGTATAGTTGCCCTGATCGCTCTTGGCGGCGATCAGATAGCCGTTCGCCGCCCCGGCGGGGATGTTGGCGCAGCCTGCAGAGTAGTAAAATCCGCCGCTGCGAATAGTGTTCAGATCCGCGCCGGTCAGATTCTTGGCGTTGCCGCCGATGCCGGTGTCGGCCTTGAGCTGATCTACCTTGGCCTGAGAGCCGGAAGGAGTCTCGGCGCCGATAATCATTGTCACATCATGGGCCGGATGGGCGGCAGCGTGGGCAGCCACCTTGGCCTGGGCCCCGGCCGGCGTCTCGGCTCCGCTAATCTGCGTCACTGTATGGGCCGACGGGGCGGCGGCATGGGCATCCACCTTGGCCTGGGCCCCGGCCGGCGTCTCGGCAGTATGCCCGATCAACAGATTATCCGCCTCGGCGCAGCCGACATAAAGTTCCTGCGTATCGGTGGTGTAGCCCAGTTCGCCTTCCTCCAGACCCGGCAGGTTTTCCTTGGGTCCCCGCCGGATCCGGAAATTTACTTCTGCCATAAACCTCCACCTCCTGAGTTAACATAACCTCTTATTATTTTCCCTGTGATATAGTACAATAGAAACACCAGAATGCCTGGTACATACGGCTCGAAAGAAAGGCGGCTTCCCAAAACATGAAAAAACTGTTCACAGCCTTCGCCCTTCTCCTGGCATTCACCGCAGTTCCCCTTGCCGGGCTGCAGGTAGCCCAAGCCTCGGCCCCGATGACCGTTGCCCTCCTGCCGATCATCAATTCATCGGCGGTGGGTGATGATTGGATCGTCCGCCATGTCCAGAGCAGCCTTGACAGCCGTCTCCCCCGGAGTAAATACCGCTTCACCGACCCGACGCTAACCGCCGACCTTCTCCGCGACAACGGCTATGTCGCCGGTTTCGGCCAACTGCCTGACAAACAAACCGTCATCAAACTGACCCGCGGTCTCAAAGCCGACGCCCTAATCGGTCTGAAAATCGCCCGGGTGGCCTACCAGACCCACGACATGAAGCTCACCGAACCCTATGGCAAAGAACAGGTCACCACCATCATCGAAGCCGTCATTTACAGCGCCGCTGACGGCAGCTACCAGACCTACACCGCCCGTAAAGCCATCGATAAAGAGGTCGGCCCCTTCACTCCCTACGAAAAAGAAGACCTCATCACCGCCGGCCTGGACCAGTGCATGGCGGAAATCCTCGCCAAAATCAGTTTTTAATCCACCAACCACATCTCATCAAAACACCCGCCGTCAGCGGGTGTTTTTTATGCTATAATACAATTATCCTATATATTTGAAAACAAACCATATATCGCCATATTGCCCCCTCAAAATTGAAAGGAGGTTATCCTGTGGAATTTTTCGTGCTGTTCCTCTTCGTCGGACTTCCCCTCTGGGCTGTCGGCTGTTATCTCAATTACTGCGTTGTCCGTAAATTCGACCCGGCCACGACCTTCCTCCAGAACCTGATCCCTGTCTATAATTATTACCTCCTGGCCAGGCTGGCCCTTGCCCAGCCGGTGCGTTATCTCATCTTGACCGCCGCCGCCGTTATTCTAGCCGTCGGCCTCGGCTTTAGCTCCCAGTGGTGCAACTTCGTCTTCACCCTCATGCTCGCCCGGATCTGGGGAGGCCTCGCTGAAAAGCTGGGCAAAAGCTTCTGGAAATACGCCGTTTTCTCCGTCATACCGGGAGTCAACCTCATCACCATTGCCGTTCTCGCCTTTGATCCCAGCCGACCGACCGGCCCCGCCGCACCCATCGCCCCGCCGGAACCTGCCATACCGCCAGGACCGCCTACCCTGTAGCCATCAGACTAACCCACTCGTCCGCCATCATTCAACATTCGCGGATAAAAGGGAGGTTTGCGCCTTGGAGCTTTTTTTCCTGTTGATCATTCTGTTCTGCCTGGTCTGGTATGTCTTCATATGCTATCTCATCTACCGCATTGTCGCCAAATTTGACGATACCACCACCTTCGGCGAATGCCTCATTCCCTTCTACAATTGGTATTTGGTTATCAGCCTTGCAGTCAACCAGCCGGGACTATACTTCATGTCTATGATCCTCGTGATCGTTGTGACCGCCTTTGCCAACTCTGTTCTGCAAGACGATCTGTTCGATACTCTGCGAAAATGTGCACTCTTCCTGATGAATGCGAATGTTTGGGGCCTGGTGGCCCGCAGGCTGGGAAAACGGTTCTGGCTCCACGCTCTTTTGGCGCTCATCCCGATAACATTTATCATCTTGATGACCGTTGCCGCCTTTGACAAAAGCCGGGCCGACCACCCTTCCCGCGTCGCCGAACCCATCGCTCCGCCGGAACCTGCCCCGCCGGCCGGACCGCCGCCGCACGAGCCTCCCGCCTGACACACCAAACGCCCGCCGCTCTGCGGGCGTTTTTCATTGCCTTAGCGCCATTCACCCAAATCCAGATCCTCCAGCGTAAAGCCGCTGTTATAGCTGACCTTTTCCGGCCAGTGCCAGCGGAAGGGCCGCCGCTTCCAGACATCGCAGCCGTCAAAATCCTGGCTGTTCAGCTGGGCCACATAGCCGTCAGCCAGAGTCAGACCCTTCTGCCGCCAGTACTGGGCCTTGTCGGCCTCGCCCAGCATATCGAAATACTCAGCCACCCCGAGATAAATGAGAGCCTCCGGAATCTCGGCAGTCATGATATCTGTCGACGCCGACGAATCGGTCAGATCATCTGGCCAAAACTCGCCATACACATTGATCTCGCCTGCGGTCGGCACCGGCAGGATGCGCAGCGTCGTCCCCAGCTCAAGATAGGCCTCGGCGTCGCCCACTGCGTCCAGCGACCCATAGAGCTCAATGGCCTGGCGATAGCTGATCAGCTTGGTCAGCGCCACCTTGGTCACCGTGCCGTCGTCGTTTTGGCGAAACCACTCCACCACCCGGGCGTTTTTGATTCCCAGAGCGCTCATATCCAGCACCCCGTTGACAGTCTCCAGGTTCTGGCGGTAGTCGTAAAACCGTTTCACCGGCTTGTCTCTCAGCACCGCCCTGCGGACGGTATTGACGAAAAACAGCAGCAGCCCCCGGTCAAGGTCCTGCCGCCGGATAATATTGCTGGCATTGTCAAGAATCTCTTTACTATTCACACCATTCACCACCTTTCTCTAAAAAGACCTCATCACCGGGAAAAAAGGGCGGGGCGACCATCCGGCCGCCCCTGAAAAGAAACTAGCGACTAACGACGGCGTTTCATTTCTCCCACCCCCTTTACCAGCACAGGGCGGCTCAACATCAGGTCAGAGCGACGTACGTCCATATCCCGTTGCCGTAAATAAACAGCCGTTTGCCAGGCGCCGTAGCGTTGGTCGACTGCACCACCCTGATCTCCACCTCATTGTCGGGGACGGGCGGGGTATAGGTCGTAAACGCCGGATTGCCGTAGTCGGCCATATCCTGCGCAAACGTAAAGCCGGTGGTATACCGGTCCGGCATATTGGTTCTCTCCAATTTCACACCCATGGTAAGATCCTCCTTATCCTTCATTTGACGCGGCCCAAAGCCGGTTACAGATTGGTCTCCGAGCAGCGGTACTGCGGATTCATCCCGAGAAACAGCCTGAGCACCCGCTTGGCCTCCTCCGGGTTGCCGGCAGCCCTCAGTCGCTGGTACTCCCGGCAGAGAGGATCGAAATGATACACATCCTCCGGGATCATCGCCACATGGGCCAGCGAACGCCCGGCCGAATACCCCTTCGGATTGCCCTCCCGACCAAGCTCCCTACGCCGCTCGCGGGCCGCCCTCGCCACCCCGTCATCCTCGGTGACACTCCTGAGCCGCACTTTGTCCTTGTCCAGTTTGAGTTCTTGATGGATCAGCATCCTGCTCACCCCCTTGGCACGCGGCTGGTGAAAAAGCCCACCTTCTGCGTTGTTTCTGTGGGCGTTCCCCCCAGCGTACATCCAGTACGCTCACTGGAGCTTTTTGACCAGCCTTAGATAATACTAAAGGTCGTTTAGAACCCCTCAGATGCTAGGCGGAGTCGAGGCTTGCGCAGCGCCGCGTACTGGTGTACGCAAGCCAGCAAACGCAGACCCAACGACGCAGATGCGGGGTTATCAACGACCGAATTTTAGCCTAAGCGATGCCAGTGATGCAAGAATGCGCATCCTTCGCCCGGCACTCGAGCGTCGCCTGGCCGCTGATGACTTTTTCCACCCGGTGGCCTTTCTTCGGCAGGTCCTCGCGGTGGAAGGGCACCAAAAAGCCCATCCGGAAATACTGGGACTCGATGATATCGATGCGGCTGTCCAGCTGTTGGCGGTGTGCCATCAGCGACACCTCGCCGAAATCGGACAGGTACACATCGATCACATTGATCGCCTTTTTCTCCTTCTGGTCGCGAGTCTTCTGGGCCCCGGCCGTAAAGCCGGAGATGGTCCGCTTGTTCTTGCCGGACACCACCGCCATCTCGGTCACGCCGCCCTTGTTCCAGGCCAGCTGGATGGCGTCGTTGAAGGCCGACTCCGTCAGAGGCGAGCTGGCCAGATTTTTGACATTGACAGTGTTGAAATAGGGCAGCCCGCCCATCTTGCCGACATTGGCGGCATCCTGCTTGACCGCAGTAGCCGCAGTCACGATGGCCAGCTCCACATCGAGGGCGATGGCCTTCATCGCGATCCCCATCTGGTACTCGATCTCCGATGTCAGCCCCCGCTTCATCACCGCCTCATCGGTATCAGTCACCCAGTAGCCGCGGTCGAAAATCTGGGTATAGTTGTCCAGGCGGCCCCGCGCGGTGGCGGCGACGGTCGTAAAGTCCGCCCCCTCCATGATCGACGGGATCTGGGCTTGGGGCAGGGTGTCAGTCAACGCGCCGTGGGTGGTATTCTTCACCTGCACCCGGCTGAACTTTGAAAATAGAGGGGTCACGCTGGGAGAAATATTGGTGATAATGGGAGTCAGGTCATCTACCGACCCGACCACTTCCCAAGATCGGCTTGCCATAATCGCTTCACTCCTTATGGTTTGATATTGTGCTTCCTCAGCCAGGCCAGCTTGTCGTCAAACGACTTCAGCTTGCCCAGCTCGCCGAAATCCGGCGGTGCCTTGCTCAAATGCCCGCCGCTGCCGGCCCCCTCCAGACGCGGAGCCGCTGCCCGCTGCTCACCTGTCGCCACACTCTGGCGTCCGGCGTAAAAACTCTTCCTGGCGCCGTCGTAGTAGCGTTTCAGCGTGCCGACATCCGCCTCGGAAAAGGCCTTCTGCAGCCGTACATAGTCACGGTAAGGCAGCTCGGTCACCTTGGATTTCGCGAACTCGTAAATGGTGTCAAAATTGGGGTCCTTGGCTCTGAGCTCCGACTCCAGCCCCACCAGATTCTCCTGACGGCCGGCCGCCCGCGATACATCGGCGTGGATCTGCTGCACCGCCATCGTCAGGGCCGCCTGATGGGAGGGGTTGAACTCATCAAATTTTTGGTGGAAATACTGTTCCACCTGTCCCCGGGCGGCCTGGGTCAACTGCGCGGCTTGATCGGCCTGATTGGCCTCTTGCCCCTCCCGTACAGCCGGAGTGCCGCCTTTGGCTTGCTCCAGCACCTCCTGGACCGCCCTTCTTTGTTGGGCCAGCTCCTGCGTTTTCTTTGTGAACCCTGCCTGCATCGACTTGTACCATGGCAGAAGCTCGGACGGAATCCTTGATGGATCGAGCTTCTCGAAGTCGGCAGACCGCACCTCCTCAGGGCTGTAGCAGGCTTGCTCCCCGTCATCCGGCGGAGTTCCTTGCCGCATCCCCCTCGGAGCCGCCTCAGCCGGTTCCTCGTAGAAAATCTTCACATCGCCGCTCGCGTCCAGCCCTATCTTCTCAACAGCGGTGGGGCTGACGGAGTCCATCTCGGCTATTCCATCATCCTCCCCGTCGCCATCGTTGAAAAGCTGCAAGTTTAGTTCATCCATCCTAAACCCTCTCCTTTTTTTGCCCGACTGCGCCTCTCGCGCTTGGTCGGTGCTCTTATTTTCCATATAAAAAAGAGCCTTTCGGCTCCCGGAAAACTCATATGACCCGCTACTCCCCCGCCAACTTCCAAAAGCAGGAAAATGCCAAATTTCCTCGAAATACAATATTAGTATATTTAGGGAATATATTCCTAATATCGTTCCCCTACGACGAAAGGAGTGGTTCCATGCGAAAAGTCGCCCTTCGAATCGTACTTGTCATCGTGGCTTATACGTTTCCCCTACTTTTCCTGCACTTTAGCAACGGCGTCGTATTTGTGCTTGATACCATTCACTATGACCACATTGCCACAGACGGCCATCGGTCTATCTCGTACGACCCCAATACCATCGAAGTCTATGACGACTATATCGCGGTCGGCATCCGGGTACTGGTGCTGGATTTCGACACGAAATATTCGAACCGAGTCGAAAAACATACTATCTTCTTCCGGCCGACGGCTCGGACCTACAAAGTCTCCACTAGCGTAGTTAGTGACTGGCTGCCGGTCCTGCCTGACTCCAGTTATGATATTTTGCTTTCCGCCGTCCTCGAACATTGCCGCCAGAAAAACCTCGCCGCCAAGCCCACTCCGTTCTGTGCTCCGCCTGACCGTATCTACGTTTCCAGAGACAAGGCAGGCGGGATTCATTATTTCTTGCCTGCCACCATTCGGATCGAAGGCGACACCATTCACTATCAAGCCTGCTACGAATATCCTCCGGTCTATCATACATCATACAAATTCAGCGTCGATGCCATGCACTACAGACTGTCTGACAATCTAAGCCGCAATTCCTCCACCAAGCTATACGACTGGCAGGGAAACTACCTGTACGACCAAAAATCAGATCCCTTGGCGATCAGTATGCCTGGGAAACCAAGCTGGTCTCTAAACCGGGGCGTCTTCTTCTATTGCCGCGCCAATGGCCTGTTGCCAGACTATCCGGCCATTCCCCCCGAGACCCAGCGCCGCTATCTAACAATCCCGGTCACTGACAAGGTCCTTTATTTCGTCCCCCGTACCGTCGAAAGCGACACGGAGGTGATCACCGCCCAGGCCGGCGCGGTGCTCGCCAAGCCCGAAGGCGGTATCAAGCAAGTGGTATGGCAGGTTCACCTGCAGCCAGAAAAAAACATGATCCTATTCAGCCTGCCCCGGCAATACGACGAATCCGGTCAGCTGGTTGAAGCCGGGCCTGCTGAATACTACGACACCTTCCCTGTCAACTCACCTTCCGGCGTCTTGTTTAACGCCCTTGTCGCCTATTGCCGGGAAAACCGCATTCCCTTCAAGTAACCACCGAAAAACCTGCCCTGCGGGGGAGCCGAAAAGCATATTCCTGACCTCGTTCCCCTACGGCGAAAGGAGTGATCCCATGCGAAAAAATGCCCGTCTGATTGTGTTTATCATCCTCATCCTCGTCCTCCCTTTATTTATGCTGTATTCCGCCAGCATCGTCGGCAACGTCGTCGTTTTCGTGCTCGACACCTTTCACTTTGTCACCATAGCCGCGGATGACCGTCGGTCTCTATCCTATGATCCCGACTCCATTGAAGTATTCGACGACTACATCGCCGTCAACACCCGTCTGGTCAGTCTCGGATCTACTAATTTTGAAACCGGAGTTAGAAAAACCATCATTTTTTTGCGCCCAGCGACGCGAATTTACAAAATAGACGCCAGCGAGGCCAGTGCTTGGCTACCGATTCCCCCCGGCTCCGCTTTCGACGCCCTCCTGTCAGCCGTCCTTGACCAGTGCCGCTCAAAAAAGCTCGCCGCCAAGCCCACTCCGTTCTGGGCTCCGGCCGACCGTATTTACGCAGCCAGAACGAACGAAAATGGTATGTTTTATTTCTTGCCTTCCACCATCGAAATTGAGAGCGACACCATTCATTTTCAGAGCATCTATATGGGACCGCCAAGCAACTCAGCCGAAAAATATATCCTCTTTTCCAATCAATACAAGATATCTGATAACAAAGGCCGCAATATTTCCGCCAAGATATATGACTGGCAAGGCAAATTCCTGCGCGACAAAAAAACAGATGACTGGGCAACCCCTTCGCTCGAACAAGCAGGCTGGGCGCTGCACCGGGGCGTTTTCTTCTACTGCCGCGCCAACGGCCTGTTGCCAGACTATCCGGCCATCCCCCCCGAGACCGAGCGGCACTATCTTCCGCTTCCCGCCGCTGACAATGTCCAGTACTTTGTACCCCTTACCGTCGAAGGCGATGAGCGAGAGCTCACCGCCCAATTCGGCGTCGTATTCGCCAACCCGTCCGGTGCTGTTAAACAAACGGTAGGCCAGGTTTACCTGCTGCCGGGAAAAAACCGGATCCGGTTTGCGCTGGTACGTCACTACGACGAATCCGGTCAGTTGGTGGGCACTGCGCCTAATGAAGATTACAATACCTTTTCAGACAATTCGGCTTCCGCTCTCTTGTTTAACTCCCTGGTCACCCATTACCGCCAAGCCCACCCGCTCTCCAAATAACCCCCGCAAAAATCCGCCCTGAGAGGAAGCCTTCCGGCTTCCTCTCGTTATTTGTTATCCGGTATTCATCCCAGCCCCTACACTCGTCGCGCCAGCTTCTTCACCACATCCATCGGCACCCCATCCTTCAGCGCACAATGAATAAACCGCCGCACATGGGCTTCAGGCTGATCGGCCTGGATGGCGTCCGGCAGCCCGATCGCCGCCAGGCGGCTGTGCCTGCCGTGAGCGCCATGCCTTTCTTTTTGCCAGTTCAGCACCTGCTTGTAAAAGCTGCTGGCCCGCTCCCGATGCTCCTCGGACTTATCTTTTGCCATTCGAATTCCTCCTGTCGATAATCTGACTCACCATACTGTCAATAAAAGGTTCATGCTCCGAATAGTTCTGGGGGTATCGCCCAATATCGCCCGCATGGTGCGCCGGCGAAAACTCATCGATCATCTTTAGCAGTTTGGCCGCATGGTCCGCTCCTTTGGCGATGGGTTTCAGCCTGGCGGGCAGAAGCGACTCAGTCAAACCGACAGCCTCCAGTCCCGGTTCGACAGGATTTGGTTGCTTCGCACTCTGCGGCGGCTCGTAATATTCGCCGTTGTCGGCGATCTGCCCCCGTTGTGGGCCGTATTTATTCAGCCCATACTGAAGCGAGAACACCGCCCCCGGGACTCCGAACACGACCGGCGCATAATTGGCAATGCTATCTGCTCGTTCCTCCGCCGTCAAATCTTTCTTCAGAAAATTGGGTAGCCCTGGCGACGTCCAGTCCTGCAGGCCCCCCACAGCCTCCGCCCCAACGTTCGTTTTATTGCCGCCAGCATCCCCGCCGCCGACCTCAGGCAGCCACCCATCATTCATCCCGGCATACCCGGTATTGTCCCACTTCGGCGTCCAGTCCGGCTCCCCGGCTACCGTGTACGCCCCCATGTTGTTCTCATCCTCGCCTGTCCCGCCGCTGACCGCAGGCAGCCAGGTGTCGTTTACCGGCTCATAGCTTGTTTCACTGCCCCGCCGCACCGGCCGCTCGGATTCATTGTAGCGGCTGAGGTCCTCCCGCGTCTTGGCCAGACTGTCGGTTTGCAAATTCAGGTCTTGGTCCACTCCGAGCACTGGGCCGCCGGATTCATCCTGGTTCCCGGCCTCCTCGTCCTCCCGCTGCCGCGCCTCCTGCTCCTTCTGCCACGCCTGGTATGCATCCTCGATCGGCGGCACATAGTCCCCCTGCACCATCCCGGCGTAATACCCCCAAAACTCAGGCGGATACTGATTATCCTTCTCCCGGCTCCTGGCCCAAGTCTCATCTGCCAATCCCATATTGCGCCCCCCTTTTCCTTTCCCGCGTAATACCCAACAAAAAAGAGCCCGCAGGCTCTTTTTTCATAGCATTGCCAGGGCATCGGCGCACTCCGCCGCAAACCGCGCCCTAAGGGCTGGCCTCAGATCCGGGCTGCCATCTGTCCACTCGTCCGTCGCCCGCACCGCATACACCGCGCGGATGATATCAGCGTCAAAATTACTGGCATCCACATACGACAGATTGTCATACCCCAGCTGGGTGCACGCCGCCTGAAACAATTCCCCCACATAGCCCGGCCCGTACTGCACCGCCGCCGACCACACCACCTGGCAAACCGCCTCGGCGTGCTTGGTCAAATCATAATAGAGCCCAAGCAGCCCCTCCTTCGCCGGATGGTAATACTGTAGCTCCACATAGCGGCGCTGCTGCTCCAAAAAGCCCTCCCGATCCCCGTCCGCCACCTGCTCCCAGGCCGCGTTAAACTCCGCCGTTCCCGGCTCCCCCGCACCGGCCAGCACCGCCGCCGGTCCATAGCCCTGGCCGCTCAGCCAGACGACAAAAGCCTGAGGCACCCCCGCGCTGGTCGCGAACTGATAAGCCCCGTAGGAAGCCCCGCCGGCGTCACCCGGATTATCGGCCACCGCCCCCGGATCGCCGTTCGATTCATACCTTGCCGAAAGATCACCCAAAGCCATGTCCCTTTCCCCCTCATCCCCCAAATATAAGTCCACTACATTCTACGCCCGTCCTCCCGCAAATAGCACTAGAGGCCCCGCCGCCCAAACAAAAAACGCCCTCCCGGCGTCCAGCATTCCTTTATCGCGATCGCAGCCTGCGATCCAGCAGCTGCTTTAAAATGATTTGGGCCAGCACCTCCATCGGCACGCCGTCTTTGCGCGCACATGCGAGAAAGCGCCGCCTATGGCCCCAGGCCTGATTGGCGTCGACCGCGTCCGGCAGGCCGATCGCCGCCTGGCGGCTATGCGGGCCGTGCGCGCCGTATTTTTCCTTTTGCCAGGCCAGCACCGCCTTATAGAGGGACCGCCCCCGCTCGTGCTGGTCTTCCTGCTGTCTGGTCCTCGCCGGCTTCACGTACATGTCTGCTCCCTCCTACCAATAATAATCGGCGTCGGTCAGCCGATCGAGCTGCTGCTCCTCCGCGTCCGCGCCGCCGCTATCGCCCACAGGTATACCTTGCCGTTGTCGGCGATCTGCGGCACCGGCGCGCTCAGCCCCTGGAGGTTATTCTCCGTCGCCATCATCTCAGCCGCTGTCTGTACTGCTTTCGTGGCCGGTGACGCGTTTTTCAAAAATAGACCTGCCAGGCCAACCCCATTCCCGATCAAATCTGTTGTTTGCTTGGATCGCTCGTCGGCGGGGGGCTGGTTCGCCGCACCATAGTACTGCCCGAAATCGTCCATCTGGACCGGCGGCGTGCCGATTCCGTTCATCGTGTACAGCGCAGAGGCCACCGTCCCCGCCCCCGGGTACAATCCGAGCACCGCCGCAATCCGGTCGGCCCGCTCTTTGTCTGTCGCCATCTTTCGTTTCCTCCCCTGCTGTTTTTTTATCCTCATCCTGAAAAGAGGAAAATATCCATTTTTGGTGAATTTTACCTACAAAGAGGCAAACCAGCCCCATAAGAAAGGAGACTTGCCATGCGCATAGGTATTCTCGTCCTTCTCCTGGCCCTGCTTGTCCCCCTCGCTGCCTGCGGCGCCGGGCCAAGCGTTCCCGTGCCCGACCCGGCGAAGCTCACTCTGCTCGCCCATACCCCCGGCTTTGATGCCTACTACGTCGACCCGGCCACCGTCAGGGTGACCGGCGACCAGGTCGCCGCCACCCTTGTCATCCTGCGGGACCCCAATCCCGCCGGCATCCGCTTCACCCTTTGGCGCCAGATCATGATCCCCTCAGAGGGGCTGTACAAGACCCTGTCCGCGATCCACTACAACGCCGCCGGCCGGGAGCTCTCCGCCGAGCCGGACGACGACGGGTGGTACTTCCCGTTAGCCTCCGAGCGCCCCGCGCTCGAGGCGGTCTCCCGGGCGATGCTCCAGTACTGCCAGGACCGCGGCTTGCCCCTTGACGCCGCTCCGCCCGCGTATATCGCCAAAGGCTTTGCCTATGCCGGCGTCACCGCCGTCGAGAAGATCCACCTTTTTTACGATCCGGCCAGCACCAAAGTCGCCGGGGAAGTCCTGAGCTGCGACGCCCTCTTTGTCTCCTCCGAGCCCCAAAAATACGGCTTCAAATACTTCCAGACATCCCTTTATTTTGACGAGGCGGCCCGCAAATATAAACTCGGCGTCTCGTCCTGGTTTGACCGCGCCGGCAAGCTGGTCGAGACAGTGCCGGAAGGCAGTTGGAAGCCCTTCGACCCGGCCGTTTTCTCGCCGCTTTCCCGGGCCCGCTGGGGCGCCGCGGCCTACGCCCGCCACCACAACATCGGCCTCACCCCGTACGACGAAGCCACCGTGGCCGAAAAACCGCTCTGGTTCGATCCCCGCTCCATCCAGGTCTTTTCCGACTATATCAGCGTCATCATCCGGCTGGAAAAACATCCGGCCTTTCCGCCCGGTGTCAGCTACCAGTTGGCCACCCTACAGTATAATCCCGCCGCCGATACCATCCGGAGCTTTACCACCGACCTATATGACGAATCCGGCAACCCCATCCGGCAGCTCGCCCCCGGTAAGTGGGCGCCTGTGAAAGAAGGCAGCGGTGCGATATTGCGCGAACGCCTCCTCGATTACTGCCGCACCCATGCCCTGCCGACTCTGGCCACCCCGGCCTTCGCCCCGCCCGACCTCCGCTTCGTGACCAAAGGCCCCCGCGGCGACTATCTCTTCTTCCACCCCGGCACCGTCCGGGTCGAGGGCGGCGTCCTCTCCGCCCGCATCGAGCTGGAATGGCTCCGCACGCGAGAATACGGCGAAAAATACGTCTTGTGGACCTTCTCCTACCGCCTCGCCACCAAGGAAGTCCTGCTCTCGCAAGAGACCGCCTACGCCGAGTGGGGCGAAAAGCTCGCCACCCGGCCGGGCGCAGCCTGGAAGGTCCCGGCGACCGGGCAGTGGGAAGAAGCCATAGCTGCCGCCCTCCTCGACTACTGCCGCGCCAACAACATCCCCCTGCAATAAGGAGGTAGTCTATGCCCCGCTGGCGTTTTTACCTGACCTATGGATTTGTATTCCTCCTCTGTCTCCTCCCGGCCCTCCGGGACTACCCCGATTGCCTGCAAGACCCCTGGCCCTATCTCTTTTTGCTCGCCATCCCCTGCGCCCTCTTCCTGTACGGCTACCTTACCCGGAAAAAAGGCGTCTTTGCCCTGACCGCCACCGGTCTTGCGGAAATCCACGCCGGACGCGAAACTCCCTTTTCCGAGATCGAACGGATTACCGGCTTCCCATCCTCCACCAGAGACGGCGGCTGTCCCCTGCTCTTTTTCTTTGCCGACCGCTCAGAACGGGATATCAGCCTCGCCTGCAGCGACATCGCCAAACTTGCCCGGACCCACCTCACCGACTGGACCATCGGCCGCGATTTCCTCGACATCAAGCCCGGCGCCCAGGGAGACTCCCTCACCATCACCTATGCCCCCACCGGCCTCTACGCCACCGTATCGGCCCTCTGGCTCTTTCGCTCCGGCTACGGCCTCTCTTTCGCCCTGGCCCTTCTTCTTGGCGTCAAATACTATTTCTCCTACCTCTATATGGCCTATCTCGCGCTGGCCCTCACCATACCCTACCTGGCACTCGAATACTTTCATCGGCTAACCGTCACCGTCGAAGCGGGCGGCGTGCGGGTCAAAGAGTCCGGCGCCCCCGAGCGCTTCCTCCCCTTCTCGTCAGTCGCCAAAATCGAAAAAACATGGCCCATCCGGGTCACCACCACCGGCGGTGAAGTCTTCCACCTCCCCCGCGCCTGCTGGCTCCTTGCCGAGCTCATCGAAGAGCTGGCCGCACCTAAAAGCTGAGCGGCCGACCTCCGCCAAATCCCGAGTCCTTCCCTTCCCGGTACATCGATCCACTTTAACAAATTGTAACAAATTACCATAAAAATATTTGAATGACCTGTTAGCATCTTGAACATAATACCTTCGTACAAAATAATCAAAGGGGAGGCAACAAAATGATTTTCAAGGCTAACAGCAACGAATACCTCGCAAATGGTGTCATGATCAACCCAACCCCGGTACACGTCGGAGAATCGGTAAAAATCGCATACAACGGATTACTGCCCAAAAGCGGCGCATCCGATATCATTGCCCATGTAGGCTACGGTTTTGACTGGCAAAATTCTCACGACCTCATGATGACCCGCACTCCTGCCGGCTTTGAAGCCACCGTGCGGACCGCCAACAGCGACACCCTCTGCGTCGCATTCAAAGACTCCGCCAACAACTGGGACAACAATTGCGGCCTGAATTACAACTTCCATATCCTCCAATAAACGCAACTAGACCAAGATGACCCGGAACGGCAAAAGCCAATCCGGGTCATTTTTATTGTTTTAGGGAAGATCGCCCCGCCATCTTATCCGACCTATCCTTCGCCGGATCAAAATCCATCATCGACATTTCCCCCTTTCCGTGCAGCTTTTTTGCCTCGGAAATATTTGTTGTAGAACGCGGCATAAAACGTCCATGGCACGAAAATGACCATGAGCGCCTGAAGCAAGAGATAGTCTGCATAATAGGAGTCATAAATCAAAACGGCCACCGCCCACAACCAGCAAATCAGCCTATTCCTTCTGCCGGTCATGAAGGGCGTCGTCATCGCTGAAAACCCCGACATCATTGCAAATGAGCTGAGAAACTTTCCCTGAATGCCGACATAAGAAGCCAGGCTGGCCCCCGCCGCGAAAATCAGAAACAGCCAAACATCCTTCACATCCTCACCGCCCTGATCAGACTTTACCTATCTCCTCTTCGCGTCATTCCATATTCATCCTCTTTACCCAACAATTTGCATTTTACCGAACAGTTTCCCTCGTCCAATAGCGGCATTCCCTGGCGCACCGTTTATCGCCCCAGCCCATCCAAGTGCACGCAGCACTGCGAGCGGCGTCCCATCCTGCAAGTCGACGGTACACCTCGGCCCTGAGCTCGGAAAACAAGAGCTGACAGCAGCGCAGCGCCGCTCCATCTTCCGATGCAGGAAAAAAGCAAATCGTCTATAATTATACAAAATAAGTAATATTAGTAAATAAGTCCCGTTCGCGTAAAGGATTCTTCCCATGCGAGAAATTGCCCTTTGCCTTTTGTTACTTTTATTTACATCACAGACCGACTACATCTGTTAAATTCCCAAAATTAAAAGGGGGGATAAAGAATATGAACTGGTTTAAATATATTTACTGGCTTTTTGATATTAGATTATGGATTGCATGGCTTACTGCGGCTTTCTTATCATGGTCGGCGGAAGATTGGATTACTTTAAATTATGGATTAGATTATAGCGATTGGCATTTACGTTTTATCCGCTCTGCCCTGCCTTGGATATTATCTATTCTATTTGCGTTACTGTTATATGCTATCTGGGAAGGACTTAAAATATTTTATAAACGTTTTTTCTCTAAGCCATAGTGCTTTTTACTTCCTATATCTAGTTGACCTATTCTTGAAACAAAAGGGGAAGTACACGCTTCCCCTTTGTTTCCTTCACGATATGTCGCTACAGTCATAGCTACTGGTGCCGTTCTTGCTGTGGCGTTCTCCTTTTCCCGACAAACATTTGCCCACCTCCTCCATATTACCCCAATACCGCATCGGCCGCATTGCCCAGATTCAGCCCGGTGTATTCGCCGTTTGATCCGATGACATTACCATTGCCGCCGATCGAATAGGCAGGCCCGTCCTGCCCCGTAATATTAGAACTGCTGCCGTCGTCACCTATGGGAGGAACATCCGGGTCACGGGTGCCCGGATCGAGGGGTGTCTGCGTCAGTACACCAGGTATCGGCCCAACTCCCCAAAGGAATAAATTAGCAGCGTTTAAACCCTTTAAGTATTTCCACCATCCAGGAATAGGTTCATAAGGACCTGAAATTCCATTGATACCCAACCCAATCATCCTTTCGAAATTATTAACTACTGCCCGGTCAGCTCCCTCAGCGCCAGCGTCCCGCCGCGGATGGCGGCCGCCAGCCGCTCTTCCACCCGTTTCAGCGCCACCAGCTCGGCCCGGAGTCCGGCGAGATCAGGCGCGTCGTCAGCCTCCAGCCGGCGGTACACCTCGGCCCTGAGCTCGGGAAACAAGTGCTGACAATAGCGCAGCGCCCCCTCCGCCTCCTCCGCTGAGATCACCTGGGTCCTCAGGCGCAGCTCCCGCTCCTTGTCCACTGGCGATCACCCCTTTGAGCAGATTTTGCAGCATGTTGCCCCCCGCACCCTGCGCTCCTACCGGTGCTCCGGCGGGCGGTTTCGGCGCAGGCGGCGGCTCGCTGATGAATTCGCTGATATTCTTATAGCCCATGATCTCCAGCATCTTGCGCACCGCGTTATACACATTTTCCGGCTTGACGATGCCGGCCTGGGCCATATGGGGATACATGCCGAGCAGCATCTGGATATTCTGCATCTCGGTGGGCTTGGACCCCACCCCCAGCGAGGCGTTGATCTCCAGGTCAAAGTTGCCCTGCAGATCGTCCCCCCGGATGATGAGGGGCTGATTGGCCAGCCGGATGACCTGGGGCTGGTCGATGAATTTCTGATTTAAAAGGATGATAAACCGAAAAAGCGGCGTCAGCCCGGTCTCCAGCAGGATGCGGGCGATGAGCTCGAGGCGCTGGTTGCTGGCGTCATGGATGATCGAAATGCCGGTGGCTGTTTTATTGAGGCTCGAGGCGTCGAGACCCTGGTTGTAGCGGGTCACGCCGCTGGCCTGCTCCTTGGCCGACTCCAGGTATTCTAAAAGCTGCATGGTCCAGGGGGCCATGGGCTGCAGGGGCGGGAAAGACACCGCCGTCCCCGGCGCGCCCGACACCCGGATGGTTTTTTTCCGTTCCACCACATCCATGATATTGACCCGGTTCTCGTCGACAAAGGCCGGCAGATCGTTATTCAGCGCCGTATTGTTGATGATCTGGCGCAAAAAGGCTGTCTTGAGGGACTGGATCTCGCTGACAAACTGGCCGATCCCCTTCTTGGGCCAAATGCGGCCCGGGTCTCGGACCGGCGCGAGGAGGAAAAATGGGTGCCGCCCATAGGTGTTGAGCTCCTTACGGATGATGGTCTGCCCGGCCATGGTGACGATCCAGTCTTCGAGGATCTGATCGCCGTCAGCGTCGTATTTCACATAGCATTCATAGAGCTCGACCCGCCGCCTGGCTGTCTGATCCTCGACATCGAGACTTTCAAGATCAGGGTTGTTCAAGAGCTCGCTTTCGGTGTATTTGACATCGCCGAGGGTTTCCACCACCTCGTCGACATGCTGATACAGCCCCTCCTCCTCCAGCTTCCGCAGATACCCCACTGTCACGATCTTGCGGTGGGCCACAAAATTGCAGTCCTCCAGATCATTGGCCTCCGGGCTGAACCGCAGCTCCGCCGCCGGGACATTCTCGATCCGCGGGGCGTTTTTGACGATTTTTAAAGTCTCAAACTCCACCTTGAAAAGGTCATCGGCCCCGGCTACCTTGGCCGATTTTTTCACCCTGGCCAGGGGCGAGGCCTTGAGAGCTGCCAGCTGCTCGGCTGACAGCACCTCGACAAACCGCTTGTCCGCTTTGGTCTCGCGCGTCCACGAACACTTGATGGCGGCGGCGTTCTCGATAAACGCCGTCTTGATCCAGTCATAGCACACCACAAAAAATTTATTGAGCTTGGTCAGCTGGTAGTTGACCAGCTCCTGCATCACCTTGGCCGGCCGTTCGTCGGTGGCGTCCACCCCCTGGATGGACACAATCTCCGCCCCCGAAAAATAAGCCTTCATTAAAGAAGGCATCGACCACTCGATAATATCCGCGAGGTCGGTCGACACCAGATCCGACACCTCCGACAGATCGGGGTATTTCTGGCGATAGTATTCCTTGTCGCCGTGATAGACCCGGCTGCGCTCTAAGATAAGCGGCTCGATATCAGATTCATAATGCCGGTTGGCAGCCTCGATGTCGCCGGTCAGCCGCGCTAGGAGTTCCTCATTTTTTGTATCCATGCCCGCACCTCCTCCACCTTCTTGGCTATTTCCTCTCTGGCCGCCGCCAGCCAACCTTTCAGTCTGTTCATTCTCTCACCTCCTCTTCATCAACAAAAACCGTTATTGTAAATATTTGTATATAATGCAGGAAATTGGGTAAATTTGCCGAAGCACATAAAAGTAACGGCCCCGTCCACCGGCGCCGCCTTAGGGTAAAATCGTATTGGAGGTATCACCATGCGTTCAAAAATTGCCTTGGCCTATGTCCTGGCAGTCCTTGTCCTGCTCCTCGCAGCCGGACCCGCTTATGCCGCAGGCAGTTGGCTCACCACCGGCGAAGGAGCCAATGTATTGGACCCCCACCCGCAGGCCGGTGACAGCGCCAGCTGGTCGGGCGCCAAAGACGCGGAAAACTACGCCACAGGCCCCGGCGTTTTGCAATTTTTCTTCAACGACACCCTCACCGCCACCTTGACCGGCACCATGGTCAAAGGCAAAATCCAGGGAAAGGCCTCGGCCCAATTTGCCTCAGGCAACTCCTATGAAGGCGACTATGTCGACAGCATGCGGAGCGGCAAAGGCATCTTCAAATTTGCCAGCGGCAATCGCTATGAAGGCGACTTCCTCAACGACAAATTCCATGGCAAGGGCGTCTTTCACTGGACCAGCGGCGGCACCTACGAAGGCGACTTTGTCGACGACCGGCGCACCGGCAAAGGCATGGAGACCTGGGCTAACGGCGATACCTATATCGGTGACTTTGTCGAAGGCAAAAGCAACGGCAAAGGCGTCTTCCGCTGGGTCAACGGCGAAACCTACACCGGCGACTTCGTCGAAGGTAAAACTACCGGCAAAGGCATCTATCACTGGCCTAACGGCAATTCCTACGAGGGCGACTTCTTTGACAACTTCCGTACCGGCAAAGGCGTCTTCCGCTGGGTCAACGGCGATACCTACACCGGCGACTTTATCGATGCCATCCGTACCGGCCGCGGCACCTTAAAATACTCCAACGGCAATTCCTACGAAGGCGACTTCAGCCAAGGCAATCTCCACGGTAAAGGCGAGTTTCGCTGGGCAAACGGCGACACCTACACCGGCGACTTCGTCAAAAATCTCCGCACCGGCAAAGGCATCTTCCGCTGGATCAACGGCGATTCCTATGAAGGCGATTTTCTCGACAACGCCCGGACCGGTAGAGGCATCTACCGCTCGGCTAACGGTTACTACTATGACGGCGACTTTGTTGACGGTAAGCGTACCGGCCAGGGCACCCTCTACGCCCCTGACGGCACCGTCCTCAAACAAGGCCAATGGGAAAACGGCAGCTTCATCAGTTAGCACCGGCAATCCGCTCCTGCCGGCAGGGAAATCGGGACATGACGGCGAACTAATTAAGTCGCTCCATGTCTCTGCTTTTTTTCACCATTTGACAACAAATACGCCAGGAGGTACACTATGATTCGCCTGATCACTCGCAACCTGGGCGGCCTCATTCTACTGCTCGCCCTCAGTCTCGTCACCCTGCCGGCCGCTGCTGCCGGAACCTGGTTCGCCACCGACGAAGGAGCCGTTATCTGGGATTCGGGGTCCCACCCGGAAAACTCGGCCACCTGGACGGGCGACAAAAACGCCGACAACTACGCCAACGGCACTGGCGTCTTGAAAACATACGTGGACGGCAGCCTGTATCTCGTCTACGAAGGCCCCATCGTCAACGGCAAGGTCACCGGCCATGGCCGGATCGACTGGACCAAGGGCGCTTCCTATGAAGGCGACCTTGTCGACTGGGTCTTTCACGGTAAAGGCCTCGCCCGCTGGGCAGGCGGCGCTTCCTATGACGGCGACTGGGTCAACGGCAAACGCCAGGGCAAAGGCATCTACCAGTTCGGCGACGGCTCCTCCTTTGCGGGCGACTTTGCCGATGACCGTCCCGACGGCAAAGGCCTCTATAAATGGGCCAACGGCATCACCTACGAAGGCGACGTGGTCGGCGGCGTCGGCACCGGCAAAGGGATCATGCACTTTCCTGACGGCGCCTATTATCAGGGCGGCTTCCTCGGCGGCAAGCCCCACGGCTACGGCGTTCTTTACAAACCCGACGGCACCGTCCTCAAAGACGGCCAATGGGCCAACGGCCAATTCATCGGCTGATAGAAAAGCAAAGCTTACGGCAGGAGGTAGTCTATGAATACAAGCAAATCACTCCTTCGCATGATCGCGCTCGCGGCTATCGCCCTCCTCCTTGTCGCCGGCGTCGCATCTGCGGCCGGCACCTGGCTGACCACCCCGAGCGGCGCCATCATTTGGAACCCCGAGCCCCAGCCCAACGAAACCGCCACCTGGCTGGGCGATAAAGACACAGACAACTACGCCACCGGCTACGGTGTGCTCCGCTGGTTCGAAGACGGCAAACTCACCCAGACCTTCCAGGGAACCATGGTCAAAGGCAACCCCCACGGCAGAGGGATGTACAAATGGCGGGACGGCACCTCCTATGAAGGCGACTTCGTCAACGGCCATTTCTCCGGCAAGGGCGTCCTCGACGTCCCGGGCGCCGGTCTCTACCGCGGCGACTTCGCAGATGACAAAGCCGCAGGCAAAGGCATCTACCGCTTTACCAACGGCAACTACTACGAGGGCGACTTCGTGAATGACAAGCCCCACGGCAAAGGCATCTACCACTGGGCCGACGGCGGCATCTATGAAGGTGACTTCATCGAAGGCACCCGCACCGGCAAGGGAGTCTTCAAATTCCCCGACAACGGCGGCAGCTACGTGGGCGACTTCAAAGACGGCGCTTTTCATGGCAAAGGCATCCTGAAAACGCCCCAGGGCGAAACCTATGAAGGCGACTTCGCCGACAACTCGAAAAACGGCAAAGGAGTCTACACCTTCGCTGACGGCCGCCGCTATGAAGGCGACTTTGTCAACGACGAATTTCAGGGCCAAGGCACCTTCACCTGGCCAAACGGCGACACCTACACCGGCGCCTTCGTCAAAAACCTCCGCACCGGCAAAGGCATCTTTAAAGACGCTGACGGCACCCGCTATGAAGGCGAATTTTTGAACAGCTTCTACCACGGCCAGGGCACCCTCTACGGCCCGGACGGCAAAATCCTCAAAAAAGGCCAATGGGCCGAAGGCAAATTCATAAAATAAACCAGCAAAGCCCGGATAAAATCCGGGCTTTTTTTCGTGTGTAAGAGACCCCACGTTAGACGAATAATTTTTGATACGACTTGGAATCTTGCTAATAGACATGAATCTCCTTTCTTTTTTTGTAAATTCAATTGTTCTCCAAGGAATATAATGGTAAATTGGAAATGTAATTAAATTTCAAATCATTGGGAGGTTATTATGAAAAGATTATTTATTATCTTTCTGGCGTTCATGCTTATTCCGGCAATCGCGTTTTGCTCCACGACAAAAGTCTTAAACCAGGATACGGATTTTTGTCCACAAGGGTGGACTGCCGGATCATTAAACTTCAAACATGGTACTACTGTGGAATTAAACGACCGAGGGCAAGTAATTTCTGGCGTATTAAATCATACATATACGTTACGTCCAGCAGGCGTTGCATTTGTTGCCCAGTCAATGGGCATGGCAGCTCCGTACCATTCATGGTATATTTACTATCAAAGCGACACCTCTGTAACATTTGATGAACATGGGTGGGTACTTTCCGGTACAACAGCTTCCGATACAGATGTTTATTTGATTCCTAATGTAGAACCTCTTATTAAGCTCAGAAAAGGTAGTGTAATTTCATTTGATAAAGACAGGAATCTAATAAGTGGCACGATAGACGATAATACTTTTCTGCACCCTGCCGGATGGACAAAATTTCTTCCTAATAGCAATGGAATTCTAAAGTTCAAAGCAGGTACCGAAGTTGTTTTGGGTCCTAATGCCCAAGTTATTAAAGGAACAATTGCTGAAGATTTAACGGTTAACTTAACAACAGTCTCGGCTGGAACGACATTGCAATTCAGTGAGTTTGGTATTCCTCAGAGAATATAGTAGAATCTCCCCACTTCTTGTACCAATAACATGTTATAGTTCAGTTTAACCATTGTTCATTCATCTATCATCAAAGTAAATCGCTAACTGCGAAATACAGTCTGTCTAGTTTCTGAGCGGCATAGCCATTTCTTGGCTAAGTTGTTAGTCGCCAATAATCTACCTTAAAAGGCACTAAAGGCCGTTTCCGCTTCCTCCCCTAGCCAGATGAACGCGGGAGGGGAATTCCGTAGCGGAAATTCCCCTCCCGCTCCTATTCACCAGTCACCCTTCCCGCCCCCGTGCCGTCAGTTCCCGCACCGCCCGCTCCAGTTCCTCCACCTGGCGGCGAAGCTCAGCCTGCTCGGCCAGCAGCCTGGCATGTCCCTCTACTGCCCCGTGCGGCGTTACCGGGGCGTGAGGCAAAAGCCCATAGCCGTCCGGCCCCGCGCCGCCCTCCTCTCCCGCCTCGGCCTTGGCGGCCGTCTTAGCCGGAGTCTCCTTGTCCTTGGCCTCGGCGGCGCTCTTTTTGGCCTGCTCCACCGAGGCGATGGTTGCAATCACGCTGGCCATCAGCGACAAAATGTTGGCGAAAATATTCTGTTCTTCCAGATCCATCCCTTTTGCCATATCAATGGCCGCCAGGGTGGCCACAATCGACAAGAGGTCAGGATCGCTTGTTTTCAGTATCGACGCCATCTCACCGCCGCCTTTTTCCCTCACCGGCCAGCGCCGCCCTCAGGTGCCGGACCTCATCCTCCAGCGCCGCAAGCCGCCCTTCCAGTTCCTCCGGCCTGCGGCCGATAAATTCGTCCTCTTCAGCGATCTTTTCAGCAGTCTCAGCCTCTTTTCCCGCTTCCTTGCTCTTGGCCTCAGCTTCCGGTTTTTCCTTACCTTTTGCCTCTTTGGCCTTCTCTTCCGCTTCTTTTTCTTTGGCTTCTTTTTCTTTGGCGGCCTTCTCCTCTGCGGCTTTTTTCTGTGCCTCCTCGGCAGCCGCCATCGTCAGCAGAATCTGTCCCACATCAATAATAAAATTACCGGCGACATTTTGCTCCTCCAAATCCAGTCCCTGGGCCAAATCGATCGCGATCAGCGAGCTTAATAACGCCAATATGTTCGGATCCACCGTTTTGATGGACATCGCCCCGCCATCCCTTCCCGGCGAGCCCGCCTCCTGCCAACTGGTACATTATATTAGCCTGGCGGCGGCGGTATGTCCCGCCATCGACAAAACGGGAACCCCCGCCGTTCGGAGGCTCCCGTTTTATCAATGTTGTTATGAAGCCAAAAACTAATACCAGTAGCCGATGAATTTCCACCAGGCGATCCCCAGCGTCAAATACACCACCGTGTGGAAGGTGGCAGTCAAGAGACCGAGGCCCCACCACCAGTTTTTGCTCACATACCCCTTGCCGTACAGCAGCGGACCGACCGCATTGCCGTAGTGGGTCAACGACGAAGAAGTAATCATCAAAAAGCAGACCAGGAAGGCCGCCGGATAGCGCGGCACGTCGCAGGCGGCGATAAAAGAAAAGAGCAGCGGGGCAAACGCCGCGACATAGCCCAGCGACGAGGCGAAGAGGTAGTGGGGCAGGTTGGCCAGGAGGGCGATAATGATCAAGATCACAATGACCGGCAGGCCGGCAGTCGGCAGGGCCACTTTGATAATCGCCGCCAGCCAGCTGAAAAAGCCATACTTAGTCATCGCCGCCGACAGGCCAAGGATGCCGCCAAACCAGATCAGCGTCGCCCAGATCTCCTTGCCTTCAGCCAGGTCTTTCCACTCGATCACCTCCAGCAGCAGCATCATCGACACCCCGACAAAAGCGGTGGTGGTGGCGTCAATACCCGTTTTCGAGCCGGTAGCCCAAAGACCGAGCACCGTAATGAAGGTCAGACTGGCAAACCATTCCGAGCGGGTGACCCTGCCCATCTTGGCCAGCTCGCCGCCGACCGATTGCCGCATGGCTTCCAGCGACTTGATCTCTGGCGGATAAAGCTTATACAAAAGATAAGGGATCACCAGAATGCCGAGCAGACTCGGCAGGGCGGCATATGTCCAGGTGGTCCAGTCAATACTGATACCCAGCACGTCCTTGGCCAGCTTGGCGTTCAGCGGGTTGGCGCTGATACCGGTAATATACAGGCTGCCTGAGGCCATCCCCACCGAATACAGCATAATGGTCATAAAGGCCGCGACCTTGCGCGGATTCTTTGCCGAATCCTCCTCCACCGCCGAAAAAAATCCTTCAGCCAGCGGAAAAACCAACCCCCCGGTCCGGGCCGGACTTGACGGTACGGCGCTGGCCAGGATGGTCTCCATCGCACTCAGGCAATAGGCCACCCTAAGCGATGTCTTGCCAAAGGTACTGACAAGCACCAGCCCCACCCGCCGGGCCAAACCCGACTTTCTGAAACCGAAACTCAGCATGACGGCGCTCACCACCAGCCACATATTGTTGTCCATCAAGCCAACCGTCACCTCCTTGAGCGGCACCACAAACAGTGCCGAAAAGGCAACGGCGATCAAGAGCAGCGGCGCCTCGTGAATAGCCTGGATAATGATACCGATAATTGCCGTGACAAAAATGCCGGCCATCCGCCAGCCCTCCACCGACAGTCCCTTCGGCGGCGGAATAATGAAAACAATACTAACCAGTGCAGCCAAGATCAGCAGTTTTATCATGCGTTGGCTCAAAATCGTTCCCCCTTCCAGTATTGAACTTATAAGTCCTAAGTCCCTCATGATCCCGGGGTTTCCAGCTCCGCGGCAGCCTTGCACCGGGGCTTCTGAGCCCTCCCTTCATCACAAAACTCCTGCTTGCTATTTTCTAAAGCAGAACATCCTATCGGCGCCTGATGGAAAGCCTGTCCCAAATGGCGCAAAAGAGCGGAAGAAACACTTCTGACGAAAACCGACAGATTATTCAGTCTTCTTTTTAGAAAAACCAGCCGCTCCCGAGCATCGGTTCACTACTATAGTTCCACCTAGCTAAATAATTTCCTGTTATTGCCATAAATTATTTTTTTCTCAAAGTAAAAGGGGAGAAAATCCGCAAAAAAAGAATGACTTGTCACATTTCAGGACGAAAACAGCGCCGGGGCTGTGGTAAAATAACAATATCATCGCCAGGGACGGTGTCCTGTCCCCCGGCGCAAGACAAGGAGAATGCTTTTGTTCGGACTACGCCCAGCCGTCATCCTCGCCTTACTGGCTGTTTACTTCTTTTGGGGCGGCACCTATCTCGCCATGCGTTTCGCCGTGGAAACCATGCCCCCCCTCCTCATGGCCGGCAGCCGCTTTCTCACCGCCGGCGCCATCCTCTACCTCTGGGAAATGCAGCGCGGCACCCCGGTGCCCACCCTCCGCCAGTGGCGCGGCACCGCCCTTGTCGGCATCCTGCTCCTCCTTGGCGGCAACGGCGGCGTGGTCTGGGCTGAACAGGTGGCCCCCTCCGGCATCGCTGCCATCATCGTCGCCGTCGTTCCCCTGTGGATGACCCTCTTGGCCTGGCTGTGGCAGGGCGGCGACCGGCCGACCCTGACAGTGGCCTTCGGCCTTGTCCTAGGATTTGCCGGCATTCTCCTCCTGGTCAAAAGCGCCGGCACCCTCCCCATGACCGCAGCCCTCGCCACCAGCTATCTCGCCCTGGTGCTGGCCTCTGTCGCCTGGGCGGCAGGCTCGGTCTACTCCCGGGTCGCACCGGCTCCGGCCTCCGCCTTTCAGGGCATCGCCATGCAAATGCTTGTCGGCGGAGCGGCCTGCTCCCTCGTCGGACTCGCGAGCGGCGAATGGGCCGCCCTCGACCCCGCCCAGTTCTCCGCCCGCTCTCTTCTCTCCTTCGGCTACCTCATCCTCTTCGGGTCCATCATCGGCTTCAGCGCCTACATCTGGGTGCTCAAAGCCGCCGACCCCACCCTGGTATCCACCTATGCCTACGTCAACCCCATTGTCGCCGTCTTCCTCGGCTGGGCCCTGGCCGGCGAATCGCTCGACTGGCGCGAGGGACTGTCAGCCGCCGTCATTCTCCTGGCGGTTCTCATCATCACCCGCGCCAACGCCAAACGCCAGATGGCCGCAGCCACCCGGAAGACATAAAGCCCAACCTGCCTGGCCGATCAGTCGAGACTGCGCCTGAAGCGATTTTTGGTGTTATAAAGAGCCTCAGTCGCCGCCTCCTGCTTTGCCGAAATAATACACAAGCTCAGGGCCAGAATCCCCACGATCGCCCCTACCCAGGCGGCCAGCAGCAGCCATACCCACGAAACCATGGCCTCCTCCCCCTTCTTGAAATACCACTCAGCTTGTTACCATATATTAGCCTTGCCGCCGATTTATCACCACGCCACCGAAATTATTTTCCCAGAAAAAAACCTCGCTGCCCGGATACCCATCCAGGCAGCGAGGTTTTTCACTCGCGCCGCTACACCTTCTCGAACTGGTACTTGTTCACCCCGCACACCGGACAGACATAATCCTCCGTCACCTCTGCCCAGGGCGTGCCAGGCTCCACCTTCTGCTCATAGTCCCCGTCGGCCTCATCAAAAATATAGCCGCAAACCATGCATTTATAAGTCGCCACCCGCCATCCCTCCACGCCAAATTTCCTGCTACTCTTTTCGCCGCCTCACCGTCCCCCTCCTGCTAGCCGGCTGGCGAAGGCTGACAATACCCAGTTTCGTTGTTACGACACGAACCGGGAAAAACAAACGAAAATACAACAATATTTTGTGAAATATTTAACGTTTTTACAATTTCCTACAGGAAAATTGATTTTTTTTATCCAATACTGGTTTTATTGAATGTATTGGCAGCAGTACTACAATTGTTCCAGTAAAATTCTTCAGCATTCAGGGAGGATTCGGAAAAATGAGATTCAGCATTTCAAGTATTCGCATGCGGTTACTGGTTGTCATCATCGCGCTCATGACAGTCTCGCTCGGCGTCCTGGCGGGACTGAGCTACTATTTCGCCAAACAGACACTGACAGCCAGTGTCAACGAAACCGCCATGGCCATCAGCGCCGATTACGCCAACCAGGTCCAGTCCTTTGCCAATGAGATGGTCACCATCATGCAGGATATCGCCAGCATGCCCGAGGTCCGTCAGTCGGGCGATAAAGCCCTCTTGGTCGCGACCATGAACGAAGCAGTCAAACGAACCGGGAAATTTGATGTCGTCAGCCTGATTGCCCTCGACGGATCGACCTTGCGGTCAGACGGAGTAGCAACCAACCTGGGCGACCGCGACTACTTCAAAAAAGTCCTCAGTACCAAGAAACCCTATATCTCCGATCCGCTCATCTCCCGGGCCACCGGCAAAATGTCCATCCAGGTGGTGGTGCCGGTCTTTGACAACAATACCCTCGTCGGCGTCCTGAATGCCTCGGTCTCACTTGAGCACCTGCAGGACATCGTAAAAAACATCAAATTCAAAACAAGCGGCTATGGCGTTGTCGCCGATGATTCCGGCCTCCTCATCGCCCACGGCCAAAAACCCGAGCTCATCGGCAAAATCAATCTGCTCGAAAAAAAGGTCAAGCCTGAGCTCAACCTCGGCGCCACCGAACTCGATGACCGCCTGATCTCCGCCTTCAAAGGGGTCGGCGAAACCGGCAAACCGGCACTGGCCACCTATACCTTTCTCGGCAGCCAGCCCCTCCTCAGCGTCCTTCGGCCTATTGAGCTGCCTGGCAATCAGCGCTGGATCATAATTGTCACCGCCCCGCAGGTCGAAGCCACCCAGGAGGTTGCCACCCTCAGCGCCATCCAGGCCGGGGCCGCTGTCGCCTGTCTCATTTTGGCAGCCATCATTATCGTCATCTTCAGTACCCGGTTTGCCCGACCGGTCGCCAGAATCCGCGACGAAGCCCAGGCACTGGCCAACGGCGATCTGCGGAACCGGGATATCGGCATCCGCTCTAGCGACGAAATCGGGCATCTTGCCGCCGCCTTTACCCAAATGGCAGGCAACCTCCGCGGTCTGGTCGGCCAGGTCCAGACCAAAGCCACCACCGTCGCCGATTCCAGTCAACAGCTCACAGCCAGCGCCCACCAGTCGGCCAACGCCGCCAATCATGTCGCCGGCTCCATCATCCATATCTCCGAGGGCACCGAAAAACAGGCCGAAGCAGTCGACAGTATGACCGCCGTAGTGCAAGAAATGACGGCAAGCATCGGTCAAATCGCGGCAACAGGCAAACTCATGGTCGAAATCGCCGCCGACACGGCCCAAACCACCGGCCAGGGCCGCCAAACCATTGATATGGCCATGCAACAGATAAAAATCATCGGTGAAGGCTCCGAAGGAGTGCAAAAATCCATTGATCAGCTAGGCCAAAGCTCACGGGAAATCGGCGAAATCGTCGCACTGATCTCCTCCATCGCCGGGCAGACCAACCTCTTGGCCCTCAATGCCGCCATCGAAGCCGCGCGGGCCGGAGAAGCCGGTCGCGGGTTTGCCGTCGTCGCCGAAGAAGTGCGCAAACTGGCCGAAGAATCCAACCAGGCGGCCCAGAAAATCGCCGGCCTGATCCAGAAAAACGAGAGCGACATGAAAGAGGCCATTGCCGCCACCCAGACCAGCAACAGCGGCGTCAAAACCGGCATCGACGTCGTCGAATCAGCCGGTGAAACCTTCAAAAAAATCGCCACAGCCGTCGATCGCCTGTCCACCCAGATCAACGACGTCACCGGCGCCATCAACCAGATTGCCAGTGGCAGCCAAAACCTCGTCATCTCAGTGGAGCACATCGATAAAATCAGCCGGGAAAACGCCGCCGAAGCCCAGGGCGTCTCGGCAGCCACCGAAGAGCAGTCAGCCTCCATGCAGGAAATCGCCTCCTCCAGTCAGGCCCTGTCCCAGACAGCGACCGAGCTCCAGTCGGCCATCGCCAACTTCAAAATATAGACCCTATAGCATAAGCGCCAGCGGCTACTTGCAATGTCTTGACTGCATTGCAAGTAGCCCTTTTGTGATCCAGCGAAAAATCAGCGAGAGAAGAACATACAGGAAAAAAGAGTAATAATACATCCAATGATACAACTTGTACATACCCAGCCACACCAAAATGGGTTCACACATAAAACTGAAGACAAACGAGATGGCGACGGTTGCCAGAAAGAAGCGTTTTAGCGTCCGGCAGTACTGGTAAACAAGCATAAACGAGATTGGGATGCTGGTGAGATTGGCCGATAAATTCTTGCTTGCCATTGGCACAAGGGTATAAGGGTATTCCCACAACATAAACGAGGTGCCCGCAAAATCAAGATAAACCGAGGCGGTCGCCCAGAGCAGCCCATACACCATCGTCTCAACAATCATCGTGCGTTTCGCGACCTTTAGCCATACCCCGATAAACCCCAGCGGCACAAAAATGCTCAGCCACCATTGAAAACAAAACAATGTCGAGAGCCAATACGCGGCTCTGGCCTGCCCAAGCTGCACCTTTAACTGCACAATCATCTCAAAGCCGGAAGGAACCTGCAGCATGTGCGTCCTCCGAAGGTAGCAAAATATATTATAGATTATTACCGGAAATAGCAGCCGGGATACCCTGTCAACCTCCGGAGAATCGGTCGCGCGGCTTTTTGCTGCCAACTGCAAAATAGACCCTTTCGGGTCTATCTGCCGGGCTGCTGCTTATTCTGTGAAGAAATAGGGATTGTTCAGTATTTCGTCTCCCGTTAGAGGAATGTTATTGAAGAGAATCGCTCCAAAAACGACCGCTAATGCAATGGCTACTACTATGTAAGTTGCGAGATTACTATTGCTATGTTCGGTTTCATTATCGTTAAAGCAGAAGTCTTCATAACATGTGACTGATGATCTTGCCATGATATTCGCCTTCTTTCAAAAAATCTTTGCTATCTGGGACTACTCGGGACTGCCGTTTAGAGTACAGTGAAGAATGGATTATCCAGTATTTCAGTGCCAATAAACGCTGCGTTGCTATAGAGTGCTACGCCGAGAGCTGCTGCCACAACCACTGCTAAAACGATAGAAGCGGCGATATTGCTAACATGCTCATTACCGACTTCACAATAACCTTCGTAACATGCTACCGATCTTGCCATGAGGTTCGCCTTCTTTCAAGAAATCTTTGGTATGGCTTTATTATACATTATCGATATTCATTTGTAAATAGTAATTATTATTAATTATAAACTTTTTTAGAGTAAATTTTAAACCTCGGTGGACAGGCTGAATCCCTGCTCACCGAGGCTTGTTCTCTGGCGGAGTCCCTGCCGAGCGCTATCTTGCCCGGACTGGCAAGTGCCGACAGCCAAAAATGCCGAACTGCCAGGAGGCCCTTTGCTATTCATGGTCTGCTGGGGCCGCCTCGTAGAATAGGTATTTTTCAAATAGCAGGCCCAGTGTAATCCCAAATACAATGGTCCCAACTAGATGCACGTAGTAGTCGGACATCGGTCTGATAGCGAAAAAATGCCCCTCAACAGTCGCTGTCAATATAAGCTCAAAAATCCCCCATCCCAACAGCCCAAAGGCTGCCCCTTTAAAAACCAGATAATCTTGCCCCAGTTTGCTTAATCCATAATAGAATAAAATAGCGATTGCACCGCCGGCGATAATATTCACAACGAATCCCATAATGATTGACGGCCTGTTAAAGGTAATCAAAAGACTGTCCAGCTCATATATACTGTACTTGCCAATACCCCAATAGACAAGCGCCTGTGTCACGATCTCACTGGCGACCGTCGCTAAAGCCCCGAAAAACCCTGCCACTAACGGCTTATCATATTTCACCGCCTAAGCCCCCGTCATATAAAAAATCGTACGCTTAGTATGCTCACCACCACAGGGAGCAATACGAACAAAGGGCCACAGCAAAGAATAGTCCGCGCCAGCATCCTCCTCCATCAAGAGACCAGCCGCCAGGTGTCCGGAGCTACCGACCGGCACCTTGCGGCGAATAGTTAGATGGTGCCTCTAGATATGAAGAAACCTCGTTGAAGAGGCTACTGCCTGATCACCGAGGTCTTTTCTCATTAGATACCTTGTGCTTCCCTCTCGAAAATGAGTCCTCGCGGACGGGCCTCCGGCTGTACATTCCCTATAGCTTGCCAGCGAATGTGCAGCCACGCACCTATTCATCCGCATTCATTTATTTGTCTGCCATTGTCGCGCGGCAGCTTGATAGTAAAAGTAGTACCTTTCCCTTCTTCACTTTCGAGCAAGATTTCCCCGTGATGCTTATTTACGATGATGTCGTACGAAATACTCAGTCCCAGGCCCGTGCCCTGGCCTGCCGGTTTCGTAGTAAAAAACGGATTAAAAACATCTTTCTGGATTGCTTCCGGTATCCCTGTGCCAGTGTCTTCAATCATGCAGTAGACAAATTGTTCATCCGCGCGGGTGCTGATCGTGATCACTCCGAGGTCTTCGTCACCTTTGGCAGCTTTTATCGCGTGGGCGGCATTGATGACGATATTTAGCAATACCTGGTTGATCTGACCGCTTATTGCCATAATCGCCGGTATTTCCTCCAGATTCTCTTTTACCTCAGCAACATACTTTATCTCATTTCGGGCCACAGTTAATGAGGTTCGAATCCCTTCATTCAAATCGTATTCCTCAAAAGCATTTTGTTTATCCACCCGGGAAAATAGCCGCAGGGCTTTCACGATATTACCCACGCGGCAAAGTCCGTCTGTCGTCTCTTTAAAGACCGGCTCCAGGTCTTGCAGGATATAGTTCAGCTTTTTCTGTTTCGACAAAGCGGAAAGCTGCTCGGCACTTTGCTGCAGCGATGGTACCTGTTCCGTCAGCACCTGGTTATGCAATTCTTCATAGGCAGTGATCATTTCCTGTAGTCTGCCCACATATTTTTGCAGGGTTTCAAAATTACTGGATATAAACCCAAGAGGATTATTGATCTCGTGAGCGACACCGGCGGCAAGCTGTCCTATTCCCGCCATTTTTTCATGCTGTACGAGATGGGATTGCGTTTGCTGCAATTTTCTCATGGTTTCCTGAATCTCGATATGTTGGGCCTCTAATATCTTCGCAGTCTCCTTTTGCTCCGTAATATCCTGTTGAATCGCCAGATAGTACGCGATTTTCCCCTCCAGGTTTTTAACCGGAGAAATAGACGCTAATGTCCAGAACAATTCCCCGTTCTTCTTCTGATTGCAGAACTCACCGTTCCACTCTTCGCCAGCCGTAATCACATCCCATATTTTTTGATAAAATTCATCAGAATGAGTTCCGCTCTTCAGCATCCGTGGGTTTTGCCCAATCGCCTCTTCAAAAGAATAGCCGGTTACTTGACTGAACTTAGCATTTACATAGCTGATTCGTCCTTGAGTATCGGTAATGACAGTGATACCAGGACTTTGGTCAACCGCAAGGGACAGTTTGTTGATTTCCTCGCTCGCTTTTTTGTTCTCAGTAATGTCACGAACAATAATCAAAGCCTCTTCTTCAGACATAGCCACAACGCGGGTTTCCCGAACCCTTATTTCCCCATTGACCGGAATCTCATACTCAAAAGAAACAGTCTCTTTCGTGCTAAAGGCAAGGGGAACATTTTGCCGGTACAGGGAGGCAACGGAGGGCGGGACGACCTCGTCGACTGTCTTGCCGGAATAAGAAGAACTATCTAAAGCAGAGGCAAAGTTTTTTGTTGCTTTAAAATCAAGTATTTTGCAGGCGGGCGTAATGACAGCAATGACATCAGGAATGGCGTCCACCAGTATCTTGGTTTTCCGTTCACTCAGCCGCAATTGTTCCTCCGCCCGCTGACGGTCGGCTATTTCCATTTCAAGCTCGGCGTAAGAACTCTGCAACTCCTCGTTCATGGCCAGCAGATCTTGGGTCCTGAGCTCTACCGCCGTCTCCAGAAAAGTGAGCCTAGCCTCATCAAGCAAACGCTCCTGCTCTTTCGCCTTCGCGATCTTGAGCGCCTCATTTATCGCTCTTTTCAGTGCCTCAGGTCCTGAATCCAACAACTCCACCGGCAGCCCATATTGCTCTGCTATCGTGCCGCCGCTCTGATCACCGACGACTCCTTGTATGCCTAATTGCGCAAAATCGTCACAGAAACACTTTACACCGTCAACAAACCGCCAGGGCCGCACAAAAATTTCCGCAGCCCCAACCTGTACATTTTGTACACCATCGTCAATCAGAGTATGATTGGCGACAATAGCAATTTTAGTATGCCCTCGGGCGACGAGCCGGTGAATCGGCTGCAAGAAGTCGCATAACGTGGCGGTGATATAAACAACCGGCTTGCCGGTAGACCAGCTTAACGCTTCGGCTGTGCCGCCACGGCTGATAAAAACACCGACCTCGGGATTATTTCGGACAACATCCTGCACATCCTTCAGGTTGCCGGCGATCATCGGAATATTGATTCCCATTTCGGCCATAACCTTCTTGGCCGAGGCTCCCACCAGAGGGGCTGTCGTTACGAAGAGAATTGATTCCATCAGGAACACTCCCTGCCGAAAAATTGATTCCCCTAGATCCTGCAGATTGATTTTGGCATACTATATTCCCTAAATCAAAAACTAATCCTTCATTTTTCGACAGCAATTGACAGCTACTCCAAATATATTTTTCGCCACAGGGCACGTGCGCCAGTTGTGGCAGCGTCCTCCCCCCCATCAGAGACCAGCCGCCAGGTGTCCGGCGACGTCGCAGAGGCTGATAGGCGCCGTCGGCGAATAGGCCGTATGAAGACCGTACGTCCGGTCACGACGACCGGACGAGGCCGCACCTGAGCAGGGACGCGAATGTGCGGCCGCTACGGCCGAAAAGTCCTGAGCCATACGGCGCCTTCAGCCGGAGCTTCGTCGTCCGGCACCTTGCGGCGAATAGTGAGACGATGCTTCGGGATATGAAGAAACCTCGTTGAATAGGCTGCTGCCTGATCACCGAAGTTTAATCTGCGAAGCTCATCTATCTGTCTTTTCTCGAAATTTAGTCCGCGCGGACGAGCCTCCGGTTGTACATTCCCTAGGCTTGCCCGCGGAGGTAGCGCGTACGCCCCCGACGTTGCATCCCTGCACCGTTGGTGGCTGCCTCGTCGTCCTGACTCGGCCCGCGTTACCTCTCGCAAGCTACGCCAAGGGTCTGTACCAACCTCCGCCACGCCGCGACTGAGACTAAATTTCCCGTGACTTAGTACGACCCTTTTAGATATGGGCTGTACGATGCATAAATACAGAACCATAATCGAGGCAGGGGATTAGGGAATATAGGAGAACTCCTCTTTGAGGTGATATTATGCTCAGAAAAACCGATCGGGCATTTTTAAATCAAATGGTACGTTTCCAACACGTAAACAAAGCCGTCTCTTCTATAGCACTCTACGATGCAGGCGCTGGCAAACAATTGGCCGATACGGCAGCAAAAGTTGTTCACGAAGTGCACGCAATACCTGACGAGAACGCCTGGGAAGCTGCACAAGCGCAAAATATGGGGTCAGTTGTTAACGGTATTATCGCAGCAAAATTATTCGCTGAGACTGCAAACGCAGTCGAGGATCTTGGTTCCCTGTGCTTTGCCGTAAAACACCGCAAAAAACATAGTATCTTCAAAAGATATGCATTATGTCGTAACGGAGGTTCTCTATTTTCAGAGATCGTTGCTGGTGCGGACAATATTACTGAGCTAACTAAAGTTTTGGGGATCCCTAAACTTAATAAGCTCCAAGGTTCACTTGACCCTAAAATATATTCCGAGATTGAGAACGTCCACAATACTATTCTCCGCCAACTCGAGGTTGCAGGAAATTACTTTAAGATTAAAGCAGTCAAAAGTCTTGAGCTGCCAGAACCTGCCGATGTCGTCTATGTAGTGTATCATACGGAAGACTTGGACAAGCAGCCACCAAAGGCAGGCACACGGAGTAACTTAGTTAAGGCCTACAACAAGATCAAACATGGGTTCCTAGTCTTTGATGATATTAGTGAACTCACCAAAGCCTTTGACGAAGAAGATTTACGGATGGATGAAATTCAAATCACTTCTTTTCCTCGAACCCAAGAGCACGCCGAAAACATGCTGAAAATATCCGCAGGTATCTCTAATTGCATGGGTCTGATTGCTTGGATTATCCTAACTCTTGATAAAAATGGGATAGACATTTAGCGCAGGAAGGGGCATACATCCTCACATCCGCCCCGCCCGCGGGATATCGGCATCCTCCCATTTTCGCTCGGTGCCGGCGCTGCCTGCGGCGATATAGGCCAGGGCGTCCTGGGTATGGGAATACTCATTTTTGTCCGGCTCCTCCAGGTACCGTTCCCCGATCTTGCGGCGGTGGTACCCGCCGGTGAACCCGCCGATCAGCCACTTGCAGCCTGGGTCGAGGAGCAGCATCGGCCCGCCCGTCTCAGTCACCGTCGTCAGCCTGGTCCGCACCGCCTCCCAGCGCTTCACCGCGCTCACCGGTCCGTCCTGCACATAAATGCCGTACTTGTCCCGGAGAATGTCGGCGCACGACGTCTCGTCGCTCTGGGACCGCTGCCGTCCCGCCGGGTCGCCGATATCCACAAACGAATACCCGGCAAAGCTCATACTCTCGGCCTGCACCACGCGGGCGTGGGCCGTCACGCCACAGTCCACGCTCTGGATCTCCTTCAGCACCACCAGCTCCCCCTTGGGGCCAAACTGGGCGAACACCGTACACGGCGTCAGGCCATAGTCCCAGCCGCGGACAATGGTCTTGCCCCGGATGGGCGCGAGCGGCCCCTTGGCGACATGGACCTCGAAGCGAAACTCGGGAAACCACGCCTTGCCCAGCGACACATGAAAATTGATCTCCATCTCCCGCTCCCACATCGCCTCGCTCATCCCCTTTTTCTGCTGGGCCTGCCACGCCGCCGACCGCTTGGCCTCATCAGCCGTAAAGTGCACCCTCACCACCGTCACCCCCTGCGGGGTGGTCCAGCGGCTGACGCCTTCAGGAATGTCCATCTTCGCCACCTGCCCTATATCTCGCCATGCACCAGCCGCTCGAAAAACCCCGGCCCGGCGCTGGAGTCGATCGTAATCTTGCCGCCCCCCTGAATGGTCGGTTTGAGGGAAGCAAACGTCTCCTCGGCCCATTCCCAAAACGCCATCTCGGTCAGATACACATACGACGCCGTATACTGGCGGAGCTGATCCGGCCCCTGCCCCACCGCCGTGATATACGACCCATTCGAAAACCGGAGAAAGGAATACCCCTTGCCGCTCCGTCCGGCCACCGCCTTCTCGATTCTCGCCCAGGGATACTCCGGCGGCAGGCGGCTGTAGACGAACATCAGCCGGTTGTCCCCCAAGAGGAACTCGCTGTCCTCCTGCTTCTTCGACTGGACAAAAATCGCCGAATTGGGCCGGAGCAGGGCCGCCCAAAGATGCAGGCACAGCATCAGCCAAGTCATCAGCATCCGGCGGCTCTTCGGAATGGCAAGAAGATCCTCCTCCTGCCACACCCGGGCCACATAGCGAAGATAGGGCTTGTCAGGCAGCCTTTTTACCTTCCCGGAGTCCGCCTCATCCTTGGTCCAGCAGCAATCGCTCACAAAAAACCACGGGTCCAGCCCAAACTGGTGATAGGCCTCCAGCATCGCCAGCTCCGCCAGCTCCGGCCGCGCCTTTTCCCGCCTCATCGCCCGCCTCCTTTGCCGCCTGCCCCAACCAGGACTTGCCAATTTGACGATTATCGTGTAAAATAAAGTCAATAAAACTCGAAACAGTTCGGACTTATTCCGAAAACAGGGAGGTGCCGATCATGGCAACCATTACCCCTACTGCTACAACCACCGCTACCTATAACCTTGATATGGCTACCAACAGCCTGAATGCCGGTCTGTCTGTCCTGACTGGCAGCGGTATCACCGATACCACCGATACCACATCAGAAGCTACTCCGGCCTATCTTCTGGCAGGTACCCTCGCTCAGCTGTCTCAGCCCACCGCCTCTACCACCGCCACGCAACAGGCCGTTTCGGCGGTACAGACTCTTGCCACCAGCAACTATTCCGCTATGGGCGGCATCTTTTCCGCCTACAACCAGGTCAACAGTCTGACGCCGGTCGAAATGCAGTACCTTTACAACCTGCCCTCAGACCAGACGTCAGCCGCAGCCGCCGTTCCGGCCGCCACCACCCAGACCCTCAAGGCCACCTCGCCCCTTGGCGGACTGCTCAACACCACCGCCTGACCCTCCCCATTGATCGCTACCATCATCCGCGTACACTGTACGCGGATTTTTTATTGTCCCTGCGCCGCTGCCGCATAGAAACCCTGGATTGCGGTTATGCTGACAGATAAAACAGCCTTGGCGGAGGACTCGGGATGGACAACACCCAAAGCAATGCCCCGCGGTTCCCAAAATCCTATATGTGTACAGTCCAAACCTGCTCCATCCACCTGCGCAACCCTCTCGTCATCGCCCTGTGGTCGGCGGCCTTCCCCGGTTTCGGCCATCTCATCCTCGGCAACTTTATCAAAGGCTTCCTGCTGGTGCTGTGGGAAATCGTCGTCAACACCCAGTCCCACCTCAACGTCCTCATCCTCCACACCTTCACCGGCCGCTTCACCGAAGCCCTCGCCGTCATCAACCCCCGCTGGCTGATGTTTTATATCCCGGTCTACCTCTTTACCATCTGGGACAGCTACCGCTCAGCCGTCGACCTCAACAAGCTTGCCGTTCTGGCAGAACGTTCCCCCCAGCAGGTCACTCCGGTCCGTATCAGTTGCCTCGAAGTATCTTACCTGGAAAAGCGCATCCCCTGGGTGGCCCTCATCTGGTCGATGTTCATGCCCGGCGCCGGCAACCTCTATGTCCAGCGCCTGCCCACCGGGGTTTTTCTCATCCTCTGGTGGGTCACCATCGCCTACCAGTCCCACTTTCTTGAAGCCATCATCTACACCTGCCTGGGGGACTTTAGCCAGGCAATGGCCATCACCGACCCCGAATGGCTGCTTTTTTTGCCCTCTGTCCACTACTTTGCCATGTACAGTTCCTATGTCACCGCCGTTGAAGGCAACCAACTCTTCGACTCCGACCAAGCCGCCCACCTTGTGAAGACCTATCCGTATGCCCCCGGTAAAATGCCTTTGTGACAGGAGCCTAAAGCTGTGTACGTCATCGCCACCTTCGAGCACTCAGTCTTCCTTGAGCTCGCCCTTTCCGACCTGGAGCTCAGAGGCATCGAGCGGGCTGACATCCTCGCCGCCCCCCTCCATAAAAAACAGCGGCAAATGCAGGTCTTCGACACCATCCACCGGGCCGACGGCGTCAGCGTCCTTGACAGCGCCTTTATTACCGCCGCACTCACCACCACCATCGGCGCCGTCTACGGCTATGTGCTGCCAGGCGGTCCGTTGCTGTGGGGCCTTATCGGCCTGTTCGGCGGCGGCACGGTGGCCCTTGGCATCGACTATTTCCTCACCAAACGGGATCGCGGCCAAAAAGGCCCGCCCCTGTCGTCTGAAGTCGTCATCATCATCAAATGCGACGCCAGCCAGATCGCTATGGTCGAAGACACCCTCCTCGATCACCTTGCCCTGGGGGTGGCCCGGGTCGCCTGACCCCGGCCCTGTTACAGCTCGTACACCCGGAAGGTCGCCGTAAAGGCGTCGCTTGCCCCCAGCACCGTCACATTCGACGCCACCAGCTTTACACTCCCTGAGACATTGCCCACCACCAGCGCCGTCGTCTGATTCTTGGGAAAGGTCAAAGTTGCGCCCACCACCGCGTCGCGGCTGGCCCCCTTCAGATTGGTCTGCACCTCGCGGACACTCACCGACAGATCGGTCACCGTTGACGGATTGTAGCCCACCACCTTAAACAGGCCAGCGTCGCTTACCGCAAACGTCGCCGTTTGCGCCGTCCCTGCCGCCGCGCTGTTGGCCCAGGCCAAATCGACATCCACCCCCACCTGCTTTTGGCTGATCGCCCCTCTTGTCCTCATAACCGCCATTTCGAAATCACTCCTTATCCTCATTTTTTCATACAAAAAAGACCTGACTGCCGCCAAGTCCTTTTTCCCTGCGTAAAACACAAAGAAACCTCGTAGAAAAGGCGCGTGCCGATTCACGAGGTTTTTTCCATTAGCGCACCAGACCGCCCCAATGGCTGAGGTCATTCACCCCATAGCGTTTGGCGGCCTTCGTCCAGTCGACGATCAGTGCGAACACATCCTTGTCCTCCAGAGCCTTATAGCCAGTGATCCCCCAGACCCCATCACGGTAAAGCAGTGTATATTCGCCCCGGCTGAACCCCAGCATACTGCCCCCCTGGGCATCGGCCACCTCCCGCGAATACAGCGCCACCACCTTCATCCGGTCACCGGCGCTTTCCACCACATCCACCGCGTGCAGGCGGTAAAGCCCGCCCCGGACCAGAGCCGCGATCACATCCTTGTCCTGGACCGGCCGCAGCCACCAATGAATGGCCTTCACCTGCTTGGAATCACCCGAATTATAGGCCTCAAACCCTGCCGCCATCACCGTGATGGCCTGGCGCTCCTCACCCGAAACAGGGCTGCCGTCATCCGCCGTCCAGCTGTCAGGATAGATAAATGCCTCATGCCCCCCGGCCTGTCCTCCAGCGGCAAAGCCGCCGAGCAGCACCAGCAGCGTCAGCAATAAAACACCAAATGTGCGTTTAATCAAACCCACCACCTGCCCTTCTGTGGGAGGTTTCCACGCCAGGCCGCCTTCTTCCTGCCGGTAATATTTGCCGCCCGCCCTGCCTTGTGCCTAGTTCACCGGCCCCTGCGCCTCTCCGGCCTTGACGCTTCGCCCCTGGCCCTCCAGCCGCCGCCTGAGCTCGTCGATCCGGGCCGCCACCGCCGCCGGGTCGGAGTAATCGATCAGCGGACTGGCCCCGCCTGCCGCGCCGCTCCCCTCCCGCCGTTCCGGCACCTTAAATCCGGCCCGGTCCAAAATATCCTGCGCCGCCCTGAGGCGGACCGCGTCAGCCGTCGAAGTCGTCATCAGCTCCAGCATCGTCTTTAAGGCCGCCGCCGCCGAGCGGACAAATCGCGGCCGAAGATCAGCCTGACCGGCCGCCTTGCCGGACCTTCGGCCGCCAGGCGTATCGCCTGCCTTCCGTTCCATCCTCTTCCCACCTCCAGCCAGACCTTCCGTTACCCCTTTGCCCCGTGAGGCCCTGGCGCTGTCCGCCGCCCATTGCCCTCCTCCATCAGCCAGAACCCCGTCTTCGTCCGATGGAGCCTGCCGGCAGACCGCCCATTTTCCTGCCGCGCAAAATAGTCCCGTTTCACCAACCGCACCATATTCTTACCCACTTTCTCCCAACAGGGAGATATTGTAACTAAATCCATTATTTTAATAAGATTATTGAAAAAATTTGTAATTTCTATGACATTTTAGAATGGTTTTTGCCACTTCTTGTCGAACGTGGATTTTATAACACACTGTTCGTTCCATCTTCTCCCAAACCATCCATTTCACCGAAAGGAGGCCGCTCATGCAAACGGTGAAACCATCCTTCAAAACCCGTCCCATCGGCCGAAACGGCGATCGGCTCCCCCGCTATTTCACCGCAGATGAAATCCGCGCCATCCTTGCCCATTGCTCCTCTGCCCGGAAGGTCGACATCTATTTTCTCGTCAACCTCCTGTGGCGCACCGGAATCCGGGTGAGTGAAGCCATCGCCCTGGTAGCGGCTGATATCGATCCCGCCACCCACCAGATCCAGATCCGCTCCCTCCGGCGCCGAGACGGACATGTCCGCGTCATACCGCTTCATACCGATTTCAGCACCGAAATCAACGACTGGATCGGGCAAAAGCAGCTTGCCGACAGTGACCGACTCTTCCCAGTCACCCGCAAAACAGCCTACAACTGGGTGGCCTGGGCCTGCCGCCAGGCCGGCTTTACCGACGGACGCGCCCATCCGCAAATTCTCCGCCACAGCTTCGCTGTCAACCTGCTCGCCCAGGGAATGCCTGTGACCATCGTCCAGGAATTTCTCGGCCACACCGATCTGGCGGAAACGCTGATCTACACCAGACTGGTCCACATCGATCCCCGGAAACTATTTGAAAGCCTCACCTTTTAACCACCGCCCCGCCTGTTCGCGCCCGGCTTCCCACCCCTAGCCCTCATATGCGCGTACTATACCCACAATGACCTAAAATCTATTTCACCCCGGCTGCCGCGATATTGCCCGGCAGACAAAAAAACAGAGTGCAGTCCGCACTCTTCTTGTTGACCTTTTTCTGTTACTTAGCGGCAGCCACCAGCCTCCGCTATACCCATCATAGCACATAAACCGATCGATTCGTCTCCAAATCGTCTCAGTTTCACCCTGTTTTGTGCTCCATGCACCACCTGCTCCCAAAATGCAAAAAAAGGGTATTGCCACCCTATGTATAATATTAATTATAATAATAATTGTTACAAGCCTGTAAATATTAGCTGACTATAGTGTCACAATACGCATTATATTACCATAATTCCCCAAGCAGGTCAGTAAACTTTCGACCACCCTGCTTCTTTAGGAGGAAATCATATTGTCTGCCCACCACCACAATTTTTCTCGTAATGTTGCCAATATTCGCGGCAAACTCAACATGTCCCAGGAAGAATTAGCCACCCGGGCCGATATCAGCCGGTCGATGCTATCCAAAATCGAGCGCGGCGAAGTCAACCCCACCATCCTGGTTGCCAGCAAAATTGCCCGCGGCCTAAACACCCTCGTTTCCACCCTGCTGGACGAAAAAACACCGGAAGACATCCAGCTGCGGCGAAAGAATGAACGGGTCATCCAGTTCGACCCTAAAACCGAGCTCCAGCGCCAGCTTATCCTGCACACCCCTACCACCGGCTTTGAGCTCATTCACTTCATCCTGCCTTCCGGGGCCACCAGCGGCCTCCTGCCGCCCCACAAACCCGGTTCACACGAATATATCATTGTCGAACAAGGCCGGCTTCAGGTCATCCTCGACCATGACAAAGTCTATCTCCTCGACCCTGGCGACTGCCTCAGCTTCCCCGGAGGCATCACCCATCAGGCCAGCAACCTCTATCCGTCGGATTGCCATACCTATGTCATCCAGATCGAGCCCCCCGACTAGCCGCAGGCCGGACTGCTCCCAAAGGCCAATCTGTGTCGTCAACATAAAAGCCAGGCTTTTTCATAAAGCCTGGCTTTATTTTATCCTGCCTGGTCTGTCGCCAGATCGAGGCGGATGAGGCGGCCGGCCACCTTATCCAGGGCGCTCCGCCGCAGCCGGAAAAATACCGCCCGGGAAATATGCATCCGGTGCTGGACCTGGAATACCCGCCATTTTTCAAAATACAGCAGCCTCACCAGTTCCTTTTCCACTCCATCCAGACAGTCCACGGCGATTTCAATGGCCTGGACCTTTTTTTGCGTCGGCGAGCTGCCCGCCCTGAGGACGGCCAGTGCTCCGGTCGAATCCGAGATGCCGCTGCCGTGCGGCATGCCGCTGTAATTGGCGATGCAGCTGGGAAACAGGTTATATAGCCCCTGGGCCTCGATCAGCGTGTCGGCTTTTAAAAGCGGATAACTGCGGAGCAGCTCCTCCAGTCGCCGGTCTTCATACCCCTGGCCCATATTAGCGTACCCTGCTGACCACGATCAGCTTCCGCTCCCGGCCGCCCTGCCAGACCCGCATCCACCAGCCTGCGCCAAACCCCACCACCGTGCCGACCACCAGCGCCATCATCGCCCATCCCCCCCCTGCGGCCAGCGACTCGCAGCAGCTATGGCAAAGACGCACCCCGCCCACACTCCGGTAAACCTCCGGACTCGCGCAGCCGCTGCACCCCGGCGCAAACTTTTTCAGCACCATCCGGCCCGAATCCAAAAGAATCTCCAGCGGCGTATCCTCCTCAATCGCCAGCAGCCGTCTCATCCCGCGGGGTAAACACACCCGGCCCAGCCGGTCGGTACGCCTGATAATCCCCGTCATCGTTTCTCCCCCCTCCTCACTTTACTACCAACGGCCCAGACTCCAAGCCCGGCAGTGTCTTCTCCCGACGCCGCTCGTCCCCGTCCTGCAGCACCGCGCTCACCACCACCTTCGCCGGCAGACCGGTCTTCGCTTTGCACCAAACCAGAAACCGCAGCAGCCGCCGGAAACGGCGAAGATCCTCCGGCGAGCGGCTCTCATCAGACTGGCGCGCCTCGCGCTGGCGCGGCCGCCGCAGACACAGATTCAGCCTGCTCAGCTTGCGATACACCGCCCCCACCGGCCGGTGCAGCCTCTCAGCCATAGCAACCGGGGCCTCCGCCTCGGCCCAACCTCGCCGGAGCTCGTCCACCTCGACCTGGCTCCAGCCGCCTGTTGCCGCCGCGCCGCTCGAGTCGCCCGGCCTCCGGGTCAAATGCAGCCGGCAGGCCTTGGCCTGCACCGCCCCGACACTCCGGCCAAGACGGACCGCCATCTCCCGGGCCGGCACCCGCGTCTCGTACAGCCGGGCCAGCAAAACCTCCTCAGCCTCCCGCCATTCCATGTTTTCCGTACGACCCACCCCCTTTGCCGTGAAAGCGGCAGCGGTAGAAAAACTGCCGCACATACCCATCAGGAAGAAGTTCCAGCCCTACAGCCATCCCGGCGGTATTCAAAAGCTCGCTGCACATATCCAGCCCCAGGCAACAGCCGCACAGACCCTCCGCGGCCTGAGCATAATCAAGCTCCAGGCAGTTGCGGTCGACCAGCCCCTCGGCCAGCCGGGGAAAATGCCGCTTCACATACGGCCTGACCCGTTCCCTCATATCACCTGCCGCCTGCTCCACCGCCGCGGGAGAATACGAAAAGTTCAGCCGCCGCACCGCCGGGCCACCTCCTCATACTCGGCGGCAAAACGGGCCGCCGCCTCCTCCTGCCGGTCGAGAATATACTTATAGCCGGTATTCTTCACCGCCTGGGCCACCGCCGGGTGAGACCAGACCAGCGGCGACTGGCGAGACGTCACCAACTTCGCCCGCACCTCCTCCCAGGCCTTATCCCCGGACGGCGGCGGCGCCGACGAGGACGGTGAGGCGGCTTGCTCCCGGCGGTAGCGCTCCACCACCCAGTTTTCGATCGCCAGGTAATCAGAGCGATACTGCCGGCCGCTCGCCCCTTTATAATTATTCAGAATCTCCACCATCCGCCCGGCCCCCTCGCTGCCGTATCTGGCGGTCAGACGCCCATATTCCGCCTCCGTCAGGCTGACAAATTCACCGTACTGCCGCATCGTCCCGCCGGACGTCTTCTCTTCCCTTTTTATCTTCTTCTCCTTCTTGTTTGTCGCGGCGGCCGGCTGTTGCTCTCCGATTGCTCCCGGCCTCACCTCGACCCTGGCGACGGCGTTGCCTTCGTACGCCCGGGGATTCTGGTAAGCCCCGTAGTTATGGATGGTCACCACCATCCCCCGGGTTGCCTTCACCGTCGTCACCATCGGCGAAGATGCATCGTGTGCGCAGCCTTGTGCACAGCCGCTGCGCAACCACTCCAGCACCTGAAACACCTGATCCTTCGTCGGCACCATCTTGCGGCAGCCCACATACCAGTGGCAAGCCTCCTGCAGAGCGGGAATACTCACCAGCAGCTGCCCCTTTTTCAAACTGCGGTAATCCTTATGCTGGGCCCTGGCCAAAAGATAAACCCATACCTTGAGATAAAGGGGAGGCTTAAACCATATCTCGCTGTCAATCATCCTTCTCGCCAGCAAAATATATCCCCCCTCGATCAAAAGCATCTCGTTGTCCAACCGCTCTCACCCTTTTGCAAATTACCCCTGCGGAAGCCCTGTCGCCCTCAGGTTCTCCGGCGCCCGCTTCAGCTTGGCCAGTACCGACAGATTCTCGTTGATCGCCGCCCTGGCCGCCTGGACCGAGCGCTCCACCAGCACCTCATCAATCTCCTCGATCTCCGCCGGAGTGATACCGCTCCATTGCAATCCCCTCTCGCCGTCCATCACCATGATCCGCTCGATCAGCCGTTTCTCCCACTGGCGATAATCCAGCATCACCTCCACCCGGCGGTTGGGCGCCCCTCGCTGCCAAGCCTGCAGAGCCTCAAACTCGCCTCCGGTCATCTCACTTCGCCTCCCTTCGCTCTCTTTCTAACGGAATTAGCGTTAGCCTTATTCTATTACCAAATTTTGGGTATGTCAACGGATTTTCCGTTAGTTATATAAAATTTTTATTCTGCGGCGCGCCATGGCACCTACCGGGACAACCAAAAGGGCAGCGAACACCCCACGATGTCGCCTTGCCGGTGGGCGACGGCAAACACGTCCACTTTGCTGCAAGTACCACCACCCTGGATGATGGTCATGTCCACAAATTCGCGTCACGTTAATCGACGCCCCGTTAGTGTAAAATCCGCCGCCCTAAAGCAAAAGGAACAGGCTGCCCATCCCGCGCCTGTTCCTTTTTGCCGACTCTTTTTGCGACAAGCTGTAATAAAAATTTCTTATTAGCTATCAAAAATTTCTTCTGACTTTTTCTGGGAAAAATAAAGGGTTTTTTTTCTCGTGCGGAGAATACGCAAACGTAATTTCCGTTAGCGTTTTTGCAAGGCAGGAGGTTGTTGTGTGTTCCAAGGAGGGAAACTAAAAAAATTCGTTGACCTCTATGACAAAGGTTCGGAAAGCGAGGCCGCCCGGGCCAGCGGCGTCAGCCAGACCACCATTTCCGAGCTCATCCGCGGCGAAACGGTCAGTCCGCAAAAAAGGACTGTCGACAAGCTCTCGGCCCACTACGGGGTACACTCGTCCTACTGGTACACGGCCGACGCCGCCTTGGCCGACGAAAT
>JARLHX010000261.1 GCA_031292035.1 Negativicutes bacterium | reverse complement strand
GGGCCAGAAGCGCAGGCGCTCAGCCAGAGCCTGGCGGCTCAGGCCTTCACCAGTGGATCGGATATCTGGCTGGCTAACGCCAATGACGCCAATAATGCCGATCTGCTGGCACACGAGCTGACGCATGTGATCCAGCAAGGAGGCCAACCCGCTCCAGGCGGCCAGGCGCTGCAGGTCAGCGAACCGGGCGATGCCTCCGAGCAGCAAGCCGAACAGGTCGCCAGCGCTCTGAACGATTCTATGCGTTCGGGTGAGCTGCAAAGCCAGACTGCTGGGATTGGACGATCAGCAAACGATATCCAGCGCGATGGTCCAGACACCGGCACAGTCACTACAGCTCCAACCAGCGCGCCCACCAATACAGCCGCTCCGGCCGACACTGCTGCACCCACTGACACGGCTGCTCCAACTCCCGCGCAGCCGGTAGCACTCCAATTAGCCGGCATCAGCATCGATACATACGGCACATTGCTGATGGTTACCTTTCTGCGTCTTTCAGATATGGAAACAGAAATGCAGGAACTTGACCAAAATGCTGATGTATATATCCGGGCCAATGCCTGGATGGATAGCACTCGTCAGATGCAAAATACCCTCAGGGAAAAAGCAGCCGAACCGATCGATACAGTTGTGGCTGGGATAGCCAACATGTGGTACCAACAGTTTGACAGCCTGCGCAGCGAGATCCGTTCCTATAAAGCCAATCTGATCGAACAAACTTTAGCGCCGGCTATGGCCGAGCTAAATGGTCTTCAGACTAGAGTAGCTGAGGCCCAGCCCGCCATTGATGACGCCATGCGAGCTGCTTTTCTTAAGGGCGATACGGATGCCATTGCCGCGGTTGCCAACTTCGCCGGCAACGTCACGGATATCGGCGGTGGCATCAGCGAGCTCTCACGCATGATCGCCGAAGGGATCGCGTCAGCCAGGGGTGGGACGATTCCGGAAGCTTCACGATATGTAGCCTGGATAAGCAGGGCCAACATGGTACTGGCGGGGATTAATGCCCTTTACACAATATCCGGTACGCAAGGTCCCACCGAGATGGCTACAGCTACCAATGCTATCTCCGGTGCAGCCGGGCTGTTTAGCGCCGGGTCGACCTTGTTGAGTTTGGCTCCACACATTGGCCTGTTCGCCGATCTTTATCTGGTGCCGCTGACCACTGCCATCATGGCTAACGTTAATGTCATTCTGACGAACCACCTGCACCAATTCAATATTTATGATATCGCTGTTGGCGAATTTCCAACCAATATGGACGTCGAACCTGGCGGCAGACCAATGTTCATTTTCATGGTGCAGGTCATGAACGCCGAGGACTCAAGCGGTATCCCCCATCCTATTCCAGGCGAAGTCAACAGTTACTTCATGAGCCAGCGTGAACAGATCAACGCCGGAGCACAGTCAGAAATGCCCACCACCGGCTGGTGGTTCTGGCGCAACGCCGAGGAAAACAGGATTGAAAGCTGGGTGTTCCGTCACCGCAGTGAATTATGGGCAATGTTCTATGGCAGCCTGAACGTCCCACCACTCGATATATTAAACAGAATGCCGCCGCCAGCGGCACATTAACAGGTTTTATTCCTCTTCAGGGGGTGGCAGCATTTCCCCGCCGCCCATATAGGCCAGATCGACTGCCGAGCGGCTGATGGCCTGGTAGGCCTCGCCGAGCAGCTCGTTAAGCGGTAGGATAGTGGTGAAAACCGGCTCGCCCAATCGCTTGAGGATGGGCAGATCGATGCTGGGCCGGCGAACATTAACGGCAAAATTTTCCAGCGAGGCGGCTGGCTCCCAGAAACCCGCCAGGCTCTGTTCGAGCGGGATCACTTTTTCTTCCGCTACTTCAGGTTCCACCTCTTCAAATTCGGGTCCTGCCTGCCGGGCACGCCGTTGGCGCAGACCTTCCAGGATTTGCTCCTGAGATCGCCCGCGCATGCGGAAAAGCAAGAAAGGGTCCTCGTCGAAACGATCGCCCAAAATATAATGGGTAGCGGCAATATGCTTGCAGGGATTAGCCCAATCCGGGCAAGAGCATCTAGTTTCCAGGTCGCCACTTTGGGAAGGGAACAAGCTGACACCGGCATCGGCAAAAGCCTGCTCGATCTGGGTGGGCATTTCACCGGCCAATAGTTGGGCTGCAAAGATGGCCTGCCCAGACAGCACGTTCAGCACCTTCTCCCATTGTTTATCACTGAGCGGTTGAAGCCGTATAGTGACCTTATAGGGATTTGGCCGGCTGCCCTGGACGCGGGCGACAATTCCATTGGGTGTCTCTTCCATCGAGAGTACCTGCCCCAGACGGGCATAGCGCCGGCCGCGCTGCAGGCGAGCGCTGTAAACCAGTTTTTCCATGGCCTGGATCCAGCGCTTGGCCCACCAGTTACGGGCAAACTCGCCCTGTTCGCTGCGCGCTTTTATCCCACCGCTGACCTTGCGCGGGCCGGAATAATAGCCATCGTTATACCACGCCATATGACCTCATTTATCGTTCTTTTCTCAAGCTGACCAGTTCTCTCAGATCATCGGTCGACAGCTCGGTCAGCCACTGCTCACCGCTGCCCAGGATTGACTCGGCCAGGCCCCGCTTCGATTCAATCATCTCGTCGATCTTTTCTTCCAGCGTCCCGGTGGTGACAAACTTATGCACCTGTACATTGCTGTGCTGGCCAATCCGGTAGGCGCGGTCGGTGGCCTGGTCTTCAACCGCCGGGTTCCACCAGCGGTCGAAATGGAATACGTGGCTGGCGCGGGTCAAATTAATACCCGTACCGCCTGCTTTTAACGAAAGAATGAATACCGGTGGGGCGTACTCATCGTTCTGGAAACGCTGTACCATCTGATCGCGCACCTTACTGGGCGTGCCGCCGTGTAAGAACTGTACCGGACGACCCAGGGCTTCGGGCAGATAGGTATTGAGCAGCTGACCCATTTGGGCAAATTGCGTAAAGACCAGCGCCCGGTCGCCCTCAGAAAGAATCTCTTCCAACATCTCCTTCAAGCGGGCCAGCTTGGCGCTCCGCCCGGGTATCATACTTTTATCGAGTAATGCTGCATCGACCTGGTGCAAAAACTGAACCGGGTGGTTGCAAACCTGTTTGAGCTGCATGAGCAGGCTCAGCACCAACCCCTTACGTTCGATGCCCTCGCTGTTCTCCACTTTGGTCATGGTGTCTTTGACCACCGCTTCATACAAAGTAGCCTGTTCTTCGGTCAGACCACAGAATTCTTTCATCTCGATCTTATCGGGTAAATCCTGGATGACGCGCGGGTCACTTTTGAGACGGCGCAGGATAAACGGCCCAACCAGCTTTTTGAGTCTCTGGGTCGCATCTGCATCGCTGAAACGCTCGATGGGCAGGGCAAACTCGCGCCGGAAAGCATCCTGCGAGCCCAGGTAGCCGGGGTTGAGAAACTGCATAATCGACCACAGTTCCGAGAGCCGATTTTCGACCGGTGTGCCGGTCAGGGCCAGGTGAAAGCCGGCCTGCAGTTTGCGAACTGCCTGGGTCTGCTTGGCCGAAGCATTTTTGATATTTTGAGCCTCATCCACAATCACGCCGTACCAATTGACCTCTTTGAGCAGTTCGACATCCTGACGCACCACAGCATAGCTGCTCAAAACCAGGTCGACTTGGACGGCGGCATGGGCAAAATCACTGTTGCGCAAGCGGGCCGGTCCCTGGTGGTTGAGCGTGGTCAGTGCGGGGGTAAAACGGCGCACCTCGCGCTCCCAGTTGATTACCACTGAGGTCGGGCAAATCAGCAATACTGGCCCGGGCAGTTTTCCCAGCGCCTCTTTTTCATAAAGCAGCAAAGCCAGGGCCTGAATGGTCTTGCCCAGGCCCATATCATCGGCCAGGATGGCGCCCATTCCGTAGCGCCGGAAGAAAGCCAACCAGGAAAAACCATGCCGCTGGTAAGGACGCAGAGCGCCGTTTAAACCTGCTGGCTGAGGCAGCTCGGCCATCTTTTCGGGCTGTGAAAGACGTTCCAGCCACTCGGCCACCCAACCCTCCGCTACCACTTCGGTCAGCGGCAGGCCGGTTTGACCATCCTCGCCTGCCAGGCCATATTGGGCGGCTTCCAGCAAGGTAATCTGACCGGTTTGCTGCTGGCTTTCCCAGAAATGAATGGCGGCTTCAATCTGCTCAGCATCCAATTGAACCCACTGGCCTCGCACCTGCACCAGAGGCAGCTTGAGCGCCGCCAGAGCCTCAAACTCTTCCCGGCTTAGCAGCATATCTCCCAAGGCCAGCTCCCAGCGGTAATCTAGCAGGCTGTTCAAACCAAGTTTGCCGATCTGGGTATTTTTCTGAGCACCGCTGGGGGGTTGCAAATGCAGCCGGACGCCCAGTCGCGTGCCGCGTTGGTTCCACCAGGGCGGCGCCAGCAGGCCAAATCCGGCCTGTTCCAACAGCGGACTGGCCTCGCGTAGAAAAGAGTAGGCTTGTTCGGTATCCAAATCCAATTCAACAGGCTGGCTGGTTTTTAATCCAGGCAGTAATGGTGGAAAAAGTCGGGCGGCATAACCCAAACCGGCCAAAAGTTTTTCCTGCGGTTGGACAAAACGCCGCCCTAGATGGCTCAAAACATTGCTGTTTCGACGCCAGACATCCGCAGCCGGCACCAACAGGCTGAGGTCATCGCGGGCCTGCAGCATGAAATTCAGCCGCCATTTCGGGTCTTGTTCCTCCGTTGGTGTTTCCAGCCGGAAGGCAATCCGGAAGGTGGCATCCCCGGCCGCTTGCAGACTACGCAGCCAGGCTTTCAGGGTGCTGTCGAGCGCTTTGACCTGGGCAGCCGAAGCCTGCACAGTTGGATCATCCTGAAAAAGAGCCGTTACCCAGGCCTGGGCTGGGTCTTCAGCAGGGGCAGAAAACCGCGGCGCTGCCGAACGGCCCCAGGAGCGGGCCAGGGCATCGCACATCGTCCAAAGGAAACCGTCGATCAAATAACGAGGAGATATCTCACTAACCGGCCGGCCGTGCGGATCGGGCGGCAGCAGCTCGGACCGGCAAATGGGTGGAATAGCAGCCACCAGCTGGTTCAAACGTGGTCCATCTTTAGGCCCATCCAACACTGGCATCCAGCGGGCCTGGTAGATCTGGCCGTTGCCGTTGGCCGGCGCCAGGATTGGGACGATCTTCTGAGCAGCCAGCGTTTCAATCACCAGGTTGGCGGCTTTCCGCCAGTAGCGAATATCCTGCCCGATCGAGAAGGAATGGTCGTAACCTTCTTCCGGAAGGTTTACCAGCACACTAAAGGCTTTATTAGGCGGGAGCCACAGCCCGGCGATGATCCAGGGCGCCAAGAAGGGCGGGGTCCGGTTATCCAAATCCCAGTTGTGGGTCAGCTCAGGTGAAGGCAGCGGCCCAGTACGAGTGGACGGCAGGCGCAGGCGCACCTGCCCGGACGGGGCATCGTGCAAAGGCGTGCCGGGGCCAAGCATCTCGCGCAAACGCTCCGGTGATAGAATGGCCGGATGATCTTTGGGAGCTATTTTTTTGGGGATACGCCCGCGCCAATAAGCCGGTTGAGGTACATCCGGTGTTTCTGCCCAAAATAGCATGCCGCCAGATTCACCTGCGCGGCGCGGGGGCTGCCAGTGAGTGTGAAGAATGAGCATAAAGCGTCAGTAGGTAAGGCCTGGAATAGGTTGTACCCGATTGTTCAGACTATTTTTCAAGTGTTTGTGATTTGGTAAGCGACAAATAATGAACACCCCAAACAGGTGCGGAACCTTCTTATAGAACGTCAGATGCTATGCCTTGCAATAATAGATCCAAATTTTAAACAATGTGGCATTGATAATAAAGAAACGCCGACAGGCGTAAATAATTCCCGGTTACAATTTAATTATAACGCATTTAAAAAAAGTCAAGAGATGAATTATAGCTTTTCAGCCCCAACCTTGATACCAATTTTGTTAGAATCAAGGCTGGGGACCCTCACTCCCTGCGGGAGCGCTATCGCGGCCCTGCCCTCGCCTTCCGAAGGTGCCTTCCTGGCCGAAGGTGCCTTCCTAGCCGGCAAGCTACGCCATCCCGGAGCGAGAGCGGGAGAGGTCTATATCAAACAAGATGTAAATGGGTTAAGGCTTCTCCGGATAAGGTTGGCCATTGCCCAATATATCGTGAATAATCGGCATCAATTCACTGATATGGATATGCTGTGGGCATAGATCTTCACAGGTATTACAAGCCTTGCAAGAACTGGCCAAGGCTTTTTGTCCGCCAAAAAATGCCAGGCGCTTGTAACCGGCGCGGCCCCGTTCGGCACTCTTATAAGCAGCGCCATCGTTATAAGCCTCAAAATTGCCCGGGATATCGACCCCATTGGGACATGGCATGCAATAATTACAGCGGGTGCAGGGGATCATATTTAACCCTGCAAACTCCTTCTGGGCCTTCTTGATGATAGCCTGTTCGGCGGCTGTGAAGGTGCCGACCCCGGACACATTGGCGGCGACCAGGTTTCCATTGACATGATCCATGGTAGTCATGCCGCTCAACACTACGGATACTTCCGGACGGTTCCAAATCCACTGCAAGGCCCAATCGAAAGGTTCCCGCTTGATGACGGACTTCTGAAAAAATTCACGGATGGGCTCAGGGGGCAGCGCCAGTTTGCCGCCGCGCAGCGGCTCCATCACCACTACCGCCAGCCCTTTTGCAGCCGCATATTTTAAGCCGCTCGTGCCGGCCTGGTAGGTTGTATCCAGATAGTTATATTGGATCTGGCAGAAAACCCAACCATCATAGCCGTCCACAATTTGCTTGAAGAGCGCTAAATCATCATGAAACGAAAAACCGATATGCTGAATCCTGCCATCCCGTAGGGCCGCGTTGACCCGCTCGAACAGATTGTGTTTGAGCACGATGTTCGGCCAGGCATTTTTATTCAGCGCATGCAGCAGATAGAAATCGATCGTATCAGTTTGTAGTTTTGCCAACTGCTCATTTAACAGCTTATCAAAATCCTCCGGTTGCTTGATCAGCCAGACCGGCGACTTGGTAGCCAGTTTAACTTTGGCCCGGTAGCCATCGCTTAAGGCCTTGCCCACACACAATTCGCTCTTTCCGCCGTGATAGGTATAAGCGGTATCCACGTAATTGACACCCTGGTCAATGGCATGCCGGATCATCCGGATCGCTCCCTGTTCGTCGATGTTCGAGCTCATCGGATTACCATCGGTGGTCGGCAAGCGCATACAACCAAAGCCCAACGCGGAGCCCTGCCAATCCAATTTCCCAAATTTACGATACTGCATGGTGATTTCTCCTGGATACACTTTAGAAATACAACCGGCAAATGGGGATCATTCAGCCAGTAAAAGAGCAAAATGAGCTTTATAGCAACTTCCTTTTAACTATCCCCGGCGGGATTATAATTTTATCCGACGGATCGGTCAATCGTTTTGGAACAACGAAGGACAGATTCTGGAAATATCAGGACAAAATACATTGATCTCGGAGGAATATTCTATCGTGAAAGACAATGAAGTATTGAGAGCCATCAAAAGTCGCCGAAGCATCCGCAGCTACCTGCCCGAGCAAATCAGCCAGGATGAGCTGGATGCCATCCTGGAAGCCGGGATTTTCGCCGCCACCGGTGTCAATTTACAACCCTGGCATTTCACGGTCATTCAGAAAAAAGAAATGATCGATGATATCAGTGAAAAAGCCCGCTCCGTAATGAAGAAAAGCCCTGATCCGAGAATAGTCGAGATGGTTAACCGCTCCGATCACTTGTTTTATCATGCCCCAACGGTCATTCTGGTGTCCGGCAAGAGCGAGGGTTATTCAGCCCTGACCGACTGCTCAGCCGCCATTCAAAATATGCTGGTAGCCGCCGAAAGTTTAAATATTGGATCTACCTGGGTCGGCAGCATTTCATATTTCGTTACCCTGGATGAGGAAGTCAAGAAACTAAACCTTCCAGCCGGTTACAAGCTGTTCTATGCGGTCTGTTTTGGTTACAAAAACCCGGCTGTCCAGGTCAACGTGCCCCCACGCAACCGGGATGTATTTGAATTCATCCGCTAAGATCACAACAACGAAACCGGATCGATTTCGACCTGCCAATCCTGCAGGGGCCGGCCGCGCAAAATCGCAGCCGGGTCTGGGCTGCGCAAGATTACCTGCCAGCGGTAATACCCGTTTATCCGGCTGAAAAAACAGGGCGCCGGCCCGATGATCTCGCTGGCGGAATGACCGCCCTCTTTTATCCATCCTTGTAACAATCCGGCCAGCATTTGGGCGGCATGCTCAGCCTGCTCGTTTTTCAAATGGCGGTACTCCAGGCGGGCCAACCGGCAGAAAGGCGGGTAGCCGATCTGGCGACGTTTATCCAATTCGAGTGCATAAAAGCCATTGAAGTCGTATTTGGCGGCGGCCTGCAGCACGTAATGCTCGGGTTGGAAGGTCTGCAAAATAACCTGGCCCCCCAACGAGCTGCGCCCTGCTCGCCCGGCCACCTGCGTCAACAGTTGAAAGACACGCTCGCCGGCCCGGTAGTCCGGCAGGTTCAGGCCTACCTCCGCCAACACCACCCCTACCAGTGTGACCAATGGAAAATCTAGACCCTTGGCCAACATTTGCGTGCCAACCAGCAAATCGGCGTGGTGATTGCTGAAATGCGAAAGGATCAAGTCGTGAGAACCCTTCTGGCGGGTGGTTTCGGCATCCCAGCGCAAAATACGAGCCTGCGGATAGAGCGCCTGCAGCTCGCTTTCGACCTTCTCGGTGCCGATGCCCAGTTGGCGGATGGCAGTGCTGCCGCAGCGCGGGCAGGTCCGCGGCAGCTGGCGGTGGTAGCCGCACATGTGACAGGTCAGCGCCTCGCCAACGCTGTGAAAAGTCAATGGTGAATCGCAGCGCGGGCAAAGCAGGCTGCGACCGCAGTTCCTGCAAAAGACGTAGCTGGAGCTGCCGCGCCGGTTGAGGAACAGGATAGCCTGCTGGCCGTTTTCCAGTACTTTCGTCAGTCCATCTTGAAGCTGGCGGCTAAAGATTGAGCGGTTGCCTTCCTTCAATTCCTGGCGCATGTCCACCAGGCTGACCGGCGGCAGCGGCAGGCTGGCAGTTTCAGCCTGTCTATTGGTGGTCATTTGGATTTCTGGCAGGCCCAACTTTTCCATCTGGTTCTGGATAGCCTGGCGGTGGGCCAGGATACGGTCTGGCAGGTGCAGGATGTTCCACTTTTCACGCTGCGCACGGTAAAACAGGTTGAGCCCGGGGGTTGCCGAGCCCATTAACAGCAAGCTGCCAGTCTGGCGAGCGTAGCTAAGTGCCACCTGGACGGAATGGTAAAATGGCGCAGCCTCACTCTGATAGAAGGAATCATCGTGACATTCGTCGATCACGATCAGGCCTAATTTTGGCAGAGGCATAAACAAAGCGCTGCGCGGCCCAACGATGACGGGCAGCAAACCGGCGCGTGCCCTGCGCCAGGTGTCGTAGCGCTCGCCAGCCGAGAGCTCGGAATGCACCAGACCGACCTGTCCCGGAAAACGGGCCACAAATCGCCGCACAGTCTGAGGGGTTAGAGCGATTTCGGGCACCAGCACAATGGCCTGCCGGCCCTGGCGTAAAGCTTCGGCGACTGCGCGCAGATAAATTTCGGTCTTGCCGGAACTTGTCACGCCGTATAAAAGATAAGGCGCCGGAACCTGACCGGCTAATATATCCTCAAAACCGGCGGCCAGACTCTGCCAGGCCGCCTGCTGGGCAGGAGTAAGCTCAGGCGACTGGCTGGAAACCCACTCCAGCTTATCCAGCGGGTCACGCCAGACCTCGGTCTCACCTAACACGACCAACTCTTTGCCCGCCAGATATTCCAGGTCGACCAGGCTGCTGCCCGGTGCAGCGGAATAGGCCCAGGCAACTTCCACCGGCATCGGTTCGCCGATCAAAAAATTCAGGATGGCCTGGCGCCGGACCAGAGCAGCGCCTCTCCCAAGGGCATCCAGGTTGGCGCGAACTTTTTCAGGGCTGCAACAAAGCTGCACGGTACGTACGACTTTTGGACGGACCGAAGGCGGCGGCAGCACCGGAATAGCCCGCAACTGGCCGCGCTTAATTAAAATCTGGGCCGACTTTTTCCATTCCTGGTGGGGAAATGCCACCTCCAACTGGCGACCGCGCAGAGCGCCGCGTTGGCCCAACAAATCCAATAGTTTTTGCTGCAGCGCAGAAGAAGGCTGCCCAACCGGCAGGCCTCCGGCTTCCAATTGAAACAGGGTATCCCCAAGCTGGCTGAGACCAGGCGGCAGCATTAAATCCAGGCAGACCGAAAGCGGGGCAAGACTGGCGCGGGAAATCTCTCTTGCAAGATCGATCTGCAGCGGTGTGACCACCGGCTGTGGATCGAGCAGCGCCAGGATGGCTTTGGTCTCCGGCACCGCCGGCTGCTCTACCTGCTGCAGAATGATGCCCTGTAAGGTCTGCTGTCCGAACGGCACAACCACCAGGCAGCCGGGATGGATGGCATCTTCCAATTCCTGGGGTAGATGATAATCAAATACGCCGCTGACCTGTGGAAGGTTGACCGAAACCTGGAAATACATGCCGGGTATCAGGCTCTTTTGAGCAGCACAGCTGCTCCGTATCCAACTACCGAATCATGATCGCCGGTTTCGTCGGCTGAGGTGCTGTGATGCAGCACTTCAACTGAATTGGCGCCCAGTTCTCGAGCAGCATACAGCACGCTGGCCACAGCCATCACGCCGCAGGCAAAGCCGCGCCCGCTGTGTTCCGCTTCCAGTACGCCTTGGGGCGAGAAAAGGCCGATCTGCTTGAGCATCTCGGCATCTAGCCGGTTGGCCTCAATTTCAGGATAGAAATGAGAAAGATCCGTGCTGGCTACCAGCAGGGCGCTGTGTTCCCGGCCTTTTCGGCGAATAACCTCCGCCAGGGCGCGGCCTAGCTGGCCGGCCAACCTGGGTGTCTGGCTGTGAATCATAACCGGCAGCAGTTTGAAACTACCGGTCAGAGCCCGCTGCAAGAACGGCAGCTCAATCTCCAGCGAGTGTTCACTGTCATTTGCCACCGCAGTAAGACGGGCGCCAGCATCCTGGCGCAGACATTGATCCAGCTCGTAAACTGCCTCGCGATCCACCGGCACTGTCCCCAGCGGGGTGGCATAGGCTTGATGAGCGCTGGTGAGCAGCGGTTCAGGGAAATATCCGTGCAGTGGAGAGACAATTACTACCAGATCACGCTGCTGGCCCAGCACGCAACGGAAAGCATGGCCGGCCGTACGTCCTGAGTAACGATGCCCGGCATGCGGGGCAACCAGCCCCACTACTTCACCGTTCAAATCAGGCAGTTTCGCTGCTTGAATAAAGCCGTCGATCTGTTTCGCCAGACGTTCTGGGTCGCCGAGATACCAGGTTCCGGCAATTGGAGAAGGACGAATTTCAGCTATCACGGCCATCTCGACCTCCTTCACAAAAACATACCCGGATATAACCGGCAGGAATGAAATCTCTCAACTGTTGAGATCATTTTAACATAGTTAGGGTAAGCAAGATTAAAAATCTCTGTCTGGACATGCTCCTGAAATCGTGCAAGAATATTATCGATAAAAATGATTGTTATTGTTTCAATTAATCTTCCTTGAGCCTGCCTTCCTCAGGATAAAAGTCTGTCAAGCTGAAATTGAGTCAGGCGGGTAATAGGAGAAGATGCTTAAGTTGGTCAGCGTTTGCCGCGCTGTCCTTTTAAAAAAAGAAGTTATAAACACATTGATGGCGCGACTGACCTTCAAATGTGTTTTATTTAAGTAGAACCTTTATCGGTTGAGTTGGTCAAATCACGAATACTGATTGCGCAGCAATCTCAAATTCGCGATTAAAAATGCTCAAAGAGGAGGAGCATATGAGAAACTGGTATCGATTGGCTGCAGCACTTGCATTGCTTAGCCTGGTCATATCCTGCACGTCTCCTGCGGCGGTGGCCCCAACTCCGACGAACAGCTCCACTCCGGTAAATGCGGCTGTGGATAATTCCAACGGCGCGACAGGCAGGAATGACACTTTTGCAAAAACGCCTATAACTCCGAAAGAGCGAGCCGCTACCAGAATAGCCGCTGAGACGCAAAATGCACCGGTAGTGCAAACCCCAACAACTGCCCCTGCGATACAAAATCCAACGACTGTTGCAGCGGCGCCCGAGCAACAACTTGGGCTGGTAAGT